>CAYIXI010000022.1:0-29878 GCA_964367235.1 uncultured Chitinophagaceae bacterium | reverse complement strand
TTTTTATTTTTTGAAATTTCTTCGGGAGTTCCTTCTGCAATTATCTCTCCCCCTTTATCCCCACCTTCCGGACCGAGATCAATTATCCAATCAGCATTTTTAATAACATCGAGATTATGTTCAATAACAACAACGGTATTTCCCTTATCCACAATTTTATTTAAAACTTCAAGTAACATTTTTATATCATCAAAGTGCAAACCAGTTGTTGGTTCATCAAGAACAAATAAAGTTTTTCCGGTGCTTGGTCGCGCAAGTTCAGTTGCAAGTTTAACTCTTTGCGCTTCGCCTCCACTTAAAGTTGTGGCTTGTTGTCCTAATCTGATATAACCTAATCCAACATCGAATAAAGTTTTAAGTATGCGATGGATGTGATGATGTTCCGCAAAATATTTTAACGCTTCTTCAACAGTCATTTCTAAAATATCTGAAATTGATTTTTCGCGAAAATGGATTTCTAATGTTTCTCGATTGTATCTTTTTCCTCTGCAAGTTTCGCAAGCAACATAAACATCGGGTAGAAAATTCATCTCAATTTTTCTAACTCCATCACCTTCGCAAGTATCACATCTTCCACCTTTTACATTAAAACTAAATCTTCCAATTGAATAACCTCTAAGTTTTGATTCTGGCAACTCGGAAAATATATTTCTAATAAAAGTAAATAAACCTGTATAAGTTGCAGGATTTGATCTTGGAGTTCTTCCAATTGGAGATTGATCGATTTCAATTATTTTATCGAAATATTCAACTCCAGAAATTGATTTATATTTTAACGGCGTTGTTTTCGAATTATAAATCTTTTTAAATAAAATAGGGACAAGCGTTTGATTTATTAAAGTTGATTTCCCTGAACCACTCACTCCGGTAATACAAATAAATTTTCCCAAAGGTAATTTTAAATTTGTATTTTTTAAATTATTACCAGTTGCTCCACTTAAACTTAATAATTGATTATTAGTTTCTCTCTGATTTTTTTTTATTAAAATATTTTTTGTGCCAATTAAATACTCAACTGTGGAAGAATGCTGAGATTTTATTTTATGCCAATGAGTATGAAAATATTTCGGTGAACCAATCGCAACTACTTTTCCGCCATGCTCACCAGCGCCTGGTCCTAAATCCACAATAAAATCAGCATTTTCCATCATTTCTTTGTCATGTTCAACCACTAAAACTGTGTTATCCAAATCGCGTAAATTTTTAAGTGCGTCAATTAATTTTAAATTATCTCTTTGATGCAATCCAATGCTTGGCTCATCTAAAATGTACATCACTCCAACAAGTTGAGAACCAATTTGCGTTGCAAGACGAATCCGTTGCGACTCGCCACCAGATAAAGTTCTTGCTGAACGATTAAGTGAAAGATATTCGAGTCCAACATTTAGGAGAAAACCAAGTCGCTGAATTATTTCTGATATAATTGGTTGTGCAATTTTTTGTTCGCGTGATGAAAAGTTTAAATTATTAATAATATTTTTTGCACTTATCAATGATTGATTAACAATATCGCTAATCCGATATTTTTGATTATTGCTTTGGATAAATATTGATAGATTTTCTTTTTTTAATCTATTCCCATCACATTCTTTACAGAGGGATGTCTGCATATATCCTTCAACCCATTCACGAATTTTTCCAGATGAAGAATTTGCATAATAGTTTTTCATAATTCCAATTATACCATCAAATCTGTGTCGATAAGTTTTCGATCTTCCTTTTGATGACAAATAAGTTACAGATATTTTTTCTTTTCCTGTTCCAAATAATAATTCTTCGTAAGCCATTTTTGATAATTTATTAATTGGAGTTGTAAAATCGTAACCATGTTTTTCTAATATTGTTTTAAACTGACTAAAATAAATCGTGTCCCTAACTTTACCAAATGGAGATAACGCTCCATCGTTGATTGAAATATTATCATTTGGAATAATTAAATCTTTGTCTATTATTTTTTTTTCACCTAATCCTTCACATTCACTACAAGCGCCATAAGGAGAATTAAAAGAAAATGATCTCGGAATTGGTTCACTATAACTTATACCACATTTTGAACAAGAATATTTTGTACTAAATAAATTATCTTTTTCCCCATCAAATAAAATGCAAACTCCTTCACCATATTGGGTTGCAAGTTTCACTCCTTCACTAATTCGATTTTGATTTTCTTTTTTTACAACAATTCGATCAATTACAATTTCAATATTGTGAATTTTATATCTGTCAAGTTTCAATCCCTTCGTTATTTCTAAAATTTTACCATCAACTCGAACTCGCAAAAATCCATCTTTTAAAATTTTAACAAACAATTCTTTGTAATGTCCTTTTTTACCATTTATAATTGGAGACAAAATCTGAATTTTTGAATTATCACTATATTTTAATATGGAATTTACAATTTGGTCAATTGTTTGCTTTTCAACTTTCAAATTACAATTTGTGCAATATTGCACGCCAACTCTCGCAAAAAGTAATCGAAGAAAATCGTAAATCTCTGTGACTGTGCCAACTGTTGAACGAGGATTATGTGAAATTGATTTTTGCTCGATTGAAATTGCCGGTGAAAGTCCATCGATGAATTCTACATTTGGTCTCTCCATCAGTCCAAGAAATTGCCGTGCGTAAGGTGAAAGCGTTTCAACATATCGGCGCTGTCCTTCGGCAAAAATAGTATCGAACGCAAGAGATGATTTTCCTGAACCGGACAAACCAGTGATGACTACTAATTTATTTCGAGGAATATCTAAATCAATATTTTTTAAATTGTGTACACTTGCACCACGAATTACAATATTTTTTTCTGCTAAATTATTTTTTGACATGAATGGGATTATTTCATCTGCTCTCGTTTAATTAAATAACGAGTTAAAGTTATATCGAATGGAGTATTTGTGTCAACTAAAACATAATCTATTTTTTGTGAGAGACATTCTTTTTTATAATATTCAATAAAATCTTTCATCGCATTTTGATAAGATTTTTGTAATTGATATGGCTGAGTTCGTATTTCTTCAGAAGTTTCAAGATCTCGGAATATCGCATCGTCTTTGTGTGCAAAAGATTTTTCAAGTGGGTCAAGAATATGAAAAAGAATTACCTCGTGCTTATCATATCGAAAATGTTTAAGCGCTCGCATCACTTCGCTTGGCTCATCAAACAAATCGCTGAACAAAATTATTAAACCTCTTCTTCGAGATTGTTCAGCTAAAATATTAAGCGCGTTTGAAGTATTTGTTTTTTTTGATGGAATTATATTTTGAAGCTCGAGCAATATTCTTTTTAAATGAGTTTTAGTTGAATGAGGTTCGATTTTGGTTCGAATATTTTCATCAAATAAAGTTAAACCAACTGCATCGCGTTGCCCAATTGAAAGATAAGAAAGCGATGCGGCTAAATAACTTGCATAATTTAATTTTGTAATTTTATTTGAGCTGTAACCCATCGAAGCGCTAACATCAATTACAAGATTTGAAATTAAATTTGTCTCTTCTTCGTATTTTTTTATGTATAATTTATTTGTTCGGGCATATGCCTTCCAATCCATTTTTCGAATTTCATCACCTGGCAAATACTGACGATACTCAGCAAATTCAACGCTAAAACCGTGGTATGGGCTTTTATGCAAGCCGGTTAAAAATCCTTCAACTACTAATCTCGCGCGCAATTCCATGTTTGCGAGTTTTGAAACTATTTCTGGTTGAAGATATTCTAAATTTTTGTTCATTTTACTTTTTGCATTGATTCAATAAAAATTAATTCCTTTTTCACTGCATGCGTTAGTTCATGATTTGGGAATTCTTTTATAAACTTTTTATAGTACAATTCTGCGCTATCTAAATTTAATAAATGATTATTATAAATGAATCCGGAAAAATAAATTGAATATGCAGTTTGAGAATGCGAAGGATACTCATTTGTAAATTTTTTAAAATAAAATAAAGATTTTTCATAATTTTTAATATTGTTGTAATAAACATCAGCAAGCATAAATGTTGAAGGCATAATCATATCGCTTTTAGGATAATCTTTTAAAATTCTCTGTGCGAAAAGAATTGTCGAATCGAAAGATTTTCTCTCTCTTGAGTCAATAACTTTTTGCCACAATTCAACATCAGTTTCTTTTGCACAACCAACTATTAAAATAGTTAGAAATAATAATATATTTTTCATTTTATTTTTTCCATTATTGCACCAAAAAATCCATCTGTGCCATTTAAGTGAGGAGACATTTTTAAATATTTATCTTTTGACAATTTTTCAAGTCCATATCGTGAAAGACTTAAAGATGCATCAATCAATTTATAATTTTTATTTTCAGATAAGAATTTATCAATAATATTATCATTTTCATCTTTAAGTAAAGAGCAAGTCGCATAAATTAATTTTCCACCAATTTTAACTAATTTAGAATAGCTATTTAAAATTGAAATTTGTTTTATCCTTAATTCATCAATTGATTTTTCTTGCAGTTGCCATTTCATTCCTGGGTTGCGACGAAGCGTTCCAGTCCCACTGCAAGGCGCATCAATCAAAACATAATCAGCTTTTTCAATCAAGTCAGTAGGAATTTCATTCTCAATAATTTTTCTAACTCGAATCGTATCAGCGCCACTTCGTTTTATTCGCAATCGAATATCATTTAATCTTTTTTCATTTATATCTAACGCAAATATTTCTCCACGGTTTTTCATGATTGCTGCCATCGCAAGAGATTTTCCGCCACTTCCACTACAAGCATCAATTACAATCGAGCTAGGTTTTGGGTCAACAAGCAATGATATTATTTGGCTCCCCTCATCTTGCATTTCAAAAAACCCATCTTTAAAAAATGGAAGTGAAAAAACATTAATTCTTTTATTTAATAAAACTGCGAGATTTGTATATTTTCCACTGCTTGATGGAATTCCATTTTCCAATAATTTTTTGCTTAATTCTTCAGGATTAGTTTTTAATGTGTTGACTCGTAAAGTAATTGGGGCAGTTTCGTTTAATGATTGACAAAGTTGTTCAGTTTCGTTTTCAGAATATTGCAGGAGGAATTTTTCAATCAGCCACTCCGGAAAAGAATATTCAAGCGATAGTTTTTCGTTGATTGAAGTTGAAGTTGGAATTACTTTTGATAATATTTTTAATGATTGAATTTCTTCTTTACTACAAACTTGAAATAATTCTTCTTCAGAAATATTTTTATTACTAAAATATAAGAATAAAATAATTATGCGGTAAATAGTTTCGTTTTCGGATTTGTAATTATTTTGTTCCAGTAAATATTCTAATCTTTTTTTATTTCTTAAAACGCCATAAATTGTTTCGGAAATAAATCTTCTATCGGTTGAACCGAGATATTTTCTTTCTCTGAAATATCTTGAAATAATTAAATCTGCTGGAAAAGTGGATTTAGAAATTACATTATATAATTCCGTTGAATGCCCGATTAACGATGATATCTTCATAAATAAAAATGGTGGGCTTTAAACCCACCATGGAATTTAATCAAAACTATTTTTTAAAATAAATCAATATCTTGGTACAAATACTTGTTTGTGACCACACTTTTCGCAAACCAATGTCTCAACATCTTTAAAATATCTTTTTTCAATTTGTGTAAGGGCAATTAGTATTACAATAACCCCAACAAAAAATAATTGAATAGGTGCGAAAATCAAAAATCCACAAAAAACAATTAAAACTAAACCAATCAATACAAAAAAACTTCTGTAAAACTTTTTCTCAATTCTACTTCCACATTCTGTGCATTTCATATTTTTCCTTTCCCTTTTTAGTTGGAAAATATGTTTAAAAATCTCACAAGTCAGTGATAAATGTCACCAACCCTATGTGTAAAAATAATAAATATTTTATTTAAGTCAAATCAAAAACTATTCTAATTTTTTATGAAATCTTTTTATGCTTAATCCCAAAATAATTGAGCCTAAAATCAGAAGTGCTAATGCGCTGGACCAAAGCTCACTTATTCCAACTCCCTTTAAAATGATGGACCTTACAATGATTAAATAATATTTTACAGGAATTAAATATGATGCAAACTGAAATAATTTTGGCATTAAATCTATTGCGAAAACAAATCCAGATAAATTTAACATTGGTTGAAAAATAAACATCATACCAAACATTAAAGCTTCTTGTTGAGTTTTTGCAATTGTTGAAATTAATAATCCGAGCCCGAGAGAATTTAATAAAAATATACCTGTTAAAATATAAAATAAAAATATGCTTCCTTTTATTTCAATTCCAAATCCGAAATTAATTACTAATAGCACAACAGTAATATTTATTAATCCAATTAAAACATAAGGCAATATTTTTCCAATCATAAGTTCAGTTGGTTTTATTGGAGTTACCATTAATTGTTCTAATGTACCTATTTCGCGTTCCTTTACGATTGCCATCGAAGTCAAACTCATTGTTGTTAGCATTAGTAGAATTACTAAAACTCCTGGAACAATAAAATTTCTCGACTTAAGTGCTGGATTATACCAAACTCTAATTTCAGCAGTAATTGAACTTCTTGATATTTTTCCAATTTTTGAAGAAAGCAATTCGATTGAATATTGATTTATAATTTGCTGAATATAACTTTGCGCAATAGCCGCAGTGTTTCCTTCGCTTCCATCAATTAAAAGTTGCAAAGTTGATGATTCGTTTCGTAAAAGTTTTTTTTCAAATCCGTTTGGAATAATAACTCCAACCGATGCTTTACCTTCATCTAAATAATTTCCAATCTCTTTATAATTCTGAGTTACATACTCGATATTAAAATAACCTGAATTACTAATTTTAGAAATTATTTCTCTGCTAACTTTTGAGTTATCATAATCTAAAAGTACGATACTAATATTTTTTACATCAAGGCTCGCCGCAAATCCAAAAAGTGTCAATTGTAAAATTGGCGCAATAAATATTATTGGCAACATATGTTTATCGCGAAAGAGTTGTCCAAATTCTTTTATCAAAATTGCTTTTATTCTTTGCCAATTCATTTAAATTTTTCTCCTCGAAAATTTATACGAACTTATTCCAATTACGATTATCGAAAATAAAAGTAAATACAAAAATTGATCCCAAAACGCTGTAAAACCTGTCCCTTTTAACATTATTCCACGAACTATTCTCAAATAAAATTTTGCGGGAGTGATATTTGTAATTAATTGCAACCAAAATGGCATGCTTTTAATTGGAAACATAAAACCTGATAAAATAAAAGTTGGTAGTGTTGCCATAAGTGCGGCGAGTTGAAATGCTGATTGTTGTGTATTTGAAATTGCAGAAATAAACAATCCAATACCCAAACATGCAATAGTAAATAAAATAGTTGCGACAAAAAGTAAAGTGTAACTTCCTTTGACTTCAACACCAAACGCTGAATATGCAAAAAATAAAACTATTACCGTTGCAATAATTCCAATTATAGCATAGGGAATTAATTTGCCAATTATTAACTCTGTAGATTTTATTGGCGATACATCAATTTGCTCGATTGTGTTTGATTCTTTCTCTTTTACAATTGATAGTGCAGTTGAAATCACACAAGTCATCGCAATTATAAATCCAATAATTCCTGAAACTAAAAACTTTTCGCTTTTCAGTTCTGGATTGTACCAAATTCTTGATTCATAATTTATGGGAATCACTAAATCTTTCCCAAATTTTGAAAGTGTTTTTAAATTTAATTTTTGATTGTATTGTTGAGTAACTGCTTGAGCAAATCCAACAATTGTTGTACCTGTATTTGCATCAACTCCATCAACTAATATTTGAATGTCAATATTTTCATTTGCTAATATTTTAGCGGAAAAATATTTTGGAATGTATAAAACCATTTTTACTTTTCCATTATCCAAAATCTCTTGAGCTTCTTTGTTCGATTTGGCTGTAAATTTATGAACAAAGTATCCTGAAGTAAAAAATGATTGTGAGAACATTCTGCTATCAGCGGATAAATCATCATCAACTAAAACTACAGAAATATCTTTTACATCAAAATTCATTGTGTAACCCCACAAAAATAATAACACTGTAGGAAAAAATATTAACAAAGCTAAATTTCGATTATCTCTTTTTATCTGTCGTAATTCTTTTTTGAAAATCGTAAAAATATGTTGAAAAAATATTTTAATCATTTTTCTCTCTATTTTTTTGTTCGAGCAAATAAATAAAAACATCCTCTAACGATGGAACTATTTTTGAAATTCCATTGATTTTAACCTTATTTTCATTGAGTATTTTCACGATTAGTTTTTCCCCCTCAATTTCATCCTCAACACTCACATGCAACGAAGTCCCAAAAATAGAAACCTCAATCGCCCATTTTTCATTTTCAATAAGGGAAAGCGCTTCAATCACATTATTAGTTTTAACTTCAAATATAGGCATTGTTAAATATTTTGATTTTAATTCTTTCGGGCTTCCATTTGCGATAACCTTCCCAGCGTCAATCATTAAAATATTATTGCAGTATTCCGCTTCTTCCAGAAAATGAGTAGTAACAATTATAGTTGTTCCTTCGTCAGACAATTCATTTATTAAATCCCAAAATCTTCTTCGCATCAACGGATCCACTCCACTTGTTGGTTCATCTAAAAATATTATTTTAGGGCGATGCAAAACTGCGCAACCCAAAGCAAGTCTCTGTTTTATTCCAACCGATAAATCTTTGACGGTTTTATTTTCTTCTCCAATAAGTTGAGTGATATTTAAAATCCATTTTTTTCTTTCGGATATTTCTTTCGCATTAAGTCCGTAAGTCAAACCAAAAAAATTTATGTTTTCATCTATTGTTAAATCTTCATATAAAGAAAATTTTTGCGACATGTAACCTATATTTTCTTTTACTTTTTCAGATTCATAATTAATATCAAAACCACCAACAGTTGCAGTTCCACCTGTCGATTGTAACAAACCGCAGAGCATTCTGATTGTAGTTGATTTGCCAGCACCATTGGCTCCAAGAAAACCAAATATTTTTCCCTCTTCCACCTCAAAATTTATTTTATCAACAGCAACAAAATCACCAAATTTCTTAGTGAGATCTTTTACAATTATTGCACTACTCAACTAATATTCTCCAATCGATTTATTTAATTTTGCAATTGCAATTTTTTGATCAACCAAAGATTGAATAAACTGAATTTTCGATTGATTGAAAATATTTTGCGCATCATTTAGTTCGGAAATTGTTACAAGACCATTGTTATATTTGTTTTTCGTAATTCTAAAATTTTCTTCAGATTGCTCATTTGCGAGTTTTGCCAAACGAACTTTTTCTACACTTCTTTCTGCTGAATAATAATTTTGAGTTATTTCAAGCATAATTCCATCCTTTAATATTGAATGGTTTATCTCGGATTGGTCAATTTGTGCAGTTGCATGTTCAACTTCGTAATATGAATAAAAGAGATTCCAGAAATCATATTGAACCAAAAGTCCAATATCCCATGAATCTTTCAATTCATTTTTTAAAGGAAAATATCTCTGGTTTGGTCGAGATGAATAATAATTACTTTGAATAAACATTTGCGGGTAATATCCACTTGATGCAATATTTTTATTTAATTTTGCACTTTCAATACGCTTGTTTGATATTAACAGATCTTTTCTATTTTCAATTCCTTTAGAAATATAATTTTGCAATTTATCAAAAACTATATTTTCTTCTGTTAAGTTTGATGTTAAAATATATTTTTCTTCAATATTTTTATTTAGTAATATATTAAATACTAATTCAGTAGTTGCTACTCCGCTTCTTGTTTCGCTCAATGCAATTTCGGAATTTGTAATTCTGATGTTTGCCTTTAATAAATCATTTTCCGTTGCAATGCCTTTTAATAAATATTGACTTACATCTTTATAACTTGTTTTAGCAAATTCTAAATTTTCTAAAGCATATTTTTCTAATTGTTGAGCTCGATACAGATTCCAATAAGTTGTGGTTATTTGAAATATCACTTCAATATTTTCTTTACTAAATTCTATTTCAGATATTTTTCTTTGCTCTTCGGTTATTTTTGATGCGCTTGTTAATTTCCATCCTGTAAATATTGGTTGCTGAATTGATAATTTCGTGGAGTAAACATTTTGAATTAATGGGAACAATGCCAAATTACTATTTGGCAATTTAAATTCCGGAACTGAGCTTTGGTAATTATATCCACTTTGCAACTTTATAGTCGGAAATAAAGTTCCAAATTGTTCTCTCTCCTTTGCCTTAGAAGAATATATTTTCTTCTCAGATATTTTTAATATTTTGCTCTCCTTTATGCCAATCAAAATTGCATCTTTGAGTGTTAGATTTTGATTTTGAGCAATCAATAGTAAAGGTGTAATAATTAAAATTAATAATAATTTTTTCATTGTAAACTTTCTAAATTTTTTCAGTTAAATAGGATATAAATACATTTTCAAGTGTTGGCGAAATCTGCCGAATGTTTTCTATTATTATGTTTTTCCCTTTTAAATACGACTTTATTTCATGTAAATTATTTTCGTTTGAAATCGCAAAATCAATTCTATCTCCAAATGCTTGGACTTCGATTACCAAACTATTTTCTTTTAATAATGTATAAGTACGACGAATGTCGTTTGAAATTATTTCAAATAAATTATTTTTGTAGAGATTCTTTATTTCGCTTGGCGTACCAACTTGAAGTAATTTTCCTTTATTGATTAATGCGACACGAGAACATCGTTCGGCTTCGTCTAAATATGGAGTTGTTAATATTATTGTAATTCCAGTGTGGAGCAATTCTGAAAGTATTTTCCAAAAATCTCTACGCGACACGGGATCAACTCCTGTTGTTGGTTCATCAAGTAAAAGTATTTCTGGTTTGTGAATTAATGTACACGCAAGCGCAAGTTTTTGTTTCATTCCACCAGATAGTTTTGCCGCAAGACGATTTCTAAAATTGGTTAATCGTGTGAAATTTAAAAGTTCATTTCTCCGCGCTTCATAATTATTTACTCCATGAATTTCTGCAAAAAATTCAATGTTCTCATCAATTGTTAAATCGCCATACAAACTAAATTTTTGTGAAAGATATCCGATTCTTTTTTTAATTTCATTAATATTATTTTTAATGTCGTAATCAAATAACTTAATATTTCCACTTGTTGCTGAGACAATTCCACACATCATTTTAATTAAAGTAGATTTTCCTGCTCCGTCAGGTCCAACCAAAGCAAACATTTCTCCTTTTTCTATTTCAAGTGAAAAAGAATTTATTGCGCAGTTTTGCTTAAAATTCTTTGTCAGATTATTTATTTCGACAGCCTTCATTATTTTATTTCAACATATATTTTTGCATCTGCAGGCATACCAGATTTTAAAATATTATTTATATTTTTAATTGTAACTTTTATTGCATAAACCAATTTTGCTCTATCCTCTTTTGTTTGGATATTTTTTGGAGTAAACTCTGCACTTGGAGAAATAAAAGTTACCTTTCCTTCAAATGCTTTTTCAGGATAAGAGTCAACAAATATTTCAACTTTTCCACCATATTTTATTTTCCCTAAATTTACTTCCTGTATGTAAAGTTTTAAATACAATTCATCCAAATTTATAATTGTCGAAACTGTCGAACCCTGCATAATTAATTCTCCCTCTTGAAATGGGATTTCAGTAATTACCCCACTATTTGGTGCTTTTATCGTTGCATCTGAAATTTGTTGTTTTATTAATTCGCTATTTGCCTCGGCTTGGATTAGTCGCGCTTTTGCTGAACGAATTTCTTCGGGACGAGAAATATTTTTTATTTTTTTAAGCGCAAGTTCTGCACTTTTTGCTTGAGCATCGGATATTTTAAAACGCGATTCAGTTTCGTCAAATTGTTTTTTTGTGACGCTTTTATTAGAAATAAGTGAAATCATTCTTTCATAATCTGTTTTTGATATTTTTAGATTTGCCAATGCTTGCTTTAATACTTGTTCAGCTTGAGAAATGTCTTCACTCCTTGCACCCTTTACAAGCATATCAAACTGCGATTGCGCAAGTTCAACTCCTGCCATTGCTTGTTTAAGTTGTAGTTCAAGAATTGTTTTATCGACTTCGGCAATTGTATCATTCTTTGTTACAGTTGAACCTTCCTCAAAATATACTTTTGAAAGTGTGCCACTTACTTTTGAACTAACTTTAATTTCTGTTCCTTCAATTATTCCACTTGCTTCAATTATATTTTCATTTTTAGAATTACAGCCAATTAATAATATTGTTAAAGCAATAAATATATTTTTCATTTTAATACCTTTTTAGTTTTGTAGTTTGTTTATTTCGTTAAATTTCTTACTTGCCTCTTCGGTCATCGCACCTTCAAATATTGTTGCAACAATTGTTTGAAGTGCTTGTTGCGCTGAAAATGATTTCTCTGATAAAATATCTGGATTAATAATTCCATGAATCGAGGATTCAAATATCATAATTAATACATCAATATTTATATTGCTTCGCAAATAATTATTTTCCTTTGCCTCGTATAATAATTTTTCTATTTTTGATAGCAATTTTTCTTTTCTAAATTTTTCAATCTCTTCCCATAATTCAGGAATATATTTTTTTATATCTCGAAAGTTTTCATTTTTGATTCTTGAAATATTCTCTCCAGCCATTTTTAAAACAATTGACATTTTTATTAAAAGTGGTTCGTCGGAATCAATAACCTTAGAAATCTTTTTTTCAACCAGTTTTAAATTTGTCAATATTGCCATCCGCGCAATTTCTTTTTTACTCGGAAATATTTTATAAAAAGTTTTTTTACTCATTGCAAGTTCGGTTGAAAGATCATCCATCGTTACAGAATTAAATCCCTTTTTGAAAAATAATTCAAGCGCCTTTGAAATTATTTTCTCACTAATTAAATTATTTTTTATCATATATTTATTTTTATGTTGGGAACTATTATAGTGTTTATAGTTTCCATAATCGCAAATAAAAATCCTTGTTTTTAAGGATTTTGTTGAGCAAATATAAAAACTAAATTTTACTGATGCAAGTTGAATTAAATCCGAATATTTTAGACTTAATAAATCCTTCAAATACTGCATTTTGAATTTCTTCCACCTGTAGATTTCTTCCTAATATTTGTTTCAGATTTGAAGTTTCTTCGGATAGTTTTTTTAATATCAGTTTTTTGTTTTCAATGTTTTCGGAATAAAAATTTGAAATTTGCAAATGCGATTCATCTAAAAGTATTGAGCCATGTTGTAGTATAATTTCGTCTTCATTTTTATTTGTAAATCTTCTTTGCGCGCTTCCAACTATCTTCTTCCCTTCAAACTGAATTTCATATTTTGATGATGTTGCAAAACATGCAAAAGATGATTTATCATTTTTATAAAATGTTGAAAGATTATTTTCATTTTTCGAATATTCAACTTTTGCGCCAAGTATATTTAATCCCTTAACTATTGCTTTACTGATTTCGCAATAAACTTCATTTACCGAATTACCATTTGAATTCATCACTACGGAATATGTCAATTCATTCGCATGCAGAATTGCTCTGCCACCAGTTGGACGAGTTACGATTTCAATTCCATCTTTTTTGCAAAGTTCTAAATTAATTTCATTTTGTTTTTGATGATAACCAGTAGAAATGCAAAATGGTTTCCACTTATAAAAACGGAGAGTTGGTTTACCAGAATTATTTTCTAATTCTTTTACAAGAGATAAATCGAATTCCATATTTTCGCGACCTGTGCGAAAACCGGTATCAATACATTTCCACTGCATTTTTAAAAATATTATTCGTAGAAACGAGAACCAACAATTCCTCGTTTTGAAGATTTTATAAAAGAGATGATTTTTTGCGCTTCGGGTTTTGTGCCAAGTTCTTCTTCTATTTTCAAAAGTGCTTGGCCAACATTCATTTTTGATTTGTAAAGAATCTGATATGCTCGTGTAATTATTTCAATAGACTCATTTGTGAATCCTCTTCTTTTTAATCCAAGTAGATTTAATTTTTCAAAATTTATTGGCATGCCTCCAGCAAGAATGTATGGAGGAACATCTTTTACAATTTTAGAATTTGATCCAACCATCGAATGCATTCCAACTTTTGAAAATTGATGAATGCCAACGAGCCCACCAATAATTACCCAATCTTCAATCGTTGTGTGTCCGCCAAGTTGAGTTGCATTTGCAATTATTACATTATTGCCAACTTCACAATCGTGCGCAACATGCACATACGCCATCAACAAACAATTATTTCCAATCGTGGATTTCCAATGCTCTTTTGTCCCTCTATTTAAAGTGCAAAACTCACGAATCACCGTATCGTTGCCAATTTCAAAAGTTGTTTTTTCGCCACCAAATTTTAAATCTTGCGGCAAAGTTGCGATTACCGTTCCTTTGTGAATTACACTTCGCTCGCCAATTCTCGTTCCGTTTGCGCAATAAACATGTGGACCGATTTTTGTATCATCACCAATTTCGACATCCTCCTCGATAATTGAAAATGGTTCGATAGAAACATTTTTTCCGATTTTTGCTTTCGTGCTTACGATTGCAGTTGAATGAATTAACAAACTCACGAGATTCTATCTTTCGGTCTTGGTCCAATCGATGCTAAAATTTCTGCCTCTGCAACTAATTCTCCTTCAACAAATGCTTTGCCTTCCATTTGACATATTTTTGATTTTCTAAATTTTAGATTTACTTCGATTACTAATTGATCGCCGGGAAAAACCATTTTTCTAAATTTTGCATTATTAATTCCAAGCAAGTAAGTTAAATTATTTTCTTGATCGGTTGAACCATCAAGTAATAAAATTCCGCCAGCTTGTGCCATTGCTTCAACAATTAAAACGCCGGGCATAACTGGGCTTCCTGGGAAATGTCCTTGAAAAAATTCTTCGTTCGCTGTAACATTTTTTACGGCAACAATTTTTTTGTTTAATTCAAAATCAATTACTTTATCAAGCAACAAAAATGGATAACGATGTGGTAAAATTCTTTTTATTGCATTGACATCAAAAACTATTCCGGCTTTTTTCTCATGTTGATATTTGCGAATTATTTTTTTCTGCTGATATAATTTTCTGATAATTTTTGCAAACTCAATATTATTTGCATGTCCGGGACGAGCCGCTAAAATTTGCGCTTTTATCGGAACGCCAATCAAAGCCAAGTCGCCAATCAAATCCAATAATTTATGTCGTGCCGGTTCATTTTTAAAATACAATCCTTTTTCATTTAACACTCCATTCTTTCCGAGAAAAAGTGTATCCTTTAATCCTAATTTTGTTTCAAGTCTTTTTAATTCTTCTTTCGTGTATTCTTTATCAACAATAACAATTGCATTATTTATATTTCCACCTTGGATTAATCCTTGCTCATGCAAAGTTTCAACTTCATTTAAAAAACAAAAAGTTCTGCACATCGAAAAATGTTCAACGAAATGTTTTTCCAAATCAAACAAACCTGTGTGCTGGCTTGCAAGCGCAGGATTATTGTAATCAACCATCACGGTCAATCGATAACTATCGGTTGGTAAAGCAACAATATCAACCCCTTTTTCCTCGTTTTTATAGTGAATCGTTTCCTCGATTACTAAATAATCACGCGGCGCAGTTTGATTTTCGTAACCAGCTTTTAGGAGAGCATCGACAAAAAGTTTCGCGCTTCCATCGCCGATTGGTGGTTCGCTCGAATCCAAATCGATTAAAATATTGTCGATTTCCAAGCCAGCGATTGCCGCTAAAACATGTTCGGTTGTATTTATTTTTACATTGTTGATTGAAAGCGTTGTACCACGCGAGACATCAGTTACAAAATCTACAAGCGCGGGAATTTCGGGCGAGCCAGCAACATCAACTCGACGAAATTTTATTCCATGATTTTCTGGCGCAGGTCTAAATGTCATCGTGCAAGGTTTGCCCGTATGCAATCCAACGCCCGAAATTGAAATTGGTTCTTTAATTGTTCTTTGCTGAATTATCATTTTATTTTGCCTCATTATTTTTCTTCAAAAGATTTTCTAATTCAACAATTTTCTTTTCAAGATTATTTATAGTTTTTAAAATTTCTGGTAATTGATTTAGCGATGCTTCAATTCTTTTAGTTTGAAAAAGTGGACGCGCTGGAAAACCAGAATAAGTTTCTCCACTTTTTTCTATTGATGATAAAACTACCGACGCACCACCAATCGTAGTATTATCTGCAATCGTTAAATGTCCTGAAATTCCAACTTGTCCACCCATTTTTACTTGCTTCCCAATTTTCGAACTTCCAGAAATTCCTGTCAATCCAGCAATTACTGTATCTTCATTTATAATTACATTGTGTCCGATGTGAACTAAATTATCTAATTTTGTTCCGCGCTTAATTCTTGTTTCGCCAAGTGTTGCTCTATCAATACAACAATTTGCACCAATCGAAATATCATCTTCTAAAACTACAATTCCAAGTTGCGGAATTTTTCTATACGAACCATCTTCTTTCGATGCCCAACCAAATCCATCGCTTCCAATTACACATCCGGGATTTAAAATTACTCGCTTACCAATTTTACATCCTTCGCGTATTGTAACATTTTCAAAAATTAAAGTATCCTCATCAACCGAAACATTTTTTTCAATTACAACATTATGCATAATTGAAGTGTTGTCGCCAATTTTACAATCTTCATCAATAAAAACATTTGCGCCAATTTTACAATTTTTTCCAACACTTGCGGATTTAGAAATCATCGCGCTACTATTAATTCCATCTGCAAGTAGTGGCACAAATTTTTGAAATTTTTCAATCGCAATCACAAAAGATGTGTACGGATCTTTTACAACAATTAAAGCAGGGGGAAGTTTGGAAAATTTATTTAGCTCGATTTTATTGCTGATTATTACAGCCGAAGCAAAAGTAGTATCTAAAAATTTTATGTAATTCGGGTTTGATAAAAAAGAAAATTCACCAGATTTGGCTTCCTCAATTTTTGAAGCGCCATGTAAAACAATCGATTCGTCGCCTATAACTTTGCCATCAACAAGCGAAGCTAATTCTTTTACATTCATCGAAAATTATTTTTGCTGTAATTTTTCCAACACTTTTTGTGTGATGTCGTGCTTTTCATTTGAGTACATCAAAAGTGTTGAGCTACTTCTATCTAAAACATAATCGTATTCAAGTTGTGTTGAAACATCTTTAATAGCTTTCAAAATTTTTTCTTGAATAGGTTTCATCATCTCATTTTGTTTTTGAAAAAGTTCGCCATTAGTTCCAAATTTTTTCTGGCGATAGTCAACCATTTTTGCATCAAACTCTTGCAAAAGTTTTTCTTCTTCACTTCTTTTTCTATCGGACATCATCAACTTACGGCGATCGTATTCATCAAATTGTTTGTTGAGTTCATCCTGCATTTTTTTTAATTCATTTTGCCAATCTTGACTTATGGCTTCAATTTGCTTTTGAGCTTCTTGCGCTTCAGTCAATTCTTTTATAATTGATTCCGAAACTACAAATGCAATTTTTTGCTGAGCATCAGCAACAAAAGAAATTAAAAAAAATAAAATTATCGATTTAAATATTTTTAAACGATTCATAAAAACCTCTCAAAAAAATTATTTGCCTCGTTTTAAATTATCCAACACTTTAAAAGTGTAATCTAAATTTTCATCAGCGTAAAGCAAAACTATATCGCCTGCTTTATCAAATACCATCGAGAGTTTTTCTTTTTTTGCAACTTCTTTAATTGCTTTAAAAATTTTCTCTTTTATTGGTGTCATCATTTTTTCTCTTTGAAAAGCAAGTTCACCTTGGTTGCTAAATTTTTCCTGATAGTATTGTTGGATTTTTTGTTCTTCTTCAAGTAATGCTCTTTGTTTTTGTTGCTTTGTAGATTCATCTTTTATCATTGCTTCTTGTCGTTTGTAATCGTCAACTTTTGCTTGCAATGAACTTTTCATTTTTTCAAATTCGTCTTGCCAATTTTTAACAATAATTTCTAATTTTTTCTGTGCATCTTGTGCTTCCGGTAATTCCTTTAAAATTGTTTCAGAGCTAACATATCCGAATTTTGTTTGAGAAAAACTCGTTTCAGCGTTAATAAATAAGGCTAAAATCGTTACTATAAAAAATACTGGTTTGTTCACAAAAGACCTCTTTTTGTTTGTTAGTGATTGATTGTTAAAATTTAATAAATAAATATAATATAAAAAAAGTTTCAAACCAACTTTGAATTATTTCGATAAATTTATCCAAAAAATTATTTTATCAAAAAAAAATTAATCTAAAAATAATTCAAAAAAATATTTTGTTTGATTATAAAAAATTAAAATCCTCTTCCAAATTGGAAATGAAATTCCCATCCGGGAGTTACTGGAGTTAATAATTTATCTCTATCAAAACCGTAGCCGTAATCAAAACCAACCATCCCAATCGGGTTAATCAAAAGTCGTGCGCCAATTCCTGCTGATCGACGCAAATCAAATAAATTAATATTTTTAGATGACTCCCAAATATTTCCACCTTCAGCAAATGCCAAAACATAAATCGGGATTGGATTTAGCGCAACATTAAATCTTATCTCAGCCATAATTTTTTCCATAACCGCGCCCGGGATTGAACTTTTGTTAATTGTAATTGGCTCGACTGCTCTATCGGGATAACCACGAAGTGGAGTCGTCGCAACCATTCCAAGACCAGTGCCTCCCATATAAAAATATTCAAAAGGAGGAACATAAGAATTTTGATTTCCTAAACGATAAATTTCGTTAAATTTAAATCCGAGGTACAACGCAAGTTTATGAGTATTGGCAAGCGGAGTGTACCAATCAATTTCGATTCCGTGTTTTGTGTATTCGGCAGTGCCAGGCAAAAATGGAGGACCTGATAATTCAAGCGACCAAGCAACCGAACTTCCCTCCGATGGAAAAAGAGGATTGTTGATACTGTTACGAGAAATAATTTGCGAAAAAGTAAATTGATTTGATTTTCCAATTCTATCATAAAGATAATTTGTACTTTTCACATTAAGACTTTGGAAACGAAAACTCCAATCGCCACGAAAATAATCGTCAGGGAATTTAAATTGGCGACCAAGCGAAAGTGTTGCACCTGTTTGTCGTAAATCGTAATAGAAATTTTGCTTTGTATCAAACACGCTAAAACCAAACGAAGTTGGCGTATTAAACATCCACGGTTCGCGATACGAAATTGAAAAAGTTTGATAGCGACTCAAATCTCCAAATTGCCAATCGAAATTTAAAATTTGTCCACCGCCGCCAGAGAGTGGCTCGGCAATATCAAAATTATTAAATGTTAAACCGATTGCGCCAGTTGCACCAAACGCTTCGCTATATCCAACCGATGCGTTAAATGTGTCGCTCGATTTTTCTTCGACATCAAAAACGACATCGACAGTTTTGTCATCAACAAAACGAGTGTCGGGTTTAATTTTTTCGGGATTGAAATAATTTAAAACCGAAAGCTGTCGCACAGAACGAATAATTGCACTTCGATTAAAATAATCTCCGGGCACAACTCTTAATTCTCGGCGAACAACTTTTTCCTGCGTTTTAGAATTTCCACGAATTTCAACTTGCGAAATTTTAAATTGATTTCTTTCTCGGACATGCAAAATTATATCAACACTATCTTCTCCAACTTTAATTTCTTCAGGGTCAATTGAAATCATCAAATATCCATTATCGAGATAAAGAGATGAAACATCCGATTGTTCTTCGTTGCCACGAAGATTTCTTTCAAATTTTTCTCCGTCAAATAAATCTCCAGTTTTAAAACCAAGTTGTCCATTTAAAGTTTCAGATTTAAAAACTGAATTGCCTTCCCAAGAAATATTTCTAATTTTATATTGTGGTCCTTCGTTTAAATAAATTTTTAAAATAATATTTGATTTATCATCAGCATATTCTAACGAGTCGGTGATGATTTCAATTTCTCTGTAACCATTTTTTTTGTAAAACTGAATTAATTTTTTCTTGTCATCTTCAAATTTTTTCTTTTCAAACTTTGCGCTTCTCCAAAATTTCCACCAAACTTTTTGATGAGTTTCCTCAAAGGATGCTTCCAAATCTCCATCTTTATATTTTAAATTACCGTAAAATATAATTGATTTTATTCGCGATTCTGCCCCTTCGGTAATATTTACTTTTAATACTTTTTTTCCATTGGCAGTCGTGTCGGCGCTTTCAACAATTTCAGTTTCAAATTTAACTTGATGAAATCCATCCTCTTCGTAAACTTTTTTAAATGCTTTTAAGATTTTATTTATTTCAAAAGGAGAAAGAATTTGCCCCTTTAAAATTGTAATTTTTTTGGTCAAATCGTTTTCACTTACTTCATCCTCACCTTCAATTTCAACTTTATCAAGTCTTGGGTGTTCGACAACTTTAATTAAAAGATAAATTCCGTCGCCAACAGTGCGCTCAACTAAAATTTGAATGTCAGAAAAAATTCTTAATCCCCACAAACGATTCATCGCATTACGAGTATCTTCACTTGGAATAGAAATTTCGCTTCCAACTTTTAAGCCGGAATTTAAAATTATTGCGGCAGGTTCTGCAGTAGAATTTCCTTCAACAGAAATTCCAAGAATTTTAAATTGCTGTGGTTGATTTTTTGTTTGCGCTTCGAGTCTCGAATTTAAAGCGAAAAGAAAAATTATTGTGAAAGAAAAAAGGAAAAACTTATTTCGAATTGAAAACACTTTTTATTAGCCCTTTGACAAATTTATTTGCGTCTCTTTTAATTTTATTATTTACTTGTTCACTAATCATTCCAAATCTTCTCTCTCTTTTTTGATATTCGGAAATCGCATCGTACAAATTTTCTCTTCTAAAATTTGGCCAAAGTTCCGGTGTAACAATTATTTCGGAGTAAGCCAGTTGCCACAATAAAAAATTACTAATGCGCATCTCGCCACTTGTGCGAATAATTAAATCGGGATCGGGATATTCTCTGGTTGAAAGATATTGCGAAACAAATTCTTCCGAAATTTGACTCGACGGAAGTTTTTTATCTTCGATGTCGCGCGCAATTGCTTTTATCGCATTTGTCAAATCCCATCGTCCAGAATAACTTAAAGCCAAAATTAAAGTCAGTCCAGTATTTCGTTGCGTCATCGTCATCGCATCTAATAAAACATTTTGCACATCTTTCGGCAACGACGCAATATCGCCGATACATCTTAATCGAACATTATTATTGTGTAACCTATCGCGCTCATTTCCAATTGCGTTCAGTAAAAGCCGCATCAACATCGAGACTTCGTCTTTTGGTCTTTTCCAATTTTCGGTTGAGAAAGCATAAAGCGTTAAATATTTTACACCGATTTGCGCGCAAGATTCCACGATATCGCGAACAGAATTAACCCCTTCGCGATGTCCAGCAACTCGTGGCAACATTTTCGATTTCGCCCATCGTCCGTTTCCATCCATAATTATTGCGATATGTTGAGGAATTTCGCCTGAATTAACGAGTCCAGTTTGCAATAATTTATCTGAAACTTTATTTTTTTTGGAATTTTTCAAAAGTTTTTATTAAATATTGGCTCTAATTTACTTTTTTTTAGCTGAAAAAACAATTAAGTTGGTTTTAAATCTTTTTCATTTATCTAATATGTTTGACAAAATAAATCTAAAACAAGTTGTAGTAGTTTTTGCCTTACCAATCTTAATTTTTATTGTAGATTTAATACTCCGCTGGGATTTTTTCTCGGTTGCAGAAAGTGATTCAATATTACTTTTTTCCTTTTCCTTTTTTTACGAATTAATATTTTATACGACAATTTTCTTTTTGATTTCAAAATCCAAGAGATATAAATTTATACTGATATTAATTTTTTCTACTTTTTTAATCCTATTTCAAATTATAGTTTACGAGCATTATAATTATTTTGGAGTAACTCTAAATAATTACTCGCTAAATTTTTTCTTAAAACATCCATTAGAGGCATTTTCACTTACCGCTTCAAGCATTAATCTAATTCACATTTTAATATTTTTTGGCGTAATACTTTTTTATTTTTTCTTGATAAATAAATCCGTTAGGATTTTAGAAATCTTATCAAAGAAATTTATAAAGATTGTTTTATTTTCATTTTTTCTACTAACTGCGGTATTTCAAAACAATGTTCGATTTAGTTCGGCAAGTTATTCCTTCACTCCATCAAATTTATTTTCAATCGTTTATGTAATTCGCGAAAATCTTTTTGATGAAAATTTCTTAGTTCATCGTGGTTATGTAAAAAGAAAATTTGAAATCAAGGATAAAATTATATCAGAACCAAAATATAATTTCCTAATTATTTTAAGCGAAAGTGTGAGAAAAAATAATTATAGCGCATACAATTATAACCGTAAAACTACTCCTTTTCTCGACGAGTTAATAAAGAACAATTCAGTCATACTTTTTAAAAATCATTTTTCAAATTCTGTTTCAACGCAGTACAGTAATCCAATTTTATTAAGCGGAAATTTTACTTTAGAAAGACTTAATCATCCTTTCATTTATGATTATTTAAAAAAATGGTTGCAGATTAACACTTTCTTTTTCTCTCCGCAGGCAATGAAGACGACCACTTTTGACCAACTTTATAATTCAACTCTCGATAATTTTGTTTTTCAGGAAATGACTAATCTAAACCGTTCTAACGATTTAGGAGTTGACGACAAGGAATTTTTAGAAATTAATTTGCCAAATTTAATTAATAAGCAAAATAAATATTTTGGGATTTATCAATTCAACAATACTCATTTTCCGTACAACATCAGTAAATATTCAAAAAAAATATTCGAGGATAAAACTTCCAAGTTAATTGATAAATACGATGATGCAATTCTTGAGCAAGATAATTTAATTAGAAAAATATTTAATCAACTCGAATCTAACAATTTACTCGACTCAACTATAATTCTATTTACTTCCGATCACGGCGAAGCATTTGGTGAACGAGGTCGTTCTGGTCATTTGCAAACTTTATACAACGAAGAAGTTGCCGTTCCAATGTGGATTTATTTGCCAAAAGATTTCAATGAAATAATTAAACAAAATCTTTTCGCATATTCAAATTCAAATACTTCTCATTTAGATATTCTTCCAACAATTTTAGATTTTTATGGATTGCTTGATTCAGCAAAATTAAATTATTTACCAATTGGAAATTCACTTTTGCAACCAATAAATCATAATCGTAAAATTCCTTTAATTGGTTTCGATATGCTTGAAACAGAAGGATTTGTACAAGACTCTCTTAAATTTTTATTTACTAAAACAGATAATAAAACTAAATACGAAGTTTACAATTTTAAAACAGATGCGCAGGAAAAAATAAATCTATGGAATTCATTCAGCAAAAAAGACAAAAGCGAGTTTATCAACTCGCTTAATTTAATTCGTTCAAAAAGACTCTCTTATAAAATCAATCCTTAATTTTATTTCCTTTCAAAATCCAAAAAAGAATATTCATCTGTTTTAATTTCATTTTTCAAAATAAATTTTTCCGCAATTATTTTTTCGTATTCGGGAAAGTATGTATCACCTTCAATTTTATTATGCACAATAGTTAAGTAAAGGCAATCGGCTTTGTCTAATAATTGCGCATAAATTGTTCCGCCGCCAATCACAAAAATTTTTTCCTCATCCTTCAATCGCTCAAGCGCAATCTCAATACTATTATATGTTTCAATTTCAGAAATTTGCCCCGAAGTTATAACCACATTTCTTCGATTTGGTAGCGGTTTTCCAATCGATTCGTAAGTTTTCCTCCCCATCAAAACCGTATGCCCAACCGTGAGAGATTTAAATCTTTTTAAATCATCAGAAATATGCCACGGAAGTTTTCCATCTTTTCCGATAACGCGATTTTCATTTAGTGCCGCAATAATAATTATTTTCAAACTGCTACCTCAAATTTTATTGCTTCATCGCAAATATAATTTTCTAATTTGAAATCTTCAAATCGTAATTCATCGATTGGTTTTTTTGAAATAATTAATTGCGGCCGAGGTTTCGGAATTCGTTTGAGTTGTAATTTCAATCCTTCAATATGGTTGATGTAAATATGTGCATCTATTATAGTGTGGCCAAAATATCCAACTTGTAAATTTGTCTCTTGCGCAATCACTTGAGTTAATAAAGAATAGCACGCAATGTTAAATGGAATTCCAAGCGCAATGTCGCCACTTCGCTGTGTTAAATGACAATTTAATTTTCCATCAGTTACATTAAAAACAAAAGTGTAATGGCACGGTGGTAATTTACTTTTTAATGCGTTCCCCGGCTCCCACGCTGTAATTACCATTCGACGCGATTCTGGATTTGTTTTTATTAATTTAATTATTTCTGCAACTTGATCGATTTCTTTTACTTCATAATTTCCTGTTTGCGGATTTATTTGCGCACTCGGAAATCTTCTCCAATATCTTCCGTACGCAGTTTCTAAATTTCCATTTTCATCAGCCCATGCATCCCAAATTTTTGTATGTTGACGAAGATTTCTAATATGATCCTCACCAGTTAAATACCACAATGTTTCGTGCAACATCGATTTGAAATTTAATTTTTTTGTTGTTACAAGTGGATAGCCTTCGCTTAAATCAATTTTGTAATGTTCGCTGAAACATGAAATCGTATCAACTCCTGTGCGATTTATTTTCTTCACTCCATTTGTTAAAACTCTTTCTACTAAATCTAAATATTCTTTCATAATTATTTTGTCTTAAATAATTTTAGTTTCAAAATCAATATGTAGTTGCAACTCCTGCGGCAAAATTTCCAACTTCAAATTGTTTAATAATTTGGTTTGTCGTTAAATCAATTATTGAAACAATTCCAATTTTTTTCGTTCCTGTTGTCGGGTGGTGCGGCTCTTGCGATAAATCCAAATTCTCGCACGAAACAATCGCATATTTTCCATCTTTTGAAATCCCAATTCCGTGTGGTTGCACGCCAATATTTTGTATTGTCGAAGTAACTTTCCTCTCATTCACATTGATAATGCTGACTGAATTTGAATTTCGATTTGGCACATAAACAAATAATCCGTTTGGAGAAATTGCAGGAATTAGTGGCGCCGAACCAACTTGAATTGAATCGATAACTTTTTGTTGAACTAAATCAATCACTCTAACTTCGCCAGATTTTTTACAAGTTACAAAAGCCAGTTTGCTATCTTTTGAAAATACAATTTGATACGGTTCAAATTTAAATTGAAAGCCAACCGGTAATGCTGGCACCGATGCAGAAACTGGAATTGTTGCAACGATACTTAAGTCACTCATTTTAATTAAAGTTAAATTATCCGAAAAAGAATTTGCCGTTAATGCAAATTGAAAATCTGGTGTAATCGTAACTCCGTGCGGTTTCAACATTGCTGGGTCATTTATATTTTTTAAAATCGTCATCGACTTTGTATCTATCACCGTGATGGCTTTGCTTTGCGATTCAAAATTTGTTACAAGCGCGCTATCGCCAGTTGATGTGATTGCAACTTGCGCAGGAGAAATTATTCCAGTTTTCAATTCTCCAACTTTTGAATTATCACTTAATTTAAATTTTAAAATTTTACTTGCGCTAATTAAATTGACATAATAGAATTCATTTTTCCAATCAACAGAAACATTGTGAGGTGCTTCCGGTGGTTGTTGCAATGTGTTTTCAACTCCAGTTGTAATCATTCGAGCAATTTGTAATTTATCCAAATCAATAATTGTAGTTAAATCCTCCCCTTGACTTGTTACAAATGCTCTTCCTTTTAGTGGCATCTCGCTAAATGCAATTTCATCATTATCATTTTTTGCGCCAGCATCAATCCATTTCATTAATAATTCAATTTGATTTTTTGGCAACGACAAATCATCGTTTGGCATAAATGGTTTTGAAACCGCCATAAGAAGTGAATCTCTATTTAAGTAAAATATTATTTGACTCTTATTTGCTTTAAACGGAATCACAACCGAACTGATTGGATTTTTATTCATCAAATCATCCCACGACTTGAGTGAAAAAACTCCACTATGTAAACTATTCGATGACTTTTGAAAACCATTATCGCTAACATGACAATCTGAAACCGCACAACCACTTTTAAAAATCTGCCCAATATGTTTCGAATATTTTATTTCGTCAAAACTAATATTCGAATAATCCATCGGTTTGGCATTTGCGTAAGTGTGTGGCGCGCTTCGGTAAATTTGCAAATTAATCGTCGCCTCACTAACAACCGTATAATAGTACTCTTTATTATTTACAAGTGGCGTGTCAACAAAACCACCTTTTGGAATTGAACTGAAAACTGCAATTTTTCTCGATTCACTTATCGCATAATTTTCGATTGTATCTCTAAATAAAATATATTTTTCTGCCGATAAATCTTTTGGCGCAATCCATAAAACGATTGCTTTATTATTTCCATTGACAACAAAAATTGTTGACACTTCTCCCAGTCCATGATTTTCATTGTTATTAGTCAGATTTTCTTGGCAGGAAAAAAAGAGTGATGCAAAAGATATTAGAATAATTATTTTTTTCATTTTCGATTAAAATTTAAAACAATATAATAAAACAATATTTTCTTTACTACTCAGACATTTTAAAATAATTTTATATAGGTCGCTCCGATGGAGCTTTTATTTCGATTTGATTTATTTTCTACAAACAGTTCGCTCCTTCGGAACTTTTTGTAGAATAATATTTTTAAGTAGCACCGTAGGTGCGTGCTGATTGTAGATTGATTACAAACAAAATATTTAAACTCCTTTAGGAGTGTTCTGTAAAATTTACAAATCAATAAGTTATGCCCGCGAAAGCGGGAATCCAATAAATAATCCCGCAACATTGTTTTGGACTAAAGTCCGAAAGATGGTGGTGACACTCCTTACCCCAGACTAAAGTCTGGGGTAACTATAACAAGTCATTGTCACTCTGAGCTTGTCCGCCTTTGGCGGATAAATCGAAGAGTGACGAAAGGTAAACTTTCCAAGTCTTCCGCCAAGGCGGACAAGCAAAGACTTGGAAAGTTTAATTCCACATTACGATTTCGAAAAGATTTCTTTATTACTTTCTTTCTCGGAAAGAAAGTAATGAGACTTCTAAAAAGCAAATATCACCCCAGATGCCAAAGGCACCTTTAGATGCCAAAGGCACCTTTAGATGCCAACGGCATCTTACATTTATAGAAATAGAATTTATAATCGTGTGCGACTCCAACGGAGTCGTACATCAAAACGAAAATTAATTGCTATAAATGTTTCATCCCTTCGGGATGAATAAAGGATTGAATTAGAAATAGTAACCCCGAGATTTATCTCGGGGGGAAAACAAAAAATAACTTCGGCTCTCCTTCGGTGAGTCTGCGACAAGTCTTCGACTTTAGCCACATTCTTTTGGACTAAAGTCCGCGAGAGAATGTGTGAGATACTTTTAACCCCAGACTAAAGTCTGGGGTTATTAATTATAAACAGGAATTTATTTCATAAGCAACATTTTTCGAGTTTCACTAAATGTGCCAGCACTTATTTTATATAAATATAAACCGCTGGGAAGTGAACTCGCATCAAATTTTACTGTATAATAACCTGTGGGCTTAAATTCATTTACAAGAGTTGCTACTTCACTACCAAGTAGGTTGTATACTTTTACTACAACATTTGCATCTTCTGGAATTTGATATTGGATTGTTGTAGTTGGATTGAATGGATTTGGATGATTTTGATCTAATCGATACTCGGATGGGATTTTGACAATTGCAATATTTTTATCCGTGGGATTAAATATGCCATTTACTGTTACAATTGAACTATAGTTAGAATAAACATCATTCATTGATTTTTGACGAACACGATATTGCGCTGTTGTAAAACCAGAGCTCTGTACTCTAAATTCATTATCCAAATATGAAATATCTGTTGTAGTTGCTATCACTGTCCACGAACCGCTATTAATTTTACGCTCTACTTCGTAATATTGTAATATAGGATTGTTTGTTGCTGACCATATTAGAGTTACAAATCCCGATACCGCAGTATTTTGAAAATTTGCCGGAGCGATAAGCGGCAATAACGCACGATGAGCATTTACTCTGCCATGTCCGTAGTAATTATCAAAACCAGGCGTACCTTTATCTTCTGCAGTTGATTGAATAGTACTTCGAAGTTGCGAAGGTGTTAAATCTGATTTTACAGAAAGCATCAATGCTGCAATTCCCGTAACTATTGGTGCTGCCATTGATGTACCTGCCATATACCCGTAATTTTGGGATACATCTGTACTATATGGATCATCTTTATAAATAGGGTCAAAAGCAATAGTAAATGGATAATTTGGGGTGGTAGAAAAAATATTTTTCCCGAGTACTAATGGACCATTGTAACGGAGTACATTTCCATCCCAATAGCCTCCGTAACCACCTGGAGCGGATACACAAACTTGTCTACCTTGGCTTGAAAAAGGAGAAAAAATATCTGTAGCATCCGTTGACGATACAGCAATTACATTTTGGTATATTGAAGAATATGCTGCCGGAAATACTACTGCCCCACCATTTGCATTCCCTGCGGAGGCAATAATTGGTATACCGTAAGTGTTCGCATGAATAACTGCATCAAGTGCCTGTTGACTTCCTCCACCACCACCACTATAATTTATGACAACTTTTTTACCAGGATTATTGTTCTGATAAATAACTGCATAAATAATTCCTTTATAAAAAGCGGACCAAGTACCTGCACCATACGCGTCAAATACTTGGATAACCATAATTTTATTGTTCCATGCAACACCGGCTATTCCAATTCCATTGTTACTCTCAGCCGCAGCAATCCCTGCCACATGCGTTCCATGACCTAATTCATCTTTCACACCATTTGCATCAAAGATATAATCTGGTCCCAAAATAATTTTGTTTGGGTCGTCTAAATCAGGATGAGAAAGCGAACCGTTTTGCATCGGAATTCCGCTATCAAGAATTGCAATAATAACATCAGAGTTACCTGTTGAAATATCCCATGCATCTGTCGCATCTATGTCTGCATCATTTGTACCAGTCGGAGGCGTTTGACCGGTGTTTTTTAACGCCCATAGGTGAGAATATGTTGCCGGAGTTGTACCTTTGAAATAAGGATCGTTTGGTTCAAGAGTGATACTTGTTACCATATTAGGTTCTGCAACAGAAACAAACGGTAGTTTCAACAAATCGTCAATGGCAAGAATTTCATCTTTGGTCGTGGGAAGTTCTATTAATCCCCACCCTAGTTCATCAAACGCATTAATGACTCTTCCGTCAACAGCTTTCAGCAAATCATTAATCTCTGTTTGTGTTGCAGAAGGTGTAATTTTTACCGCTATTTCTCTTTCTACAAACTGAATTTCTCTTCCTTTCCATACTTTTGTCTTTACTTCTTTTCCGGCAACGCGTTCTATTCTGCGCGTAATCTGTGCGTTTAGAACCGTTGAAGTGATAAAAAGAATGCTTATTAAAATCATATACAATTTTTTCGTTTTCATGATTATTCTCCTTAAATTTTTTGTAATTGAAGTTTCTCGTATTTATTTTTACTTTACAAAAAATAAAGGCGCCTTAAGAGCTACACATCTCCTTATGCAAAAAGATTCTTGGACGGATCACCTGCATTGGAAACGTCTTGAGTGCGCCTTTTTATTGTATGGTGGTGGTCGTGCTGTTTTCATAAACACCAAATAAATAATTTTATTCTTTCAAATCCATGACATACATTCCTTTACCTCCGAAATAAAGTTTATTAGGACTTGAAATAATTTTTAAGTCACTGTAATAGTAGGAATCCAATACTGCGTCAATTCCAATTTTATTCCATTCATTTTTTGGAAGTGAATATTCGTAAATTCCGCCGCTATCACCGTAAGCTGCGACAAGAAATAAACGGGAAGATTTAC
>CAYIXI010000021.1:9214-29906 GCA_964367235.1 uncultured Chitinophagaceae bacterium | reverse complement strand
ACATTTAAAATGTTATTGTATAATTTATTTTTGGTCCAAACCCATCATGCGAAAGAGATAATTTTTGTTCGGTTGCTTTTTTCTTTTTTAATTCTTCTTCTTTATCCATCTCATTTTGTTCCAATCTTCTAAAATCATCTTCGGGATCATTTAAAAACACATCTAACACATTTACCAAATAAACTGCAGTTGCCGAAATTGTAGCGGCAGTAAATCTACTATAACCAGATAAAACTTCCTCACCAAGTGTGGTCATACTATCGCGTAAAATTTTTAATTTCACAGGATCTTTTTCACGATTGTACACATTTTCTAACCAAGCATAATCGCTATTTTGTTTATCATACTTGATATAAAAAACAACAGCCGCCGTGACAGTGCCAACTTGCAAAACAGGATAGTGCCAACCAAATCTTTGCGCATACATTTGTCCCCAACCTGGCGCAACTACCGAACGCCACATCGAACCGAAATGATTTGCTCGAGTAAGTGGAAATTCTAAATTAATAATTTGATTATCTTTTAATACAAAAAATTTTTCAACTGGCGCATAACCAATTCCAGCAATTCGTAAAGTATATTGCCCCGGTGGCAACTCCATTCGATTTATTTTTTCTTTTCCAATAAAATTTTTATTTAAATAAATTTTTACCATTGGAGAAGTTGTTACACTTAAAAATCCATTTTTAGAACGAAGTTTTAAATTTGCGGTATATTTTTTTGCTCTATCTACCGAAATAGAAATTGAGTCGGAGAAATAGCCATCTAAATCTGCACGAATCATATAATTACTTTTTTGGAGATCTTCTAACATTAACATTTTTTCAGGTTGCCCAACAAATACTCCATTAACAAACACTTTAGCTCCCGGTGTATTTACTTTAATAATTAAGTCTGCGGTTAAAAGTTTTTCAAGTTCCGCATTGATTAAAATCTGATTTCTACCATTAACAAAAATTTCATCGTTCACAGATGAATATCCGTTTCTTTTAACTTCAAGTCTGTGATAACCGACACCTTTAATAAAAATTCTACTATTGTCTTTTACATCCTTTAGGAGAGTTCCATCTAAATAAATTTCAGCATCAACAGGTTTGATTGAAAAAGAAATTTGCGATTGCTTTGTGGAATCGGGAATTATAAAAACAAAATCTCCGCCATTATCGCTTAAATAACCAAACTGCGGATGGATTTTGCCAGCAGTTGTACCAACTACTTTTTGAATTACTTGCCCAGCTATTTCGGTTACCGAAATTACTCCATCACTATTTTTATCGCCAGTGGAATTTTCTAACATTTCGAAAATTGATTGAGTAAATATTGGTAGATCGCCTTTAACTCGTTCGGATACAGATTCATATCTATCAGCCGCAACAAAAATTTGCGAAACATTTTTTAAAAATATTTGTTCGCTTCTGGTTCTTGTTGGTGGCATTGTACTAAATCTTTCTTTAACAGGTATTCCTCCGGCGCTCACATCGAGTAAAACAAAAGAATGTTTTGCTTTTATTTTTGCTACTAAATTTTTTAATGTGTCAAGAGATAAACAAGTGCGTTTTGCCTTTTCAAAAGTTTCAAGCGAACCATCAAAAGGAATTAAAAATCCCTCTTCAAGATTATTATTATTTTCATCATAAGCGGTATAGCATCTGCCGGAAAAATAAAATATAACTCTATCAAGTTTTGATAAACTTTTAATTTTTTTGAAAGCATCGTTAATTACCGATAGTCGCGCTTCATCATTTACAAGTGTAATTATATTTGCTTTTGGAAAACCATATTTCTGATTTAAAATATTTTGAAATTTTTCTACCGAAGCAACCGATGTTAATCGAGTATCAGTTTGAGTGTATTGGTCGATGCCAATTAAAATTGCGTAGCTTTGTTCGTAAGCATGATGAACTTTTTTAGAGACGGGATCTTCGTAATATGTAGTAGCAGTGAATTTCGATTGCGAATATAAAAACTCACCTGCTATCAAAAAGAAGATGTATAATTTCAGAAATTTCAACATAATTAAAATATTTTACTCTCTCTTGAATACAAAAGTAGAAAAATTGACTTTACTTGTCAATAGAATTATTTGTTACCTTGATACAAATCTCAATTAATAATAGCCAGCTTCACGGCTTTGTTTTATCATTTTTACATCTTGCAAATGTGGCGCTTTAACTCTTATTTCAAATCGGTAGCCTTTCAAATAGCCAATCGGCGTCCAGCTGAAATTCATTTCCCAACAATGTAAATCGCGATAGATTGTAATAAATGGCGCAGCAAATTCTTTTTTGACTAAATCGTAACTTGAAGAGGCGTTAAATTTCCATTTTTCTGTTAGATTAAAAGATAAATTTGCACTCATATTTGCGCTACGAAAAATTTGATTTGGATTTTCTTGATTTTGTGAAAAGAAAAAACTCAAAGATAAATTCCACGGAATAGAAAAATCTGGCGGATCAGTTTCGTAAAGTGTACGATAGCCACGCAATTTTTTTTCTTGCGATTCAATTAATCGCAAACTATCAATCGTTGAGACTTCTGCTTTATTATTTTTTTCACCACGCAACGAAGTTGACATACTAAAATTTATATTTGTCAAATCAGCAATCCTTCCTTTTTCTTTCCAAAGTAAAGAATTAACTCTCGTTAGATTTTTAGAATCGTAATCGTAAAATCGATATGTACTTCCACCACTCAAATTTAAATATTGACCAATATCAGTTCTGAAAGATAAATTCAAATCTGAAAGTTGAAATTGTGGCGCGGAGAAATTATAATAGAGTGAAGCATTTAAATTTAACAACTGATATTTTTTTTCTGTTCGCACAGAGTCATCTGCAATTGTTTTGGCTTCAAACAAATTACTTACATTTAATGAAAGTGCTTGCGATTTGCCTTGCGGTGCGCCACCAAAAATTTCTCGCTCAAAACGATTGTATAAAATTTCTTTTCCATTTTTATCTTTATAAGTTCTGTAAAAATCAAAATTCGGTGTTGAAAAATCCGGTTGATACGAATAAGTTAAACTCGGCATTAGTGTGTGACGAAATCCTCCAAATCCTTTTATTGGCAATTGCATCATTCCATATAATCTTGTTGATGCAGAAACTCCAAGATTATAAAATCTAACTGGAGCAAAACCAAAAACTTCGCGCTTGATTGGATTATTATTTCCGTCAACCGAATCAACAATAATAGATTTGTCGTACCATTTTTCGGAATAACTTAAATAAGGAGACAAATTAAAATTTTTTATTTTTGGAGAAGCATTGACTGATAAAGAGTGCGACAAACCATATCTATCTAATTCTGAAAAACTATTTTTTTCACTGGAAAAAATTTTATTGTTCAATCTTAAAAATTGAGTATTGTAACTCATTCCGATTAATTCGTACCAACTTGATTCGGTTTGCAAAAGTTGAAGACCGCGAGATTTCTTTTTCGATTTGAAAGGATAAATTTGTGGCATCGCAAAATTCATCGAAGGAAAAGTTGAGTAAACATCTCCAGTCCTTAAATCCTGTCGGCGCGAAATATTTAAATTCATACTATTGCTTGTTCCCTCAAAAGTTTTGCTATAAGTTGCGTTTGAATAAATTTCCTGACGCAATAAATCCTCATAAGTTGTGCTGGTTTTGTAAGAATTATTACTTGCAAATGTAAAATCAACATCGATTCGTGAGTTTGGCGAGAGTTGCTGGAAATGTTGCAAATTTGCACGATAGTTACTTTCGTCTCGTCTATCGAAATCATCTTTTTCGCCCAAAGTTATGCGCGAGTAATCCATAAAAATTCTTCCAGAAAAATTATATTTCAGTCCGTAATGCAAATCGGAATATGCGCGCCAACCACCGTGAGAATATAAATCAGTTAAAAAATTAATATCAAAATAATCATTCGCCGCCCAATAATATCCAAGATGAGATAAATATCTTCCTCGTTGCCAATGCTCGCCGTAAGTTGGCGCAATTATTCCGCTTCTTCTTCCATTTTGATTTGGAAAAACTCCGAATGGTAAAGCGAAAATTGGAACATCGGCGATGTAAAGATAAATTGGTCGAGCAATAATTTTATCGCGCAAAGTAATTTTCATCTGCGGACTGTAAAAATAAAAATGAGGATGAGCATCATCGCAAGTTGTGTATCTCCCGTTGGCTACATACAAAATATTTTTATCTATTTTTTTTATTTGTTGTCCATGATAATATCCTTGCTCTTGTTCGGTGTCGCCCAAAACTACTTTTCCCTTTTTAGATTTAAAATTATATGCAACATTAAATCCTTTGTACTCATCTGGACCATCAGTCATAATTGGCAAACCGAAATATCTTTTTTTAAGCGAATCAGTTTGCGGTTTTGTTGAATCGATTATTCCTTTTGCAAGTAGCGAACTTGTATTCCAATCAATATCAATGAATTCACTTTTCAGTGACATCTCTGCTTGCTTCACTCCACTTTTTCCAAAAAGTTTCATCGAGCGAGAATTGAAATCATAAATTATCGAATCGCTTGAATTGTAATTTACAAGCGTTTCAATTTCATCATTCGAACTTAATGTGTCAACTACTGAGGTCGTATCAGTTTGCGAAAATATATTTATCGAAAAAGAAAAAAATAAAATAAATATTTTAAAAATATATTTCATTATTTATTTTTTTCTTTCGGTTTAACGCGGTAAACTTTTTCACCGGGACGAATCATTCCAAATTCTTCTCGCGCAACTTTTTCGATAGTCTCGGGATTACTTTCCAAATTTTTAATCTCTTTTTTTAAGATATCTCTTTCGGATTTTGCATTTTCAATTTTTTGGAGCAATTCGCTCTTTTCGGCTTCTAAACTCAATCGTTTTACAATTCCCTTGTTATTGAATAAGAAGACAATTAAAAGAAAAAAGAAAGCAATTAAAATCGCGCTTCTTTTTTTATTGTTCTTTGCACTTTCAATTAAACTTGAAAATGAAATATTTTTAATTTTATTTAGAAATTTCATCTTTGCTGAAGAGAAATTATGAAGATTTGAGTAGATTTAAAAGAGGGTTAATTTGCAATTGTTAGTTTGCAAATCATTTCGCAAAGTTCGGGAAATTCAATCCCAATTGCTTTTGCCGCTTTCGGAACTAAACTTGTGGCAGTCATTCCGGGCAAAGTATTTATTTCCAATGCAAAAAATTTTCCATCATCTTGCAAACGGAAATCTGCTCTCGCAAATCCTTCGCATTGGCAAATATCAAAAAATTTTTTTGATGCAAACTCGATTTTTTCGGCTAAATTTATTTCTAAATCTGCGGGACAAATATATTCGGTCATTCCTTTTGTGTATTTATGCGCGTAATCGTAAAATCCACCTTGCGGTTTGATTTCGATTATTGGTAAAACTTTTTCGCCGATGATTGCAACGGTCAATTCTCTTCCGGGAATAAATTTTTCTATTAGCGCAGTTGAGGAAAATTCAAGCGCAGTTAAAATTGCTTTTTCGATTTCATTTTCATTTTCTACAATTGTTAAACCAACAGTCGAACCTTGGTCGTTTGGTTTTACAACAAGCGGATAACCAATTTTTAAATTTATTTCGAAAATTATTTTTTGCAAATCAAAATTATTTTTCGCAGTCAACCACTCGGCAGTTTCAATTCCGTTTTGCTTCAATAAAATTTTTGTAATTGCTTTATCCATTGTCAAAGCGCTCGACATTACTTTTGAGCCAGTATATTTTATTCCTCTAAATTCTAAAAGCGATTGAATCCTTCCATCTTCTCCCCACTGACCGTGTAAAGTTAGAAATACTAAATCAACATCATTTAATAATTTTGATTCTACGCAATCGATATAATTTTTTGGAGATAATTTTTTTAATTCATCTTCGTTCGGAAATTGAGAATGAATTCCATCGGGCAAAATATTTTCAATCTCAAGTGGTTTATCGCCAAGTGCGGGATCGAAAAGCAAAACCGAATGCCCTTTTGATTTAAGCGCTATTGCAACTGCTTTTCCACTTGCAAGAGAAACTTCTCTTTCGGGAGATGAACCGCCGAGAAAAACTGCGATTTTCATTTTCGCATCGCCAAATTTAAAGTTTCAAAAATTTGCAAAGTTACTTTCGACCGATTCAAAGTATAAAAATGAATTCCGTCAACTTCGTTATCAACTAAATCGCTCACTTGTTCCGTCGCCCAGTGTGCGCTGATTCGCTCAATCGCTTCATCGGTTTCTCCTCGTGAAAGCATTCGCAAAAGTTTTGCAGGATATTTTGTACCAAGTGCGAGTTCCGCCATTCTCTCCATTCCCTTTTTTGAATTGATTGGCATGATGCCAGCAATGATTGGAATTTTAATTCCGGCAAGTTCGCATCGTTCGCGAAAATCGAAAAACTCGCCATTATCAAAAAATAATTGTGTGCAAATATAATCCGCGCCCGCGTCAACTTTCATTTTTAAAAAATCCATTTCCTTTAAACGATTCGGAGTTTCAGGATGACCTTCGGGAAAACCGGCAACACCAATTCCAATTTGTGGAAAATTATTTTTGATAAATGCAACAAGCTCTGATGCAAATTGAAATCCATTTTTAACTTGATTGAAATTCGTTTCGCCATTTGGGGAATCGCCACGAAGCACCATTATATTTCTCACTCCGCTTTGTTCGTATTTTTTTAAGATAGAAAAAATATCATCTTTGGTTGAGCCGATGCAAGTTAAATGCGCAACTAAATTTAAATTATTTTCTTTTTGAAGTTTAACAACAAGCTCGTGAGTTAATTCTCTGGTGGAGCCACCAGCGCCGTAAGTAACGCTGACATAAGATGGATTCAGCGGAACTAAATGTTGAATCGTTTCAAATAAAATTTTTGACGCTTCAGTAGTTTTTGGCGGAAAAAATTCAAAACTAAAACTTGGTTTAGTCTCTTTTAATATTTCTTTTATATGTTTTGACAAATTCTTCTCTTTAATTATTTATCGGAATTTACAATTTTTTTTGGACAATTCAATTCTGAATTAAAACAATTATCAGTTAGCAATCCTAACGCGCCACTCTTCGACTGTCTCAGAGTGACTGTCATCCTGAGCCTGTCGAAGGATGACAAAATTATCAATTATCAATAAATAGTCTTTGTGTTCAACTTCGTGACTTCATGTCTTGGTGGTTATTTATTATTAACAAATAATTGTCATGCTGAGTTCATAAAAGATTGCCACTAAGTCTCTAAGTCACCAAGTCTCACTAAGATTTTTTTTACACCACAAAAAAAGCAATGTCATGCTCGATGTATTTTATCGAGCATCCATTTATGGATTCCCGCTCACAGCATGCGGGAATGACAAAAGAAAAGTGACTTCGATACATTCTCTTTCAGCGAATTACTCAGTCACCATTTGATTTGAAATAAATTAATAACCCCAGACTTTAGTCTGAGGAAAAGTCTCCCCAAACTCACTCGGACTTTAGTCCAAAACAATGTGACTAAAGTCGAAGCTGTTTTTTTGTTGTAACCCCGAGATAAATCTCGGGGTTATTAAAAAACATTTCACAAAAAATAATGTCATTCCCGAACGATTTTATCGGGAATCTAATATTGGATTCCCGCTTTAAGTGGCGCTTTACGCCATGGCGCCATAGGCGCTCACACATGGGAATGACAAATTGTTTGTAAATATTTTTTTTCTTTGTGTTCAACTTTGTGTCTTCGTGTCTTGGTGGCTATTTATTTTTATAACTATCTTTTCTTCATCCTGAAGGGATGTAACATTTATAGCAAATGATTTTCGTTTTGTTGTTCGACTCCGTTGGAGTCGCACATGTTTTTATATTTTCTTTCTATAAATGTATGATGCCGTTGGCATCTTTTTATATCTAAATATATTTATTTTTCTTTGTGTTCAACTTCGTGTCTTTGTGTCTTAGTGGCTATTTTTTTATCTCTATCTCACAAAGATGCACTATGTGATTTTTTATTTTACAGATCACTCCTAAAGGAGTTCGAAAAGATTTTATGCTTTAAATCTACAAACAGAACGCACCTACGGTGCTTTTAAATATTTTAAAAACCCCAGCGGGGTGAACTGTTTGTAGTAGATTAATTAAAAAATATAAAAAGCTCCATCGGAGCAACCTGTAAAATATTTTTTCTTTGTGTTCAACTTCGTGTCTTGGTGGGCATTTTATTTTATAAATATAAAATTGTCATGCTGAGTTCATAAAAGCATGCCACTAAGTCTTTAAGTCACCAAGTTGCACTAAAATTTTATTTAAATGATAATTGTTAACTGATAACTGCTAATTGTAAAAACTATTCATATCGCAATGCATCTATCGGATTTAAATTTGATGCTTTTCTTGCAGGATAGTAACCGAAAAAAATTCCAATCGCCGCAGAAAAAATAAACGAAAGTAAAATCGATTGCGTTGAAACTAAAATCGGCCAACCTGCAAAAGATGAAACAATCTTCGCCGCACCAACTCCAAATCCAACTCCAATTGCGCCACCAAATAAACAAAGTACAATCGCTTCAACTAAAAATTGCAATAAAATATCTTTTTGTCTTGCGCCAACCGACATTCTAATTCCTATTTCGCGAGTTCTTTCGGTAACCGAGACAAGCATAATATTCATAATTCCAATTCCGCCAACAATTAATGAAATTGATGCGATTGATGCTAAAAGCATTGTTAAAATTTTTGTTGCCGATGAGGCTGTGTTTGCAATTTCAGATTGTGTGCGAATAATAAAATCATCTTCTTGTCCATTTTCAATTTTATGTCTTATTCGTAATAATTCTTCGATTTGCTTTTGCGCTTCTGGGATTAATGCTTCAGTTTTTGCAGATGCAAAAATAATTCCCAAAGTAGTTACTCCCATTAATTTTTTTTGAACCGTTGTATACGGAGCAATTATTACATCATCTTGGTCAGCTCCTTGTGCGGATTGTCCTTTTTCATCTAAAACACCGAGAACTTTAAATGGCAATTTTTTAATTCTGATAATTGAACCAACAGGATTTCCCTCTTTAAATAAATTTTCCGAAACAGTTTTTCCAATCAAACAAACTTTTGCTGATGACCGAACATCAGCATCTGTAAAATAATATCCTTCGGAAAGTTCCCAATTGCGAATATTAAAATAATCGGGTTGAATTCCCATCACCGATGTATTCCAATTTTCTTCCGAATAAATAATTTGTGCATTCGTTCTTATTGCGGGAGTAAGCATATCAACCGCCGGACAACGATTTTTTATTTCAAACATATCATCTTCGGTTAAAGTTGACATTGTTCCGACTCCCATTCTCACTCCACCTTGCGCAAACGAAGCGGGAAAAATCATCACAACATTTGTACCAAGCGAAGCAATTTGTTGCTCGATGCTGTATTGCGCTCCTTGACCAACAGCCATCATTGCAATCACAGCGCCAACGCCAATAATAATTCCGAGCATTGTTAAAAAAGAACGCATCGTGTTACGGGCTAATGAACGAAATGCAACTTTTAGTGTATTGAAAAAATTCATGCCGCTTCCTCATCATCATCTAAAATATCTGGCATATTTTTTAATTTTTCAGATGCACTTTGCCACTGATTAAAAGTAAAATCGCTTCGGATTTTTCCATCTTTAAAAATTACATTTCGTTTTGCAAATTCAGCAATTTCCATTTCGTGAGTAACTAAAAGAATTGTAATTCCTTTTTCATTTAATTTTTGAAAAATTTCCATCACCTCAACACTCGTTCGAGAGTCAAGATTTCCAGTTGGTTCGTCCGCTAATATAATAGAGGGATTATTTACAAGTGCACGAGCAATTGCTACTCTTTGTTGCTGCCCGCCCGAGAGTTGATTTGGTAAATGATGCGCTCTATCAGACAAGCCAACAATTCTGAGTGCTTCAATCGCCAATTCTTTTTTCTGTTTTATATTTGGATGAGAATAAAATAAAGGTAACTCAACATTTTCAATCGCCGATGTGCGAGCAAGCAAATTAAATCCTTGAAACACAAATCCAATTTTTTTATTTCTGATACTCGCAAGCTGATTTCGATTTAATTTTGCAACATCCACTCCATCGAGAAAAAAATCTCCTTTAGTTTGTTTATCAAGGCAACCAATAATATTCATAAAAGTAGATTTGCCCGAACCCGATGCGCCCATAATTGCGACAAACTCACCTTTTGAAACTGAAGTTGAAATGTTTCGAAGCGCGTGAACTTCCACATTTCCCATTTTGTAGGTTTTTGATAAATGGTTAATTGATAAAACTAATGGATTTGTTTCAGCCATTTTACATTCTTCGAGGTGAGCCACCGCGTTGCTGTGATGGATTAAATGGATTTACACTTTTTTCAATTTTGTCCTGAACAACTCCGACGACAACCTCGTCTCCCTCTTTTATTGTTCCATTAAAAATTTCTGTAAAAGTTCCATCAACAAGTCCGGTTTTTATTTGGATTGAAACTAATTTATTATTTGAATTCAAAATCCAAATTTTTGAATTTTTTATTTTTTTGATTGGCACCAAAGTTTCAATTGAAATTGAATCGATATTATTTTTTGCTATCAAATTTTTATTTTTCGATTTGAGTGAATCTTTATTTTTTAAAACTACATTTGAATCGATTTCGGTTTCATCTTGCGATGGCTGAAACCGTAAAGCAAGTGTTGGAACTTTTAAAACATTTTTTTGTTCTTCAATTAAAATAGAAACTGTCGCTGTCATCCCGGGCATTAATTTTAATTCTTCGTTCGGCACATCAATTATAACAGTGTATGTTACAACATTTTGCACAACTGATGGCGAAAGTCGAACTTGTTTTACCGTGCCGATAAATTCTTGTTCGGGATATGAATCAACAGTAAAAGTTACAGATTGTCCAACTTGAACTTTTCCGATGTCGGCTTCATCCACACTTGCTTGAACTTGCATTTTAGTTAAATCGTTTGCGATTGTAAAAAGTGTTGGCGAAGCAAAACTTGCCGCAACAGTTTGCCCAACATCAACCTGACGAGAAATTACAACTCCATCAATCGGAGAGCGAATTGTTGCATAACGCAAATTAATATTTGTTCTTTCAAGTTGCGCTTCCGATTGTTTTTTTAGCGCATCGGATGTTTCAAACTCGGCAAGCGCTTTGTCGTAATCGGATTGTGGTGCTAATTTTTTTTCTAATAAAGTTTTAACTCTTCTAAAATTTCTTTTTGCTTCGTTAAGTTGCGCGCTTGTGCGTTGTAAATTTGCTTGCGCATCGCGAACTTGTGCTTCAAGAAAAGTTGGATCGATTTGCGCAACAATTTGTCCCGTTTTGACTTTGTCGTTAAAATCGGTAAAAAGTTTTAAAATTGTTCCACTGACTTGTGTGCCAACTTGAACAGTTTGTACTGCGCTTAAACTGCCGGTTGCAGTTACTAAAACTTTTATATCACCACGAGTAATTTGTTCAAAACGATAATTGATTGGTTTTTTTTCTTCACGAATAAAATACCAATAAGTTAATCCACCAATTAGGGCTAAAATTAAAGTTGAAACAACGATTTTTTTAAACATATGTTTTCGATTTTTCTAAAAGTAAAAAAGTTTATCCTAATTTAAAAGTATTTTTTATTTGAATTGTTGGACTAAAGTCCGAGTGTGTGTTGTACACTTAACCCCAGACTAAAGTCTTGGGTTATTCAAAAAAAATTAAATCTTAGTGCGACTTGGTGACTTAGAGACTTTGTGGCAAAAAAAAATAGCCACGAAGCCACCAAGACACCAAGTTGAACACAAAGAAAAAATATTTATGGATTCCCGATAAAAATGGCGCTTTACGCCATGGCGCCAAAAGCGCTCACATTCGGGAATGACAAATAAAAAATTCCATCTCAATTTTTTGAAACGGGCTTGCCCGCCGTAGGAGGGATTTGTTATTAAGTCATCCTTCGACATGCTCAGGATGACAAACTCACTCAGAATGACGTTTTGTGATTAAGCCATGCTTCGACAGGCTCAGCATGACGGTCACTCTGATCCTGTCGAAGAGTGACGAGTAGGGATTGATAAATGATTAATGCTAATTGTAAATACTAATTGCCAATTGCTTCAACCGCACAAATTGCAGTCATATTTACAATATCATTTACTTCGGCGCCTCGTTGCAAAATATGTACAGGTTTTGCCATTCCCATTAAAATTGGTCCGATAACTTCTGCTTCTCCAATTCTCGCCATCAATTTATAAGCTATGTTTGCGGCATCGAGGTTTGGAAAAATTAAAACATTTGCACTTGATTGTAATTTACTAAATGGAAATTCTTTGTTCAAAATTTCTTGTATAACTGCAGTATCGGCTTGCATCTCTCCATCAATAATTAAATTTGGATTTTGCTGTTTGATTATTTCAACTGCTTCTTTAACTTTTAATGATTCAGGATGAATTGTACTTCCAAAATTACTGAACGAGAGCATTGCAATTTTTGGATCTTGACCAAATCGTTTAACTGTTTCAGCACTTAACAATGCGATATTTGCTAAGTCCTCCGAAGTTGGAGAAATATTTACAGTTGTATCGGCAAAAAAGTAGACACCTTTTCTAACAACTACAATGTACATTCCGCAAACAATTTTTCTTTCTTTTTTAACTCCGATAACCTGAAGAGCGGGGCGAATCGTATCGGGATAATGAGAAGATAACCCTGCAATAATTCCATCAGCATCGCCACACTCAACCATCATCGAAGCAAAATAAACTGGATTGAGCAAAATCTTTTTCGCTTCTTGATGAGTGATTCCTTTTCTGCTTCGTTTTTTAAAAAAGAGCTCAACATATTTTTCGTAATTATCAGAACTAATCGGATCGACAATTTCTACATTGTGAGCAATATCTAAATTATGTTCAAGTGCGAGAGAAAATATTTTTTCCTTCGAGCCAATTAAAATTGGTTGAGCAATATTTTCATCAATAATACTTTGACACGCACGAAGAATTTTTAATTCTTCTCCTTCGGCAAAAACAATTTTCATTTTTTGCTTTTTCGCTTTTCCTAACATCACTTGCATAATTGGTTTTGAGCGAGCAAGTCGCGCCTCGAGTTGATTACGATACTCATCCCAATTTTCAATTTTAATACGCGCAACTCCAGTTTCGATTGCGGCTTTAGCTACCGCAGGCGCAACCCAAGTTAAAACTCGCGGATCGAGTGGTTTTGGAATAATATAATTTCGTCCAAATTCAATCGCTTCTTCGCCGTAAGCTTTTATCACAGAGTCAGGCACATCTTCTTTTGCAAGTTTTGCCAAAGCGAATGAAGCGGCTAATTTCATTTCCTGATTTATTGTTTTTGCGCGAACATCCAAAGCACCGCGAAAAATAAAGGGAAAACCCAATACATTATTTACTTGATTGGGATAATCGGATCTTCCAGTAGCCATAATAATATCATTTCGCACACTTGTTGCATCATCATAAGTAATTTCCGGATCTGGATTTGCCAATGCAAAAACAATCGGATCCTTCGCCATTGATGCAATCATTTCTTTTGAAACAACATTTGCAACCGACAAGCCGACAAAAACATCTGCGTTAATTAATGCATCGGCTAAAGATTTTAAATTTGTTTCGATAGCAAATTCAATTTTAAATTCATTTAAATCAGTTCTTGATTTGGAGATTACACCTTTGCTATCGCACATAATAATATTTTCTTTTTTCACGCCGATAGCCAAATGTAATTTTGCACAAGAAATTGATGAAGCACCTGCGCCATTGTAGACAATTTTTATTTTTGAAATATCTTTTCCGACAATTTCGCATGCGTTCATTAATGCCGCCGCGCTGATGATTGCAGTTCCATGTTGGTCATCATGAAAAACCGGAATGTTCATCGTTCGTTTTAATTCCTGCTCGATGTAAAAACATTCCGGTGCTTTAATATCTTCTAAATTAATTCCACCAAAAGTTGGCTCGAGTGCTTTTACAATTTTAATAACTTCTTCAACTTTTTTTTCGTTTATCTCAATATCAAAAACATCGATGTCGGCAAATTTTTTAAATAAAACTCCTTTGCCTTCCATAACTGGTTTGCCTGCCTCGGGTCCGATATCTCCTAAACCCAAAACAGCAGTTCCATTACTTATAACTCCAACAAGATTTCCTTTTGCAGTGTATTTGTAGACATCTTCAATATTTTTTTTAATTTCTAAACATGGGATTGCAACGCCGGGAGAATATGCAATTGATAAATCATGCTGAGTGGAACATGGCTTTGTAATTGCAACTTCAATTTTTCCTTTTCTTCCTGATGAATGATATTCTAAAACTTCTTCGGGTCTAATTTTTGTAGGTTTCATGGTAATTTCACTTTCAAAGTAAATTTTAATGATTGAGAATTTAAATCGGGATTAACTTCAAAACTTGAAAGGTTGCTATCGACATAAGCATCTAAAACATTTATAAAATAAGTTACGAATAAATACCATCCGAACTGATCTCTTTGATTATGATAAAAATCTCGATAACGCTTTTCATCTGCATCGCCGTAAGGTGGAAATTTTAAAATCGATGCAGAATAAATATCCCGATGTTGTTTGTAAAGTTGATTTTGCTGGATTACGATATTTCCAAAATACGCGGCAAAGCCCCAAATTACGGGCGCTTTCCAATATGCGCCATTGTAGACTTGTCCAGTTCCGGGTAAAATCATCGAGGAAAGTGTTGCGCCGAGAACTGATTTTTGTTTGTAAAATATTGTGTCTTGGTTTGCTGTGATTGATGTGACGAGTGAATCTTCGTTGAGAAATAGTTGAAGTGTTTTTTTAGTTTGAAGCGAATCGTTTTTTAAATCTTGTGAATATAAATTTATTGCAAAAAAATAAAAAACGAAAAAAAAGATTTTATAAAAAAATTTTTGTTGCATGACAATTGATTTCCATTTTTATGGAATAAATGCCACGAGATCAATCTCTACAAGAACATCTTTTGGCAAACGACTCACCTCAACAGTTGTGCGCGCAGGCGAAGATGAACCAAAATATTGCGCATAAACTTCATTCATATTTTGGAAATCATTCATGCTTTTTAAATAGACTGTAGTTTTTACAACTTGCGCTAATCCTGTATGACTTGCATGAAGTAGTTCGCGTAAATTTTCGCAAACTTGTTTTGTCTGCTCACTAATTGTTGTGCCAATAATATTTCCTGTTTTCGGATCAAGTGGAATTTGACCAGATGTAAAAACTAAATGTCCATGAACCGCGATTGCTTGATTGTATGGACCGATTGGTGCTGGTGCTTTATCTGTTTTGATAATTGTTTTCATATTTATTCCAAATATTCTATTAATCTATCTAAATCATTTTGATTGTAAAATTCAATTACTATTTCACCACTTCCATTTTGTTTTTGTTTGATTGAAACCTTTGTTCCAAGAGTTTGACGCAAACGAGTTTCGATAGTTTGCAATAAATGCGATTCTTTATTTATGATGATTGTTTTTTTTGCGCTGTGTGCTCGCGGATTTTTATCTTTTGCAAGTTCTTCAACTTTTCTTACGGGTAATTCATCGTGAATAACTTTTTCATAAACACGCAAAAGTTTTTTTTCATCAGTGAAACTTAAAAGCGCGCGCGCATGTCCCATTGAGATTTTTTCTTTTCTTACAGCATCTTGAACTTTTTGAGGCAGTCTCAACAATCTTAAAAAATTTGCAATAACAGATCGTTCTTTTCCAATTTTTTCTGCAACTTGTTCTTGTGTTAATTTACAATCATCGAGTAATCTTTTGTACGAAATAGCAATTTCAATCGGATTGAGATGCTCGCGCTGTAAATTTTCAATAAGAGCAAGCTCGAGCATTTCCTCATCATTTTTTACAGCCAATATATATGCAGGAATTGTGCGCAATCCGGCGCGTTCGGTGGCACGCAATCGTCTTTCGCCAGAAATCAATTCATATTTTTCCCCTTCAATTCTTCGGACAGTTACTGGCTGAATCACTCCCTTCTCTTTAATAGAGCGAGTTAGTTCGCTTAGTGCTTGCTCATCAAAATCTTGGCGAGGTTGAAATGGATTTGGTTTTATTTTTGAAATTTGAATTGCGGCAATGATTTCATCTTTTCCTGTATCTTTTTGAAATGGATTGGCGGAGGAATCTTTAAACGCAGAGTTTGGAATCAGTGCGCTTAAACCTCTTCCCAAAACAGATTTTGTTTTCGAAGTATCCATTTATTTTTTATTAAGCGATTTCTTTAGCAACTTTTTTTTCTGAGTTGTGAAATAAAAATTCCTGCGCAAGCGACATATAATTTCTCGAGCCACTTGAAACTGCATCGTACAATAAAATTGGTTTTCCAAAACTTGGCGCTTCACTTAATCTAACATTTCTGCTGATTAAAGTTTTATAAACTTTTTCGCCAAAATATTTTCTCACTTCACTTACAATTTGATTTGATAATCGAAGTCGGCTATCAAACATTGTCATCAACACTCCTTCAATATCAAGAGAAGGATTAAAAGTTCTTTTAACAATTGAAATTGTATTTAATAGTTGACCAAGTCCTTCGAGCGCGTAATATTCGCATTGAACAGGAATTAAAACTGAATCGGCTGCGGTAAAAGAATTTAATGTAATAAGTCCGAGCGATGGTGGGCAATCTAAAATAATAAATTCAAACGAATCACGAATTTCTGAAAGCGCTGTTCGCAATTTTTCTTCTCGCTTCGGTTCATTTACAATTTCAATTTCAACTCCGACAAGATTTATATTTGAAGGAATTAGTGAAAGAAATGGCATTGAAGTTTTTATTATCGCATCTTCAGCTTGAGATTCTCCAATCAACACTTCGTAAATAGTTTTGTTGGATTCTTTATTTTCAATTCCAAGTCCGCTTGAAGAATTTCCCTGCGGATCAATATCAATTAAAAGTGTGCGATGTTCCGCCACTGCAATTGAAGCGGCAAGATTTACCGCAGTCGTTGTTTTACCAACTCCCCCTTTTTGATTAGCAATTGCTACTATTTTACCCATAATACACCATTGCAGTAAAAACAAGAATTGAAATAATTCCTAATAGAATATTTATTTTCATAAATTTTAAAACACTAAAAATATTTTTTTCGAATGATTCATTTTTCTGAAGTTCATCAGGGTTTTGTGTTTTATTTTTATCAATCAATTTAAAATTTTTTCCGATTAAAAAAGTAAAAAAACATCCGAGCAAAAAAACAATTTCTATTGAAAAAAATAAATAATCCCAAGTGCTTGAAAGTTTTAACCAAATATATTTTTGCTCAACTGCAACAAGTATAAATCCTGTAATAATCATTGTCCAAATGCACATCAAAACAATTCCATGAAATCTGCGAATTGATTGATAAAATAAAGTTTGACTAAAAGCATTTTCATATTTTGCAATTGGCATTAAAACGCTTGTAACAAAAAGTAATCCGCCAAACCAAGCAATCGCTGAAAAAATAAACAAAACTAATGATGACCAAATAATAAATTGCACTTAAAATCGCCTTTCGACTACAATATAAATGAATTTAATAGAGTTTGCAATTAAGCTTTCAGTCGCCAAAATTTGCAGTTTCAAATTGATAACCTCGAATAAATTCATCGCCAGAAATTTTTTTGCCCCCTTCAATTTGAAGTTCGAGCAATTCAAGAAAACCATCAGGGGTTGCAACATATAATTTATTTTTTTCTTTTATAATTGTGCCAGGCTTTTTATTTTCCAAATCAAGTTTAGAAATTTTTGATTTGTAAATTTTTAAGGTTTTAGATTTGAAAGTTGTCCACGCAGTTGGAAAAGGACTGAGCCCACGAATAAAATTATAAATATTTTCTGTGTCAGAATTCCAATTTATTTGGCAATCTTTTTTGAAAATTTTTGGAGCGGGAGTTGCTTCAAAATCATTTTGAGAAAATTCAATTGTATTTCCAGTTTCGATTGCACAAATAGTTTTAATTAAAAGTTGGCTACCAATTTTAGCAAGCAAATCATAAAGTTCACCAGCAGAGATTTCATTTTCAATTTTACATTTTTCCTGAAAAATAATTTTTCCAGTATCAGTTTTTTCGTCGAGAAAAAAAGTTGTAACGCCAGATTCATTTTCGCCATTAATAATAGCCCAATTTATAGGCGCGGCTCCACGATATTTTGGAAGTAGTGATGCGTGAAGATTTATCGCTCCATATTTTGGAATCGAAAGAAGTTCCTTCGGCAAAATCCTAAATGCAACTACAACAATTAAATCTAAATTTAAATTTTTTAAAATAGAAATAAAATTTTCATCTCTTAACTTTTCAGGTTGATAAATTGGTAAGCCAAGCGACAAACTTTTTTCTTTTACTTTTGAGTGAGTTAATTTTAATCCTCGACCTTGAGGTTTATCGGGAGTTGTAACGACAGCAACTGGAATAATTTTATTTTCAATTAACGACTCCAAACTTTTTACAGCAAAATCTGGAGTGCCCATAAATAAAATTCGCATAATAAATTATTTAAGTTTAATTGGATAACTTGGAATCAATTCACCGCGAGAAATTTTTCGCAGTTTTGGTTTTATCAGAGATTTTTTTGTTGCCGAGAGATGATCGATAAATAAAATTCCATTTAAGTGATCGATTTCGTGCAAAATAACTCTTGCCAAAAGTCCATCAACTGTGATTTTTCTTTTATTTAATTTTAAATCTTGATATTCTAAAACAATTTTTTTTGCCCGTGTAACATTTGCGCGAATTTCCGGAATACTCAAACACCCTTCTTCCATTACATTCTCATCTTCTTCCGTTAAAATTTTCGGATTAATTATTACCATCGGCAAAATTCCTTTTCCCTCCTCGTTAGCGGAAATATCAACAATCATAATTTGTTTTAAAACTCCAATCTGATTTGCCGCCAGTCCAATCCCATTTGCATTGTACATCGTTTCAAACATTCGTTCGATTAATTTTATTTTTGAAGGAGTAATTTCTTCAACAATTTTTGCTTCTTGTCGAAGAATAATATTTCCATATAATAGAATTGGTAAAGTTGACATAATTTATTTTGTAATTCTTCGTGCGCCGATAAATTTTTTCTTATAGTACGATGACTCAATTGATGAAATTGTAACTCCCGCACCCTCGCTTGCGTGCGCAAAAAGATTTTCGCCAATATAAATTCCGACATGCGATGGGCTAATTCCATTTGTGTTAAAAAAAAGCAAGTCGCCAAAAACAATTTGCTCCAAATTAATCTCTTTTCCAATTTTAAATTGCTCCGAAGTTGAGCGAGGCAAATTATTTCCAATTGATTGGCTAAAAATAGTTTGAGTAAATGCCGAGCAATCAATTCCTTCTTTTGAATTTCCCCCTAATTTATAAGGGGTTCCTAAGTATTTCAAAACCTCGTCCATCATTTTTTCTTGAGGAATTGCCGAGTTTTCAATTTTTATTGGCGCTTTTGGTTTGACTTCATTCTCAATTATAACTGATTTATTTTTTGGAACCACTGATGTAAATCTTGGCGAAACCGAACCGCAGCCAATTAAAAATATTGAAAAAAAAATGAAAATGAATTTCATTTAACTAAAAATAAAAAAAGTTTTTCACTATTAAAAAGAAAAAACAGGATTTATCAGAAAAGATAAATCCTGTTTAATTTGTAAATATTTTTTATCCAAGAAATGTGCGAAGCGTTTTTGAGCGTGAAGTGTGTCGTAAACGACGAATTGCTTTTTCTTTAATTTGTCGAACTCGCTCGCGAGTTAAATTAAATTTTTCACCAATTTCTTCGAGAGTAAAAGAATGTTCATTCGACAAACCGAAATAAAGTCGAATCACTTCGGATTCTCTATCATTCAAAGTTTTAAGCGCGCTAATAACTTCATCTTTTAACGATTCTTCAATTAATTTTGAATCTGGAGTTGGTTGTCTGTCATCAGCAATAACATCGAGCAAACGATTTTCTTCTCCTTGCGCAAATGGCGCATCGATTGATAAATGTTTTCCAGAAATTTTTAAAGTGTCAGCAACTTCATAAAGAGACATATCGAGCACTTGCGAAAGTTCGTAAGCACTTGGTTCGCGTTCATATTCCTGTTCGAGTTTGCTAAATGCTTTTCCAATTTTATTTAGCGCGCCAACTCTATTTAATGGAAGACGAACAATTCTTGATTGTTCAGCCAACGCTTGCAAAATTGCTTGACGAATCCACCAAACTGCGTACGAAATAAATTTAAATCCACGAGTTTCGTCAAATCGTTTTGCCGCTTTTATCAAACCATAATTTCCTTCGTTGATTAAATCGCCGAGTGACAATCCTTGATTTTGATATTGCTTTGCGACGCTAACTACAAATCGCAAATTTGATTTTGTTAATTTATCGAGAGCCTTTTGGTCGCCAGCTCTGATTTTGATTGCCAATTCAACTTCCATTTCGGCAGTTATTAGATCAACCTTGCCAATCTCGTGTAAATATTGGTCAAGCGACTGGCTTTCTCTGTTTGTAAATTGTTTTGCGATTTTCACTTTTTTAGCCTTAGTTTATTTTATTTTTTAAATTAATTTTTGTAAATATAATACATTTTAGAAGTGATGTAAAGATTTAAAATATTTTATTACTACTCATCATAATTTTAAAATCAAAAAGAAACATTGAACCCCTACGGGGTTCTGTTTAGTTTTAGTTTTACAAATCTACAATCCCTACGGGATTGAACAGATTCAAACGATTTTCTTAAAGACTCCGTTTTA
>CAYIXI010000021.1:2844-9114 GCA_964367235.1 uncultured Chitinophagaceae bacterium | reverse complement strand
TTTTACAAATCTACAATCCCTACGGGATCAAACAGATTCAAACGATTTTAAGAAAGACTCCGTAGGAGTCTCATATTTGTAGCAAAATTATAAAAAAAATAATAGAACTCCGTAAGGAGTTCAACAATTTTTCACTAAACCAAATGCTCTAAATCTTTATTATCAAACATCTAAAATATTTTTTAAAAAACTTTTTCCAGCTAAATCGTTACAATTTAGACTGAAGTATTCGCCAATTGTTTGTGCGATATCTGAAAAAGTTTGGCGCGTGCCCAAATCTTTTCCTGTTTGCTGACGATTACTAAAAACAAGTAACGGCACAAATTCTCTTGAGTGATCGGTGCTATCGTCCGTCGGATCGTTTCCATGATCGGCAGTGAGAATTAAAATATCATTCTCATTTAATTTTTTTTCGATTTGCGGAAGCCATTGATCGAACTCCATCAACGCATTTGCAAAACCGATTGGATCTTGTCTGTGACCAAATTGTTGATCGAAGTCGACCAAGTTTGCAAAAATTAATCCGCGAGATTTATTTTCCATCTCGAACAAAATTTTTTCGACTCCTTCGGCATTTGATTTTGTATGATGCGATGTTTTTATTCCGCGCAAATTAAATAAGTCATCAACTTTACCGATTGAAATAGTTTCGATTCCGTTTTCAAAAAGCAAATCGAGAATAGTTTTTTTTGGTGGATCGAGTGAAAAATCTTTTCTATTTTTTGTTCGAGAATAATTTCCATCTGCGCCAATAAATGGTCGGGCAATAACTCTTCCGACACTATTTTTTTCGATAAAAATTTTATCGCGAGCAATTTTACAAATCTCGTACAATCGCTCAATACTAATTACATCTTCGTGCGCCGCAATTTGAAAAACCGAATCGGCAGAAGTATAAACTATCGGAAAACCTGTGCGAACATGTTCGTCGCCAAGTTCGTTAATTATATTTGTTCCGCTTGCAACTTTATTTCCGAGCACGCCTTTTAAATCATTCAGCGAAATAAATTTTTCAATTATTTCGTTTGGAAAGCCATCTGGAAAATATGGAAAATCTTTTTCTAAAATTATTCCAGCAATTTCCCAATGACCAGTTGTGCTATCTTTTCCGTGGGAAATTTCTTGCATTTTTCCAAAACTCGCACGAGGAAAATCGTTTGGTTTTACGCCAGAAATACTGATAATATTGCCGAGCCCAAACGAAGTAAGATTTGGCAAATCAAGTCCACCGATTTTTTTGGAAATATTTGAAAGAGTGTTCGCACCGACATCGCCGTACAAATTTGCATCGGGCAATTCGCCAACACCAACTCCGTCAAGAATAATTAAAATTATTTTTCCGTTTGTCAGCAATTATTCGAAAATAGTTTTTTCGTTACATTTGCAAACTTGAACTTGCGAACGATTAAATCTGTACGAACCATTTGCAGTTTTTACAGAGTTGACATAAAGCGTCGAAGTTGTAGTTGCGCCACACTTCGGGCATTTTGTCCCTTTTTCCATTAATGCTTTTTTTGCTTTATCAGCAAAATTTTGTTGTTTAGCCATTTTTTTTTACTCCTTTTTTTTCTTGTTAATAAACACTTACTAAATTGCCACCAACTCGGATGGCTTTATCTAAAACTTTTTGTGCGTTATCTAAAATTTCATCAATTGTCATTTCATCTTTCAATCCACAAATTGCAACTGTAATTGTTGTTGAAAAATCTTTGTCGCCAATTTTAATTTTATTTTCTGCAATCGAACTTCTGATTTTTTCTCCCCACAAATATGCTTCGTTCGCCGTTGTGTGAACAAGCAGAACAGCAAAAATATTTTTATCCATTCTTCCAATCAAATCGTATTGCCTTTTATGCGATACAAGAAAAGTTGCAATTGCACTTTGAACTTTTTTAATTGATTCTTTTCCGAGACGCTCTTCAACATCGTTAGCATTATTCAATGCAAATAATGCTAAAGTCAAATCCAACCCCAAATCATTTGCGCGAATTATTTCTTCTCTCAATCGATGAACAAAATGTCGATAAGTTACAATTTCTGGAAACTCATCGTGAATGACATGTTGAGAAATAATTTCATTCGCATCTTGCAATTCAATTGCGCTTGCAACTGTTGCAGAAATTTGTTTTATGTTTAGCAACTCATCTTTTCGAAAAGCATTACGATTTAAATTTTCTAAAATAATTGCGCCAAAACATTTCGATAAAGTTGAAATCGGAATTACAGCAAATGATTTTCCTTTTGCAATTTCTAGTTCGTTCTCATTTATCATAAATCGAATCTGCGAAGGTTCATCATAAATTTTTAATTCATTTGTTGAGATTGATTTTCCAACAAGTGAATTTTGCAAATCAATTACTTGTTTTACAACTAAATATCTGCCCGGCAAACGGGAACGAGTATTTACAACTTCCCAATTATTTAAACCGTGATTAAACATCACAACTGAAATCGCATCCCAATAAATCATTTCCGAAATTTTGTCAACAAAAGAATTAACAATCTGCGGAATTTCAGCATGCGAACGAAGTAGTTCGAGCATTTTTAAATGCGCAGAAAAATATTTTTTATCATCCCAAAGAGAAAGTTTGTCATTTTCTGCAACAAACAAATCTGCAATTAATTTTGCGCATTGAGTAATTGTTTGAATCGTTTCATTTCCAAAAGCGTCATCGGTTTTACTATCAACAATTAAAATTGCAATTGGCGATTTTTCTGAATACAAAATTGGAACTGCAAGAAACGATTCGATTTTTTCGTCGTTTTCATAATACGGAAGTTTAATTCCGTTTGAATTATTTATTAAAATTCCGCTTCCACTTTTTGCAACATTACTTACAAAATCATCGCCAAAAGAAAATTCCTTTTGATTTGTAAAATTATTACTATTTGTTGCGAATGCCTCAAGCGCTAATTTATTTTCCTCGGACTTAACCCAAAACAAAACTGCAGAGTGACTAAATGAAAGAGAATGCGCAAACTCAACAACTCGTTGCAAAATTTTTTCTAATTCCTGTTTAGGATTTAGTTCGCTCTGTTTTAAATCTATAAAAACATTTGCAATTTCTTTTTCAATTTTAACTTTTTTAATTTCAATGTTAAGTGGAGAAAAATTTGTTTTTATGTTTTCGCTTTTCTTAACTTCAATTTCTTTTTCATTTGAAACTATTTCAAATTGCTCATCAAAATTTTCGTTGAAATTATTCTCTTCAAATTTTTCTCTGTTGCTCGCATGGTAAAAATCGCCAGCATCATCAAAAACTGTTTGTTGTGGTTCGTTTTTATTTTTCGCTAAAAATTTTTCTTTGGAATCATTATTGTATTCTTCCAATCTTTTATCAATTTTTTTATCTCTTAAACGAACGAACATATAAATTATTACAATCACCAAAGCAACTAAGCAAAAAACTTTTACAACAATCAGTTTGCTTAAAACGCCTGTTGCAAGAAGTACAAAATTAGCCAACCAAAGTAAGATTTCGTTAATTCTTTCTTTGGGATTTATACGATGGAATTCCATCACTTTTTATCGATTTTCAATTGATTAGTATACGATTTTTTTCAAATTTACCGAAAACTTGAATTAAAGTCAACGAAATGATTTTTATAGATTTAAATTGTAAAAGTTTCTATTTTTTTTTTCAATCTTTACTTTGAAATTTCTTTTTTCGTATATTTGTAAATAAAAAAATCAGACCATGATAAAACTTTCTGAAATACTTACCGAAGAATATATAAAAATTAATTTTTCTGCAAAATCAAAAGATGATTTAATCAAACGAATGATTAAGATTATCGAAAAATCGCCTTATGTTTTAGATATCGAAAAAGTTGAAGAGGCAGTTTTTACGCGCGAAAGAAGTGTGACAACCGGAATCGGAAATGGTTTGGCGTTGCCTCACGCAAAAACCGATGGCGTAACCGAAAATATTGTTGCTCTGGCAATTACTGATAAGCCAATTGATTTTGATTCAGCCGATGAATTGCCTGTGCGAATTGTTTTTTTATTAGTTGGAAAAGATTCGACTTTGCATTTAAAATTTTTAAGTAGGTTTTCAAATCTTATTAAAGATGAAGAATCGCGCCAGAAATTAATTGATGCAAAATCGGCAAAAGAAGTTTATGCAATTATAAAAAACGCAGAAGATATAAAAATTGAACCAACCTCAATTTAAAAAATAATTTTATGTTCCGATCGATTAAAGGCACAAAAGATATTTTACCAGATGAAATTTACAAATGGCAATTTGTTGAAAAAATTTTAAGAGAAAATTTTCATCGATTCAATTATAAAGAAATCCGAACTCCAATTTTTGAACAGACTTCCCTTTTTTCTCGTAGCATTGGCGAATCAACTGATATTGTTGGAAAAGAAATGTACAGTTTCCTCGATAGAAGCCAAGATAGTTTAACTTTAAAACCCGAAGGAACTGCCTCGGTCATTAGAGCATTCATTCAAAATAATTTAGGCGAAGCTCATCAATTAACAAAAGTTTATTACATCTCACCAATGTTTAGACAGGAACGACCGCAAGCCGGACGATTGAGACAATTTCATCAATTTGGCGCTGAGGCAATTGGTTCTTCAAATGCTTCGGTTGATGCAGATGTAATTGCGCTTGCAATTTCAATTTATAATTCTTTTAAAATTGAAAATAATATTTTAGAAATAAATTCGGTTGGTTGTCCAAAATGTCGTCCGCAGTATCGAACAATTTTGCAAAAAGAATTACTCACCGTTGCCGATAAACTTTCACCAGAAAGCCGTCAGAGAATTATGCACAATCCGATGCGTGTGCTCGACTCAAAAGATGAATCCGATAAAAATGCGACAAAAGAAATGCCATTGATTTTTAATTTTTTATGTTCCGATTGTCAAAATCATTTTTCGGATTTGCAGAAATATTTAAACTTATTTAAAATTCCATTTACAATTAACAATCGTCTTGTACGCGGTTTAGATTATTATACTCGCACCGCTTTTGAAATTTCAAATTCATCGCTCGGTTCGCAAGATGCACTTGCTGGCGGTGGTCGTTATGATTTGCTTTGCGAGGAACTCGGCGGAAAATCAACTCCAAGTGTTGGTTTCGCGGCTGGCATCGAACGACTTTTAATGGTTTTGGAAAAAAATAAAAATATCGATTTTAATTCTGAAGCACCCGAAATTTATTTTGTTTCGGCTGATGAAACTGCGCGCGAGTTTTGCATCAAAACTACAATTGATATGCGATTAAATAAAATTTCGGCTGAATGCGATTATTTAAATAGAAGTGTGAAAGCGCAAATGCGCGATGCAAATCGCCAAAATGCAAAATTTGTTGCCGTAATTGGCGAAAGAGAAATCGAAAGTAAATCTATAAATTTAAAACAAATGAGCGACGGAAAAGAGACTCATGTTACTTTAAATTCCCTCCAAAAATTTTTAACTAAACATACTGATTAAAAAATGTTTCCAGTCATTTACGATTTTGGTTTTATTAAAATTTATAGCTACGGTTTGATGATGGGAATTTCGTTTTTCCTTTCAAATTGGATTTTAAATAAAGAACTCGCTCGAAAAGGAATTAACCCAGAAATTGGAAATACAATAACTTTAATTGCGATGGTGGGCGGAATCAGTGGCGCAAAAATTTTATATCTTTTTGAAAATTACAAAGAATTTTTTAACGACCCGATTGGTTTAACTTTTTCTGGCGCTGGTTTAACTTTTTTTGGCGGATTTATACTCGCAACTTTTTTAATTCATCTTTACCTCAAAAAAAATAATTTTAGTTTTTTAGAGTTTGGAGATATTATTGCTCCAATTTTAATTTTGGCTTACGGAGTTGCACGGCTCGGTTGTCATTTTGCTGGCGATGGAGATTATGGCGCACCAACAAATTTACCTTGGGGAGTGAATTACGAAAATGGAGTTTATCCTCCCTCAATTGCATTTCGCTCATTCCCAGAAATTAGTTCTCTCTTTGCAAATGGAATTGTCCCAGATAACACACCACTTCATCCCGCACCAGTTTATGAATTTTTAATTTGTATAATTATTTTTTATTTCCTTTGGAAGTACAGAATAAAAGTTTCGAAACAAAAAACCGGGAAAGTTTTTATGTGGTATTTAATTGGCGCAGGCGCAGAAAGATTTTTAGTTGAGTTCATCAGACTTAACGATAGAATTCTTTTAGGATTATCCGAAGCGCAAATAATTTCTCTTTTGTTGATTGTAATTGGTATTACCGGAATTTACCATCGTCCGACAAATTCTCACACAGAGTT
>CAYIXI010000021.1:0-2744 GCA_964367235.1 uncultured Chitinophagaceae bacterium | reverse complement strand
TTTTTTTTTAACACATACTAATTTGTATTTATGCTAAAACCAACATTAAAAAAAAGTATTCGTTCTTACAATCGTATTGCAAAGAGTTATGAAAAAGAACATGGTGAAATCTATAATATCTATGAACAAAATCGTTTGCGCAAAGACTTAGTGAAGGCTATAAATAGCATTAGTACAAATAGTAAAATAAAAAAAGCAATTGATTTTGGTTGCGGTGCTGGTAATTTAACTAAGCATTTAAGCGAAGTAGGTTGTGATGTATTAGCCTGTGATGTTTCTCAAGGATTTTTGGATTTAGTTTCCTCCCGAACATATAATAGTAAAGTGGAAGTAATTTTAATTAATGGAAAAGATATTTCTAATATCGAAGATGAAAGTGTAGATATTGTTGCATTATATTCTGTTTTGCATCATATACCTGATTATCTTGGAATACTTAAAGAATTTACTCGAGTGTTAAAGAGAGGTGGAATTATTTATATTGATCATGAATCATCTGAAGAATATTGGATTAAAGAAACATATTTTCAAATATTTAAAGATGAAATGAATAAAAAATGTAAACCAGAATTAGAAAAATATTTTGTCATTAATAATTACATTGATTGGTTTATTAGAAAATTTATATTTAAGAGATATAGAAGAGAGGGTGATATTCATGTATTTGAAGATGATCATATAGAATGGGGAAAAATTATTGACACACTTCTTAACGAAGGATGTTCAATAATTGCTCAAAAAGAGTATTTACTTTTTAAACGAAATTATAATGTCGATGTTTATAATAAATACAAGAATAATTTAAGGGATATGCAATTAATTATAGCATAAAAATTATAAATGTTTATTTTTTTCTATTAATAGATAATTTTTCTTAAATAAAATTGAAAAAAATAACTTTAATCTCTAAAACTGATTGTGAATTGTGCGATATCGCAAAATCATTTTTTATAAAATTGAAAAATGATTTTGTATTCGATTTCGAAATCGTAAATATAGAAAACGAAACTGATTTGTTTAAAAAGTACAAATACACAATTCCCATTGTATTAGTTGATGGAATCAAGCGACTTCAATCCAAGTTTACCGAAAGTGATATAATAGAGGTTTTGCAAAAATGTTGATTTTTGCAAAATTATTTCAAGCCATCGGAATTACATTGCTGATATTCACTTTTGTCGATTCCTTTTTTTTTGGACGAGGATATTTGCAAGGAGAATATTTTTTATTTTTTGCAAGCATCGTAACTTTTTTGCTCGGACGATATTTAGAAAAACGATTTCATAAAAATCTTAAAAAAGAAAATAAATGAGTTACATCTTCGGTAGGAAACCAATAATTGAATCTCTTCGCAGTGGCACGACTATTTCAAAAATATTTTTGCAGTTTGGAACTCACGGCATAGAAATTGAAGAAATAAAACAACTTGCAAAATCGAAAAGCGTAATTGTTTCTGAAATTGATAAATTTAAATGCGATCAAATTGCTGGCGGAGAACTTACGCAAGGTGTAATCGCGCAAATTTCTGAAAAAAAAATATCCTCCGTTGATGAAATTATTTCCTCTGCAAAAAATAAAAACGAAAATCCTTTTATTTTAATTTTTGATGAAATTGAAGATCCACATAATCTCGGCGCGTTAATAAGAAGCGGAGTTTGTTTCGGAGCGCACGGAGGAATTTTACCAAAACATCACTCAGCAACAATTACGCCAACTGTTGTAAAAACATCTGCTGGCGCTATCGAACATTTTACAGTTGCACAGGTTACAAACATTGCACAAGAAATTGAAAAATTAAAAAAAGAAAATATTTGGGTTGTCGGCACCGATTCAAATGCAGAAAAAAATTTTACCGAAATCGATTTCACTTGCCCGATTGCAATTGTAATTGGAAATGAAGGCAAAGGAATGCGTCGGCTTGTAAAAGAAAAATGCGACTTCCTCGTAAAAATTCCAATGACAAAAAAATTTGATTCGCTAAATGTTTCAGTTGCAGGAGCGATTGTAATGTCGGAAGTTTTTCGTCAACGAAATAAAAAATGATGCCGCTAATTTTTTCCGCAATCTCAATTGCATTTATTCATACAATTTTAGGACCTGACCATTATCTCCCATTTATTGCGATGTCAAAAGTTGGGCAATGGACAAAAAATAAAACTTTGTTGGTTGCATTTGTTGCAGGCATCGGTCATATTTTAAGTTCGATTTTAATCGGTTTTATTGGAATTTTTGCTGGCTCAACATTAAACAATTTAATCGAAATTGAATCAGTCCGAGCAACTTACGCCCAATGGTTTTTACTTTTTTTTGGTATTGGATATTCGATTTTTGGAGTTTATAAAATTTTGCAAAACAATCATCATCATCATTTTCATTCTCATACTGACGGGATTGTACACACACATTCACATCATCACGATTTAACAAAACACGAACATCAACATCGAAATAATAAAAATAAAAATTTAACGCCGTGGATACTGTTTACAATTTTTATTTTTGGTCCTTGTGAACCACTAATTCCACTTTTAATTTATCCAGCCGCAAAATTTGGATTGATGGAAGCAGTTTTGATTTCATCAATTTTTGGGATTGTAACGATTTCAACTTTAATGGGAATTGTTTATTTAGGTATTAAAGGAGTAGAGATTTTCAAATTTCACAAAATAGAAAAATATCAACATCTGCTTGCTGGCGTAGTTTTAATTTTTTCTGCATTAGCTACTTTTTTAGGATTATAAAAA
>CAYIXI010000020.1:0-30949 GCA_964367235.1 uncultured Chitinophagaceae bacterium | reverse complement strand
TGCGTCGGGGATTGATTCGTGCGTTACGATTTCGAAAAGATTTCTTTGTTACTTTCTTTCTTGGAAAGAAAGTAAATGACTTATTTTGTTTAAGACCTCACCCCTTCCCCTCTCCTTAAAAAAAGGAGAGGGGATTTCAAATTAATAATTTATAAAAAAAATCCCTCAACCAAAAATAAATTCGATTGAGGGATTATATTTTACTTTTTACAACTATTAATACATGTCACCCATTCCGCCGCCTGAAGGCATTGGTGGGAATTTATCTTCTTTTGGTTTTTCAACAATTGTAGCTTCTGTTGTTAAAATTAAAGATGCGACACTTGCGGCATTCTCAAGCGCAATGCGTGTAACTTTTGTTGGATCAATTACACCAGCATTAATTAAATTTTCGTAAACATCTGTCAAGGCATTGTAACCGAAATCATCTTTTCCTTCTTTAACTTTGTTAAGAATTACCGAACCTTCAAGTCCAGCATTCGCAACAATTTGTCGAAGAGGTTCTTCAACTGCTTTTCGAATAATTTCAACACCAGTTTTTTGATCGACATTTGTAAGCTTTAATTCATTCAAAGATGAAACAACTCGCAAATAAGCAACTCCACCGCCAGGAACAATTCCTTCCTCAACTGCGGCGCGTGTTGCGTGAAGTGCATCTTCAACGCGTGCTTTCTTTTCTTTCATTTCAACTTCAGTCGATGCACCGATTTTCAAAACTGCAACTCCACCTGAAAGTTTTGCAAGTCTTTCTTGAAGTTTTTCTTTATCATAATCCGATGTTGTTTTATCAATTTGTGCTCTGATTTCGTTGATGCGTTTTTTAATATCTTCAGATTTTCCAGCACCTTTTATGATTGTTGAATTATCTTTATCAACGACAACTTTATCTGCAGTTCCCAAATATGCAAGTGTTGCATTTTCAAGTTTGAAACCTTTTTCTTCTGCGATAACTTGTCCGCCAGTTAAAACTGCGATATCCTCAAGCATTGCTTTTCGGCGATCACCAAAACCGGGAGCTTTTACTGCGCAGATTTTTAAAGTGCCACGAATTTTATTTACGACTAAAGTTGCAAGCGCTTCGCCTTCAACTTCTTCAGAAATAATTAAAAGTGTACGACCACCTTGTGCGACTTTTTCCAAAATTGGAAGTAAATCTTTCATCGCGCTAATTTTTTTCTCGTAAATTAAAATTAGTGGATTTTCTAAAATTGCTTCCATCGAATCTGCATCAGTTACAAAATATGGCGAAAGGTATCCACGATCGAATTGCATTCCTTCGACAACTTCCATTACTGTTTCAGTTCCTTTTGCTTCTTCAACTGTGATGACGCCATCTTTACCAACTTTTTCCATTGCATCAGCAATTAAATTTCCGATTGTTGTATCGTTGTTTGCGGAAATTGTACCAACTTGTGCAATTTCTTTTTTTCCTTTAACAGGTTGCGAAAGTTTTTTTAATCCTTCAACTAATTTTGTAACTGCGGCATCAATTCCTCTTTTCAAATCCATTGGGTTTGCACCAGCAGTAACATTTTTAAAACCTTCACGAACAATTGCTTGCGCAAGAACGGTTGCAGTTGTAGTTCCATCTCCAGCGTTATCAGAAGTTTTTGATGCAACTTCGCGAACCATTTGTGCTCCCATATTTTCAACTGGGTTTTCTAATTCAATTTCTTTTGCAACAGTTACACCATCTTTTGTAACAGTTGGTGCGCCAAATTTTTTATCGATTACAACATTTCTTCCTTTTGGACCAAGTGTAACTTTAACTGCATTAGCAAGTTGGTCTACACCTCTTTTTAATGCTGAGCGTGCCTCAACATCATAATTTATAATTTTTGAACTCATTTTATTTTTCCTTTAATTTTTAATTAATTATTCCGAACAAATCGCTTTCGCGCATGATTAAATATTCTACTCCATCAAAATTAATTTCTGTTCCGGAATATTTTCCGTAAAGAACTTTATCTCCAACTTTTACATCCATTGCAATTCTTTTTCCATCATCTGTAATTCTTCCTGCTCCAACCGCAACAACTTCTCCAACAACTGGTTTTTCTTTTGCAGTATCAGGCAAAAATATTCCGCCCTTTGTAACTTCTTCAGGTTCTGCGGCTTTAATTACAATTCTATCCGCAATTGGTTGAATCTTCATTTTAAACTCCTTTTGATTTTTGAAAAATTTTGTTAGCACTCATTTGAAACTTGTGCTAATATAGATTAAGAATGGCTGAATTACAACTATTTTTTTGGCAGTCCTTCAATTACTAAAACAAATTCTCCCTTTGGCTCTTTGTTTGAAAAATAATTTATGAGAAAACTCGTGTTTCCTCTAATGATTTCTTCAAATTTTTTTGAAAGCTCTCTTCCAATTGATATTTGTCTTTCACCAAAATTTTCTAAAATCTCATTTAAAATTTTTAAAATTCTGTGTGGCGATTCGTACAAAACAATTGTTCGAGTTTCATTTTTTAATTCATCAAATTTTGTTTTTCTCCCTTTTTTAAGTGGAAGAAATCCTTCAAACACAAATGAACGAGTTACTAATCCACTTGCGATGAGCGCCGGAACAAATGCAGTTGCGCCGGGAAGTGGAATTATTTTTATATTTTTTTCAATCGCCTCTTTTATTAAACCAAATGCAGGATCCGAAATTCCCGGAGTGCCAGCATCCGAAACAAGTGCGATTGATTCTCCACTTTTTATTTTTTCAATTAAATGTGGAATTCGGAATTCTTGATTGTGTGAATAAAAACTTATCAACGCGGTTTGAATTGAAAAATGATTTAATAAATTTTTTGTAGTGCGAGTATCTTCTGCGGCAATTAAATTTACATTTGCTAAAACTTCTAGCGCACGAAGTGTAATATCTTTTAAATTACCAATTGGAGTTGGAACAATATAAATTGCATTTTCTATTTTTTGCAATTCAGTTTCTGGTAAAACAAATCTATTCATCAAATTCCCCAATCGCGAGGATAACGAAAATCAATATTAACAGTTCTGTTTGAAATTTTTGCAATCACTGGTGGTCTTCGTTTGAATTGATTTTTTTGAATCATCTTTTTTACTTTTGAAATAAATTTTTTATCAAATCCTTTTTCAATCAATTCATTTTGATTCATTCTTTCATCAACTAAATAATAAAGCAATCTGTCAACTTCATCATAAGTAAAACCAAAATCAGTTTCATCTGTTTGCCCGACAAATAAATCGGCGCTTGGTTTTTTTGAAATTATATTTTTCGGAATTCCTAAATATTTTGCCAAACTAATAATTTGCGTTTTGTACAAATCTCCAATCGGATTTAAAGCCGAAGCCAAATCGCCAAATTGTGTACCATAACCAAGCAAAATCTCGGTTTTATTTGAGGTACCAATTACGAGGGCGTTTTCCTTTTGCGAAGCGTCGTATAAAATAATCATTCTTGCGCGAGCCATAATATTTCCACGACGAAGATTATCACTTATTTTTTGATTTTTAAAAAGAGGCTCAACTATTTTAGTAATTTCTATTTTTTCGCTTTTAATTTTTAAAGCAGAAAATATTTTTTCGGCATCTGTTAAACTTGATTTGCTACTTGTCTGATAAGGCAACATTAATCCTAAAACATTTTTTGCGCCAAGCGCTTCGACTGCCAAATACGCAACGACAGCAGAATCAATTCCACCAGAAATTCCAACTATTGCTTTTGAAAATCCAGAGTGATGTATTTCGTGTCGCAAAAATTTTACAAGCATTTTTGCAACCAACTTGTCATCAAGTTTCAAAGGATTTTTATTTTGTGTTAAAATAGTTTCCATTAAAATGTTTTTGCAACTTTCTTTAAAATTTCAAATCCTTCATCAATAGTTTTTTTATCTAAAATTAATTGAGGACGAAAGCGAACAGTTTTATCTCCACTTCCCAAAAGGAAAACACCTTTTTGGAAAGAACTTTTTACAAATTTATCTCTTGTGTCGGAATTTTGCAAATCAACAGCACACAACAAACCCAATCCTCGTGCATTCGAAAATAAATTTGGAAAATCATTTTGAATCTGATAAATTTTTGTGAGTAAATATTTTCCATGAATTTTTGCATTCTCAACTAAATTTTCATTTTTAATTACTTCCATAATTTTTGTAAATCGAACCATGTCAGTTAAACTTCCACCAAAAGTAGAATTCAGTCTACTTTTAATTTTCATAACATTAGTTTCGATTTCATCAACTCTCTTTCCAACCGAAATTCCGCAAGTGTGAGTTTTTTTTCCAAACGCAATAATATCTGGTTTAACAAAATATTCGTGCGCCCACATTTTTCCACTCATTCCAACTCCAGTTTGCACTTCGTCAAAAATTAATAGTGCTTCATTTTCATCAGCAAATTCGCGTAGTTTCTGCAAAAATTCTTTTCTGAAATGATTATCGCCTCCCTCACTTTGAACTGGCTCAATAATTATTGCGGCAATTTCATCTTTTTGAGATTGAAAAGCATTTTTGATTTGTTTGATGGCTTCGTTTTCAAGTGCAATAACTTTTGCAAGATTTTCATCGTTTAAAGGAAAGGTAATTTTCGGATTTAAAATTCTTGGCCAATTAAATTTTGGAAAATATTTTATTTTTTTTGAGTCAGTATTTGTTAGCGACATCGTGTAACCACTTCGTCCGTGAAATGCTTCTTTAAAATGTATCACCTGCGTACCGTGCTCAAACTTATAACCTCGTTTAAAATTTTTCTGAACTTTCCAATCGAAAGCAACTTTCAGCGCATTCTCAACTGCAAGCGCTCCACCTTCAACAAAAAAAGAATATGGCAAATATTTTGGCTGAACAATTTTTGAAAAAGTTTCTACAAATGTTGCAAGCTCTTCTGTGTAAATATCCGAGTTTGTTGGTTTGTGCAAAGATGCGCGTAATAATTTTTTCTGAAAAGATTTTTCTTTTATTGCGGGGTGATTCATCCCGATTGCGCCAGAAGCAAAAAAAGAAAAGAAGTCTATTAAATATCTTTTTGATTTCGAATCGTATAAATAATTTCCTTGTGATTTTTCTAAATCTAAAACTAAATCGTATCCATCTGCCAAAATATGGCGCGACAGAGTTTTGTGGACTTTAGCAGGTTTTACATTTTTTGCGGTATATATTTTTTGCGTTTTCATAATTGATTCTCCAATTGCGTGAATGAAATAATTTATTTTTAATTAAATTAATCTCGCGCATTAAAAGAATTCCTGATGCTCGAAAAGCGAAGTTAAAAATTTTAGATTAAATATTTTCATTTAATAATTATCAATTTGTGCTCGTTGTAAATGTCCGCTGTAATCAACATAAACTGCTTTCCATTCTGTGTAAAAATCGTAAACCGTCCAACCACCTTCGCGATGCCCGTTACCAGTTTGCTTAACTCCGCCAAAAGGAAGATGCGCTTCAGCGCCGATTGTTGGTGCATTAATATAAGTAATTCCAGCCTGAATATCACGAATTGCTAAAAACGCTTTGTTGATATCCTTCGTATAAACCGACGACGAAAGTCCGTAAATTGTATTATTTAAAATTTTTATGCTTTCCTCAATATTTTTTGATTTGATGACTGATAAAACCGGACCAAAAATTTCCTCTTTCGCAATTCGCATTTCTGGAGTTACATCTGTAAAAATTGTCGGCTCGTAAAACCATCCTTTTGATAAATCTCCATCGGTTGCATTTTTTCCACCGAGCAAAAGTGTTGCGCCGTCCGTTTTTCCGATTTCAACATAATCATTCACACTTTTTCTTTGCGATTCATTTACGCAAGGACCAACTTGCGAATCATTTTTTAATCCATCACCAAGTCGTAAAGATTTTGTTCGTTTGACTAACATTTCCAAAAATTTATCGTAAATTTTTTCATCTAAAATTAAACGACTCGTTGCTGTGCATCGTTGACCAGTTGTTCCAAACGCTCCCCAAAGAACTCCATCCAATGCTAAATCTAAATCTGCATCTTCTAAAACTATTTGCGCATTTTTTCCGCCGAGCTCAAGCGAAACTCTTTTTAAATTTTCAGTGGAGTCTCGCTGAATTTGTTTTCCAACATTTGTTGAACCGGTGAAAGAAATTAAATCAACATCGGGGTGAGTTGTAATTGCATTTCCAACAACTGAACCACCACCATGAATTATATTTACAACTCCTTCGGGCACACCTGCTTCCATTAAAATTTCCACAAGTGTAGTTGCAGTTTTTGGTGTGTCGGTTGCTGGTTTAAAAACTACTGTGTTGCCAGAAAGTATCGCTGGAAAAATTTTCCAAGTTGGGATTGCCATCGGAAAATTCCACGGAGTAATTATTCCCGCAACTCCAATCGGAACACGAAGCGCCATTGCAAATTTATTTTGCAATTCGCTCGGCACAGTATTTCCAAATAATCTTCTTCCTTCGGTTGCGGCGTAATAAGCAGTGTCAATTCCCTCTTGCACATCGCCACGAGTTTCGGCTAAAACTTTCCCCATCTCTCGTGTCATTTCTCGTGCAAGTTCCTCTTTTCTTTTTTCCATCAAGTCGCCAACTTTTCGCAAAATGTCTCCTCGCTTTGGCGCAGGAACTTTTCGCCATTTTTCAAAAGCAATTCGCGCCGCTTTTACCGCTTCGTCAACTTCTTCTTTTCCCGATTTTGGAAAAACACCAATAATATCGTCCCAATTCGCAGGATTCCTATTTTCAAAAGTTTGACCAGATTTCGCATCAACCCATTTTCCATCTATAAAATTTTTAAATATTTGCGACATAATTTTCCTTTTAATTTAAATTTACTCTTTTAAAAATATAATCAACTTGTTTCAAACTATTTTTTGGATTAAAAATTGCATCTAATTCTTTTTTGGTAAATATTTTTTTTATTTTTTTATCTTGTTCCAAAAGTTTTCTAAAATCAATTTTTGAGTTCCAACATTTCATCGCGCTTGTTTGTACAATTTTATACGATTCTTCTCTCGCCAATCCTTTAAGAGTTAAAGCCAGCAAAACTTTTTGGGAATAAACCAAACCTAAAGTTGTATTCAAATTCTTTTTCATATTTTCTGGATAAACAATTAAATTTTCAAGCAAATCATTTGCGAGGTGCAACATATAATTTAACAAAATGCAACTATCGGGAATAATAATTCTTTCAACTGATGAGTGAGTGATATCGCGTTCGTGCCAAAGAGAAATATTTTCCATCGATGCCATTGCGTTAGCGCGAAGAACTCTTGCCAATCCTGCAATCCTTTCGCAAGTAATCGGATTTCTTTTATGTGGCATTGCAGAGGAACCTTTTTGACCTTTTGAAAAATATTCTTCTGCTTCGAGAACTTCAGTTTTTTGAAGATGACGAATTTCAGTTGCAAATTTTTCGAGCGATGAACCGATGATTGCCAAAGTGGAAAGAAAATCTGCGTGTCTATCTCGCTGAATAATTTGAGTTGAAACTGGTGCAGATTTTAAATTTAATTTTTCACAAACATATTCTTCAACTTTCGGGGAAAGATGTTCAAAAGTTCCAACGGCACCAGAAATTTTTCCAACTGCAATCATCTCGCGCGACTGTTGCAATCGTTTTAAATTGCGACGAGTTTCATCAAACCAAAGTGCAAGTTTCAATCCAAAAGTTGTTGGCTCCGCGTGAACTCCGTGCGTTCTTCCAATCATAACTGTATTTTTAAATTCTTTCGCACGATTGGATAAAATATTTTTCAATCTGTTTAAATCTTTTAAAAGTAAATTTGAAGATTGCAACATTTGAACCGAAAGCGAAGTATCCAAAACATCGCTCGATGTCATTCCGTAATGAATATAACGCGATTCAGCGCCGAGGCTTTCCGAGACATTTGTTAAAAATGCAATCACATCGTGCTTAACTTCAATTTCAATTTCGTTAATTCGCTCGGTGTTAAATTTTGCTTTTTTGCGAATTTCGTTCGGAATATTTTTTGGTATTTCTCCAAGCGATGCGCGCGCCTCGCAAGCAAGAATTTCAATCTCAAGCCAAATTTTAAATCTGTTTTCATCTGACCAAATTTTTCCCATTTCTGGGCGTGTATATCGTGTAATCATATTTCGTGTCTTTGTATTGTTAAAATTATTTCAATTATTTTTTTATCGCGAAAAATTTTCATTTTCCATTTATCGCCGGGGTTTGCATCATTTAATAGTGAGAGCAAATTTTCATCTGTTAAAATATTTTCTCCGTTGACTTCTAAAATTATATCGCTGATTTTTATTCCAGCTTTTTCCGATGGACTTCCTTTTTGGACATCGCTAACAATCGTCCCTCCTGCTTTTTCCAATCCAAAATATTTTGCAATTCGTTCGTCAACATTATGAACTTCAAGTCCAGTCCAAAAATTTCTTTCAATCATTCCACGCATTTTTAATCCATCAACAATTTTTTTTACTTTGTTTACTGGAATTGCAAATCCATAACCGATGTACGCATTACTAACTCCAGCTGTATAAATTAAAGTATTGATTCCGATTATTTCTCCGTCACTATTTACAAGTGGTCCGCCACTATTGCCGGAATTTATCACTGCATCAGTTTGAATTAGTCCCCGATAATTTCTTTCTCTCGAAGAAAAATTCATTCCCTTTGCGCTCACCACTCCAACTGTAACAATTGGTTGATGAATATTTTCAAAAAGTCCGAATGGATTTCCGAAAGCAACAACCCATTCGCCAATAACAATATCATCGGAGTTTCCCATTTTAGCAAAAGGGAAATTTTTACCAGAAATTTTTAAAAGTGAAATATCAGAAATTTGGTCGCTACCAATTAATTCAGCATTTAATTTTTCACCACTTGTTAAAGTTACTGTAATGGTTTTCGCATTTCCGGCAACATGGTCGTTTGTAATTATATATCCATCGCTTGAAATAATTACGCCCGAACCAAGCCCTTTTACTTCTTGTTTGTAACGACGATTTCCAAAATAATTTTGAAAAAAAGGATCGTTACCAAAAAAATCGCTGAGCGGATCTCGATATTCACGAACTTCAATTACATTTATCCCAACAACAGTCGGACTAATTATTTCAACACTTTGCGTTACAGCATTTTTTCGCGATTTGGAAATTTCATCCTGCTTAGTTTGTGCAAAACTAAAGTTTAAAAAAAGAAAAAAGAAAATAATTTTATTCTTCACTTTTACCTTCTAAAAATTCTTTAATTGGTTTGATGCAAGTTGCAATAATTACCAATGCAACTCCTAAAAAATAATTTTGCATTTCAATTAGTGATGAGGAAATTAAGTAACTATTTTTTTCTAAAAGATTATAATTGTTAAAAATAATTACAAAAAGTATCGATAATAAAACTGCGCCGACAATTGAGATGTGAACGCTCTTCGTAAATTTTCCAACTAATGCATAACCAACTAACCAAAAAATAATTAGTGGCCACATTAAAATTAACAATCCACCAGCCGCAGTTCCAAGTCCGCGCCCACCTTTAAAGCCAATCCAAATTGAGTAACAATGTCCAGCAACTGCGCCAACAAATGCAAAGCCAATTGCGTTTACATCGTTAAAATAATTTTGGATAAATAAAATTGCGGCAACACCTTTTAGCGAATCAACGATACCAACAAAAATTCCAACCGATAATTTTCCCGAAACTTCGTATGAATTTCTTCCGCCAACATTTCCACTTCCTACTTTTCTAATATCCAATTTGTAAAGATATTTCATTACGAGAAACGCTGTTGGCAAAGAGCCAAATAAATATCCGATTAAAAGTGAACTTATATTTTGCATTATCTTCTTCGATTTTTCTAAAATTACCAAAAAGTGATTCTAAATTCAAGCATTTTTCAATTAACATTTAACAATTATCAATTAGCAATTAACAATAAACAATCCCAACGCGCCACTCTTGGACAGGCTCAGAGTGACTGTCATCCTGAACTTGTTGAAGGATGACTAAATAAACAAGTATGTCATTCCCGAATGTTGTTATCGGGAATCCACAAATAAATATATTTATTTTATTAGTGTCAAATTCGTGTCTTGGTGACTTGGTGGCTATTTTTTTTCATCTGTTAATTGTTTAATGATAATTGAAAATTGACCTAATAGTAGATATATTTTATAGAATGAAAATCGAACACCTACAAAAAATATTAAATCAATTTAAAGATGGAAAAATAAACTTAAGTAAAACTACCGAACTACTTACAAAGTTACCTTTTGAATCTCTCAATTTTGCCCATCTCGATAATCATCGCGAACTACGAACTGGCTTTCCCGAAGTAATTTATTGCGAAGGAAAAACTCCAACTCAAACCGCTCAAATCGCAAAAAAAATATTTGCAAACAACAAATTAGTTTTCGCCACACACGCATCAAAAGAACATTTTGCGGCAGTCAAAAAAATAATTCCGAGAGCAAAATATTATAATTCTTCAAAAGTAATTACTGTCAACGAGCCAACAATAAAAAAATCAAAAAAATTTATTTTAATTATTTCTGCTGGCACTGCCGATATTCCAATTGCTGAAGAGGCATTCATCACAACAAAAATGATGGGACAAAATGTTAAATCACTTTTTGATGTCGGTGTTGCAGGAATTCATCGATTGCTTTCTCACTTTGATGAAATTCAAAAAGCGAGTGTAATAATTGTTTTAGCAGGAATGGATGGCGCGCTTCCAAGTGTTGTCGGCGGACTTGTAAAAGTTCCAATCATCGCTGTGCCAACTTCAACTGGCTACGGTGCAAATTTTAGCGGACTTGCTCCCCTTTTGACAATGTTAAACTCTTGCGCGGCTGGTGTAACGGTTGTAAATATAAATAATGGTTTCGGCGCTGGTTACGCGGCAAGTATAATTTTAAAAAATATGGAAAATAAATAAAATGATAAAAGATATTTCAAAAATAAAATATTACGAAAATATTCTCGGAACAATCGGCAACACACCGCTTGTAAAAATTAATCGTATCAATGCAGGATTGAAACCAAAAATTTTTGCAAAGATAGAATTTTTTAATCCCGGCGGAAGTGTAAAAGATAGAATTGGCGTTGCAATTATTGAGGATGCTGAGCGTTGCGGAAAATTAAAACCGGGCGGTACTATTATAGAAGCAACAAGTGGAAATACCGGACTTGGGCTTGCAATCGCCGCGGCAATTAAAGGATACAAAACTATTTTCACTTTGCCCGATAAAATGTCGATGGAAAAAATTCGTTTCCTTCGTGCATTCGGCTCCGAAGTAATTGTAACTCCAACTGCTGTTCCGCACGAATCACCAGAAAGTTACACATCGGTTGCGGAAAAACTTTCTAAAGAAATTCCAAATTCAATTCTCGCAAATCAATATTACAATCCAAAAAATTACGAGTCGCATTACAAAACTACTGGTCCAGAAATTTGGGAACAAACTGGCGGACAAATAGATTATTTTATTTGCGGAATGGGAACTGGCGGAACAATCACCGGTGTCGCAAAATTTTTGAAAGAAAAAAATCCAAACATAAAAGTAATTGGTGTTGATCCTGTTGGTTCGGGTTTGATGGAATATTTCCAAACTAAAGTTATGCCACACATAACTAAAACTTACAAAGTTGAAGGAATTGGTCAAGACTTTATTCCCGATAATTTAGATTTTAATTATATCGATGATTGCGTGCAGGCTGATGACAAAGAATCTTTTATTATGGCGCGACGACTTACGCGTGAAGAAGGAATTTTTTCTGGTGGCTCGGCTGGAACCGCAATGGCTGGTGCATTAAAATATTGTGCAACTTTACCGGAGGACGCAATCGTAGTTGTACTTTTGCCAGATGGTGGCGATAAATATGTCAGCAAAATTTATAATGACGATTGGATGAAAGAGAATGGTTTCCTCGCGCCAGAAAGAATTACGCTAAAATATATTATTGAATCAAAATCAAAACAGATGCCACAAGTTGTGTTTGCATCACCAAGCGATACTGTAAAACAGACACTCGACTTAATTACAAAATTTAATATCTCCCAACTTCCTGTTTTTGAAAATGAAAAAAATCTCGGAGTTGTGAGCGAAGGAAATTTACTTTCATCTGTTTTAGAAAACATCACAACTTTTGATGAGCCAATAAATAAATTACTCGAACCACCTCTTCCGCAACTTCATTTACAAGATGAATTAACTTTGGCAATCGAACAAATGGCGAAAAAAAATCACGCTGTTTTAGTTACCGATGGCAATAAAATCGTTGGTATTGTTACTCGTTTTGATGTTTTAGAATATCTCACAAAATAGGAGCACGAATGAAATTTTCAACTAAAGCAATTCACGCCGGCATCACTCCGGATCCATCAACTGGCGCAATTATGACTCCAACATATTTTACATCAACTTATGTTCAGGAAGATATTGGGAAAAATAAAGGATACGAATATGGACGCGTTTCAAATCCAACTCGTACAGTTTTAGAAAATAATCTTGCCGCACTCGAAAATGGAACCGAAGCAATGGCTTTCGCCTCTGGCATGGCGGCAACTGATTCAATTATGCACTTACTCGCGCCAGGCGATCATTTTATTTTGACAAATAGTGTTTATGGCGGAACATATCGAATTGCAAAATTTATTTATGAAGATTTTGGATTAAAATTTTCCAGCATCGATACAACAAATTTTGAAAATATACATAGCGCACTTCAATCAAATACAAAAATGATTTTTATTGAAACGCCAACCAATCCGACAATTCAATTAACCGATTTAAAAAAAGTTGCACAGTTTGCAAAAAAACATAAATTAATTTCGGTTGTTGATAATACTTTTGCATCACCATATTTACAAAACCCACTTGATTTTGGAATTGATATTGTCATGCACAGTTTAACAAAATATTTAAATGGCCATAGCGATATGCTCGGCGGAGTTGTAATTACAAAAAGAAAAGATGTGATTGAGCGACTCAGATTTTTCCAAAAATCAATTGGTGGAATTTTAGGACCGATGGATGCGTGGCTTTGTTTGCGCGGAATTAAAACTTTACCAGTTAGAATGAAGCAACATTGTTTAAACGCGCGAACGATTGCCGATTGGCTTTCGCGACAAAATAAAATTAAAAAAATAAATTATCCCGGATTAAAATCTCATCCGCAACACGAACTTGCAAAAAAACAGATGAGAGATTTCGGCGGAATGATTTCGTTTGATTTGGGAAGTTTGTCAAAGGCAAAAATATTTTTAAAAAGTTTGCAACTTTGCTCTTTCGCTGAAAGTTTGGGTGGCGTTGAAACTTTAGTTTCTCATCCTGCAACAATGACGCATGCAAGTTTTCCAAAAAATGTTCGCGATTCTTATGGCATAACCGATGGATTAGTGCGTCTTTCCGTTGGAATTGAAGATGTTGATGATATAATTAAAGATTTGAAAATGGCGTTGAAAAAGATTTAACTGAAACAATGAAAAATTATTTTAAGCAATCCTCTCCTTTTATCGTACCAACTATTGATGGAAAATTAATTGAAGAACATTTCGGCATTGCCTCAAACGGAGAAAATAATTACAGCATCGCGCACATGATTGCTCCACCAAATTGGAGTGAACCATTTCAAAATCCTGAGTTTGATGAAATTACAATTATGATTAGTGGAAAGAAAAAAATAATTGTTGATGATGAAGAAATAATTTTATCAAAAGGTGAATCGCTACTTATTAAAAAAGGAGCGCGAGTAAAATATTCAAATCCATTTGATGAATCTGCAGAATATTGGAGCATTTGCATTTCTGCATTTTCAATTGATAAAGTAAATCGAGAATAATTTTTACAATCGATAATTCAAAGTCATGCTTCGATAAACTCAGCATGACAATATATTTAAAAAAGTCACTCTGAGCCCGTCGAAGAGTGACCAAATAAAAATATTAATTAGCAAATAAAATATTTAAATCTTTTTTGAAGATAAAAGATGAATTGCAGTTGCGATGTTAATTGCAATTGGTACATTGTGAACATTACAAACTCTCATCAATGTATTTATATCGGTATCATGCGGATGAGCAGTTAAAGGATCGATTATAAAAATTACAGCGTCAATTTTTTTTGTAGCAACCATTGATGCGATTTGCGCATCTCCACCTATTGGACCAGAAAGTAATCGCTTCACATTTAATCCAACTTTTTCACTTAACAATTTACCAGTCGTACCAGTTGCGTAAAGATTAAATTTTTTCAAAACATTTTTAAAATCATTTGCAAAAGCAACGATGTCAGCTTTTTTTTCATCGTGAGCAATTAGCGCGATTGTTTTTATTTTAGTCATTATAGATTAAATATTTTTTTCTTTCTTTTGCAAATTTATCAACTTCGCTCTTCCAGCGCAAACAAATTTGTGTTAAATTTTTTCCCTTCAAAATCTCCTGTCTAATTATTGGGGTTCCAGCTAATCTATCAAATCCTTTTTCTTTAAACTCAAATTTATCGGGATGATTTTTATAAATCGATATTAAAATTGCGATTTCGGTTTTAATCGGTTCAAAAATATTTCTGTTTGTAACCTCAATAAAAATTCCACTACAAATTTCATTTTTATATTTCGGATTTGGCGCAATATTTGCTATAGATTGCGGGGTGAAATTCATCTCCTTAAATTTTACTCCCAAAAGATTTGATTGATATAAATCTGAAATAAGTTTTTTTGAGTCAAGCCACGGCGCGCCAATTATTTCAAAAGGATTTTCAGTGCCTCGTCCCTCGGAAATATTCGTTCCCTCCATCAAACAAGTTCCGGGATAAATTATTGCACTATTTAAAGTTTTAATATTTGGCGATGGAGCAGTCCATTTTAAGTTCATTTCATCAAACCAAAGAGCGCGACGCCATCCTTCAATTTCGATAATTTTTAAATCAGCTTTCAATCCATTTGCAAGCCAATTTTTTTCGTTTGCCATTTTTGCGATTTCACCAAATGTCATTCCATGAATTATTGGAACTGCAAGCCATGCAACAAATGATTTTAGCGAATCCAATCTGATTGGTCCATCAATTTTTGTTCCGCGAATCGGATTTGGTCTATCTAAAATAATAATTGGAATTTTATTTTCAGCCGCTGCTTCCATTGTCAAAATCATTGTGCTCAAATAAGTATAATATCGCGCACCGACATCTTGCATATCAAAAATCAATATTTCAACATTCGTCAACATTTCTTTTGTTGGTTTTTTTGTCTCTCCGTACAAAGAAAATATTGGCACTCCAGTTATTTCATCAATTGAATTTATTACATGTTCGCCAGCAGAAGCGTTCCCGCGAATTCCATGCTCGGGACCAAAAAGAGCAACTATTTTTATTGTTGGAATATTTACGAGCGCATCAATTAAATGTTCGCCAGAGTTTAAAATTGCAGAATGATTTGTTACAACAGCAATATTTTTTCCATCAATCAATTCAAGTTTTGATGAAAGCAAAACATCAGCGCCAACGCTAACTTGTTTTGGTTGAGCAAGTAAAACTGAAAAGAAAAATAAAAATGAGATTATTATTTTCATAAAATATATTTTTTTGCAAGCGTCCAAGTTGCAAGAGTCATTCCATCCCAAATTTTTCCTTCAGAAATTAAATCGTCAATTTCTTTCGGGTAAAATTCGTGAATAATAAATTCTTCAGTTTTATCTGGTTTCGATTTCCCTTTTTTCAAATCAGATGCTAAAAATATTTTACAAACTTCGCTCGTTACTCCGTTGAAAGGATTAAATTCGGCTATCAAATCAATGCTTTTAGATGTGTAGCCAGTTTCTTCTTTTAATTCATCAATTGCAGTTTTAAGATTATTCGATTTTTCCTTCACTCCGCCACAAGGAAATTCTAAACTATTTTTCTGATTTAAATATCTGAATTGCTCGACCAAAATTATTTTTCCATTTTTTAAAATAGGCACAACCATACTTGATCCATTTGTAAAGACATAATGATATTCTCCATTATGTCTTTTTGGAATTTCGTACAAATCAATTTTATAACTCCACCAATTATTTTTTAGTCGAGTGGAAGTTGATTTCTGTTTCCATTTTTTTAGCATTTACAATTTTTACCAAATTAAATTTGTGAATAATATTTTTTATTACGCAGAATTTCTTCCGGCATTTATAATTCCAAAGGAACAACGCATCGCTAATTTTTCCAAAGTATTTTTTATCGGCGGCTGAGTCAGTGCTTCTTCCATTTCTCTTACACGACTAATAGCATATTGTTGCATCGTCAGTAATGGCAATACAATTTTTTCTCGCATTTGAATAGAAAGTTGCTCAACTGGGTAATCGGCCATCAATTCTGTTTTTTCTGCAATTCGCAATAAGTATTGTTTAGTTAATTCATACTCTTTAAAAATCATTAACCACACTTCACCGTATTTTTCGTGATTGGCAAGATGCGCAGTAAGTGGAAAAAAAGTTTTCTGCATTGCCATTTCGCAATTATCCAAAAGTGTTTTGAAAAACAAAGATTCTTTGTACAATTTTTTTACTTCATTTAATTTTCCTGCCTGCTCCATTTTTTGTAACGCAGTACCAACGCCATAATAACCAGTAACATTTTGTTTCAACTGACTCCACGAACCAACAAATGGAATAGCGCGCAAATTTTTTAGCGACATTCTGGAAGTTCCTCCTCGTTTTACAGGTCTGCTTCCAATATTTGTATCGCTATAAAAACGCAAAGGACTTGCCTGATATAAGTATTCAAGAAAATATGGATGATTTTTTAATTCACTGTAAGATGAAAAACTAATATCAGATAATTCTTGCAATAATATTTTTTCATTTTTTTCTAACGCAGTTAATTTTTCGGAAAAAATTTGATTAGAAATTCCCGCATGAATTAATTGTTCAATATTAAATTGCGCAGAATCAATGGTGCCAAAATTAGAACTCACCGTTTGCCCTTGCACGGTAAGTTGAATTTCTTTTCCCGAAATATTTTTACCGAGCGATGCGTAAAATTTATGCGTTTTTCCACCACCTCGCGCCGGAGGTCCACCGCGACCATCAAAAAAAGCCACATCAATATTGTATTTTTTCGACAAACGAGTCAATTCTTCCTTCGCTCTGTAAATTCCCCAATTCGCCATCAAGTAGCCGCCATCTTTTGTACCGTCACTAAATCCAAGCATTATTGTTTGGCGATTATTTCTTTTTTGTAAATGATTTTTGTAAGTAGGATTTTTGTACAATTGCTCCATCACCTCGACAGCATTTTGAAGATCATCAATAGTTTCAAATAAAGGGACAATATCGATATTCATTTCTTCTTTTTTCCAACCTGCCAGCAAAAATAAAGCAAACACTTCCATTACATTAATGGCGCTACTGCACTGACTTATAATGTAACGATTGCACCCTTCTTCCCCATTATATTTTTGAATTTGTTTTATTAAACGAATCGTTTCAAAATTATCCTTATGGATGGAATCCTCTGGAACTATTTTTGTTTCAGCAGTTTGCAACGATGAAAGAATATTTATTTTTTCTTCAGCGGTGCAGTGAGAATAATTTTTTGGAATTTCATTTCCTTTTTCCGACAACGATTCTAAAATTGCAGAATGAACGGAACTATCTTGGCGAATATCAAGCGATGCAAAATGTAGTCCGAATATTTCTACTTTATTTTTAAGATTATCTACCAAATGCTGAAAAAGTCTATTGTGCTTGAAAACTAAAATATTTTTTATTTCATCAAGCGTGTGTAAAATTTCTTGCTTCGAAAGATCAGTTTTTTGTTCCGGCACAAAAAGATTATTGTACAATTTTTTTTCTACTTCAGCTAACAGAACATCAACTCCTTCAAAAGTTAGTCGGCGTTTTAATTTTCGTACTTCAAGATAATAACACTTGAGAATTGCTCCACGCAGGGCTTCGGAAACTTGCAGAGTTGTTTCGGCAGTTACAAAAGGATTTCCATCTCTATCACCACCAGGCCAAAAACCCATTTTAATTAACGAACTATTTTCTGAAAAAGAATCTGGGAATTGATTTTTAAGAAAAGAGGAAATTTTACCAGCAGCCGGATAAAAAATATTTTCAAGATACCAAATCAAACTAATCGCTTCATCAAACGGTGTAGGTTTTTGATGTTTAAAAAAAGCTGTTTTGCCAAGTTGTTGTAAAAAAACATTTACTTGATTGGCATCATTTTCGGCTAATGCTTTTGAAAGATCGTGGATAATTCCCAAAACCGAACCGGGATAAAATTGTGTGGGATGCGCCGTAAGAACAAGTCGCACATTAAAATCTTTTATTTTTTCCGAGATTTGATCTTGTAATTTTTCTTGTATTATTTCTGATTCAAGATGTTTGAGTGTTCCAACGCCATTCATGTCATTTACCTCTTTAAAAGCGGCATCTTCCAAAGCATCAAACAAAACAACTTGCCGTTCGACATATTGCACAAAACGAAAAAGCAGATTAAGTTTTTCTTCTTCTTTTAAATAAGTGGTGTGCCTTTTAAAAAATTCATCAATAATTTGAAGAGGTGTTTGATTTTTTTTAAATCCCTCTTCGCAAACAGAAAGAAATAAAGAAAGCAACAATCCGGTATTTTCTATTCGATGAAATGGTAAAGAGGTAAAAAGACTATTGTAGAGCTGAAACTTTATTCCAACAAGATTTTTAAATTGCTGCAATGCCGATGATGAATTGCTCATAAAAATATCGGCTGATTTTTTTTAAAAATGGGATCAGATTTTCGATTCCATTTTTTAAGCATTTATAAAAGTTCGCTTTCAGCAAAAAAATATGCGATTTCAATTTTTCCATTTTCAACCGAGTCGGATCCGTGAACAATATTTTCACCTTTACTATCTGCAAGATCGCGGCGAACAGTTCCCACTTCTGCATCTTTTGGATCAGTTGCACCAATTAGAGCTCGGTAATCTGCGACTGCATTTTCTTTTTCAAGCGCAACTGGTACGCACGGACCACTTGTCATAAATTCAACAAGCGAATCATAAAAAGGTCTTCCTTTGTGAACTGCGTAAAATCCTCCAGCCTCTTCTTTTGTCAATCGAATTTGTTTTAGTCCGAGAATTTTAAATCCAGCTTTTTGCAATCGTGATAAAACTTCACCTTGAAGATTTTTTTTAACGCAGTCGGGTTTTAAAATACATAATGTTCTTTCAGTTGCCATTTTTTCCTTTTATTTTTTTGATTTAGATTTTTTAATTCCAAAGGAATCCCTTTGGGATAATCTCTTTTTTAAAACTTTTTTCTTTTTATGATTTTTACCATTTTTTTTTGTCAATGCAAGTTTCACCATCTTTCCAATATCTGCTGGCGAATCGCAAACTAAAATTCCCGATTCTCGCATCACTTTAATTTTTTCATCCGCAGTTCCTTTTCCACCAGAAATTATCGCACCAGCATGTCCCATTCTTCTTCCAGCGGGCGCAGTTCTACCAGCAATAAATCCGATGACAGGTTTCTTCATATATTTTTTTACATATTCAGCGGCTTCTTCCTCAGCCGTTCCACCAATCTCTCCAATCATCACAACTGCTTCAGTTTTCGGATCATCATTAAATAATTTTAACGCATCAATAAATCTTGTTCCAATAACAGGATCGCCACCAATGCCAATACAAGTTGATTGCCCAATTTGCCTTTCGGTCAATTGCCAAACTGCTTCGTAAGTCAAAGTTCCACTTCGAGAAACAACGCCAACATTGCCAGATTTGTGAATAAAACCAGGCATAATACCAAGTTTGCATTCGCCCGGCGTAATGATTCCTGGACAATTTGGACCGATAAGAACGGCATTATTTTTTTTGACAAAATCATAAACCAAAATCATATCCTTCGCGGGAATTCCTTCGGTGATACAAACTACAAGTTTAATTCCAGCACTCACCGATTCCAAAATTGCATCTGCCGCAAAAGCCGCGGGAACAAAAATTATACTTGTGTTTGCATTTTCATTTTTTACTGCATCGATAACCGTATTGTAAATTGGCACAGCACGATTAAATTTGTCTTTATCATTTCCTTTATACGATAAACCACCTTTGCCAGGAGTAACACCGGCAACAATTTTTGTTCCGTACAATAACATTTGAGAAGTATGAAAAGTTCCCTCTCCTCCAGTAATTCCCTGCACAACAACTTTAGTTTTATTATTTACAAGAATACTCATTTAAATTTCCTTTTAATTTTTGAAACAACATTCAGCAACATTTAATAAAATTTGTTCATCAAAATGTTTTCCTAAAATCTGCATTCCAACTGGTAAATTATTTTTATCAAATCCAATCGGAATATTTATTCCCGGTATGCCAGCCAAATTTGCAGAGACAGTAAAAACATCGGACAGATACATTTGCAACGGATCATCAGTTTTTTCTCCAATCTTAAAAGCAGTCGAAGGAGTTATCGGAGTTAAAATGCAATCGACTTGTTTATACGCTTCAAGAAAATCATTTTGAATTAAGCGACGAACTTTTTGCGCTTTTTTATAATACGCATCATAATACCCAGATGATAAAACATAAGTGCCGAGCATTATTCTTGCTTTCACCTCAGATCCAAATCCTTCACTTCGCGATGCTTCGTACATTTGAGTCAATGAGTTTGAATTTTTCGATCGATAGCCATAACGCGCACCATCATATCTGGCAAGATTTGAAGATGCTTCAGCAGTTGCTAAAATATAATAAGTCGCAATTGTATAATCGGAGTGCGGAAGAGTTACTTCAACAAACTTTGCTCCTTTTGATTTTAAAAAATTTATTTTTTCAGAAATTAAATCATTAATTTCTTTTGGCAAATCTTTGTGAAAATATTCTTTCGGCAAACCGATTTTTAATCCTTTAACATCGGGATTAATATTTTTCAAATATTCGCCAACTTCAATTTTAGATGAAGTCGAATCTTTTTCATCATGACCAGAAATAACCTCAAGCACACTTGCCAAATCTTTTGGAGTGGAAGAAAAAACGCCGATTTGGTCAAAAGAAGAAGCAAAAGCAACCAGCCCGTATCTCGAAACACGCCCGTAAGTAGGCTTCATTCCGAAGATTCCGCAAAATCCTGCAGGCTGACGAATTGAACCGCCCGTATCGGTGCCGAGAGAGGTCATCGCCATTTTTGCAGCGACAGCAACTGCCGAGCCACCACTTGAACCACCGGGAACGCGAGAATTATCCAGCGGATGAAGAACTGCTCCGTAAGCAGAATTTTCATTTGACGAGCCCATCGCGAACTCATCCATATTTGTTTTACCAATTAAAGTTGCGTCAGATTTTTTTAATCGCTCAATTACAGTTGCATCGTACGGCGCAATAAAATTTTCTAAAATTTTCGAACCGCAAGTCGTTCGTTTATCTTTTATGTTGATGACATCTTTAATTGCAATTACCATCCCGCCAAGTTTACCAGCAGAATTATTTTTAATTTTCTCATCAACAATTTTTGAAAATGAAATTGCATCGTCTTCAAAAACTTCCAAAAACGCATTCAAATGTTTTTGATTGTTAATTGAAGAAATGTATTTCGCGACAACATCGGTGAAAGAAAATTCAGACGATTTGATGCCTTCGAGAGTTTCTCTAAAAGGAGCTAAAAGAGTTTGAGACACTGCGATATACTATAAATTATTTTGTTTTCTTTTCATCTTCAGATGAAGTATTTTCAACTTCATCTTTTACATCGCGAATTGATTTTTTAAATTCACGAATTCCCTTGCCTAAACCTTGTGCAAGTTCCGGTAATTTTTTTGCTCCGAAAAACAATAAAACAACGAGCACGATTAAAATAATTTCTGATGTTCCTAAGTTTCCCATTTTGATCTCCTAAAAATTATGCGTTAACAAATTGATTAATTATTGATTGAAAAATTTTTAAACCATCGTTTGAGCCAAGAATTTTTTCTGCCGCTCTTTCAGGATGCGGCATCATTCCTAAAATATTTCCTTTTTCATTTATTATTCCGGCAATATTTAATTTTGCGCCATTCGGATTTGATTCATCATTTACATTTCCAAATTTATCGCAATATTGCAAAACAATTTGATTATTATCTTGCAACTTTTTTAATGTGTCGTTATCAGCGAAATAATTTCCTTCGCCGTGAGCAATTGGAATATTTAAAACTTCACCAACTTTACATTCACTCGTAAAAATAGAATTATTATTCAGCACTTTCAAATTTACAAAATCGCAAATAAATTTCAAACTATTATTTTGCAAAAGCGCGCCGGGTAATAATCCTGCTTCAACAAGCACTTGGAAACCATTGCAAATGCCAATCACAATTCCACCATTATTTGCAAAGCGAATTACATCTTTCATTATCGGAGAAAATCTGGCAATCGCTCCACACCTTAAATAATCGCCGTAAGAAAAACCGCCGGGCAAAATTATCGCATCAACATCTCCAACCGAATTTTCTTTGTGCCAAATTAATTCTGCTTCCTGCCCGATTACATTTTTTACAACATTGTATGCATCGTGATCGCAATTTGAACCGGGAAAAACTATTACGCCAAATTTCATTTTATTTCTTCAATCGTAAATTTAAAATCTTCCATCACAGGGTTGCCAAGTAATTGTTTGCAGGCTTCCTCCGTAATTCGTTTCGCTTCATCAAAATTATTTGTGTTGATATTCATCTCGATATGTTTTCCAACTCGCAACTCTTCAATCAAATTTAAATTTAACGAGTGAAGCGCATGTTCGATTGCTTTTCCTTGAGGATCAAGAATTGTTTTTCGTAAAGTTACTGTTATTCTTGCATGATACATATTTTATAAATCCATACTGGTTAGTTCTTCATCTTCCTCGTGGTTGCGATGAAAGATTTCTTTTTTGATAACATTAATGGTTGAACGCAAAACTCCAAAAATAATAAATGCGATTATGATATAAAATAATGCTTTTCCATTTGTGATAAAAATTAAAAACAACGAAAAAAATAATGATACAACATGAAATGGTTTTTCCTGAAATCCTTTTTTAGAAAGTTTTGGCAAAGTATCGTACTTAATTAAACTCACCATCAAAAGAGAAACTAAAATAACCAATGCTGGAAAATATTTTACTGCTTCGGAATTAAATCCATTTTTTGAATCGTAAAAAGTTAAAATAAATGCAACGATAGTTAGTCCACTTGCAGGCGAAGGCAATCCGCTAAAATGATTTTTATCAAATCCAACAAGTTGAATATTAAATCTTGCAAGTCTGATTCCAGCCATCACCATCAACAACGAACTAATTAACAAACCAATTTCGCCAAATTGAAAAAGATAAATTTTGTAAGCTAAAAATGCTGGAGCAATTCCAAAAGAAATTACATCGGCGAGCGAATCAATTTGCACGCCAAACTCGCTCGAAGACTTTGTTAATCGAGCCATTACGCCATCAAGTATATCAAAAAGCGCGGCAACTAAAATAAAATTTGCGGCATAAATAAAATTTCCATCCGATGAAGCGATGACAGAAATAAATCCGCTGAACATATTTAAAATTGTAAATAAGTTCGGGACGACTGCTCGAGTAATTTTAATTTTTATTCTCATTTAAAATTTGCAAGAATTGTTTCGCCAGCAACAGTTACTTCTCCGATTTTCACATTGATGTTAACATTCTTTGGTAAATAAATATCAACTCGCGAACCAAATTTTATCATTCCAAAACGATTTCCTTTTTTCACTTCATCTTCGACTTTAATGTCGTAAATAATTCTTCTTGCAACAAAACCTGCAATTTGTTTAAAAAATACTTTTCCAAATTTACTTTCAATTCCGATATGCGATTGTTCGTTTTTGAGCGATGCTTTATCCTCGAACGCCGCAAAATATTCTCCTTTGACATAATTAATGTAGGCAACTTTTCCATCAATCGGGATTCTGTTGACATGCACATTTAACGGAGACATAAAAATGCTAATCAAAATAGATTCATCTTTTATAAAAATATCTTCTTTTATATTTCTGATTTGAATAATTTTTCCATCTGCTGGAGAAATAATTGAGCTATCATCTTTTGGCGTAATTCTCTCTGGATCGCGAAAAAAATTAATGGTGAAAATTACAATCGCAAAAGCTAAAATATAAATTACAGATTTAATTAATGATGATTGTAAAAAGAAATACGAAAAACCAACAGCAAGAATTGAAACTATAAAAATCGTTAAGTAAACATCTTTTCCGTAAGGAGTCAGCAAAATTGTCCTTTCAAAACTAATTTTATCTTTATTTTTGTACATTTTACTGAAAAACTGCCCAAAAGTCAAGATTGGTTTTTTCAACTTTTAATAATTTAAAATTGCAAAATGCAATTTGTTTTTGTATTTTTGTACCAATGAAACGAAAGAAAATAACTTATTTAGATTTTGAAATACAAAATTAAATCCCGAGCAACCTACTCGGGATTTTTTATTTTATGACGATAAAAGATTTTATTAGAAATATTGAAAAAGAAATTCCTTCGGAAATAGCATGGAATAAAGATAATGTTGGATTGCAGGTTGGAGATTTAAACGACAAAATAAAAAATATTATTTGTTCGCTGGATTTAAACCTCGCAGTGATTGAGGAAGCAATAAAAGCAAAAGCAAATTTAATTGTAACTCATCACCCACTTATTTTTAACGAACAGAAAAATATTATTGCAAATGAACGAATCGGAAATTTACTACACAAATTAATTTCAAATAAAATAAATTTGTTTTGCGCGCACACAAATTTTGATAGCATTTCTGACGGAGTAAGTTTTTCTCTCGCAAAAAAATTAAATTTAGAAAATATTAAATTTCTTTCGTCAAGCGGCGATACACTTTGCAAAATTATTGTTTATGTCCCAAAAAATAAACTTGAAGAAGTTGCTGAAGCAATGTTTAACGCTGGCGCTGGCTCTTTTACAAATTATGAAAAATGCAGTTTCCGAACAGATGGGATTGGAACTTTCTTGCCAAAAGAAAATGCAAATCCTGCAATTGGTGAAATTGGAAAATTAGAAAAAGTGAATGAATCAAAACTTGAAATGATTTGCTCGAAATGGAAATTGGATTCTATTATAGATGCGATGAAAAACGCTCATCCTTACGAAGAAATTGCGTATGATGTTTTTGAAATGAAAAACAAATCTACAATGTTCGGGATTGGCGCAATTGGAAATTTGAAAAATAAGATGAGTCAAAATTCTTTTCTAAATTATGTAAAAGATTGTTTGAAAATAAAATCGATTCGCTACACAAATGGAAAATCAAAAATAATTAATACTGTTGCAGTTTGTGGTGGCTCTGGAAGTGAACTTACAAGCGCGGCAATAAAATCTGGTGCTGATGCATTTATAACTGCCGATGTAAAATATCATTCATTTCAAGAATTTGAAAATAAAATTTTACTCATCGATGCAGGTCATTATGAGACCGAAGTTGTATCGCTTAATTCTTTATCAAAAATAATTAACAAAATTTTAAACGACAAAACTATAAAAATCTTTATCACAAAAAAATCAACTAACCCTGTAAACTATTTTTAAGAAGGAGTTTTAATTGAAAGAAAAATTGCAATTGCTTTATTGGCTTCAACAAATTGATGGCGAACTTGAAGAATTGGAAGAATTAAAAGGCGATTTGCCTGTGGCTGTAAAAGTTCTCGAAGAAAAAGAGGCGCTTTTACAAGGCGAAATTGACCAAAAAAATAATCTTGTGAATAATGCAAAGTTGACAAGAGAAAAATCTGATGGCGATGCGGTAGATTTTAAAGCCAAACTTGAAAAATACAAAGAACAATTGTATAATGTAAAAAATAATCGCGAGTACGATGCAATTACTAAAGAGATTGATTTTGCAACAAATGGAATTTCGGAAGCGGAAAATGTTTTTATTGAACAAGAAAATTTAATTACAAACTTCGTTAAGGAATTGGAAGAATTAAATTCTCAGTTCACACTTTTAGCTTTTGAACTAAAAACTAAACAGGAAGAACTTTTAGTAATTTTAAAAGAAAACGAAGATGAGTTTTTAAGATTGCAAAATGAAAAAATTAAAATCACTTCGAGACTTGATGAAGATTCACTTGATCGTTACAACACGATTCACTCAGCTCGAAGAGGAAAAGCAATCGCGGCAATTAGGAAAGATTCGTGTGGCGGATGTAATAATAGAATTCCACCACAGCATTTAATCGACATACAAAGAAATAATAAAATTTATAATTGCGAACATTGCGGACGAATTGTTGTATCGACCGAAGTCGCAGAGACAGCATCAAAAATAATGCTGTCGTAAAAAAGTGTAATTAACAACATTTCAATCACTAAAAAAACCTGCAAAGGAAATTCAGGCAATCGCTCTTGAATTTTTCAAGAGAGGAAAGTCCGAACACCAAAGGAGACGGTGCTGGATAACTTCCAGGAGAAGAAATTCTACGGATAGTGTCACAGAAAATATACCGATCCGTTTCGGCGGACCAAGGGTGAAAAGGTGCGTCCTGCAATTTAGCGGGATTAAAGTAAGAGCGCACCGTAATGCAAGTGATTGCGTTAGCATGATAAACCCCACCGGGTGCAAGACCATGTAAGTTCTGATTGCCTCTCCGGCAAGATTCTTTAATGAATCGCAGAATGGGTAGGTCGCATGAGGCGTTCAGTAATGTTCGTCCCAGAGAAATGATTGCCTCTTCCGTAAAAGGAAAAGACAGAATTCGGCTTATCGTTTTTCCTTTGCAGTGTTTTCTTTGTGAAATGAAATGTCACATAAATTTTTCTTTGAAAGAAATATTGTGACAAAAAAACCTGAACTCCGATGGAAGTTTTTAGATAACGAAAATAACGAAAAAGTTTTCGAACTCGCAAAAACTTTCGAAATCCCAATTACGATTGCAAAAATACTTTTTAGTCGCGGAATCACATCAAGCGAAGAAGCACAAAAATTTTTCTATTCCTCAAAAGATGATTTGCATGACCCTTTCTTGATGAAAGACATGGATATTGCTGTAAATAGAGTCTTTTCTGCGCTCGACAAAAAAGAAAAAATTATGATTTACGGCGACTACGATGTCGACGGTACAAATGGAACTGCGCTACTTTATCTTTTCATGCAAAAAATTGGCGCGCAAGTTACATATTATATTCCCGATAGAATTCTCGAAGGTTACGGGATTTCAAAAACCGGAATTGATTACGCAAAAGAAATCAATGTCTCGCTTATAATTAGTGTTGATTGTGGAATCACTGCGATTGAACAAACTAATTATGCGCACTCGATTGGAATTGAACTTATTATTTGCGACCACCATCAACCAGCAGAAAATTTACCCGAAGCAGTTGCAATTTTAAATCCGATGCAAAAAGATTGTAACTACCCTTTTAAATTTCTTTGCGGATGTGGAGTTGCATTCAAATTTATTTCTGCGATTTCAACAAAATTATCTCAACCGATTGATGTTACAGAATATTTAGATTTCGTTGCGCTTGCTTCAACTGCCGACATTGTTCCGCTGATTGATGAAAACAGAATACTTGTAAAGTTGGGATTGGAACGAATAAATAATTTTCCACGGCCGGGAATAAAAGCACTCATCGAAAAAGCAAAAATAAAAACAACTTCGCTTTCCTCTGGGCAAGTTGTTTTCAATCTTGCACCGCGAATAAATGCAGTCGGAAGAATGGGCGACGCAATGCGTGCTGTAAAACTTTTAATTTCTCTTGAGATGGACGAAGCGCGAGAGTACGCCGCAGTTTTAGAAACTGAAAATTCCGAAAGAAAATTAATTGATGGAACTGTTTTGCAAACTGCAATCGAAGAAGCAGAAAAAGCAATCGTAAATGATAAAGCAAATATTTTTGTTCTTTACAATCCATCGTGGCATCCCGGCGTAATTGGAATTGTTGCATCGAGAATTGTTGAAAAATATTACAGACCAGCAATTTTATTAACTTCAATAAATGGAGCGGCAAAAGGTTCTGCCAGAAGTATCAGCGGCTTTAATCTTTACGACGCGCTAAATCAATGCTCGCATCTTTTGGATCAATTTGGTGGACATAAATATGCCGCTGGCTTGTCACTTCAAATTGATAAAATTGATGAACTTCGCGATTCGCTTCAACAAATTGCAAAAGATAATTTAACCGAAGAAATTTTAACTCCAGAAATCACAATCGATGCGCAAGTTGAAATAAATGAACTCGATGCAAAATTTATGCAATACTTAAAATTGCTTGCCCCATTTGGACCGAAAAATTTAAAACCAAATTTCCTCTTGAAAAATGCACCTATTTATGGTTATCCAAAAATTGTCGGTATAAATCATTTAAAATTTAAGGTTAAAAAAAATGGTGCGGTGATTGATTGCATCGGATTTAATCTCGGGGAATTTTTAAATCAATTAATGATGGATAGACAGAATTTCGAAATTGTTTTTTCGGTTGATGAAGAAGATTTTTTAGGAATTACTTTGCCACAATTAAAAATTCGAGATATTAAATTTAGTTCATAAATGAAAAAAGAAATCATTATTCTCGGAATTGATCCCGGTACAATTATTTGCGGTGCTGGAGTGATTTCAGTTTTTCGAAATGAAGAAAAACTAATTCACTTTGAGGCAATAAAAAATAATCCAAAAGAATTAATGCATTTGCGTTTAAAAAATATTTACGATAATCTTTTAAAAATAATAACAAAATTTAAACCAAATGAAGTTGCAATCGAGACAGCGTTTTATTCTAAAAATGCGCAGTCTGCTTTAAAGATTGGACAAGCTCGTGGCGTTGCACTTTTAGCCGCGGCTAAATTTAATTTGCCAATTACAGAATATTCTCCTCGCGAGATAAAAAAATCTGTCGTCGGTAGTGGCTCCGCTTCTAAAGAGCAAATGCAATTTATGACAATGAGTATTTTAAAAATAAAAAATAAACCAAAACATTTTGATGAATCTGATGCGCTCGGAATTGCAATTTGCCACTCCCACCGAATTTTAAATAGCAAAAATAAATTTGCAAGTTGGAAAAAATTTTTGGAACTTCATCCTGAAAGAATTAAAATAATAAAATGATTGCTCAACTAACTGGAAAACTAATAAAGAAATCCCCCACCGAAATTATTTTGGAAACTGGCGGTGTAGCATTTTTAATTTTTATTCCACTTTCAACTTTTGAAACTCTTCCAAACGAAAATTCCACCGTAACTATTTTAACTCATTTAATTGTACGCGAAGATTCACTGACACTTTTTGGTTTTTCAACTGAAACCGAAAGAGAAATGTTTCGCCAATTAATTTCCATTTCCGGAATTGGTCCAAAAATCGCACAAACAATTTTAAGTGGAATTTCTTCGAGCGATTTACAAAATTTTATTTTAAATAGAAATGCCGCCGCGTTAACTACAATCCCGGGAGTTGGAAGAAAAACTGCGGAAAGAATTATTATCGAGTTGAGCGACAAAGTTGCAAAAATTAATTCTACTTCGGAGTTTAAAGATGATTCATCGCAATTCGCAATCAAGGAAAAAGCCCATCAAGCAATGCTAAAATTAGGTTTTAATCGTCAACAGGTAGATAAAACGCTTTCGGAAGTTTTAAAAGAATTCAAAACTGAAAATCCAAAATTAGAAGAAATTTTAAAAATTGCTCTAAAAAAAATTACTGGTTAAATCTTTCTTTAATCATCGGATGAAATATTTCACCACTGCGAGTTATGCAAGCGCCTTTTGTAACTTCCTCTTCCCAATCAAGTTCATCTTTTGCAAATATATTATTAATTAAATTTAAAATATTTTTGCTGTACATCTCGCTTGCATCAATTGGCAAAGTTGCTGGTAAATTTTTTGGTCCGATAATTTGTACACCATTGTGAAATACAGTTTCACCAGCAATTGTTAATTCGCAATTTCCACCTTGCTCGGCGGCTAAATCAACAATCACCGATCCGGGCTTCATCATTTCAACCATTTGTTTTGTAATTAAGATTGGTGCTTTTTTTCCGAAAATTTGTGCAGTTGAAATTACAACATTTGTTTTTGATAGTTGCGCTCCGATTACTTCCTGCTCTTTCAATAAAAATGCATCTGATTGTTCTTTTGCATATCCACCACTTGTTTCAATATTTTCTTCGATTGGCATTTCAACAAAAACTGCGCCGACACTATTAATTTGTTCTTTCACACTTGGGCGAGGATCAAATGCGGAAACTTTTGCTCCCATTCTTTTTGCAGTTGCAATTGCTTGAAGACCAGCAACGCCTGCTCCCAAAATTAAAACTGTTGCCGGTGCAATCGTTCCTGCCGCAGTCATCATCAGCGGAAACATTTTTGGTAATTTATCAAGCGCAATTAAAACTGCTTTGTATCCTGCAATTGTTGCCATCGAACTCAGTGCATCCATATTTTGAGCACGACTAATTCGCGGAATAAATTCCATTGCGAAACTTGTAATTTTTCTTTCAACAAATATTTTTAAAATCTCTTTGTTGTTAAATGGATTTAAAAATCCAATGTAGATTGAACCAATTGGAAATTTATTTGCCTCATCGATAGTTGGAGAAATTACTTTACAAATTATTTCGCAATTATTGTAGATTTCATTTGAAGATAAAATTTCTGCGCCAGAAAGTTTATAACTTTCATCACTAAATATTGAATTTAAACCAGCACCAATTTCAATTTGCAGTTTATGTTTTTTGGAAAGTATTTTCGCTGTTGAGGGAGTTAAAGCAACTCTTGTTTCAGATTGCTCGGTTTCTTTTGGTATTGAGATTATCATTTTTAGCTCGATTTTATTTATTCAAAACTACAAAATTATTGTTTAAGATTAAATTAAATTTGCATTTTTTTTTAATAACCTCGAGATTTATCTCGGGGAGAAAACAAAAAAACAACTTTGGCTTTAGCCACATTGTTTTGGACTAAAGTCCGAGAGAATGTGAAGAACTCTAAACCCCATTCTAAAGAATGGGGTTAATAAAAACAATTTGAAATAAAAAAAATGGCAACCTTAAATTAGTTGCCAAATTTTCTTGCGGGGCCGACGA
>CAYIXI010000019.1:0-32167 GCA_964367235.1 uncultured Chitinophagaceae bacterium | reverse complement strand
GGATTGAATAAAATTTCATCAATTCAATCTAAATTTGCAATTAAAAAAGTTGAACAAACTATTTCAACAAAAAATTTGAAGAAGAAAGTTGGAGTTGAAGAACTCGAAAGACTTTTTACTTTCGATGTTGAAACCTCAACAGATGTTGAAACACTTGCAAAACAAATTGCAAAAGAAGAGGGAGTTCAATATGCGCAACCCGATTATTTACATCCATTTGATAAAATTCCAAACGACTCGTTATATTCAAAACTTTATCCTTTGCCACAAGTTAAAGCAGACACTGCTTGGGGCATTTCTTTGGGCGATAGCACTGTCTCAGTTGCAATAATTGATTCTGGTGTCGATTGGGACCATCCAGATTTAATCGATGTAATTTGGACAAATAAAAATGAAGTTGCCGGCAATAATATTGATGACGACAATAATGGATATGTTGATGACATTAGAGGTTGGGATTTTGTAACTGGAATTACAAATGCTTATTCAGGTGAAGATGGAAACACAGAAGATAATAATCCAATGGATTTTGATGGACATGGAACTCATGTTTCAGGAATTGCTGGTGGTTCAACAAATAATAAAATCGGAATTGCATCATTAGGTTGGGGAATTCGAATTATGGCGCTTCGAAGTGGTTATCATTCTTCGGATGGAAATGGATATATTCCTTCATCTTTTGCGGCGAAAGCTTATGTTTATGCCGCTAATAATGGTGCCTCCGTAGCAAATCAAAGTTCAGGTACAAGCGAAGTTGTCCTTGAAGGCGCATATTACGCTTTTAAAAATGGAGTTGTAATTTGTAATTCTGCGGGAAATGGTAATTCTGATGGAGTTGGATTGCTTGGCAAACAACCTTGGGCATTATCAGTTGGTGCGCTTGCAAGTAACGATAAAAAAGCAAGCTATTCATCTTATGGAAAAGATGTTGATATAAGTGCTCCCGGTGGAGATTTTAGCGGTGGAAATTTTCAAGGATATTTAAGTAGCGTAGTTAATCCATCTACTTTTTATGGTGGAAAATTGTATGAAAATTTTCAAGGTACTTCAATGTCAAGTCCACTTGTTGCATCGCTTGCAGGATTGATTAAATCAAAATTCAAAAATATGACAGCTGGCCAAATTATGTTTCAAATTGTGGGTACAGCAGATAATATTGATGGAGTTAATCCAACATTTGTTGGGAAATTAGGTGCAGGAAGAATAAATGCGCTTCGCGCTTTAACTGAAACAGCTCCGATGCCAAAACCAATTATCGCAATTAAAGGAATAAAAATAGATGATTCAACTGGTGGAAATGGAAATAATCAATTAGATCCGGGTGAATCAATTAAAATGATTATAACTTTAGAAAATAGTTGGGGAACAGCAACAAATGTAAATGCTACTTTGAATTCAAATCATTGGACAACCAAAATTACAAAAGCCACTTCAAATTTCGGTACAATTTTTGGATTGACCAAACTTGATTCATCAACAAAATCAAATGTAAGTGATCCAATTACAATCAGCATTTCATCAGAAGCAATACCCTCAGTAATTCCAATGTCAGTTACAATAACTGCTGATGGTGGATATTCAGTAAGTTTAAATTTCAATTTGGCAATAAATTCGTTAGTGCTTTTGGTTGATGACGATGACGGATTCGATTCTGAAAAATATTATTTTAATGCTTTCAATAAATTAAATGTAGTCTACGATTATTGGGATCATTCAAAAATGGGAACACCATCTGCAAGTTTATTAAAAAATTATCCGATAGTTGTTTGGGCTTGCGAATGGGGTTTTCCAGCGCTTGATTCGGTTGATAGAGCATCTCTTGAAGGATATTTTGCCACAAAAGGAAAATTATTTATTTCCGGTCAAGATATTGGCTGGGATATGGCTGATGTCGCTGGTGCAACAGTGCCAAATGAATACGGAAGAACTGCTGGTGCTTCCAAAATTTGGTATGAAAAATATCTCAAAGCAAATTATATAAATGATGATGCCGCATTTAGTGCATTAGATGGAATTATTGGCGATCCAATTTCAAGTGGAATTTCTTTATCTCGTTATCAACCAGGAAGAGCAACCGCAGAGCAATATCCTGAAGTTGTTGATACAATAAATGGTTCAACACCAATTTTTAAATACACAGGTGGTGCATTTGTAAATAAATTTGGTGGAGTAAAATATGATGGAGCAGATTATAAACTTGTTCATATGGGTTTTGGTGGATTTGAATCAATTGTTGATTCCTTAACAAGAGTTAAAGTTATGGGAAATATTATGAATTGGTTTTTAGGAACATCAATTGTAGTTGATAAAATTGGTGATACTGAAAATACATCGACGCCAATTGCTGTCAAAGCGCAAATAAATGCAAATGTAAATTTAGAAAAAGTAGAATTGTATTGGGATACCGATGGAGCAATGCCATTTAAAAAAGTTGCGATGACAACTTCGGGTAGTGGTGCATATACCGGAAATATTCCAACACAAACTACAGGTGGGGAAGTGCAATATTTTGTTTTGGTAAAAACAGTTTCATCGTATTTGCCATTTTCAATTAACAAATTTAAAGTTGGACCAGATCAAATTCCGCCAGTAATTATTGTTGCTGACACATTAAAAAATTCTATTCGACTAAAAGGTCCATATACAATTTTTGCAACTGCAACCGATAATTTAACTTCAGGAATTGATACAACAACTTTCTTCGTTAATTATAATATTAATGGCGGAACAGAATTTAAAGTTGCATTCACTTCAACTTCAACAAAAGATTTATATAAAGCGTCAATTGTTCCATCTACAACACTTGTTGGTGGCGATATCATAAATTATTATTTAACAGTTAAAGATAATTCAACTCAAAAAAATAGTGCGAGATATCCTGCAATAGGAACTAAATCATTTAAAATTTCAACAGAGATAGTTGATAATTTTGAATCAAAAAAAGATTTATTGTGGAGTTATGGAAGTTGGGATTTTGCAACCACATATAAACAATCTGGCTTGCAAAGTATTGCTGATAGCAAATCGGGTAATTATTTACCAAACACAGAAAATATTTTATTAATGAAAGAGGGATTTGATTTAACTGCTCACTCAGTTTTTTCAATCTCTTTTTATCGTAGAGCAAACATTCACACAACCGATACATTATTTGTTGATGCAACAAAAGATGGAACGAGTTGGGAAACTATTTTAAGAATTACTGGTTTTAATGTCGGAATGAAACAGGAAGTAATGTTGTTAAATAGATTTACCGGTGCTGGTGCAAATAATTTTAAAATTCGTTTCAGACTTGTTGCTGATGCGGCAAATCAAAATGATGGAATTTACATTGACGATTTAACTTTTAATGCGCAAGTCGGTGGATCAGTTTCGTCTGAAAATAGTTCAATTCCAACTGATTATAAATTGGAACAGAATTATCCGAATCCTTTTAATCCTTCAACGACAATTAAATTTTCATTACCAAAAACAAGCGATGTAAAATTACAAGTGATTGATGTTTTAGGAAAAGTAGTTGAAACTTTAGTTGATGAAGAAGTGAAAGCAGGAAATTATAAAATTAATTTCGATGCAAGCCGATTATCATCTGGAGTTTATTATTATACAATTAAAACTAATTCGTTTAAGGAATCTAAACGAATGATTCTTTTGAAGTAAAAGAAAATAGATTTAAATTAAAGGGAAAGAGAAATCTTTCCATTTTTTTATTTTATGAAAATATTATTTCTAATTACATTTATTTTTTTTAACATTTTAAAAGCCCAAACTTTTACTGATGAAATTATTACCAAAAAAGGTGATAAGCACAAAGTTTCAATTTTAAAAATAAAAGGGAAGATGATTGAATTTGAAATTTTAAATTCAAAAGGAAAAAGTTTTATAGTTGAAACACTTTTTGATTCACTCGAAGAAGTAAATTCATATAAAAATGGATTAAAAATATCAATTTGGAAATACAAAGCACCAAAAATTGTTGCGAAATTAAAAATTGAAAAGAAAGAATCTGAGGCAGAAATATCTAAAATTGATTCTTTATTAATTATGCAACTTGAAAATGATTCTATTAATGTCGGGAATCTTCGCACACCACCAATATTACTCGAAAGATTTTATCGCATTGATAATAAGCCGGTTATTTTGAGAGAATTCGAACCGATTTATCCTTTAACTGCTTATGATAAAAATTATGCCGATACAGTAAAAATTAAGATTTGGATAAATAGATTTGGTGAAAGAGAAATTATAGAAGTTGAAAAATTTACAAACGATGAAATGATTCAACCAATTGTTGATGCAGTACAAAAATGGAATTTCACTTCTGCTGTTGTAGAAAATCAAATTATTGGTGTGTGGGCTGAATTATATTTTATATTACAGTCATCAAAACCAATAAGTGATTTTGAAATAAAAATTGATTCAAGTAAATTAATTGTTGAAGATTTAAATGTTGATCAATTTGAAAGTGATTCTATAAATGTTGGAGATTTATCTCGTCCAATTAGTGATGTAAACCTTCAAATTGAAAAAAAGCCAATCGTGCTAAAATCTGTGTCACCAAAATATCCAAAATCAATGTATGATAGAAGAATTTCAGCATTGACGAAACTAAAAGTTTGGATTAGTCGAGATGGAATTGCTGAAAAAATTGAAATTATTGAAACAGATAATCCGTTAATGCTTAACTCAGTACAAAATGCAATTTTTAATTGGAGATTTTCTCCAGCTCAATCAAAAGGAAAAAGTGTTGGTGTTTGGGCTGAGGTTTATTTTGAGTTAAGATTTGAATAATGAATTTTAAATTAATTTTAGTATATTTGCATTGCTGATTGCCAACATGGCGGAATCGGTAGACGCGCTGGACTCAAAATCCAGTTCCCGTTAAAGGAGTGTCGGTTCAAGTCCGACTGTTGGTACTAAGAAAAGATGAATAAGTTATGTTTATAATATCTATTATGTAAACTAACTTATATCATTAACTTGAATAAAGAATTGTAATACAAATCCTCAGTTTTTATTAAATCAATCTCTTCTTCTCTACCATCGAATACAATTTTATTTTCATTAATTGTTGATCCAACTTTTATAAAATCAACATTAAAATTATTGCAAACTGATTTAATCTTCTCAACTAAATTTGTTTCAACTAAAACTAAAATTCTCGATTGCTCTTCACCAAAAAGAATTTGATCAAATCTTAAATCAACAAATTTATTTATTTGAGCACCGCAATTAGTTTTCATTAAAGATTCCATCAAAGCAATTATAAATCCGCCATCTGAAATATCATGCGCGGCTGATATGAAGTTATTTCTACACAAATCTAAATAACAATTCTGTAAATTAATTTCATCATCTAAATTAAAAAATGGAGTTTCAAATACGTCATCATTTTTTTGTACAACTCGAACATACTCGCTTGAATTTAAATCGCCAATAATTTTCCCTAAAATACAAATTGAATAATTTACTTGATTAAATTTATTTTGGATTAATTTTTCACCATCATCAATCAATCCTAACATTCCAATTACCGGAGTTGGAAAAACAGAAAACTCTAAACTCTCATTATAAAAACTAACATTTCCGCCAGTAACAGGAATTTTAAATCCTCGACAAGCATCACCAACTCCACGAACTGATTCTTTAAATTGCCAAAACATATTTTTCTTGTACGGATTACCAAAATTTAAACAATTTGTAATTCCGAGTGGAGTTGCTCCCATCGTAACAACATTTCTTGCTGACTCGGCAACTGCAATTTGTGCGCCAACATACGGATTTGCGTGAACATAAAATGGATTACAATCGGTTGAAACAACCAAAGATTTATTTGTTCCTTTAATTCGAATTACAGCGCCATCAGTTTCATAATTTAAAGTATTTGTACGCACCATCGAATCATATTGTTGATAAGCAAACTTTTTACTGAAAATATTTGGCGAACTTAATAATTTATAAATCGCATCGACATAATTTTTTGGTTCAGGCAAAATGTTTAAATCTATTTTTTTTCTCGACTCAATATAATTCGGAATTTCAACTTCCCTTTTATAAACTGGCGCACCACCACCAAGCACAAGCGAATCAGCCGGAATTGAAGCTTTTAATTCATCATTGAAATAAAAATTTAAATTTAAATCATTCGTAACTTTTCCAATTACATTTGAAGTCAAATCCCATTTATTAAAAATCTTTTTAATTTTTTCTTCACAATTTGGTTTTGAAACAATCAACATTCTTTCCTGCGACTCAGAAAGTAAAATTTCATACACACTCATATTTTTATCTCGAAGTGGAACTTTATCCAAATGGATTTCCATTCCAACTTTTCCACGAGCGGACATTTCGCTTGTCGAACAAATAATTCCAGCCGCACCCATATCTTGAATTCCGATAATTAAATCTTCTTCAATAACTTCAAGAGTTGCTTCGAGCAATAATTTTTCAACAAATGGATCGCCAACCTGTACTGATGGTCGCTTGTCTTGACTTGCTTCGGAAATTTCTTCGGAGGCAAAAGTTGCGCCATGAATTCCATCTTTACCAGTTGCCGAGCCAACAATTATTACAGAATTATTTTCGCCAAACGCAATTGCTTTTGAAACTTTTTCGTGTCGAACAATTCCGACAGCCATCGCGTTGACTAAAGGATTTGTGTTGTAACATTTGTTAAAATAAATTTCGCCACCAATTGTTGGAACACCAAAACTATTTCCGTAATCGCCAATTCCCTTTACAATTTTTTTTAAATAATTTTTTGTAGATTTTTCTTTTAAATCTCCGAAGCGAAGTGAATTTAGCGCGGCAATCGGACGAGCGCCCATTGTAAAAATATCGCGAAGAATTCCACCAACTCCTGTTGCGGCACCTTGATACGGTTCAACAGCCGAAGGATGATTGTGGCTTTCTATTTTAAACGCAACTGCAAGTCCATCACCGATGTCAATCAAACCAGCATTTTCTTCTCCAGCTTCAACAAGCGAACGACCACCGCTTCGAGGTAAAGTTTTTAATTCAGCAATTGAATTTTTGTAGCTGCAATGTTCGCTCCACATAACGCTGTATGCGCCAATCTCGGCGTAATTTGGAACACGACCGAGATAATTTAAAATTTTTTGATACTCCTCTTCTGTTAATCCATGCTGAAGAGCAATTTCTAAATTTGTTAAATCTGTATCATTCATTTTCATTTTTTTATTTCTGAAATTTTAAATTATGAAATAATTTAGGCAAGTTTTGTTTTTATAAATGCTGATATTTTACCATTATCGCACTTCCCTTTTAATTCTTTTAATGCAATTCCCATTGCTTTTCCGAAATCTTTTTGCACAGCAATATTATTTTCTGTTAAAATTTTTGAAATTATTACTTCTATTTCGCTATCGGAAAGTTGTTTTGGTAAATATTGCTGAATTATTAAAAGCTCTTCATTTTCTTTTGACGATAAATCAATTCTGCCAGATTTTTCGTAAAGTTCGATGGCTTCTTTTCTTTTTTTAACAGCATTTGATAAAATTGCAAGTTCATCGTCTTGATTCATTTCTCGATTCAAACCTTTTTTTTCAAATTCAAGAATTTGAGCACGAAGTAGTCGGATAGTTTCGGTTCGAATCTTCTCGCCAGCTTTCATCGACTCGATTAAATCTTTATTTATTTTCTCTTTTAATGTCATAAAAATACTTTCCTCTAAAAAAATGATTGATTATATTAAATAAAAAAACATTATGCAAAATATAAAATATTCGGAATTTCAAAATCTCAATGTCGGTTTTACAAATCTTTTTATCGATTACATCGAACAGAAAGAATCAGTCAAAAAATATTTCAACGATGCAAATATACAAAATATTTCATCGTGGGGTAATATTATAAAAAATTTTAATTATCAAACTGAAAATAGAAAAATTGTTATTCAAACTTTAATTGAACAAAATAGAGCATTGCATTGCAGTGTCCAAACTTTATCAAACATCGATTTGCTTCAAAATAAAAATACTTTTTGTGTCGTAACCGGTCAACAAGCCGGTTTATTTTTGGGTCCACTTTATACGATTTACAAAACTATTAGCGCAATAAAACTTTGCGAAAAACTAAAAAATGAATTTCCCGATTATAATTTTGTACCTGTTTTTTGGGTTGAATCTGAGGATCACGATTTAAATGAAATTACAACAATTGGTTCAATTACAAATAAAAATGAATTTCAAACTTTTAAATATGATGTATCAAAAAATAATGAGCCGTTAAAACAATTTATTTCTGCAAAAAATTTGTTGGTTAATGAATCAATTAGTGATTTCATAAAAAATATTTTTGATAATCAAACAACAACTGAATTTTCTCCGCAAATACAGAATTTATTAAATCAGTATTATGCAATTGGTCAACCCTTCACTAATTCATTTGCGTCGATGATTAGCGACTTATTTCGCGATTACGGTCTAATTACAATTGATATTTCACATCAACAGTTTAAAAATATATTAAAAGAAATTTTCCGAACTGAATTAAATTGTAATCACGAAACCTCGAAAAATGTTATCGAGCAAAGTTACGAATTGGAAAAAGAATATCACGCACAAATTAAACCTCGTCCGATTAATTTATTTGTTTCAAATCAAGATGGTCGTTATCCTCTTCAACCTGACGAGTTTGGTTATTTTTTGCAAGGAACCAGAAAAAGATATTCCAACGATGAATTATTAAATTTGCTTGAAACTTCTCCTGAATTATTTTCTCCCAATGTAGTTCTTCGTCCAATTTGTCAAGATTTTCTTTTACCAACAATTTCTTATGTCGGTGGTCCGGCTGAAATTGCATATTTTTCTCAATTGAAAAAAGTTTATGAGCAATTTAAAATTACAATGCCAGTAATTTTTCCAAGAGCAAGTTGCACTTTGATTGAAGATAAAATCAATAATATTTTGGAAAAGCACGAAATTGAGCCACTCAATTTTTTAAATAATTTTTCAGATTTGACAAATGATGTGCTTGAAGAAATTAGCGAAGTTAAGGTTGAAAAATTATTTTTGGAGATGGAAAATAAATCTAAAAATCTTTTTAATGAAACTAAATATGCTATTTTGCAAATCGATCCGACTCTTGAAAATTCAATTACAAATATTGTAAATAAATTAGATTTTAGTTTAAATCAATTAAAAGAAAAAGTCAGAAATGCTCAAAAAAGAAAAGAAGAAGTTACGGTGAGCCAATTATTAAAAACGAAAAACCATTTATTTCCCGACTCAAAATTGCAAGAACGAAATATTACAATAATTTATTTTATGAATAAATACGGATTGGATATTGTAAAATGGCTTTATGACGAAGTTTCAATCGAATCGTTCGAACATCAATTTATAAATATTTAAAAAAGTGATTGATTCGTTTCTTTTTTAAATAAATGGATTTTGTTAAGGTCAAAATAAAAAACTGCACTATCGCCTATTTTCAAATCGCTTTTTATAGTTGAAGTCCTAAAAACAAAATGAATATCTCCGGGAGAAGAAACATAAATAATCTGTTCATTTCCTAAAAGTTCAATTACATCAATAGTTCCGTTTAACTTTAAATTATTTTTATAACTTTTCGGATTTAGCGAAATATTTTCAGGTCTAATTCCGATAAAAGTTTCAGTACTTTTATTTATTTTTTCATTCAAAGTTGGTTTGAGTTTAATTTTAAAAGTTTTTTTCTTGTCTGAAAAAATATTTGTTTTCCCAATCGAAGAAACTTTCCCTTCAATAAAATTCATACTTGGGCTTCCGATAAATTCTCCAACAAATTTCGTTAAAGGTTTTTCATAAAGTTTGATTGGTTTGTCAACTTGCAAAATTATTCCATCTTTCATAACAACAATTTTAGTTCCCATCGTCATCGCTTCAACTTGATCATGAGTTACATAAACTATTGTTGCATCAAGTCTTCGATGCAGTTTTGTAATTTCAGATCTCATCTGCACACGAAGCTTTGCATCAAGATTGCTGAGTGGTTCATCAAATAAAAAAACTTTTGGCTTTCGTACAATTGCACGACCAAGCGCAACTCTTTGTCGTTGTCCGCCAGATAATGCTTTTGGCTTTCTATTTAAAAGATTTTCGAGTTCCAAAATTTCCGAAGCATCTTTGACGCGTTTTTCGATTTCAGTTTTTGAAAATTTTCGAAGTTTTAATCCGAAAGACATATTTTCGTAAACTGTCATGTGAGGATAAAGCGCGTAATTCTGAAAAACCATTGCGATGTCTCTATCCTTTGGTGATAAATCATTTACAATTTTTCCATCAATTAAAATATCGCCGGAAGTTATCTCTTCAAGACCGGCAATCATTCTTAAAGTGGTTGATTTACCGCAACCCGATGGTCCAACAAGTACGACGAAATCTTTATCCTTAATTTCTAAATTAAAATCTTTAACGCCAACAATTCCGTTTTCGAAAATTTTAGAAATATTTTTTAAAGTTATGCTTGCCATAATTTTTACTCCGAAAATAATTTAACAATATCAAAAAACGTTGGGAAAGAAATGTTTGCAATTTCTTCATTATCGATTGAAGAATTACCAATTTTCATTCCGGCAATTGCAAACGCCATCGCAATGCGATGATCGTTAAATGAACTAAATTCAACACCTTTATAGGAATCTAATCCTTCAAATGCAAATCCATCTTCGTATTCATCAACTTCAACTCCAAGTTTTCTAAGATTAAAGCAAACAGCAGAAATTCTATCAGATTCTTTTACACGAAGTTCTTTTGCTCCAGTCAATTTAAATATGCCATTCTTAAAAAGTGAGATGACTGCTAAAATTGGAATCTCATCAATTAAGCTCGGAAGCATATCTTCATTTATAATCATGTCACCGAAGATAACTGATGACTTCACAACAATATCCGCCACTGGCTCTCTATAATTATCTCGCACATTAATAAAATTTATATTAGCGCCAATTGATTTTAAAACTTCAATAAATTTTATTCGTGTTGGATTAATACAAACATTCGGAATTGTAATTTCGGATTTAGATGATAAAATAGAAAGTGCAATTACAAATGCGGCTGATGATGGGTCATTTGGAATTATAAAATTCTTTAAACTTGGGAAGTTAAATTTATTATTTACAGTAGTTTTAAATCCATCGTTTGTAATTTCAGTTTTTAATCCTAAAATATTTTCAGTGTGATTGCGAGTTAAAATGTTTTCAGATACCGATGTCTCTCCTTCTGCAAACATTCCTGCAAAAATTAATGCAGACTTAACTTGAGCACTTGGTATTTTAAGTTTATAATTTATCCCATTTAAATTTTTTACTGGAATAAAAGTCAATGGCGCATAATTATGTTTTGAAATAATATCTGCTCCCATTAATTTCAATGGTTCAATAATTCTCATCATCGGTCTAGACTGTAGCGATTCATCACCAGTTATTGTAGTCGAAAAATTTTGTGCAGATAAAATTCCAGAAAGCATTCTAATTGTCGAACCAGAATTGTTTGCATTTAAAATATTTTTTGATGCTCTAAAATTATTTTTATTAACACCTCTAACTTCAATAAAATCAATATTGTGAGTCATTTCAATTCCCAACGATTCTAAGCAACTCATTGTTGAGAGAAGATCCATTGATTTTGGTGAATTATAAATTCTCGATGTTCCATTTGCAAGCGCACTAATTATAAATGCTCTGTGACCAATGGATTTGTCACCTTGAATTTTTATCGTGCCGTTATATGATTTTAGTTTTGGTAATTTTAGCATAAAAAAAATCCCTCTTTCGAGGGATATTCAGTTATTTAGTTTCTGTTACTTTTAAAGCAGCCTTGCGACTTAAATCTAATCTTCCTTTGTCATCAATTTTAATTAATTTGACATCAAATTTATCTCCAACTTTAACAAAGTCGGCAACTTTTTCTACTCGTTTAACATCAAGTTGTGAAATATGTACTAACCCTTCCTTGCCCGGTAAAATTTCTACAAATGCGCCAAACTCCATTATTTTTTTAACTGTCGCATTGTAAGTTTTACCAACTTCAGGAACTTCGGTAAGTCTATTTATCATCTCGACAGCTTTGTCGCAAGCCTCTTTACTTGTCGATGCAATTACAACTGTACCGTTATCGTCAATATTTATTTCATCAACACCAGAATCTTTTACAAGCGCTTTAATATTTTTTCCACCAGGTCCAATTAATGCTCCAATCAAGTCAACTGGAATTTTAATTGTAACAAGTCGAGGTGCGTATTGACTAATTTCTTTTCTTGGTTCAGAAATTACAGAATTCATTTTTCCTAAAATATGAAGCCTGCCATCTTTTGCTTGATGTAAAGCTTTCTCAAATATTTCATTTGAGATTCCTTTAATTTTTATATCCATTTGCAAAGCAGTAATTCCATCGGATGTTCCAGCAACTTTGAAATCCATATCGCCAAGAAAATCTTCATTTCCAAGTATGTCACTTAAAATTGCAATTTGATTTTCTTCTTTAATTAATCCCATCGCAATTCCTGCAACTGCTTTTTTAAGTGGAACACCAGCATCAAATAATGAAAGCGAGCCAGCACAAACTGTTGCCATCGAAGAAGATCCATTTGATTCAAGAATGTCTGAAACAATTCGGAGTGAATAAGCAAAATCACTTTCAATTGGAAGTAATTTTTTTATTGATCGCTCTGCTAAATTTCCGTGACCAACTTCTCTTCTGGATGTTCCGAGTCGTCCAATTTCTCCTGTGCAAAAAGGAGGAAAATTATAATGCAACATAAATCTTCTTGCGTTTGCAGGAAAAAGTCCATCGACCATTTGCTCATCGGATTTAGTTCCAAGAGTTGTCGTAGTTAAAGATTGCGTTTCGCCTCTGGTAAATAATGCTGAACCATGGGCTCGCGGTAAAATTCCAACTTCAATTGTAATAGGTCTAATTTCCGTTGTATTTCGGCCATCAAGTCGCTGATTTGAATTCAAAATCATACTGCGCATATTTTTCTTTTCGATTTTATAAAGCAAATCTTTTATATCAGATTCTTGTTCAGGATATTTTTCTTTTAATGCTTCCAGAACTTCATTTTCTAAAGTTGATGTTGCATTCGCTCTATCATCTTTTGAAAGAACTGTTGAAGCAATTTGACTAAACTTTTCACTTGCCAAATTTATAACTTCACTTTCCAATTCAGCATTAATTTCTTTTGGAGTGAAAACTCTCTTTGAAACTTTAAATTCAGAAGCGAAAGAATTTTGAAGTTCGCAAATCTTTTTAATTGCTTCTTGCGCAAATTTTAAAACTTCAATTAAATCATTTTCAGAAATCTCACTTGCTTCTCCTTCAACCATTAAAATAGAATCTGAAGTTCCTGCAATTGTAATATCTAAATCACTTGTTTCTAAATCTTTAAAAGTTGGATTAACAATTAATTTTCCATCAACTCTTCCAATACGAACTTCGCTAACTGCATCTTCAAACGGTGAGTCGCTAATTAACAATGCGGCTGATGCGGCACATGCACCAATCACATCAGAATCATTTTCTTGATCTGCAGAAAAAACTGTAATAACAATTTGTGTTTCGCATTGATATCCTTTTGGAAACATTGGTCTAATTGGTCTATCAATTAATCTTGAAGATAAAACTTCTTTATCAGTTGGGCGACCTTCTCTTTTTAAAAATCCACCAGGAATTTTTCCACCAGCCGAAAGTTTTTCTCTGTATTCAACTTGAAGTGGAAAATAATCGAAATTTGGACTTGGTTCTTTTTTTGCAACTACTGTTGCAAGAACCATTGTATCACCATAACGAGCCATAACTGCTGAGTCAGCTTGTTTTGCAAATCTACCGGATTCAAACGATAAAGTTTTTCCACCGATTTCTAATTCTTTTTTTACTATCATATTTTTCTTTCTATTTTCTTATATCTAAATCTTTAATTAATTTTCTATATCCTTCAATATTTTTTCTAATTAAATAATCGAGCAAACTTCTTCGTTTGCCAACCATTTGCAAAAGTCCGGTTCTCGAGTGATTATCTTTTTTAAATTTTTGAAAATGCTCGGACAGCGAATTAATATTTGCTGTGAGAATTGCAATTTGAACCTCAGGCGTTCCAGTATCTTTTGGATTTTTGCCATATTTTGTAATCAGTTCTTGTTTATGCTCTTTCGTTAACATCGGTATTACTCCTTATTTTGTTTGTTTTTAACCATTCTCTACCATTTATTTCATCTTGTTTCATTGCTACAATTAATTCTTCGACTGATAAAAATTTCAACTCATCTCTTAGTCGATGTAAAACTTCAACCGTCAGATTTTCTCCATAAATATCTTTTGAAAAATCTAAAATATAAACCTCAACTCGACGATCATGCTTTTCAAAAAATGTTGGTATAACTCCGACATTCATCAATCCGTGAAAATACTCTTTATTTAATTCGACTCCAACTACATAAATTCCATTTTGAGGAATAATTTTTAGTGGCTCATCTATTTTTAGATTAGCAGTTGGAAATCCAAGTTGTCTTCCTCTTCCATCTCCTCTAATAACTTCACCAGTAAAATTATAATTATAATTTAAAATTTTATTAGCATCTTCAATATTTCCATTTGATAATAATTTTCTAACATAAGTACTACTTATTGGAGAATCATCAATTTTAATTTGATTGCTAATTTTCACATTAAAAGAAAATTGTTTACCTAAAATTTCAAGTTCATTTGTTCCAGCTGATCTATCTTTTCCAAATCCGTAATTATATCCTACAATTATTTCAATCGGATGAAAATTCTTAACAATATAATCAGAGACAAAATCTTGATAAGATAATTTCGAAAACTCTTGTGTGAAATTTACGATGTACAAATAATCAACATTAAGTTTTTCAAAAAAAGATATTTTCTCATTTATATTTGTCAACAATTCCAAAGAAAGATTTGTTGAAACAATATGTTTTGGATGAGGATGAAAAGTAACAATTACACTTTTAGTATTAAATAATTTAGCTCGCTCAACAGTTTCTTTGATTAAAGATTGATGAGCATAATGTACACCATCAAAAGTTCCAATTGTTAAAATTGAACTTTCAAGATTTATAGTTTCATTTTGTGAGTATATTATTTTCACTTACGATTTATTTACATTAAAATATTGTCGGATGTCATCTAAAGTTAAAGCATCATTTAAATTATAATTTCCAATTTTTGTTCGCGATAAAGATTTTAAATATGCTCCAACATTCAATTTTACACCAATATCATTAACAAGCGAACGAACATAAGTTCCCTTTGAGCAAACAAGTCTGAAATGAACAATAGGCAATTCGCATTTTAGAATTTCAAAACTATAAATAAAAATTTCTCTTGGCATTCTTTCAACTTCAACACCTTTTCTGGCCAATTTATAAAGGGGTTTTCCTTTAATTTTAATTGCAGAGTACATTGGAGGAATTTGCTCAGTTCTTCCAATAAAAGTTTTTGCAATTTCATTAATATCATTTTCCGTAATAATGGAAAAATCTTTTTTTTCAATTATTTCAGTTTCAACATCATAACTCGAAGTTCTTGCGCCAATTTCAAAACTACCTTCGTACTCTTTTGTTTGTTCAACAAAAGTAGAAATACTTTTTGTAGATTTACCCGTACACAAAATCATTAGTCCAGTTGCCTTAGGGTCAAGAGTTCCAGCGTGACCAACTTTTTTCGTTTTAGAAATATTTCTAATTGATGAAACTAATCTGAACGAAGTCATATCAATTGGCTTTGTCATTAAAATTGATACGCCTTCATCAAAATTTAAATTTAAATTAGTTGCAATTGTATTTCTATCAAGCATCATTTTTATTTATCGAACGAATTAATGATTCAATTCTATTTACATTTTTAAAAGTTTCATCAATGTAAAATTGTATCTCTGGTACATATTTAAGTTTTAAATGCGCCGCAAGCGAGGAACGAACTTTCCATTTATTATTTTTTAATTCAGTAAAAGTTTCTTTTTCTTTTATTTCGTCACCGAAAATTGTAACATAAATTTTTGCAATTTTTAAATCTGGAGACATTTTAACTTCAGTCACAGTTATAAATCCATATTGAGAACCACTAAACTCATTATTTAAAATTGTTCCAATTTCTTCTTTAATAAGTGATGCAACTTTTTCAGTTCTAATTGACATTACAATACTCTTTTGATTTCCTCAATTACATAAGCTTCAATAATGTCGCCAACTTTTATATCATTGTAATTATTTAATCCAATTCCACATTCATAATTTTGTTGAACTTCTTTAACATCATCTTTAAATCTTTTCAAAGATGAAAGTGTGCCATTAAATAAAACTTCTCCTTCGCGAAGTAATCTAACTTTATTATTTCGAGAAACAGATCCATCTAAAATATAACAACCGGCAATAACTCCAACTTTTGGAACTTTAAAAATATCGCGGACTTCAATTGTTGCTTTTACTTTTTCAACCTGAGTTGGTTCAAGCAATCCTTCAAGCGCGTTTTTAATATCGTTAATTGTGTCGTAAATAATGGTGTAATGACGGATTTCCACTTTTTCTTTTTCAGCAAGTTTACGCGCATTTAAATTCGGTCGCACATGAAAACCAATAATTATTGCTTGCGAGGCAGCGGCAAGCAAAACATCACTTTCGGTAATTTGACCGACACCTTTGTGAATAATAATAATTTTAACTTCATCGGTTGAAAGTTTTAAAAGCGAACCAGTCAACGCTTCAACAGATCCATCAGTATCGGCTTTTATAAGTATCGCAAGATCTCTTAAACTTTTTCCAGATTTAATTTGTTTTGAAATATCTTCAAGTGTTACAAAATTAATTTGTCGGAAATCTTGTTCTCTTTTTAATTGTTGTCTCTTTAAACTAATTTCTCTTGCAGTTTTTTCAGAATCTAAAACAACTAATAAATCTCCAGCAGAAGGAATTCCATCGAAACCTAAAACTTGCACAGGAGTTGATGGACCAGCAAATTCTACTTTTCCACCTCTTTCGTTATACATCGCTTTAACTCTTCCACTATAAATTCCTGCCATAAAAGAATCACCAATTTTCAAAGTTCCTTTTTGAACAAGAATTGTTGTTGTTACTCCTCTACCTTTATCCAATTTTGCTTCGACAACAACGCACTTTGCTTTTCTATCTGGATTAGATTTTAAATTTAAAACATCTGCTTCGAGTAAAATTTTTTCTAATAACAAGTCAACATTTTTTCCAGTTCGCGCAGATAGTTCAACTGATTGATATTTTCCACCCCACTCTTCAATCAAAACTCCATGATCGGAAAGTTGCTGTTTAATTCTTTCTGGATTTGCATCTGCTTTATCAATTTTATTTATTGCAATTACAATTGGAACATTTGCGGCTTTTGCGTGATTGATTGCTTCAATAGTTTGTGGCATAACACTATCCTCAGCAGCAACGACTAAAACAACAATGTCAGTTAATTGCGCACCACGCGCACGCATTGCAGTAAACGCTTCATGTCCCGGAGTATCGAGAAAAGTTATTTTTTTATTATCGTCAGTTGTTACTTCATACGCTCCGATGTGTTGTGTGATTCCACCAGATTCTCCAGCAACAACATTTGCCTGTCTGATATAATCAAGCAGAGAAGTTTTTCCGTGATCAACATGCCCCATAATCGTTACAATTGGCGGGCGTGGTTGCAGGGTTTCTTCAGCGTCAACAATATCTTGAAGTGCATCAACGGTAAATTCTTCTTGAAAACGAATTTCAAAACCAAATTCATCTGCAACAAGTACAATATTATCTTTGTCCAATCGTTGGTTGATTGAGACCATCATTCCCAAACCAAAACATTTTGAAATTACTTCAGTTGCAGTAACCTTCATTAAATTTGCTAATTCACCAACAGTAACAAATTCAGTTACTTGAATTATTTTATCATCCTGTTTTGATTCTTCTAAATCCTTTGCTATTTCTTCTTCGCGTTCTTTCTTTTTTTTCTTTTTAATTTGCGATCTAACTGCAAGACTATTTTCATCAGATTCATTTAGCGTTCTTTTAATCGCTTCTTTAACATCAACATCTGAAAATGATCCACTGCGTGAAGATTTCTTCTTCTTTAACTTTGGAGATTTATCTTTATCATCAGTTACAACATCAGATTTTGTTTTATGAAGAATTATTTTTTTCTTTTTCTTCGAGCTAATACTTGGAGTTGTTGGTTTATCAGAAATCTTTGGAGTTGGTTTTTCAGGTACTAATTCTATTTTCCCTTTTATAGTCAAACCAAATTTTCTAATTCTTTTTGCAGATTCAAGTGCTGAAAGATGTTCAACTATTTTTACAGGTTTAGTTGCAACAGGTTCAATTTCTTTTTTTACTTCTTTAACTTTTGGAGATTCAACAATAACTTCCGGTTCTTTTTTCTTTGGAGTAATTACAGGTTCAATTACTTTTTTTACTTCTTCAACTTTTGGAGTTTCAACAATAATTTCAGATTCTTTTTTTTCTGGAATAATTACTGGTTCAATTTCCTTTTTTACTTCTACAACTTTTACTTTGACTTCTTCTTTTTTATGTTCAACACTTTTCTTTTTTGTTTCTTTAAATTCTGTAACTTTTCTATTATGTCTTTCGGCAGTTTCTTTATCTTTTTTAAAATGCGCAAGAACATCTCTCAACATATCATTATCAAGAGTTGACATGTGATTTTTGATTGAATGCCCTTTTCTTGTTAGGTATTCAATCAAAGTATCGCTTGTGAGATTTAACTCTTTAGCAAGTTTATATATTTTTACAGATTTAATTAATTCTTCAGACATTTTTATTATTTTAAATTATTCAGCTGGTTTGTTTTCATCAACTTCATTTTCAGCTTCTTCGTAACCTTTTCTTATAATTTCAATTATTTGCTCAACTTTTTCTTTTTCAATTTCAGTTTTTTTGCAAATATCATCAATGTTTGCTTCCAAAACATCTTTTGCAGATTTGTAATCTGCTTCGAGTAATCTTTCTAAAATTTCAACACCAAGTTCAGTTTGATATTCTTCCAAATCAACATCGTATTCTTCTTCTTCACGAATAACTGCGATTTCATATCCAGTTAATTTTGTAGCGAGACGAACATTTTGTCCACCACGACCAATTGCTAATGATGCTTGATCTTCGGCAACAAGAATTGATGCTCGTTTATTTTCTTGGTCGACAGTGATTTCTTTAATTTTTGCTGGCGCAAGTGCACGAACAATATATTGAGAAATATCCGCAGAATAATTTACAACATCAATATTTTCATTACAAAGTTCTCTAACGATGGAATGAATTCTTACACCTTTCATTCCAACGCAAGCACCAACTGCATCAATTCTATCATTGTGAGAAATAACTGCAACTTTTGCTCTCTCACCGGGATCTCGCGCGATTCCTTTTATTTCGATAATTCCATCATAGACCTCTGGAATTTCAATTTCAAATAATCTTGCCATAAATTGATTATCAGATCGAGAAATAATTACAGATAATCCGCCTGTTCCTTTTCTAACTTCCTTAACTACTCCACGAACTGTATCGCCTTTTTTATATTTTTCTTTTACAATTTGCTCGCCTCGCGGCAACAATAATTCGTTTTTGTTGTGAGAAATAATAATATCGTTGTAGCGAATTTGATAAACTTCACCGACAACAATTTCACCAATCATTTGAGAATATTCGTTGTACTGTACATCGCGTTCAATTTCTTTAATTCGCTGAATAAAATTTTGTTTTGCAAGCGCAACAAGTTTTCTTCCGAAATTTTCGATAGGAATAATTTCAACATAATCTTCTCCAACCGATAATTCTTCGCCAGATTTAGCTCTTGCAGTTTCAACATCAATTTGTGTTTCAGGAGTAATGACTTCGCTGACAATTTCTTTTTCAAGATAAATTTCAATATCGCCTTTATCCATATTTACAACAATTTCATATTTCGAATCGTTACCATATTTTTTCTTTACCATCATTCCAAAAATATCTTCAACAGAATTAAGAAGAATATCTTTATCGATTCCTCTTTCGCGAACTAAATATGTAAATGATTCAACTATATCGTGATTCATATAAACTCCAAAATGTTAAAAATTCGTTTTAAAAATTAATTATCAAAAAAAAGTCCCGCAGAGGCGGGACTTTAACTGCACAAATATAAGTTTATTTTCTTCTTTTTGCAAGAATTATATTTAAAATAATGCTTTAATATTGCCGATAAAATTATGATAAATTCGATTTGTCGGTTCTTTGCGAGATGAATATTGTATCTGCATTTGAATAAATTCATTTATTTGTGAATCGAAACTGATTTGAAAAATATAAGAAATGCCAAGATTTTTACCCTCTGTTATTTCGTAAATTAAAATTGATGGAATATTATTTAAAGTTGAAATAAGATTTTCTTCGCGAGTTAAGATTAATCTCAATTGACTTTTCAAATCAAAATATCGAGTTAATCTAATGGCTTGATTGTTTTTCTCAATAGATGTCGTTGAAGAATTAAATTCATTTTCTCCAAATGCATATCCAATTAATAAACCATATTCTAAATTTAAATCAATTGATTCAGAGTAATCGTAATTTAATTCATTAAGAGTAATATTTTTATCTTTGAATGAATAAATAGAATTTGCGATTTGATTTTTATTTAAGATATTTATTTCATGTTTTTGTTTTTGGGAGGTTGCAATTCTCGTTTTCAAACTATATTCATTGTACAGATTTATTTCGCTTCCATTAATAATTGTATTTTTTGTTTTCTTATCAATTACACGGAATCTAAAATTGTAGTCGGGATTATTTTCAAAAAGATGCAAATCTTGTTGCAGATAATAATTTGCAAATAGTATTTCATTGATATTAAAATTATTAGTGAAATATTTTCTATCAAAAGATTTTGATTGCATATCATACTTTAAAATAGTTTCACTTGATAAGTTAGAAATAATTGGAATTGGTTCTAAAAATATTTTACTCCATATATTTTTACTAAATGTTAATCGATATGTCGACTTAAAAGATGATATTGGTTCAAATTTATCAGTTGCAATAGTCGTAATATTATAATTTCCATCATAACGATTTAATCTAAAATCCATTTCATCGTTTAAATCAACTCTTCCATTTGCATTTCCATCAATCCATTCATACGCTCCATCTCCTCGCCTAACTTGATAAAATATTTTTTCTCGTAGCGGTATTTTTTCAGTTGATAATTCTTGCAAAACATTTATTTCGTAAATACGATTTAAATCTTTTTTGTTTAATTCAGTACGAATGAAATATGCATTTTCAATTGTGTTAGTTTGGAAATATTTCCCCGAACGATTTTTTAATGAAATTAATCCGCTGAAATTTGAACTTGTATTAAATACCGATTGAAATTCGTAATTATCGGCGCTAAAATACTTGCTAAAATTAGTTCTCGTTGGGAGATAATCAGTTCTATTTTCATAGCCAATTTTAAAATTAATATTATTATTTAGTAAATAATTAAAAGAAGTTTTGATTTGATTAAAATTGAAACTTCCAAAATATAAACTATCGCTATAATTAATGTTTTTTAATTCTCTCTTTTCATTAAAATATTCAATTACAGATGTGAATTTAGAATAATTATATTTCGTACTAATACTATTTTTATTCCAATTATTATTCAAACTCAATATTTTATCATTATTAATTATTTGTTCAGTAATAAAACTAATCTTGTCGCCTAATGAATCTAAAATATCAAATTCTATTTTACTTCTTTCGGCTGAATTATTATTCGAAAATGAATTTACTCCAGCATCTAAATTCAGTTTGAACAAATTGTTTTTGAAAATATTAACATTTAATTCCTGTTCAATTTCTTTTTGAATTGCAAATGTAGTGGTGGAATCAATTCCCCAATTTCTATTATGCTCAACTTCAACTACTCTATCAAATTCATTAAATTGTTTATTCAAATTTCTAAATCGATACTTTAAATTAAAATTAATTGTTTCAACTTTATATAAATTAAAATCATTTGTATAATCAAAATTGAAATTAGAATTGTTTCTATTTAAATATTTATTTTGGAAACTATTTTGCTGAAATGAGTTTAATTGTAAATCGTAATTGATATTTGTTTTATCATTTATTTTATATTTCGCAGATAAATTTAATATGCTATTTTTCTGCGGTGCATTTATAAAATAAAGAGTATCATAATCCCCTTTTCCTAAACTTGCGAACTCGTAATTTCCATAATTATTTCGTTTATAGTATCCTTTGTTTACTCCAACATAATTAAAATTAATATTGTACAGAGAATTAACCGAGCCAACATTAAATTTATAAAACTTATAAGTATTATTATTGATAGTTGTATCTCTTGTTTCATAATTACCAATTCCAATTTTTGTAGTTGTATCAATCCCAACATATTTGACGGAAGATTTTACAAGTCTGTTGCCTTCTAAATTTTTGAAATCGTTTTTATCGTTTTCAGTAATTGATTGTTGGACAAAATTATTTTCATCATCGCTTTCTGTTAAATATGAAGTCTGCAAAATTAATTTATTTTTTATAAACGAATTAGTAAATGAAATATTGTAAAGATTTCTGATGTACGATAAATCGTTATACTCAAAATCGACCGTAATTCTGGTGTGTTTCGTAATAATATTTTTATACGAAAATATTATCTCTCCGTTGGAGTAATCAATCACATAATCGTTCGACTGACCGCGCATAATTATTTTTCCATCGAGGTAAATATTTTCGCTTCCAGAAATTATAATTATACTTCTCTCTCCATTTTTTCCATACAATTTATACGGTCCCTGTAGATTTTCAACTCCAATAATTTCTTGAGAGTGATATTTTCCTTTTGTCGAACCAATCGCAATATTTATATCACTAAAATATTTGTCATCATTTTTTGAAAAATAATTAAGCTGAATTCCCTGAATCTTTCTTGATATTTTACTGTTGAAAATATTTTTATTCTCAAAAACAAAATCACCAAGTGTAGAATTTATATTTTCAGATTTTACATTTATAAATACATTATCAACCTCTCTAAGTTTTTGTGTCGATCCTTGATTTGACAAAATACTATTTTGGTCAGTCAGCGCCGCTGTTAAATAAATATCATCCGATGCTTTTCCAGAAAGATCCAATCTAAAACCAGATTGAAGTGATAAATCGCTTGAAGTTGAAAGTGAAACTCCTCTAAATATCATTCCACTTTTTTTAAGTTTAGATTTATCTTTTAAATTAAAATTTGATTTGTTGTCAAATTTGTAATTATTTATTTTTTGATCTGTTTGAAATTGAATCTCAGGTTTAAATCTGTGTTGTCGCCATTTATAAAAGTTTGTGGAGTCTTTTATTTCAACCGAATCTATTTGAGAGAATAATATTTCAGTTGAAAATATCAAAACAGATAGAAATATTATTTTAAAAAATGTTACTAAATTATGACTGCTCAAATAAATCCATTCCTTGTTTGGCGGTATAAATTGTGGAGGTGCGGGGAGTCGAACCCCGGTCCGAAATATTAACCATTAGACTTTCTCCATACTCAGTCCATATTTTTTATTTAATCTTGCGATTCGAATTGGACACCTATCGCAAAACGATAGAAGTTTAATTTCATTTCGATTTCCTTCTCATAAACCGAAACTATCCTGATAAAGTCGTCGCCTTTAAAAACTATCAGAAATCATTTTTAAAAACGAGCTACTTATTTTTTAAGCAGCTAGTGCGTAATTGTAATTTGCACTTATGTTTTTTCCGAGATATTTTCGTGCATTCGGAAGCACGATATGCTTTTGTCTAACCATCACATACTCCGTCGAAGCCATTACACCCCCATTGCCAACTGCAATTTAATCAAATTGATTTATTATTTCAATACATTTTATACACATTTGCGATTTGAATTTATTTTCAATTTTCTCAAAGTAATAAGTTAAATTATTTAAAATTCTTTCTGCAATTTTTATGTTTGATTGCGGAAGTAAAAGATTTTCAGTAAAAGTATAACCAGATTTTATAACATATTCTCGGCACTCATCTTTCGTTAAAAATTTTCCACGATTAAATGTGTCGATAAATATTTGATTTTCATTAAATTGATACGAAACGATGAAATGCCCGGGCAATCCGATTCCTTTTACAGGAATGTTTAACCTTTGACAAATAAAAATATATAAAAGTGATAAAGTAATTGGATTAGCTTTTTTTCTTTCAAGAAGTTTTGTAATATAATTATTTTCAACTTCAAAATAATTATCGATGTTTCCTTCCATTTTTAATTCATCAAAGATATATTCATTTACTTTTTTTATGATTTCAATTGGGTCATCTAATAATGATAATCTCTCTTTTAATTTGATTGCAATCTGGTTTAGTTGGTCGAGATGTTTGCTTGAATCCTCAAATGGAAAAGTTACTTTAGATATTTTGAAACAAAATTCCTCAATTGGAAACTCAATATGATTTTCTTTTATATAGTTTAAATAATTAAAAATTTCTTTAAATATAATTTTAGCCTCAATCTCATCATATCTTAATTTATTAACTGCTTCATTGTAAAACTCACTAAAAAAAGGAAGTGCATCGACACTTTCTTCTTCCAATCTATTTTTTACAGATAAATAAATTGACTCATCTGGATCGTCGAGCAAAATTAATAATGCGCGTATTTCAGATTCATATCCCATTGTTTTGACTTGCTGTTTCTAATGGATAATTTATTAGTAATTCTTTTTTTAAAATATTAAATGCATCTTTTGGAGTACTTGCATATTGAAAAAGATTTAAATCCTCTTCCGAAATCATTCCGTACTCAACTAATTTTTTCATATTAACAACATCGTCCCAATATTCTTTTCCATATAAAATTACCGTAATCTTCTTTTTAATTTTTGATGTTTGCATTAATGTCAACAATTCCATCAACTCATCGAAAGTTCCAAATCCTCCTGGAAACGCAATCAACGCTTTTCCTAAATACATAAACCAAAATTTTCTCATAAAAAAATAATGAAATTCAAAATTTAATTCTGGAGTAATATATGGATTTGGAAATTGTTCAAATGGCAAACTAATATTTAATCCAATGTTTTTTCCTTTTCCTAAATACGCACCTTTGTTTGCCGCTTCCATAATTCCAGGTCCGCCGCCAGTACAAATTGTAAAATGATTTGGTTCTTTTAATTTATTAGACCATAAAGTTAAAAGCCGAGAAAGTTCAACCGCTTCTTTATAATATTTTGAAAGTTTGATTGCTACTTTTGCTTTCTCAAATTCTTTTTTAAATTTTAAAGTTGATTTTATTTTGGTTGATTGATTTTGCAATTTCATAAAATCTCTTCTCGCATCTTGTGGCGATTTAATTCTTGCTGAACCAAAAACAACAATTGTTCCTTTAATTTTAAAATGTTCAAATCTGCTTAATGGCTCATAAAACTCCGATAAAATTCTGATTCCTCTTGCGCCTTTTGAGTGCAAAAAAGGTAGATTTTTATATGCTTTTGGAGATTTTTCAAGTTTTTTCATAATAATTATCCTAAAATATTTGTTCGATTTTTACTAATTTATGATTCTCGAAATTCAATTCGTTTTTTAAATATTTATTTTTGATTACTGCTAAAGCTAAACTCATCGTATTATTTTTATAAATTCGAGTTATTTCGCCAACTTCTTCGTTCCCAAAATAAATCTTATTTCCCATTTCAAATTCTGAAGAAATTTTTAATAAGTTAAATTTAATTTTATCGTATGTATCCAATCTCGCTAAAACTTCTTGTCCTAAATAACATCCTTTAGTAGTTGAGACTGCATGTTTTAAATTTATATCAAGCGGTGTATAATTGTTATTTATTTCTGTCGGATATATTGGAATTCCATTTTCAATTAAAAATAAATTATAAATTGATTCATCAGTTTTAGATAATCCATTTTCGTTTAAAATATTTTCACAATCTTTATTGCCAAATGAAATAATAATTTGATAATTATGAAAATGATTATTTACAGTCGGCAAATTAAATTCATATTTATTCAAATTATTTGGCAACAAATATATTTTGTAATTCGATTCAATATTACTAATCGACATATCTTCAGTTATATGAAATTTATTTAACCAATTTGTAACTCTTTCTTTAGAACTCGGACTAACTATTGAAAATATTTTACCTTCACATTTAAAAAGATGTAGCAAGTCAATCATTCTTCCCTTTTCATCAACTAAGCATGTTTCAATAGAATTGTTTCCCGATAATCCTCTACAATCATTTGTCGTTAGTCGTTGAAGAAAATCCAAACAATCTTTTCCTTCAAACTCTATTAATTCAAAATATGAAATATCAAAATATATTTTACTATCTTTTAAATTTTCAATCAGCAATCTATTTGTCATTTATAACTTATTTCAAAAAACAAAAAGCACCAAAAGGTGCTCTATGTTTTAATAAATATTTCTCATTAAGATTTTTCAGGAGGATTTTCCTCTGTGGTAGTTTCATTTGTTTCTTCTGTTGTGTTTTCAATTGTCTCAATATTTTCTTCAGTTATAATTTCTTCTTCATTAATAACTTCTTCAGTTGATTGAGATTCTTGTAAACCTTCCAAAGTTCCAAGTCCACTCTTCACATAAGTGCGAATCATTCTCGTAATTTTTCTGCGAGCTTTTAATTCTTCATCAGGTTTTACCTTTTTAATGCCGGCAATTTTATCTTCAAGCATTGTACGCTGTTTTGTTGGTAAAACTGAATAAAACTTTTCAAGAACTTCTTCTGAAGCATTTTTAAGAGCAATTGCAATTTCTTCGTTTTCAATATCTTTGATAAGTTGTCGCAATAATTTATCATCAAGTAAATGCAATGCGCCAAAACCAACTCTTTGCGACGAGATTTCTTTGAACAAATCCAAATTTACAGTTTTAATAAATTCAATAATTGATTCTTCTGTGTTCTCGTCGAGGTTATCAAAAATATCAAGCAACATATCCGAACCCTGCATTTGTACATTATTGATAACAGGAATTGTTGCGGCTTTGGTTGCTAATTGTTTTGCGACCGAAACATACGCATCCGATGTCATTCGTTTAAGTTTTCCGAGTTCTAATGCAACTTCTCCTTGTTGCGAAGTTGAAAGACTTTTTATTAACGAACTTGCAAGTGCCGATGGCAACTGCGAAATTATTATTGCAATAATTCCAGCTGGTTCATCTTTTATTAATAAATAAAGTTGTGGTTCGCTAAGTTTTTCTAAAAATCCAAAAGGATTTTGTTTTGTATTTCTTGCTTCTGCAAATCTTTTAATATTTAATTGAGATTGCAAATATTGCAATGCTTCTTTCTTTTCTGTAATTCCTTTATCAGTTTTTTCTAAATACAAATCTTGTAAAGATTTCATTTCTTCCATTGTAAAATAATCTTTCAAAACTTGCATAAGTGTTCCGCCGAGCTGATTTACAATCAACAATAAATTTTCTCTTTGCGCAGGATCTTTCATTAAATCTTTTATAACATATGAAATATTATTTGATTCACCAGCCGAAGCCGCAATCATTGTTGAACGAATTTTATCGTATTCAGCATTTTCATTCATTTCATTAATTGTTTCTTCAAGAGATGTTTGAGTATTGGCTCCTTCCTCTCCTGCAGTCAATGCGCCCTGTTGCGAATATGGATCAAGTTGTTGCTGATATTCCTGAACCTGAGATTCTTCTTTTCTTTTTTTCGATAAAAGTGCAAATAATAAAATTAAAAGAATCAAAAGTAAAATTGTTGAAAGACCAACTAATCCCCAAACAAGCGGATCAATTCCTTTTTTCTCCATCGAAGATTCTAAATTCGCAATGCGTTTATCTTGTTCAACTCTTAATAACGAATCCGCTTTGTTTAATTGATATTGCAAATTATCCAAAATTCTACGGCTATCGCTTGCTAAAAGTGTATCGCGGAAAGATAAACTTTTTTGCATTTCGTCAGCTTTTTTTCTTAAGTCATCAACTTGTTTTCTTTGTTCATCACTTCTCATCGAATCAAGTTGTCTGTATCCTCTTTGAATAAAGTCTAAGTCTTTTTGAAATTGTTCATTTTGCTTATTTTTTAAATCAGGGAAATTCATTCTTTGAACATCAACAACATCACCACGAGATTCACTTAATTTGCCAGCATGCATTGAAATTAGTTTTAGTAAATTCTCATCATCATTACTAATTGATTTATCTACTAAAATTTTTACTGTAATAAGTGTGATTTTTAAATTTTCTTTTGTGGAAGATTTTGAACTTTGAAAACCTGTTACGCCGGGCAACATTAAATCTTGTGGAATTTCTTCATCAGCAGAAAGGGATTCATCGTCAATTGTAATTTCGACATTAACTAAAAAACGAATGTCAAAAAAATTGCGACGAATTTCGCTACTAATTCTATCTGCAATTTCCCTCTCTTTTTTTTGTCTGTCAACATCGACATCAAAAGAAAAAGCAAAAGAAGAAATTATAAATAGTAAAAATATATTTGCTGTTAGTCTTTTCATATTTTCACCGAAAATTTTTGAGGTGAAGTTCATGCTGTTGGCCTGTAATAATAAATTCTAATAACTACTCGTCTGTTATCGTTGCGCGCTTCTTCAAGAAGAATACGAGCTTCTTCTGTTTCAACAATTTTAAGAGAATCAACTTTTTTATTTGTCGGACGAGCTTCTGCAAATCCTGTTGTTGAAAGTCTGAATCCATCAATCATAACTGTATCCTGTAAAAAATGTAAAACCTCTGTCGCACGAGTGCTTGACAATTCCCAATTTGATAAAAATTTTTCAGTTGTGCGTAATCTTGTATCATCAGTGTGTCCTTCAACAGCTAAAAATGCGTCGCGTGCTTTCACAAAATACGAAAGTATTTGACCAATCCTATAAATAGCTTCGTAACCTTCAGGTTTTAATGTCGCTTCCCCAGGTTTAAAAAGTAAATTACTTCCGAATCTTAATTCAATTCCATTTTCAGTCATTACAACTTTTATTTGACCTTTTAATCCTGGTGTACTTGAAATTACATTTGATAATTCTTTTGATAAAGAGCCTAAACTTTGTTTCTTTTTATTCTGTTCCATCGAAGATACAAAATTATCTAATTTATTTTGATCGGGAACTGATAATGCTAATAACAAAACGAATGTTGCAAGTAGCGCAGTTAATAAATCGATGTAACTAACCTGCCAATGTTTTTCTGATTCTTCTTCGTGTTTTTTATGTAGCGCCATTTATTTTTTAAGTTGATAATTGTGCAACTTTTGGTAAACTAAGCGATCGTTTACCAGGCATAAATGATGAAAGTTTATCTTGAATATAAATTGGATGTTTTTTTTCTCGAATCATACACAATCCATCAACTATCATCGATTTCATTAAAACTTCTTCTTCTGTTCTTTGTTTAATTTTATCAACAATCGGTTGGAAAACAAAATTCATAAAAAACAATCCGTACAAAGTTGTTGTAAAAGCAACAGCAAGTCCGTTTAGTATCGGACCAAATCCACTAGCCGCATCAATTTTTGCAGAGAACATTTGAATTAGTCCGATAGTAGTTCCTAACATTCCCCAACCTGGCGCATAAGCAACACAAGATTTGAAAAAATTGACATCACCTTGTTCTCGTTGCATTTCATTTTCAATTCTTGCATTTAGAATTTCTCTTACCTCATCTTTTTTGTAACCGTTGACAAGTAATAAAAGTCCATCACGCAAAAAAGGATATTTAATTTGATTTGCATATTCTTCAAGCGATTCAACATCGTGGGTATTTGTGTATTGGGCAATATCTTTAATTGATTCGAGATAAACAGAAAAATCAATTTTGTTTCCAATAAAAACGAAATACAATGCTTTTATACCACTAATCATATCTCTAAAATTATAACTAATAAACATTGAGGCCATTATTCCAAACATAACAAATACAAAACCTGGAATATGAATGTAACTTCTTAAAGCCACTGGAATAATTTGCTGAAGTTGCTCTGCAGTATGCACATCAACACCAATAATTAAAAGTGCGTATGCGGCAATTAAAAAGAATACATATCCTAATAATGTTGTTACCATATTTTTCCTATCCTAATTCATTCGATATAAAATTGCGCGAACATTATCCATCGATGGATCGAGTTCCAATGCTCTTTCCCAACTTGTCTTTGCTTCATCTTTTCTTTTTAACATAAAAAGAATCGAACCTCTAACGGAATGAGCCAAAGCCAAATTGGGCGCAGCAATTATTGATTTATCAATTTCAGTTAGTGCTTCCATATATTTTCGTCGAGAAAATAAATTTTGAGAGTTTTGTAAATTGTATAATGCTTTATTGTAATCGGCATCTTCTTTTGAGTATGATGAACCTGTTCGTAAACCTTTTCTATTAATTTTTGCAGTATCAATGATGTCTGAAATTTCACCAGCTAAATCTTCTTCACGAATTTTTTTAGGATCCTCAATTTCATCAACTGATGATCTTTTTGGTTTTTCATCAATTATTCCATCTCCATCTTCATCAACGCCTGTTGGAATTTTTCCTTTATTCACTCCTTTTGGTTTTGTAAAAGATTTGCCAGTGTAGTCAACAATAAAATCTATATCTTTGTTATACAAATCTAATAAAACATCCATATTTAATGTTGGTGTGTTTAGTCTTACTGTTGCTGGTGCAGATTGGGTTTGATTATCTTTTGGAATTGTTTTTTCACTATCTGTTTTTTCATCTTGTGAAAAAATATTTTGCGAAGTGAAAACTAAAATTAGAAATAATATTTTTTTCTTCATTTTATCATTCCTTATTAATTAACAAAAAATACTTGCATTCCAAAAGCAGGACCACCCAAATCCCATTTGACAGTATTTCTTACTGGGATATAATTCCAATACAAACTAAATCCTAAATTTCTACTTATTCTCGCAGTCAACCCTCCACCATAAACATATCCCATTTGGCCTTTAAATGACAGATACATTCCACCGTTGACATCAAGTAATACAATACCGGGTCCAACTGTTTCGTTTCCAATTAATTCAAATGAAAAACCTGGCATAACAGTTAATCCCATAGTGCCAAATTTAAAAGTAGAAATTAATTTAGTGTCAACATTAAATTTTAAAAAATCAACAACTGTTGCAACTTCATTAAAACGATAACCTAAAGCAATAAATGGCATTGATCCAATCGAATCTTTTTGATCCATTCTCCAAACAGTTGCAGATTGAAAAGCGATTGTAGTATAATTTTCAACTAAACCAGTAAACTTTTTAAGCGCATATTGTTGGATTAAATCTTTTTCATAATCCACCGGTAATGCTCGATATTGAGATTTAAATTCACGACTCCAAACAGTTACGCTGTTTAAATCATTTACATTTACAAATATTACAAGTTGATTTGGAGTAATTAAAACTTCAGCGCTAATAGTGGCATCAATTCTACGCTCAGCAGCATATTCTTTTAATTCCGTTTCAGTTAATGTGTTTTTAACTTGAAGCGTACTATCTGTAGCACGAAAAGTGAGAGTTTTTAAATCTTGCCCACTTGAAAAAAAGAAGCGAGGATTTTTTGCAAAATTAGTTTTTATTTTTTGTTCAAAATATGCTGAAAGAAATTGGATGTCAGAAAAACGCAATTCCTCTTTAAACGGCCAACGAACTTTTAATTTGTATAGCAATAAATTTCTAATATTTGGATCAAGAGATTTTGATTCTTCTGGTAAATTTGATAATGCACTGTCTAATGCTATATCAAATTTTGGAAAAATTGAAATGAGCCTTGAATTTTCAAATTCAGGAGTTTCGATTTTTTGCTCCGATGTTGATTCTACTTCATCTTGTGAAATAGATTTCATTGTCATTACAAAAAATGATAAAAATAATATTGAAATGGTTTTTGTTAATTTCATATTTTTAATTTTTTAATGTTGCATCAAACTAAATTTTAACAACATGTTAAGGCAAACACTTTAACAAAATCTTTTGCTTCCGCTCATTAATCATTCAAATATAAAACTTTTTTTAATAAAATCAATACCTTAAAACAAAATACCCCAATTTTGGGGCATTTCAAATAAGCGTGCACCCACCAGGACTTGAACCTGGAACCCACTGATTAAGAGTCAGTTGCTCTACCAATTGAGCCATGGGTGC
>CAYIXI010000018.1:0-34241 GCA_964367235.1 uncultured Chitinophagaceae bacterium | reverse complement strand
AAACAAAAAAAACGAAGCAGATTTAATACTTGTCGGCTGGCATATTTGTTTTAATGAAAAATAAAGGAGAAAAAATATGAAAATACAAATTAAAAATCGTTTCACAGATGAAATTATTATAGAAGGAGAATATAATAATTTAAGAGAAGCCGTTGAAAAATCCAAATCGAATTTATCCAAAGCGGATTTATACAAAGCGGATTTATCCGAAGCGAATTTATACAAAGCGAATTTATCCGAAGCAGATTTATCCGAAGCGAGTTTATCCGAAGCGAATTTATCCAAAGCGGATTTATCCAAAGCGGATTTATACAAAGCGAATTTATACAAAGCGAATTTATCCAAAGCGAATTTATACAAAGCGAATTTATCCGAAGCGGATTTATACAAAGCGATAATTAAAATCACACAAAGAGACGAAATAATAAAAGCTTTGAAAATTGAAATTATAGAATAAATGGATAGAGGTGTTAAAAAGAATAAAGGAATCAGACTTGTTAAAAAGAGTAAAGGAATATTTAAAAGAAAAGATAAAAAAGAAAAAATCAAAGAAAGAACAATAATGAATACCACAAAAAACAAGAAACCTAAATGTTATAACTGTAAACACGCAAGTTCAGCATTTAAAATTGCCGGGAAAACACACCATCAATGCAATCACCCAAAACACAAAAAAGGTTTGGAAAGTGGTGAATTATCCCCGTGGAGTACTTTACAGGAATTTTACAACACTTGCGATACTCACGAATTTCATAAATATAAAATGAATACCACAGGATTACCAATACAGAACGAGGAATGATTGCGTTTTTAGCCCTATTTCAAAAGCAATCCAACAATAATCCCGCCGAGCACCGCACCGCCAATCATATACCAATCTCGCTCTTTTATAAACACGCTATCAGTTGTCCGATAGTGCAACACCTCGATTGGATTTAATCTTAAATCATATTCCAATAATCTTCTTATAGGAATGTATTTTAATTTTAAACTGCCAAAAGTATCAATTAGAGTTGTATCGAACGGACTTGCTACGAATAAAAATAAACTATCTTTATTGTTTGAATTTACATAAACACTATCTATTTCTTTTTGGTAAATTGTATCAACTTTAAAAACTATTCTATCTACAATTTTTTGGAATTTAATTGTATCTCGGATTATTAAAGTGTCCGAGTTTTCGTTTTTCACATATTGATTTTGACGGGATTCAACAAAAAATAAAATTGCACCAACTAAAATTAAAACGAAAATTAAATTAAAAATTAAGTCTTTCAATTTGTTATACCCTTAATGGCGTAATTGGCTCATAATTGGCTCATTTATACCCTAACGGGATTTATCCGCCTCTGGCGGAATTGTGAGCGTTTTTCCAAAACAAAACAATTCTTAATAAATAATCTTTAAATTTTCCTGTCGGTTCAGTTGGAAAAAAATAATGATAAAGATAGACAAATGTAAATCCGTGAAGTCCATGTCCGAATAAAAACACAAACCAAGACCAATCGCTTAAATTTGCAAACACAGCCCCGAGTGTCCAACTTAAAATCATAAACCATTTTGAAGTGTGCCAAAAATCGCCACTCCATATATTTAGAAAAGGGATTGATGGATAAGACGGATTCCATCTCGCATTACCACCAACCGAATTATACCAATCTAAATATTTCTGTCCTCTTTTTTTACAAAAATTATACAAGATTGTTTTTTCTCTTAAATCTGATTTGCTATCCATCATTGCATTAAATATCCCGCCAGCCATAAAAGATAAAAAACTTAACATTCCAAAAATCATAATTTACCTTTTGTTCGTTTTTCTGCAAACTTTTGAATTGCTTTTGCTCCCAGCACTACCGTTAAAAGTAAGTTCACGCCATCGGGAATATCTGCCAACGCTTTATTAGCGAAAGAAACATAACTCCAACAGACGACAAAAACGGGGATAAAAAGAATTATAATTCCAATCGTAGCAACTCTCATTGTACTGAACGAACTATCTTCCTTTAAAAAATTAAAATTCATAACTTGAAATTCCAATTTGCAATATCAACTTTTAAAAATCGCTTCTAATTGCTTCCCAGATTATAATTCCAAAACTCATTCCCCAAACAAAAGGTAAGAACATTTCTATCTTATTTAATTTTTGACGAACTACAACCGAGTCAATAGGTATTTCGTTTATTTTAACTATCGAACTATCGGATTTTATATGTTTAACCTGCGCACAAGATGTAAACAATAATAAAAAAATTATAATTTTCATATTTTTAAAAAGAAACGCCCACTAAATTTCGCTTGTGAGAAACAGAGGCGTAGCGGGCTTGCTGAATAAACATACAAAAATTTCATGTAAGAAGCAAGTGTTTTTTACAAAAGTTTTTCACGCATAAAACCTGACATTTATCTTCTATTAACTTAACGAACAATTTTTATAACTAACTTAATAAACAATTTCGGTTGATTTTAAACATTATTTTATTTTTTTAAATCTAAAATGCTCTCTTTATAACTAACTTCCCGTCTTATTTTTAAAATTATTTATTAACAACCGCACATCTCTCAATAAATTCTCATAACTAAATTTATCAATTAATTCAGTTGTACACATTTTTGAGATAAAAAACTCGCAACCACCTTCCATTAAATTAAAAGGACTTAATAGTTTTTCTTTTATGTTTGTAGAGTATAAATGTAAGCAATCATCTTTCACAGGACAGTTATCGCCATCGCATTGAGATATACCTTTTAGAATATTATCTAATTCATTCATTTTTTTCTTTTCGGAAAACGCTCGTCAAGTCGAACTATCTGTTCTTTGATTTCTCCAATACCAGCCATTACTTTTTCAAATCTATCTAAATAATTTTCCTTTATTTCTTTTTGTTCTTTTTCTAAATGTTCAATTTTTTTAAATTGCCAAGTAAAGAAAAATTTAGCCAGAAATAAAGTGATACCTGAACTTACCATCGCAGTTCCAAAGTTAGTAATATCCATAGTGTTTGCCTTTTGCATTATTTAATTTATTTTTTAAGCACTTACCCAAGCTGTTCCGTTGTAAAACACTGGCACTACTACTGCCCCGCCTCCGACCAATGCGGCATTATAAGTTGGCGTTGTCGCATCTGTTACAAAAGCTGTGCCTCCTTGTGTGCCCGCTGGAAGCGTAGCGACTGTATATCCTTTTAATCTAACAACTGCTGTGGAAATTATTGTTGGAGCTGTTACTGTTCCTGTAAATGTTGGGCTCTCTAAAAATGCAAATGTCTTTCTTGCTGCCCCTGTCGTTATCGTGCCATAATAGGCATCCGTCAAAAATTCTACTGCTCCTACTTCGGCAGTGGTATTAAGCGCTCCACTTGTAATCTTTAGAGGCGCAGAGTTTGCTGCGGCTGTTCCTGCTTTCAAAGTTAAAAAAGCAGTCGGTGCAATCCCGATGCCGACGCTGCCAATTGTTTGAGCTAACAACACATTCCCACCAGCTTGAACTTCAATGGGAGTGTTTTGGAGCGAGCCGTCGGAACTTTGTTGCAGAAAAGTAAACGCACCTTTCGTGCTAACATCCGCACCATAAGAAAATAACCTATGGGTGCCGCCAGAAAAATCCGACACCCCAGTATTAGCACCTGTTCCACTTGGAAGAGCACCTCTTGTAACTATATAACTAAAATCTCCTGATGTTGCAGTGACCGCGGCTAAAGTAGAAACTCCTGTTACCTGCAATGTTCCTAAACTTTTTACTCCTAATGTTGAAATTTGTAAAGCGCTCGCGGTTGCATCTCCATCTTCAACCGTTCTTAAAGTTGCATCGATTCCCGCTTGGTCTGATGCTGATGCTATTTTCAAAATATCTTTGTAGGTGTTTGATGCCCATTTTCCAAAAAGTGTTGCCATTTTATTTCTCCTTTTATTAAAACTTTTTTATTTTATATTTTCCCAATTAATGTTAAGATTTTCCCATTTCACATGTAATTTGTTCCAAACCGCTTTCATTTTTTTAAAAATTAAAATTCCATTTATCATTTTATTCTCCTTAAAAATGTCTAACAATTAATTGAACTGCTCTTGGTGAGGCTTCTGTTCCATTGCTAATAATTTTCAAATAAAGACAGTTCACAAATTGCTCTTCGTTTAGATTGTAATATCCAGAAGAGCCTGTTAAAGGTAAAGTAACCGCTCCGCCCGATTCATCTTTTAGAACATAAAAATCAGTTCCATTTGTGCTTCCTGTGAAACTTAATTCTGTTCCTGTGAAAGCCACTGATAAAACCAATCCTGTTGGGACGATACCAACAAGTGCTAATGATTCAGAACTTGTTGCAGTAATAGTTGCGTTAATAATTGTTAGTGCCATTTGTTTCTCCTTTTTTATAATACTGAAAATGTTTCAAAACTTAATTCTGCGTTGTTTAAATTATATCCAACCTTTTCGATTGGATTTTCATCGCTATTTAATATAACTAATGTTAATATACTATCCACATCGTTAAAATAAAACGGATACAATCCACCCCTTACTGAATTGTAAAGTGTATTTAAATATCCCGATAAAGTATTTGTAATATTTGAAAATCTAAAATTATAATTATCCGCTCCCGTGTAAATCTGACTTGAATACAAAGTGCCATCTATTGCTCTGGATTTATTTGTTGCAAACTTTCTTGATTTAGAAAATCCAGAATCATACGGAGTTGTCATTTCAATTTTCGCGCCTAAAATAATGTTGCCGATTTGTGGGTAAGTGGCTAATCCAGAATCAAAATTTATTTTCCAATATCTTACGGAAGCAGAAGTAAAAGTTAAAATCTGACTACCCGAAGCGATTGTGAATGTGCCACGACTCGTCCAAATTGAATTGTCGGGTGAAGATAAAAGCGAAATTATTAATGGGGGTTCTGCTAAATTATCCCAATTAGTTCCATCCAAAACAATCGAATCGCACGCTCTTGCACTTCCAAAATCTATAACTAAACTTTGCGCCAACAACGAACCACTTGTCCATTTATGAGTTGGATTTCTATCGAGTAAATTATCAGTGTCTCCACCGCCAGAAGCAGTTAAAGTCGCTGTCTCAATTCCTTCATAATAAAAAAATACATTCGCCATTATATTAATATTTCCATTTCCATCGAACCATCTTCATTTATATTTTGCGATTGAATTATACCAATAGAAGCATCTGCACCCCACACGCTTGAATTTTTATCCCATTTAGTGTTCCAATCTTCCCAATTAACATTTTGCTCTCCGTAAATTCCGATTTTAGTGTTTGGAATTGATACAGTTGCTCCGTCCGTCACTTCAAATTGAAATGCTGGGTATTGTGTAAAATTACAACTTAAAATATTCAAACTTTTTGAATAAAAAGGATAAAAATGTTTTGCTAAATCTCTCAAAGCATAACCACCACTTGTTTGAATTAAATCGCTTGAAATTTCTACAATCTTTGCATCGTCCGAATCAAAGGTATCGTAATTAGTTCCATCGTAATCGCCTGTAAAACCCCCACTTTTTACTTTTATTTTAGTCGCTTGTCCGAAGTCTCCAAACTTTTTTGTAATATTTGTAATATTATTTTCAGTTACGCCTAAATTAGTTCCGCCGCTTGTTTGAATTACTCCCGCTGAATTACTTCTTGAAAAAATAATTAAAGTCTTATTTGAACGACAAAGATAAATTAAATTATAAGTTCTACAAAGTTCATTCAAACAATCTCGCATACTCATTTCAGAAGTATCCCAGATTCCATTTATTCTGTTTGAATGTGTTGTCGCAAATTGATAAAGTTTTCCCAGAGGAGTTAAAAAAACAAAACTACTGCTCGCTGTTAAATAAGTCAAATTAGAATTTTTAATTTTGTAATCCGCTACAGGAAGTTTAATATCTAAATTTGTAAAACTTGCAATAGTAGTACCACCTGAATCTATGTTTGCAATAGATGAAAATGGATAGTAAGTTGAACTTATTTTTGTTCCGTGCGAATAAAAATAAAGAGTCGTTCCTGATTTAAATAAACCATACGCATTTATAGTTGTTGAAATGGTTGTAAGAGTTCCCGAAGCACCGCCCGAAGCGATTGTATAAAGATACAAAGCACCATCAACAGTAAAATAAATATACACATATGAACCTGATTCAACCACTACCGCATCATAAAAAACTGCTGGCAATGTTGTACTTAAAACCGTACCGCTTCTTTGAAATAATTTGTAGACTCCGCCCGTTAAAACTATAAAATAAGAACTATATGCCGAAGTGCTAAAACTAAAAGCATTATATTGTACATCGTAACCACTTGTAATTGTGCTTGAAGTATAAACAATATCGTCTGCAAAACTTAAATATTTAATTGTTTGTGCGAAATTAATTCCCCTCGAATACCAGATTGACGAACCATCGCAAAAGAAATTAGTATAATCATTTTGCGCGTCCGTAATGCTATCCAATCTGGTGGAGTCAATCGCAGTATTATTTCCCGATGAAATTGTAACTTTTACAAAATATAAATTATTGCTTGCATCATTTGACCCGCATAATAAATATAAAAACCCTGAACTTACTTTTTCTGTCCATATTTTTTTAATACTTACCGCCGTAACACCCGCAATAGATATTGTACATTTTAAATCCCAAGTTCCCGCAAGATTTCGAGAATAAAGTTTATCTCCAATTCCAAACCAAAAAACACTATTTGTGTCCTCCCATATAATATTTTTTGCACAAGCGTTTCCATTTGTATTGGCTATATTTTCCATTGTTTGCAACCTATAACCTGAATCGTACGGACTAAAAGTTGGTGAGGTAATTGAACTTGAAACTATTGGCATCTCCCCAGCAATCGCTGTTAGTAATTCAGAATAAGTTGCACTATCGTAAAATAAATATGGAAGAGTATCTGTTTTGTTTCGATAAATAAATTTCTGTTTTTGTTCAAACTTTTCTAACTCCGAAGGTAAAATATAAATTGTTATAATATTATTATTTTCATCAGAAACATTTTGAGTCCCAAGAGTAGCAACGCTTAATGTATTATATTCTCCATCATTATATTTTAATTGAAATACAGAAGTAGCCGTATCGTAATTAAAAGTAATCGATTGAGTATTTAACATTCGAGCCGCTTCCTGAATATAAATACCAGAAATTAAATTGCAAACTAAATATGAAACTCCTTCAATCGTTCTTGTTTTTTGAAAAGTTAAATTTTTTCCTGTTATTCTATCCGCATATTCATCATACGACCAAACAGAAAACGAAACACTATCTTCTGCTTCATTTAATTCAAAAGAATTTTTATCCGCAAACCCCGATGCTAAAATAGGAGTGTCGGTTGTCAAAGAAGTTGAAACAAAACCAATATTACTCGTTACTTTTATTTCAATCTGTTCAGAAGCACCTAACCAATTTTCCTGCCAATAATTTATATTTTTACAATTTAAAGAAAACGAATCCGAAGTGAACTGACCCGCTTGCAATTCAATCGCTTGACTTATACCTGGCAACTCATTTAAATATTCAGTTACATCTGTGAACGCCGTACCGCTTGTCAAAGATTCAGTAAGCGTTGTTACTTTTCTCGCATAAACTTTCCACTGAATAGTCTTTGCTGGACTTTCAACTATATTACTCCATTTAGTTGTTGGCGTAAATCTCATTTTAATTTAAACTTAATTTATTTCTGTTATTCACGAACACCTTGTCTATACCTAAACCAGAATCTCGCATAATTTTTTTAATTGAATTAGTAACAAATTTAACATCAGAAACGGGGCTGTTGAAATTAATCGTAACACCGCCACGAAGATTTGCTTCTTGCTGTTCAGTCCTTACAGTTTCCCCTGATTTTACTAAAATTGGGAATTCTTTTTTACCACCGCTTTCAGTTACCGTTCCGCCTGTGTGAAAGGTTGGCATTTTTTGAGAGGCAACTAACGCAAATTGTGCCGCACTTAAAGCAACAATCGAAGGTAACACCAAAGGTGCGAGTGCGCCTGTTTGTGCGAGCACCTTACTAACAGCCATTGCACCATCAATTACAACTTGAACCAACGCCGCCTTCTGTTGTGCTTTCCACGCCTTTTGTTTTTCAGCGCGAATTTGTGCATTCAAAACCTCTTCCGCATCTGCTTTTCTTTTTAACAAATCGTTTTGTAAAGTCTCGTTTCCCTCTGCGGCTAAAATTTCGATTTCATAACGACTACGAATTGCTTCGAGTTGACTATTTAGTCCTTGAATCCTCGCATCTGTTTCTTGATTTGAAAATCCAATAATTAAATTACTGGCTTGGCTTGCTTGGTCAGCCATTGTTTGAAAATTAACATTACGAGCGGCTTTTAATGCATTATCAGCGTCCATTTGTCTTCCAACGACTTCTAATATTTTACCCGCTTCTAATGTTGCTCTTTTTTCAATTTCAGTTATACTATCAAAAGTTATTTGTCGTTCTTTTTCTTTAATATACAAATGCAATTTATCGTAAGCATCTTGTCTTTTTTTAATTCCTTTTTCTGTACTTATAAATTGTTTTTCAATTTGTACTTTTAAATCCTCTTCTTCTAAAATAAGTTGTGCTCTTTTTAAAGCAACACCATCTAATCCAATAGTTTGTGAAATCTCGTTTGCCTTTTTTTCAAATCCTGCAATCAAAAATAGCATCGCTTCATTTTTACTTTTTTCTATCTCAATGTTTTTCTTATTGCTCGTAACATTATCAACCACCTCTTGCATATTTGCTGTTTTTATAATTGCTCTTCTATTTGATTCATATTTTTCTAATTGTTTTTCATTATATTTAATTCTCGCAGAAATTTTTTGGCGTTCGCCTTTGGCAACTGTTTCTGCGCTATCCACTATTTCTTTATCTGCCGCAATCCATTTTTTGGTTTGTTCTATCTTTGCGTCAATTTCAATTTTGTCGGCAGCGGTTTTACTCTTTTGAATCATTGCTAAATTATTATAATTAGAATTAACATCTGAAAGTCTTTTATTAATTCTTTCAAATAAATCTAATTGCTTTTCTGTAGGCGGAATGCTTTCCTCCATCGCTTTAGTATAAGCGTAAATTGCCGTTCCTGCTCCAGCCAAAAGTTGTAAAACCATTATATATGGATTTGCCTTCGTGGCTACATTTACAGCAATTTGACCCGCCGCCTGTCCTGCCAGTGCAGCGGTTGTGGCTACGGTTTGGGTTTTAAATGCCCGTAAACCAACACTGGCCAATCCAAGCATTGTTTCAGCCGCTTGGAAAGCAATATAGCCAGCCATAACTGATTCGGATAACGCTTTTGTTTTCTTTTCACTTTCCGAAGAGTTGCCGCCAAAAAGTTTAACCATTAACGCCGCGCCAGCAACCACATCCATTATTTCTCTCATTACAAAACCAAACTGCCGATTTTCTAAGCGTCCCTCTTTCATATAACCAGCAAAACCTTGAACTTCTTTACTTGTTTGCTTTAAAGTGCTCCCTGCTCGTTTTGTGTTATCGTCAAATTGCTTAATGGATTGGTCTGCTTGCTTGAAAGCGGTTTGGATTACTTTTGTTGCCTCATCCCTTGCTTTAAGTGTTATTTCGTGTTGTATTGTTGCCATATTTTTTTATAAAAAACTTCCACTCTTTTAAAATACTTGAAAAAATATTTGTTGATTCTTTATAGTCTTGAAAACTTAACTTATAAAATTCCTGCTCATTAATTATTTCAAAAGCAAATCTAAAATCATTGTAAATAAAATTTAAATCTTTAACCGATAAAACTTCCCTTGTATCCTCATTTAAAACTTCGCTTTTCAATAAATCAGGATTTTGCCAAATTTGAAAAGCGAATATTAGTTTTTTGTTTCTTGCTCCGACAAACTATTTAACTCAAAAAGTTTATCCGATAACTCATTTATAATTTGAAAAGGAATTTTCTCAATATTTTTTTCGCTGAAAACAATTTCCTTATCTCCGTCTTTAAAATTCTTCCAACCTTTTAGTCCACATCTCACAACTTCATAATTTCTTTGTGAGGTCATCATTACGATTTCTTGCATTTTTCCGTCTTGAACTCTCCAACGACTTAACATATCATTTATGTTTGCCATTTGTATTGTCGTGATGCTTCCAAGATAAAAAATAGTTTTATCTACCTCTGTATCAAAAGTAGAAATAAATTCTACTTTTGTAAAATTACTTATTGCTTTTATCATTTAATTCCTTCTGCGCATCCGCGCTTTTTATTTATTTATTTGTTTTACGCAAAATCTTCCGTGATTGTTAAAGCGTTGTCGCCTGCCGAAGTTTCGCAAAGTTTAAATCCAACTTCGTGTCCCAACACGCCATCTAAGTCCGTATAAGGCGCACTTATTACTTGTGCGTCCGCCATATTAAATACATATCCAGGAGTAGTAACTATTGCTGCTGCTGCGAATAAAGCCTCGTGTTTATCAACCCAATAATTAGTTGTTGGCGCTTCAAGCGAAACCGTCATTGATGGTTCTCTGCCCGTTAAATAAAATCCTATAACCCCATCTGCCCCAGACATATCGTCTCTTAAACTAATTTTATTTCCTAAATCAATTTCAATTTTTGAAACTGTATAATTTGATACACTATCGAAACTAAAAGAACTTGATTTAACTACAAAATTTGACACGCCTGAAACATTGTTTATATAGTTTGGTACTATCGAAGCGATTGTTTCTGATGTCGAGAAAACGCTTCCGTTTACAGTGCCACTAAAATCAAACTCAATCATTCCAATTTTTCCAGACTCTAAACTAATTCTTCCTGTGCCAATACAATTTTCAATTTTATGGGCGTACCCATCTTTGTTTACAACTAACGAACATGCTTTTGCTGGCGACGGAAATCCAGAATAATTAGTTGATAAAGGCGTATATGTATTTGTGCCGTGAATATATGCACACGCTTCAAATAATGTTTTCATTACTCCTACTTCAGTAACAGCCGCAGTCGTATAAAGTAATTCCGTTTTGAATTTTACTGAAACCGTTTTTTTTCCAAGCACATCTCTAACTCCACCCGAAAATGAATTACGATTATAATTTCGTGATATATTTTCTGGGCTTAAAGTTACCTCAACGCCTTCCGCGAAAATATAATCCGCCATAGTTCCAGTTGTTAATTCAATCGTAGTTCCATTTGTTGGTGCCACATAACTACCTATCGTCTGTGCAGTTTGAATCCCAACTCCAATTCGTTCTCTTTTAATTAATCTTGCCATTTTATTCTCCTAAAAAAATTTTAATTGTTTTTTGCATACTCGACTTTAAATTTTACTTTTGCTTCGAGCGTATCGTTATCTATATTTAAATCCAAACCATCATAATCAATAAGTCTTGCTCCTGTTGGATAGTTATCGGGATTAATTACATCCGTAACCAAGTCGTCTATCAAATCAATGCTCGCTGAATATGAATTTCCTAAATGTAAATCGTAATTAATGGATATTACTACACCCATTTTTAAAAATACTGTATTGTATTTACTTCCAATAATGCCTTGCTCCAACCCGTAACATCTAATCGAATAAGTTTTGTCGGGTTGTGCAATATTTTCGTTTTCAAAAAATTCCGCCTGCTCGGTATAACCAAGAGATGTTAATCTCGTTACAAATTTTGCTTTTATAGTTGAATACATATTATATTGGACTTAAAGTGCATTTACACCCTTGACCGCATTCAGTATGCCCTGTTGCTGGTAAGCCTATTGCTTCCCAATAAGAGTAATCTTTCGCGCCCATCTCTTCGTTATTTAGGCAATCAATACAATGCTTTTTCGCGTCGGGGTCTAACAACCATTTATATTTTAATAAATCATTTTTTAAAAATTGATTTGAAGCCACCACGCCCGCTGTGTTATAACTCCCGAGCCTTTCATTTTTTAAAGCCGAAAAAACTTCTCGAAAAACTCCCGTTCTATTTTTCAAATCTTTTAATAATTGCTCTTGAATATTTAAAGAGCTAACCCCCAACGATTTTTGAGTTGAAACATAAATTTTTAAATCCGCACCCAATTTATCATAGGAATTAAAAGCCTGCATCAAAGTTAATTTCATTTGAGTTTGAATATTCATTAAATAAATATTGTTTGTTTAATATTCATTTCTAAATTCTTTTCTAATTGATTTTCAAATTCATCTATTATTTTTTTCTCGCCCCTTTGCCACGCCAATAAGTTATCAATATGAGCATCAGTTTGCGGAAATAAAAACATCATTCGTCCCATTGATTTACGAATTGCTGGGTCTTCACCCATATTTCTTACCCCCACATTTTCATAAGTTTCACCTGAATAGTGGTCTTTTTTTGATAAAAAAACTCTTGAAATAACATCTGCGCCAGCACCTTCAACTTTAAATTCAAAAGCGTTCCTTGCAAAATCTCCTTTGTCGTACATTCTCGTAGTTCTATTTAAATCTTGTCCACCCTTTAGTCTCTTTGATACTTTTAGCAAAGCGCGCGATTGCATTTTATTATTTCGAGTGCTTTTTAATGGCGGGTATCTATTGCCATCGACTTCAATATTATTTCTAACTAATCCCGAAAGTTCACGAATTACATTTCTTGAAATTTCAATGAAAACTTTACTTAAATTAATCGGTTTTAGTTTTGGAAAATTCATTTAATTTTATTTTTGCAAAGTTTATGCTAATCTTTAAAATATCTAAATAACTTTTTTTAAAACTTGTTGAATCTTTTTTCAAAAATACTTTTTTATATTTATTTAATTTAGATGGAATCGATTCTAATTTTCCATTTACAACAAGCTTTAAAAAGTTTTCAAGAATTTTTGATTCTCTCTCAATGAAACTTTTTGCCTTTGCATCAAGGTCTTCATTAAATTTTCGATGCTTATCTTGAAAGTCTACTTTGTCCATCTTGATTTAAAATATCACTTGCATTGACTAAATTATTATTATTCGTATCGTAAACAAATTTAAAACTATCTACACTTTGTTTGTATAATCTTCCACATTCCTCTGCACGCTTATCCCATATATCGTTGGATTCTTTGGAGAAATCTCTAAAAATCATTTCAAAAGTCTTCCAAGTTATCCACCTATCGATATAAGTCTCTACCAAAGTTGCTGTTAATCGAACCACTCCTGTAAAAGCCGTTGCTTCGGTAAATGTAGTAACTCCGTCGGTTGTCGTGTAACTATTTGCTGTATTATAAATACCTAATCTGTAATAATCAAATTCTTCTTGAATTATAACCGAACTCACTCCTGTTGCTGTTGGCGTAATTGTAGTAATATCGTCCCAATTAGTTGGTTCAGTTGAATCTGAAATCCCTATTTCATTTGAACCTTGCAAAACTATTTTACAAGTACTCGCACCCGTTGATAAAGTATAAATCTCTAAAACTAATCTTCTAAATCCCCGTTCACCTTTTAAATGAGTTTGAAAATCATTTGCAGAAAAACTTTCAATGGTTAATTTATTTTGGTTATCCGAACTTGTTAATGTTCGCAATAAATCTATTGGAGTACCTAATCGAACATAATCCAACTCTCTTGAAATTAAATCATCCACAACCTGATTAAACGCTTCAGAAATTAAAACAGAATAATCAGAACTTCCCGACCATAAATAAGAATTTATTTTTGGAAAATATTTCTGTAAATCAGTATCAGTAATATAATTTTTTAACATTATTTTAAATTATTATTTTTAAATATCTGAGCGAGCGCATTAAAAACGATGGCATAGTACACCATTTCTAAATGTTGCTCGCCCCGATGTGAATCTATAAAACTATTACTTAACTATTAAGTGTTACTACCTACCGATGAAGCGCATACCAGTTTGATATAAGACGATGCATCAACTACTCCGTAAGCACCCGTCCATAACCAACCGACATTTGTAAATCTACCAAGTTTATCTCCAGCTGGGTTAATAGTAATTCCACCAGCAGAACTTTCAACTTTACCTAATGCGTTAAATCCGCAAATATAGGTATGATAAGTGTCAACTGTGGTTGCTCCGCCGTCCGTGTTAATATATCCCTGAGAAGATTTCAACCATCTAATTCCACCGAACTCACCAATTTCATTTTGCAAAATCGGCATAACATTTGAATATTTGTTTACATCATTCCAAGAGCCAGCCGATGCCGATTCTTTTAAATCGTGTAAAACATCGTCGTGAGCAATTCCAAAATAATAACCATTAAATTTTGGTATATCTGTTCTTGAAAGTTTATTGTAGCCACGATGCACTAATGTTTTGTCCATTACGTTTGTAGCTGCCATTGATGCTTCAGCTACATCGGAGACTAACACTGTCGCGCCAGAACCAGCTTCCAAAGCGTTGATTGCTAATTTATCTTTTGTCGCCCCCATATTCTGCCCAACCAAATACATAACCGCCGTATTTACTCTTCCGCCTGATTGTAATTCGGCAAGTCGTGTTTTCGTAACGACCGCACCCTGTTCAACGGGCGTAATTGTTACACTTGAATCCACTAACGCAACCGAAACTGCATCATCTAATTCAACCAAAGCAGTTGTTGAAACTGCTAAATTTGCATATTTTGTAAATGTTTCTGATTTTCCGTTTATCGAAGTTCTCACATTGGCAACTTGGTCTGCTACTAAAGCAGGCGCAGCGGCGAAAATAATTCCCTCGTTGTATAACAATATAAGACTATCGTCTATTGCGACTGTTCCAGTCGCGTTTGCTGTAAATGCCATTTTTTTAAATCCCCTATTTTATTTTAAATCTAAAAACTACCAAAATCTAAAAAATAATTCCGTTTGAATTATATTACTAAATTTTGAGACTTTAAATAAGATTCCATTTCCTGAAAGTTTTTAAACTTGCGTTCCGATGGTTTAAGTATCCCTTTTGAGTTATCAATTTTTATTTTTTCAGTTTGTTTTTCAACCAACTTATTTATGTCGTCGAGACTTTCCAATTTAGAAACTACTTCCCTTATAGTTTCATCTTCGATTTTTGACAACGCGTTCTCCCGCAACTTATTCATTTCGGAATCATACTTCGTGGCTTTCGCTTGTAAATTTGTTAATTCAATTTCTTTTGATGCAAGAACTTCTTTTAGTTTACCGTCTTCGATAAGTTTCAGTTCGTCTTGTTTTTTAATTGAATCTTCAAAAGTACGAAGTTTGTTTTTCGTTTTATCTCTTTCAGAAATAATCTTCTGGACTTCGTCATCTGTCCAAACTTTTTTTACTACATTCTCCACTTGCTCCGCTTGTGAAGTCGTTGCTTCCACAACTGTTTTGTCGTCCGACATATTGCTCCTTGTTTTTGTTTATTGTTGTTTTAAATCTTTTTCTAAATACTCTTTTTTTTCTTTAATTTCTTCTTCTCTTTTTTTATTTGTTTCTGTGCCATCAGCGTCCTTTTGTTGTTTAGAATCTAATGAAAAAATTTTATCCCAATCTTCCTGTGAAATTTTAATATCGCTTAAAGCACTTCGTAACATTATATCAATTCCTCTTTTATTGTTTCTTCTTCGTCTGGAACTATCGGTTTAATCTCCAACAAACCAAACTCGTCATTTAATAAATTTCTTATTTCTAAATTTTTTCTAATTATTTCAAGCGCCTTCTCTTCGTCAATACCGTTTTCCTCATCGATAATATCGTACACAGGAGTCCACAATCCTAAATTAAATTTTTGCGCTTTTATATTTAACGAAATATCTTCGGGAACAAGTGGCTCAATTTTTGGGAATTCAATTATAAATTTATCATCTGTAATTTTATTTTTTGCGTGGTAATTATAAATAATTTTTGTAATTTTAAAAAGTTCGTTCTCAAATTCTTCCAATCTTTCAATATCATTTTGCCTCATCTCGTAAAGTTCAGCCGAGTCTATCGCTTTTGAAACACCCGATTGAGCTGTTGAATCTGTTGACACACTAAACGCAGGAAGTCCGCGAGTAACGCAAACCATTTTTATCAAGTAATCAATTTGTTCCATCGTTGCTTTCGTGGAGGGGTTAGGTTGAACGAATGCAAAGCTTGGAGCAATAAAGTCCGAAGTCGCGTTTTCAACCTGAATTATATGATTTGCCCCTGTTTTTATTTTACCTTTTAATCCCATATTTATCGAAACGGGTTGCCCGTGCGATTGCATAATTGAATTAAAATAAGATGAAACCAATAAAACATTTATATTTTCGTTTATGTCCACTAATTCAACATCGCCTTCGCCCCAAAAACTATCAGATTCTTTTAATCTTAGCGGCAAAAATGGAATTGTTTTATATGGATTTTCATTGTTAGGATTTAATTCATTAAAAATCATTTTAAAATTTTTATCCATTAAAAAATATTTATCCTTGCTCCAATAAACATATCTTTGCTCATCTTTATATATTTTTGCATAAAGCAATTCTTTGATATTAAAATAATTATTTTCGTCTTCAATAACAGTTACAAATTGCGGAACTAAAATATCGTACTCTATTTTTTCATTGCGCCAGCAGGTTTCAATCAAAACACAATCAAAAAGTTTAGCGAGATTGTTCCACTCTTTGCTTTTAATCTTAATTTTACTTGTCTTCAATAAGTTCTGATAAACATCATTGCTTTTTTCTTCTGTTAAATATCTGTCGGGACTTTCAATATAGGCTAACGATTGTCTATTAATTATTTTATTAATAATATTAATCATTGGCTTCTGCATTTCACTAATCGTTTCTGGAGAAATACTTTTTGCTAAAGCAAGATTTAAATATTTCAACTGAACTGCGGCATCACCTGTGTAGTAAGAGTATAATTTTTCAGCAATAGAAGTTCGAGCAATCTCGGATGGAGATTGATATTTATTAATTATCGTTTCAGCGGGATTAGAACTAAAATAATTCTCAAGAATTTTTAACATATTTTTTTATTATTTCTTTCGCTTTTTAATGTTTGCAAACTCCAAGCAACGCTTTTAAGTATTTAAATAGTATTTAAGTATCTAAATAATATTTAAGTATTTAAGTATTTAAATAGTATTTAAGTATTTAAAAATGATAAACAGATTTTTGAGACGCAAGCTCTCAAAATGTTTATAACTTTTTAATGAATGTTTTATAAATAAAATTTAAAATCGTAGTCGCTTGTATTTTCGTCTCCAGCACCAATTTACTTTTATGTATCCTGTCCGCATTCTACTCGCACACGCTATACATTTTATTTTCAATCAGCGAGATGTTTTAAGTAAAATTTAAAAATAAACCTTTCAGTTAAAAACATTTTTAAATAAACTTTTTTTTCATCCCAACAACTTATACTTTTTTTCGGTGATTCAACACCTACTTCAAAGAGCACTCGGAATCTGTTGTAAACCTATGTGCATTTTATTTAAATAAACTAACTGTCTTGTTGCAAACAAATATACAAATATAATAACTTCGCGCAAGCATTTTTTCAAACTATTTTAAAATATATTTTTAATCCGAAGGATAAGTTTTAATATTGAATTCCTGTCATTTTTAAAATTGGATAATCGTAATTAGTCCAATAACCCAAGTCGTCGGAGGCGTGAGTTAAATCTTTGTCGATTACTCTTGTTTTTTGTAAATCTTCCATCGAAACCATCTCCAAGTCTTTATTTAAATAGCTGCAATCTTCATTGATAAACAAATGAATTTTACCGTCGGCACTTCTTAATTTAGAATTTACAGCATTAACTCTGTCTATAATTTTTGGGTGTCCTTTTAATCGGTACTCAATGATATAATCAGCCATTTCATTTTTAATTATTTGCCACGAGGTTGTTGTGGCGGACACACTTCGATTATTGCCGTGTTCTAAGTCTCCGTAAAATATTATATTTTTATCTTTATGATTTAATTCTTTAATTTTTTCTTTTAGCGCAATAGTCATTTTCCAGATGTCCGTATTTTTCTGGACTATTTCTCCAAGAACAATTATATCGCCATTATTGTCTTGCCCATAAATCCAAACACAAGGGTCGGTATTAAAATCAGCACTGATACATAACGGCAAATAAGAATTATAAGGAATGTTTTTAATATGTTTTTCGCGGTCAAAATAAACATATGCTCTTCCTTCATAGCTCACGAACTGCCCACCATATTCTTGGTCGAATGTTCGTTTATCTAATCGTGCCTCTTCTTTTGCTATTTCTGTTGGATCCATAACTGACCTGCTGTGCCAATTATAAATTCCCCACTCCCCGTCTTTTTTCGCCTGCTGCATTAATTCAAAATAATGGTTGCGCCCCTCTGGCACACCAAGCAACCAACCCCATCCACCCGTGTCCCGAAGCATCGGCATTATATTTTGATTCCAAACTTGAGATTTCATGTTCGGAAACTCATCCAATACACCACCGTGTCGTATCCTGCCTTCAAACCTGTCAGGCTTATCAAATCCAACTACACAAATTTCAGAATTGTTTTTTAACTTAATTCGCAATCCACTTTCAGAAATAGATTTAATAAATATTTTCGGGGTTAGATTTTTTAAATCTTCCCAAGCAACATCTTTCGCTTGTGTGTAGGTGGGTGCGCCAAAAAATAAATTCTGGTCGGGATTAATTAAAGATTCAATTATTAATTTACGCTTCGCTAATTCTGTTTTATAACTTCTGCGCCCAGCGTGAACTAACTTAAATCTTTTATGGTCATTCCAATATTTCTGAATCTGTGGCAGGCGTGAAACCCGAGCTGGAATCGGAAACCACCTTTTGCCCAAATGTTCTCGCCAATTCATTTAATTGTTCATCCGAAATTTTCTGCTCAAATTGTTCCTTTGGTTTACCATACACTCTGTTTATTAAAGTTTCAATGCTTATCAAGTCGCCTTTTTGCAAAGATTTTTTCATTGCTGAAGCAATAGTTTTTTCTAAAATTGTTGCTCGTGGATTATCGTACACGCCTTTCAACTCTTCTATCTCCATTGAAAGCATTGCTTGAATAGTATCATTTATTTCTGAAAGTCTATAACCTTGCTCCCGAAGTAATGAAACATATTTTCGCGGTCTGCCTTTTGGATTCCCCGATTGCCCTTTTATGTAAGGGGTTAAATATTTAGTGTTTTCGCCGCTCATTTATACTGTAAACACTCTGTTTTTAAACCATTGCAAATAAATTTGATTTGCTATTTGCGCCATCATTACGGGTGGCACACTCATTCCGATTAAATATTTAGGTTTAATTGTTTTGAAATTATAATCAAGCGGATATGAACCAATTAATTTAAGCGCTTCATCCGAAATATCGTTTGGTACTTCTGGATGCATAACACGACCACAACTTGCTATTGTACAAGCAACTTGGTTTTCATTTAATTTTATAGAATTAAAAAAACTTCCTTTTTTATGTGCTTTACTTAACGATTTACCTTTTATTGTTTTTATCCATAAGTTTTTATATATTTCAGATAATGTTTTACCAACACTATTACAATTGTTTTTTATTTCTCCAAATGCAATAGGTTTTTCATTAAACTCCAATTTTAATTTTGGTAAATTATATTCTTTTTTGTGTCCAATAAAAAATACTCGTTCGCGTTTTTGAGGTACTCCCATACTTGCAGCATTAAGGCAAAATACTTGAACATTATAACCAGCATTAGTCATTTTTTTAACTATATTTTTAGAATATATTTTTGCATTCCCCTGAATAATTCCTTTTACATTTTCAAGTATAAAAACCTTTGGTTGTAATTTTATAACCGTCTCACAATAAACAAACACTAAATCGTCTAATGTTTGAATCGTTTGACCTTCTCTGAAGTGTTTTTTTTTACCCCAAAATTTTTCTCGACTTCCCGCGATGCTAAAAGTTGAACAAGGTGGACTTCCATCTAACAAGTCTAAACTATAAAGTTCTTTTGGTAAATCAGTTAATTTATTAAACTCCCGAATATCCATTTGATATAAATATTTAGGATTGTGGTTTGTTTTATAAATATCTGCAACTTGTGTATCAATTTCAACGCCACCCAAACAAGTATATCCTGCTAATTTATAACCCATAGTTGAACCGCCACCACAAATAAAAGTTCCAAAAACTTTTAATCCATTCGATTCAATTCCTTTTGCAGGATAACCATCGACTAAATTCCACTTGTACGAAAATTTATATTTATCAAATTTACTCATTGCCCAACAACTTCCAGACCGCTTGCTCGGGAGTGTTTGCAATTTTAGCAAGTCCAGATTTTACAATTTGATAATCTGTTTCTGTATAATTTAATTTTATAGTCATTAAATCGGACAAGTCATCAAGATTTAACTCTTTGTTTTTATCTGAATAGTTTTCGTTATCAAAAACACCTACAGCCAAGCCCCACTCTTCTAATTTCTCTGCTTCCCATTCATTCGCTAAAACACCCCAATCCCATTCTCCATAATTCAAATTGTCTTTTAAAATAAATTCTTTTTTTTGCGCTTCTGTTAAATCTGAATATTTCTCAACGGGAACTTCTGTAATATTTAAATCTTGCAATGCTTTCAATCTCATGTTGCCACCAAGAATTATATTATTTTCATCAATAATAATTGGACGCATTTCTAACATTTTCGGAAAATCAATTATGCTTTGTTTTAATTTTTGAAATTTTTCATCTTTAATAATTCTGGGATTGTTCGGATTAAACTTAATTTCTTTGATATTCAAATGCTCACCTATAAATGTTAATACAATATAGTATATTTATAACTAACAAGCAATTCATTTAGTTTACATAATAGTAAACAACAATCGTGCCAAACTTCGCAAATTAGCAAATATTTATTTTTGATTATTTAAATATAATTAGGATAAATACTTGACTTTGAGTAAATAGGTATATATGTTGACCTATGAAAATGAACATAATTAAAAGCCTCGTAATCAACAAAATACAAAGATACAGAGTCGTGAATGAATCTGGCGATTTAGTTTCGTTGAAATTTTACACGTCCGAAGCGGGTGCACAATCTTATATTGATTTATGTGTTGCCAATGAACTACGCATAAATTCACGAACTCCTGCCGAAATCGAAGCCAAGCGAATTTTAAATTTAAAACTCGCCGAGCAAGACAAAATTGACGAAGAAAATCGAATCAACAAATACTACGAAGATTTTAAAAAAATTCAAAACGAAGTTGGAGTGTATGGTTATGGCGTAGTTGATGGGGTGTATATTCGCATTTCAAACCATTCAGGAAACGCTATGCAAGCCGAACTACAAGATAAACCAGCAACCGATTTATCATTTATTTTTTCACTCGAAGAAAATAAAATTGGATTCAAAGGCGATAACGCTATGCATTGCGAATATTTTATCGGAAACAAATCGGTAGAAGACGCAGTTGCATTTATATTTTCAAAAATAAAAGAAGTTAAAAAAAATAACGAAACAAGATTAGAAGCAAAAAAATTCCAAAAGAGGCTTAAGTGAACATCAAAGAAGCAAAACAATTAGCAAATAATTTAATGAATAATCACAAATTAAATGATTGGACTTTTGTGTTTGACTCCGCTGTTCGTAGATTCGGTTGCTGTTTTTATAAGGTCAAAAAAATTAGTTTGTCGAGAAAATTGGTCGAATTAAATTCGGTTGAGCAAGTTAAGGACGTAATTCTTCACGAAATTGCGCACGCACTCGCTCCGTCTGATGCGGGTCACGGTTTGATTTGGAAAAAATTAGCTACTTCAGTAGGGGCAAAATGTGAAAGAACCTATGATGATAAAGTTATAACATCTCCTAAAAAATATAAAGCGGTATGTTCTAATGGTCATATTGTTTTTCGACATCGAATGAAAAGGATTTCGTGTCGAAATTGTTCGTCTATATTTGACGAAAAATATCTTTTCAAATATGAATTAAATAAAACTAATTAACGCAACAAGTTCAGAACTAAACAAAACAAAGGAGTAACAAATGAATAAAGCAAGATTTGAATTTTTGAAAAAAGAAACCGCAAAACTTGGCGCAAATCTGATAGGCGGTTCAAGCGGCTTGATGTATGTTACTTGCGGAAGATATGCAAACACTTTGTCCGTGCCAAAAACCAGAATAGATAAGCACACGACAATAACAGAGCAGGCGAGTAACGATGAATTTTTGCAAAAAGTGAAAAATATGATAAGGAGTAAAAAATGAATAAACACGAATTTGATTGCAACCTAACAAACTTCACACGAATAAAACTTTTTGAATTTGAAGATGTCGAGGAAAGCGAAGACGCAGAAGAGTATTTAACGAATTTTGAAAAACAACTGAAAGCGAAGTTCGCAGAAATTTCAAAAACAGAAGAGAAATTGAAACTAAAAGAAAAAATTAACTTGCTCGGGATTGTGGCTTGTTATTTGATTTCGAGCCTGTCTATTCTAAATTGAAGGAAAGTAAAATGAAAAAAAGAAATAGACTACGAGTATTTTTTGAAGACGAAAAACATATCCTGAAAGATTGTAATAACCGAGAAATATCAATTTTTGAATTAATAACGGCGTGCTGTGCTATTAGTATAGTTTGCTTATTTGTTTTTTTAGCGTCCGTTTTAATTTTGAATTATTTTTATTGAACACTTGACTTTTAGTCAAATATTTTGTATAATGATTTTAACGAAAGGAAAAAAAATGGAAACAGTTAAAAAAATAACAGAAGAAATGAGAAATCGGTTAAAATCACCTTTGCCTCCAGATGCAATCAAACAGCATCCCACAAAAACCTATTTGTCAACGATTAAAGCGATTTATGTGATTGAAAGGTTGAATGATGTTTTTGGAGTTGGTGGGTGGACAGCAAAAACATATATGGTTGAAAGATTAGATAAATGGGTAGTGGTTAAGGGAGTGCTTTCGATTCCCGATTATAATATTGAGGTGGAAGCGTATGGAGGTAACGATCATGTAGATTTGGGGGACGCCCACAAGGGCGCTTCTACAGATTTTCTCACGAAAGCTGCGAGCTATTTAGAAATTGGAATTGATGTATTTAAAGGGAAAGCAAACGAAACTAAAACGCAAGAAGTAGTCAGGGTTTCATCAAATAACGGAGGCGGAAGTGTAATTTTTGCAGGACTTGTTGAAAATTTAAAAAAAGTGTCAAGCGAATCCGAGAGGGTTGATTGGCTTAGTCAGTTAGAAACCAAGAAAAAAAGATTAGATGAAAATGAAATTGGAAATCTTCGAGCATTGTACAATATAAAAATCAACGAATTAACCAACAAAGGATAATTATGAATTTATAAATAATATGAAAATGAGAACTTGGACAAAAAGAGACGGAACAATAATGGCTATTAAAGATATGACCGATGCGCATATTGATAATTGTATAAAAATATTGGAGAGAACGCTGACAAATAAGCCCGAGTATCAGGCGTATTGCGGGAATGGAGAAATGGCAGAAATAACGGTAGACAATGAAAATTATCATAACGATAACCTGGAAGAAAAACTAAAAGTCCGAATAGAAGTTTTACAAAAGGAGTTAAAAAATAGAAAAATATGAAAATAACAGAAAAGCAGTTGCAAATTATGTTTAGAGTGTTTGAAGGTTCTTTGCCGATGGTAGATAGAACAGATATGAATTTATTCGGATATGACAAAGAAACACGATTGAAAATATTTAATGAAATTCTCAACCAGCAAAGTAATCATATAATTGATGTTAAAGGAGTAAAAAATGAAAGGAGTAAAAAATGAAAGGATGAAATGTTTTAATAAATTTGTATAGGATATAAGGCAGACTACTTATATCCAGTTGCACTCCGAAGATTAAATAGTGCAGGAGTATTAGCCGCCGACGATAGAAATATATGTAAGCGGTTCAGAAGTCGGATTTGTAAAACTATATTTTAGTTTTAAAAAAAATTATTAAAAAATGTGCGTGGGCAAAAAAAGAAATTTGGAATTTGCGGCTAACGACCAGCAGCTTTGCGAAGCCACCGAAGGGTTGGATTGTGTGGGGCGGTGGTTTTGCAAAGGTGTTGTTATGTGTCAGTATTTTTTTTAAATAAAAGCGAAGCAGAGCAAAAAAGAAGATTATGGAAGTGAACAAAGTTTATAATGATGACTGCTTTAAATTGATAAAGCAAATGCCCGATAACTTTTTAGATTTAGTTATTGTTGACCCGCCTTATGGTGATGGTATTGGCTATGGAAGGAATGGCAAAGAGATACTAAACAACGAGGATGAAACAATTAACTATGCTTTTCTAAACTGCATACTTCCAAAAATGCGGCGGGATACAAGCCTGTATTTATTTAGTAACCACAAGTTTTGCCATACGATAAAAGAGTATGCCGTTGGGATTGGCTATAATTACCGTATGCTTTGCATTATGGTAAAGAATAACATTGGGATGGGTTATGGCTTTAGAAATCAATACGAGGTGTGTATAGTGCTTGAAAAGGGCAAAGCAAAGTATAATTTAAACGATGTAAGCAATGTGTGGAAGATGAAACACATACACCACGATGATAATAGCCATCCGCACCAAAAGGATTATGATATTATACGCAAGATAATAGTGCACAGTAGCAAAGAAGGTGATTTGGTTTTTGATGGATTTATGGGAAGTTTTTCGACTGCTATTGCTTGCCACAAAGAAAAACGCAACTTTTTAGGAACTGAACTTGATGCTAAATGGCACGCACTTGGGCAGAGAAAGTTGGATGATTTACAGTGCCAAACAACAATGTTTTAAAAACCAAAATAAAATGAAAACTACAAACAAACAAAACTCAGAGAAGTCCGCATTACAGCAAGGTGCTGTTAGCGGTTCGTTGTTTACCAAGATTTACGAAATAGATTTTGGCGGAAATGTAAGGGTGCGAATAAATGTAATTGACAATAAAATTGAAGTAGAAGCAGCAATAAATGGATGGGGAGATGATATTCCACTAAGTGATATTAGAATAGAGGAACTGCAATGACCGCTAACTTGCGATAACGCTATAACTATAAACTATCAATAAATGGAAAATGAAATTAAAATAGAAAAAATAAAAACTGAAAAAATAATAAGTAAACCTCAAACCATTTTACTGCTTTTTAAAGAGAAGTTTGAAAAGAAAACCAAAAGGGATTATTGGATTTTTTGGGAAAGATTGATAGTGTACGCCAAAAACCTGAACGACATACCTATTGAGGAAATTTCTAAAAGAATGGATATTTTTTTTAATGATAAATGGTTCACGGCGGAGATTAACCGAATGACATTCCCAGCATTTGTTAAAAATTTTAATGCTTTTGCAAAACCAAAAGAAATAGTGAAACCTAAATGTAAAAAATGTAATAATATACTTTCGAGCGACAATATATGTTGGCAGTGTGCCGAACCAATAAATTTTAAAATAATTGAATAAATAACTTGACTTTGAATCAAATATTTTGTATAATGCTTTTAATGAAAGGAATTAAAAATGGCACGAACAATAAAATTAACTAAAAAATATTGTATCGCAAATAAATTTACGCCGATAGATTGTGTGAGATACTTTAAACCAAAAATTACAAACAAAGAAGCGGATTTTATTTTATTTGAATTGACTTGCTTTCCACTTTCGATATCGAGGACTATAAAACAACTTAATGATATATTTATAAATAACAAAAACGGATAAAGTTAAATAAAATGAAATGGGTAAAAAATGAATAATTTAGAATTTTTAGAGTTTCCAAAAATAGCACGATTGAGTCGTGAAATCATAATCACTGAAAAAATCGATGGTACAAATGCTCAATTATTAATTACTGAAAGTGGAGAAATATTCATAGGTAGTAGGACTCGCTGGATTACTCCGCTGAATGATAATCACGGCTTTGCACGCTGGGCTGAAGGCAACAAGCAAGAACTATTAAAACTTGGTGTGGGAAGGCATTTTGGTGAATGGTGGGGGGGCGGCATACAGAGAGGTTACGGATTACAAAAAGACGACAAAAGATTTTCACTTTTTAATATCTCAAGGTGGGCTTTGCACGGAACGGAGCCGAAAAAAATACCAACCGCTGACCCACGAATAGAAAAGTATCAAGATATGCTCCCTGAAATCTGTTCGCTTGTACCCGAACTTTACAGAGGTCAATTTGACACGCAAAAAATTAATGAAATATTAGAGTTTTTAAAAATAAACGGAAGCTACGCATCAAAGGGATTTATGAATCCCGAAGGAATTGTAGTGTTTCACACTGCAGCAAATATGGGATTTAAAAAGACTATTGAAAAAGATGAATTACCTAAATCGATTTATACATCAAAAACAAAAGTATAATAAAATTGCAATGGAAGAAGAAAACTTGAATAAACCGAAAAACCCCTCATCGCAGCAAGGTGTTAGTATGACCTCGTTGCGTGATTATATTGCGGTAGAAGCAATAAAAGTAAAATTAATGGTTTGGGACGGCGATATTTCAAATAAACACAGAGAAGCGATTTTAAAAGATATGGTTGAAAGATATGGAAATACAACAGTTCAGGGGGGATTTTGCAAAATGTGCTACGAAGTTGCAGACGCTATGTTGGTCGCTCGTAGCAATAGGGCATAACATACGGCTAAACGAAAAGAGTATTAAACAATTTAAAAAAACAAAAACAAAAAGGAGTAACAAATGGAATCATTCGCAGCAGTAAAAAGAAAATACAAACACCTACCAATTCACGAGCAAATTAAAATAGGTTTATTTTTTGCTAAAAAGAAATTAACCCAAAGAGCGTTAGCGGCTCGCCTAAATGTAAGCGAGGGGTTAATCAGCAAAACTTTAAAAGGCGAACGACCGAAACTTTTAAAAGTGATTGCTGAAATCGTTGAAGGGCTTTATTGAAAGGAATTAAATAAAAATGTCAAACAACGGAATGAATGTCTACTTAGGAAACCTACAATTTAATGAGATGGAAAGCCATCTTGGATACAAACTCACAGCGGAAGATAAAATATCGTGGGATAAATATCATATAAATAACGCTGATTTGATTGGCAAAGAAAGCGGTTTTCACGTTTTTGATATTCCCAGATGTATTGTATTTAAAGGCGAAGAAGCGAAAAATGCAATATTAAAAATATTTACGCCTGAAAAAATTGTTGAAACGAAGGGCAAAATTCAAGTTTATGAACAGGAAAGGAATTTAAAATGAGTATTGAATTTGATTTAATGAAAATAGATTTAGAAAATAGAATTTTAGATGCGATGATAAAAGAATCGCTGATTGAAGCGCAAAAAAAATATTGCAAAGATAATAGTCTTCCGATGTTTGCACCAAGTGATGGAAAATGTTTCTCCTGCAAAAGAGACACAACTAACGATAAGTGGATTAATACATTGATAACATCGTGCAGTTATTGCTTAATCAGTTTCTGCGATTGAAATGAAAAGTAAATTAGAATTTTATTTTGAGCAAATACTCAAAGCCAATAAAATTAAATATAAAACTGAATTTAAATTTCACCCGACAAGAAAATGGCGATTTGACTTCGCTTTAAATAAAAAAATAGCGGTGGAGATAGAGGGTGGAGTGTGGAGTGGTGGTCGGCATACAAGAGGTGTGGGTTATAAAAAAGATTTAGAAAAATATAACGAGGCACTGAAATTAGGTTGGAAAGTTTTAAGATATTGCGACACAGATAGTATGAGTAATTTTTTAAATGATTATAATGTGTTGATTAAAACAAAAAGGAGCGATAAATGAATGAGGCGGAATTTGATAAAGAACAAGAAAAAATGTTTAATAGTCTAATTAAAGAAACGGATAGGGATATAGCCAACGATATAAATGCACTATTATCCTACGATTCTCTTGTTAAGAGAGTTGAGATTTTAGAATTGCTGGTACACGAACAAAATAAAAGAATAAATAAATTGCTATTAGATTTAAATAAATTTTAATCAAACAAAAAATGACAGCAAGGGAAGTAAGAATTAAATGGCACGGTGAATTTAATGAGAAGGTAAATGACCGCACGGAGCTTATGATTATGGAGAATTACGCTGATGAATATTGTCGCGTAATGATTGGGGAACTAAAACGGGAAATATGTACAGAAATAAGAATGCTCGGGAATCAATTAAGTAGCATCGGTGAGCAGAGGTTTATAATAAAAATTGAAAAAAACGAAATCTAAAACAATGAGAATGAAAAAATGATAAAAGATATTTTAGAAAATTACAAAGAAACAAGAGATGATGATTTATTACTCTATAAAAAATATTTAATCCAAGAAATTGGAATTAAAGTGCTTGATTTCAGCGTAAGTTATTTATTTGAAATTCTCTCAACTGCCGATGTTCGCTCTTTTGAATCGGTTGCGAGAATCCGAAGGAAACTACAAGAGCAATATATTCATTTAAGAGGCAAGTCGTACTCTAAACGCCAAAAGATGGCGGAAGATTTTAAACTTGAATTGTTTTGAGAGGATAAAAAAATGATTTTTACAGTCAGCAGAACAAGTTCTTACTCAAAAGAACAAAAGCCTTGTGAAGAATGTACAAAAAAGTTTATTGAAAGATGGACTACGAAGTGTTATACCGAAGAGCGTTACAACGAAATATTTTCCGAGAGGTGGGGATTGTGGCGCTCGAGAGGGAGAAATCACAGCGTAAACAAAGAAGGATGTATTACGAGGCAAGAAGCCGACGATGAATTTTGGGTTGTTGAAATAAAAACTTTTAAAAATTTGAAGTTGTTTGTTGAAAAATATGGAGAAATTGCAATCATCGATAATGATAGAAATGAAAAAATGTTACACTTAGAAATTATTGATGATTGGAGAAATTAAAAAATGATAAGAGACATATTAGAGTGGCGAAAAGAAAACGAAGGAAAAAGATTTAAAAATTTAAAAATTCCAACAATGCTGGTGGCTCGTAATCCCGCAAACAATCAAACAAAAGGACTAACGCAATTTAAAAGATTCAAAGAACACTATTTAATGACGATTTTAAGTTATCCAAAAGAATTAAATGGAAGGTTGCATCACAGAAATTTCGAGGTTAAATTTGAAAATATACAGGAAACGCTACGAAGTTATTATACATATATAAAAAGAAAAAATTATAAAGTAAGAAGAATTTTTGACGAACGAGCATATATTTACCCACTTTTTGTTTTTGAGGAGATAAAATAAATTGGAAATAGAATTGAAAAAGTTGGAACTTATTAAAAAAAATCTGATAACTATGAGGTTTGTCCGGTTTATTCACTAAAAAACAAGACAAAAATATAAGTTAAAACAAACAACAGCAATAAGTTAAAGATATTCGCCTCTGGATAAATTGCATATAGGTGCTTTTTAAAAAAGGATAAAATAAAATGAGAAGATATAAATAAAAACGAGTAATATGTTTACATTACTATAAACAATATAAACAAACCAAAACTTGTAAATGAAATTAATACTTCCTGTTCAAAATTTAACGGAGCACTTCACGCTCGCCGAACTTACTTTTTCGGATTACGCTATAAGACACGGTATTTCAAACATTCCCGATGTAAAACAAATAGAGGCGTTGAGAGATTTATGCGTTATGATTTTAGAGCCTTTAAGGTTGGCGATAAATAGACCAATTATATCCATCAGTGGATTTAGATGTGAGAGGGTTAATAAGGGGGTTGGTGGAAACAAATTCAGTCAGCACCATCTTGGACAAGCGGACGATTTTTACGCAAAAGGAATTACGATTGAGGAATTATTTCAAGTAATTCAAGAATTAAAACTTCCTTTTGACCAATTAATCCAAGAATATGATAGGTGGATACATTGTAGCTACCGATTAAATCCAAGAGGAGAAGTTTGGAGATATACAAAAAAATATGGCAAAACTGTAAAAACAAAAATTAAATAATTAAATCAATAAAGGATATAATAAAAAATGATAAAAAAGATAAAAAAGATTTCTATAAAAACTTACAACTATTTAATTTTGCAAACAATCAACTCCGATATACCAGTCGAAGAAAAAATATTGCTATATATTCAAATAAGTAAAATTACAGATTTTAAGAATATTAAAAATAAATTTTTAAACATCAAATAAATATGGCAAAGGAATGTTAAATGATAACAAAACAACAAATATTAGGTGAAATGCTAAAACATTTGATTTCCTCATACGACTATGGAAACATAAATAATGGCGGAATATGCGGCGGAGAAGAAGCAGCCGATGCAATTTTAAATTTAATACAAATTGAACCAAACGGAGAATTGCTTCATACGGAGCAGCGTATAAGAGCAATAGAATTATGTGCGGAAGAGAAAATGCGTATGCAACTAATTACAAATTGCAAATGTGCTGATTAATGAATAAAGCAAAAGAAATTGAAATTAAAAAAACATTAAAAAAGAAGTTGGCGGAAGAAAAATCTATTTATTATAAAATAAGAAATGGCGAGAAAAGAAAAAAGCAATCCAACAATATCTTTCAAAAATGCTGGTGGACACGAAGGACTGCAAACGAAGATAGTTTGTTAAAAGTGGAAAAAAACGACGGATTAAATCCTAACGATTTTAGATTTTTCAACGCAAAGAAAAACGCTCGCAAAGGAGGAGATTAAAATGTGCCGTTGAACTTGATGGACATGTTGTCCTTGAAGATGTCCATGAGCATCTTAATCGTGGATATGCGATACGAGCGAGAAATAATTAAATTTTTAAAACTATAAAGGAAAATATCAAATGCAATTAAATAAATTTGTTTCTTTTGCAGATAGAAAAATAAATAAAATGAAGTCGGAATTAAACAAATTACCTGATGACGAGTTATTGAGAATTGAAGAGATTTGTGAATATTTAAAAATTGGCACTTCGGCTGTAAGGGATTTAAATTTAGCATTAAAAGAATTTACTCAAATAATTAGCAATGGCAGAATTACTCGTTATTGGGGAAACAAAAAAACCATAGCGAAATTACGAAAAGGACAATCTAATTTATGCCGATAAAACTAAAAGACTTGGATAAAAGGATACGATTGAAAAATTTACCCTTTTTAGACCTTGAAGAATTAGATGATAAAAATTTTGATGAATTAAAGAAATCAGCAAAATTACAATGGGTTGTTCCTGAAACAAAAATTCATCCAAATCCTAAAAATAAATTTAAAACATATCTTGTTGTCGGAGACATCCACGCCCCAAAAGAAAACAAACCTGCTTTAAAAGCAGTATTTAAATTGATGAATGATATTAAGTTTGATGGGATAATTAATTTAGGCGATATGGTTGACCTGAGTTGTATTTCTCATTTTAATAAAACACGACATAAAACTCTTGAAGGATTAAGACTTAAATCAGATTACATTATTGCTAATGGAATTTTGGATGAGTTTGACACAAGACTTCCAGAGGGAGCTGAAAAATATTTTTGCAAAGGAAATCACGAACTATGGGCTGACCAATTAGTAGACGAGATACCAGCACTCGAAGGAATCTTTGACCCATTAGAATGTATGAAACTAAAAGAGCGAGGCTATAAAACGGTAGGATACAATGAGTTTATTAAATTAGGAAAAATGAACTTTACTCACGGTATTTATACGGGAGCAAATCCAGTTACAAAGCATGTAAATGAAACAAAAGTTAATATTGGGTTTGGGCATACACATCAATTAGAGATGAAGTTTTTTAATTCACCAGCCAGAAAAGTTGCTATTGCTGGTTATAACTTTGGTACATTAGGCACTTTAAGTCCTGAATATACTAAAAGAAGACCTAATAATTGGAATGCAGGATTTGGTGTGTTTTATTTGTTTTCTGATGGAACATTTGATGTTCAACTTATAAGAATAGTTAAAGACCGCTTTATTTATTCAGGTAAACTTTATGATGGAGCAAAATAACTGTGGTGGATTTTTTAACGAGAGAATTTTAAAAAGATATTTATAAATGAAAACTCTGCCAAACAATGAATTTTCCGAACAGTTCACAGGCGATATGATAACTATGGACGAATCATACCATAAATATTTAGCGTTGTATAATTTATTGAAATGTAATTTTTGCGGGAAGGAACATTGGAGAAAAAAAACCGATTTGAGTATTTTAAAAAAATGTTTGAAGTGCGGAAAAGAATTTAAAAACAATACTTGACTTTGAAGCAAATATTTTGTATAATGTTTTAATGAAAGGAAAATAAAATGAACGAAATAATAAAATTAAACAAAGAGGAAATAACAAAAATTCAAAACTTGCAAATTGAATATAAATCATTTCAAATGCAACTTGGAGAATTAGAATACCAAAGAGTGCTTGTGGTTAATAAATTAAATGAAATAACAGCAAAGACTTTTGAAAGCGATAAAAATTTATCGGAGTATGTTAAAGTTTTACAAGGTAAATATGGTGCAGGATTATTAAATTTGTCCACATTTCAAATTACAAGAGAAATTGTCAAAAAAAAATAAAAATTTATCAGAATTTGTTGAATATATTTTATTAGAACAAATAAGGAAGTTAAAAGCAGAAGGTGGCGATGGACTTCAAAAACTGTTAGATAAAGATTTTGCTAACAATAAGCACAAATGTCCCTGTTTTTCTGTCGAGTTTCTTTATAAAGGTGAAAAACAACAAGTGAGAGGTAAAAATGCCCAAGATTTACATTTTTTCGGCAATAAAGAATTAGCAAAAGAAATAAAAGAGTGTTTGGACAAGACATTATAACTTAAAAGATTTTGAATTATGAACGAAAATGAATATATACAATTACGAAGAGTCGGCAGAATTAAATTGTCAGAATTGCGGTGGCTTTTTGAAAGTTACAGCGATGGGTGCGATTGTGAATTCTGCAACTTGCTACAAATGCAAAAAGATTTCAATTTTGCTCGGGAGCAAAAAGAAAATCAAGAAGGACTTACCCGTCAGCAAAGAGAAGAGGAAAGAATAATGAATGAAAGTGATGATTAATTATGGGAAACAAAAAAAACGAAGCAGATTTAATACTTGTCGGCTGGCATATTTGTTTTAATGAAAAATAAAGGAGAAAAAATATGAAAATACAAATTAAAAATCGTTTCACAGATGAAATTATTATAGAAGGAGAATATAATAATTTAAGAGAAGCCGTTGAAAAATCCAAATCGAATTTATCCAAAGCGGATTTATACAAAGCGGATTTATCCGAAGCGAATTTATACAAAGCGAATTTATCCGAAGCAGATTTATCCGAAGCGAATTTATCCGAAGCGAATTTATCCAAAGCGGATTTATACAAAGCGAATTTATACAAAGCGGATTTATCCGAAGCGAATTTATACAAAGCGAATTTATACAAAGCAGATTTATACAAAGCGAATTTACACAAAGCGAATTTATCCGAAGCGGATTTATCCGAAGCGAATTTATACAAAGCGATAATTAAAATCACACAAAGAGACGAAATAATAAAAGCCTTGAAAATTGAAATTATAGAATAAATGGATAGAGGTGTTAAAAAGAATAAAGGAAAATGAAATGACAAAACAAGAATTTAATAAAATACTAACCGAACTTAAATCCACCAACGAAGTCGCCAATGCAATAGATGATGCTTTGCGAAAACTATCGCCAGATTTTGGTGGAATTTCTTTTGGAAGATACGAAAATCTTTTAATCAAAACACTTGAACTTTGTTTCAAAGACGAATCAGAATGGATTTCTTATTTTATTTATGAATTAGATTGGGGACGAAAATATAAAAATGGTTGTATAACAAGTCGTGGAAGGAATGTTCTATTGAAAACAATAGATGATTTGTATGATTTGTTGAATAAAAATTTAAAGAAAAGGAAGGCAAAATGAATAAAACTCATACAGGAACAACATCCTTTTTAAACATATGGAGTGAGCCCAAAAGAGTAAGGGTAAACGAGGCGGCTAACAGTATTGAAATGATTTATAAACAAACATCAATGATTTCTTCTACGGGTTGTTTTTCGTCGCCACCAGAAGTGAGGGTATTTAAAATTGTGTATCGTTGTGTAAAGGGCAAGTGGAACAAATCAGAACCTAAATTTGGCAAAATTGTTGCAGCACAAGATGAATATTATGAATTTTAATAAAAATTTAAAGAAAAGGAAAATATGAAAAACAAAAAAAACGAAGCAGATTTAATACTTGTCGGCTGGCATATTTGTTTTAATGAAAAATAAAGGAGAAAAAATATGAAAATACAAATTAAAAATCGTTTCACAGATGAAATTATTATAGAAGGAGAATATAATAATTTAAGAGAAGCCGTTGAAAAATCCAAATCGAATTTATCCAAAGCGGATTTATACAAAGCGGATTTATCCGAAGCGAATTTATACAAAGCGAATTTATCCGAAGCAGATTTATCCGAAGCGA
>CAYIXI010000017.1:0-36936 GCA_964367235.1 uncultured Chitinophagaceae bacterium | reverse complement strand
CCAATGCCGAAGGTAAAAAGGGCGGGCAATTTTATACGCCAAAATCAATCGTCCGCATAATGGTTGAAATGATTGAGCCATACAAAGGCAGGGTGTTTGATCCTGCTTGCGGAAGTGGCGGAATGTTTATCATGAGCGAAAAATTTGTGGAAAGTCACAAAGGAAATATTGATGATATTTCTATTTACGGGCAAGAAAGCAATCAAACAACTTATCGCTTGTGCCGGATGAACTTGGCCATTCGCGGAATTGATGGAAGCCAAGTGAAATGGAATACAGAAGGCTCGTTTTTGAATGACTTGCACAAAGACCTCAAAGCTGATTTTGTCCTCGCCAATCCGCCGTTTAATGATAGCGATTGGTCAGGTCAACTCTTGCAGAATGATCCGCGTTGGCAGTACGGTAAGCCTCCGGCAAGCAACGCCAATTTTGCGTGGCTTCAACACATGATTTATCACCTCTCACCTAAAGGCGTGATGGCGTGCGTCTTGGCAAATGGCTCTCTTTCGACTCAAACAAATGACGAGGGTGAAATCAGAAAGGCGCTTGTAGAAAAAGACCTCGTAGATTGTATTGTTGCGCTTCCAAAACAACTTTTCTATAACACCGGTATCCCAGCTTGCATTTGGTTTATTTCGCGTAAGCGTACCGGTAATGGTGACCGCAAACGCACAGGAGAACTTCTTTTTATTGACGCATCAGAAGTTGGCTTCATGGAAGATAGTACGCATCGTGCATTCAGTGAAGAAGATATGGCAAAAATCGCTGGCACTTATCATGAATGGCGAAAACGCAACAGCAAATACGAAGATATCAAAGGTTTTTGCAAATCTGCCGATATAGAAGAAATTACTAAACATAATTTTATTCTTACTCCGGGGCGATATGTTGGTACTAAAGATGAAATTGATGACGGAATTTTGTTTACGGATAAAATTACAGGGCTAACAAAAAAACTTGCCGAGCAGATGACAGAAGAAAAGAAACTGGATGAAGAAATAAAAAAGCAACTCAAAAATGTTGGCTTTAACTTGGAATAATTATGACAGATCAAACTTCTACAATTCCAAAAGGCTGGAAAATGACAACACTGGGAGAGGTGGCGGATGTTAATAGTTCAACAATTGATAAAAACTATACTTTTAATGAAATTGAGTATATTGATGTCGCATCAGTTGAAGAAAGAAAACTCACTGAAACTCAAAAATTAAAATTAGAAAACGCACCAAGTCGAGCAAAAAGAATTGTGTTGGACAATAGTGTTTTGATTTCAACAGTGAGACCAAATTTGAAACATTATTGTTTTATTAAAAAAGCTAAACCAAACCTCGTTGCTTCAACAGGATTTGCCGTCGTTAACTCAAAAGAAGGAAAATCTGATCCATATTATTTATACAATTTGCTAACTACGAATGAGTATACAAATTATCTGATCAAAATTGCTGATTCTCAAACATCAACATATCCTGCTTTTAATCCATCAATAATACAAAACTCTAAATTTATATTTCCATCTTTCCCTGAACAGCGTGCTATTGCGGCGGTGTTGTCGTCTTTGGATGACAAGATTGAGCTTTTGCGTGAGCAGAATAAAACGCTGGAAGCCATCGCACAGGCGATTTTCAAAGAATGGTTTTTAAATTTCAATTTTCCCGACGCCACCGGCAAAATGATTGATTCCGAACTTGGTAAAATTCCGCAAGGGTGGAGAGAGGGAAGGATTAGCGATTTAATTGATATTTTGTCGGGATTTGCTTTTTCGTCATCAGATTTTTCTCAAGACGGGAAATATAAATTAGTTACGATTAAAAATGTTCAAGACAGATATTTTGATTCTAAAACAAAAGACAAGCTCGCGGAATTGCCAGAAAGAATGCCGGACTATTGCAGGTTAGATTCCGGCGATATTTTACTTTCGCTAACTGGAAATGTTGGTAGGATTTGCCTAGTCAATGGTGAAGATTATTTATTGAATCAACGGGTGGCAAAATTAAGAGCAAAAAATCCAGCTGACTATGCTTTTTCGTATCTATTATTCTTACAAGATTCAATTTTTTCGTTATTGCAAAGCACAGCATCAGGAACAGCACAGCAGAATTTAAGTCCCATTCAAACAAAAGAAATTGAAATAATTATTGCCGAAAGAAAGACATTAGATCAATTTGGAGCAGTTGCAAACAAACTGATTCAAAAAATAAACGATAATCTTTCCCAAATTCATACCCTCTCCGCTCTCCGCGATACTCTTTTGCCAAAATTGATGAAAGGTGAAGTGCGGGTGAGAGGTTTTAACGATTAAATATGAGAAAGACGCAATCATTCATAGACGCAAATATAAAATGGAAAGTACTAGGCGACTATGTTTTGCGTATTGAAACATACAGAGACAGCTCACCCGGACTTGTTATTGAAAACTGCAAATCACTCGTTGAGGCAATTTTCAAAACAATTCTCGTTGAGGTAAATTCGGAAACCGAAGAAAGTTTAAAAGAATGTAGCACTAGTAATTTATACGGCAAGGTCAAGGATATATTGTTTTTTGAAGAACAGGGCTATCGCCATATCATCGGTAGTTTTTCCAGCGCAATCAGCGAATACCGGAACAAGCTCGGTGAAGCTTCCCATGGCAAAGATATTTACACATTAGAGAATAACCGGAGTGCTTTATTTAATGACGAGATACTTTTTTTACTTTCCACTACCGATAATATTTCGTATTTTTTATTGAGCTATTATAAAAACTTGTATCCCGCATTTGCCGAAAAGAGGAAGGAAATGGCGTATGAAGACAACGAGGAATTTAACAAGTGGTTTGACGCAACAGAAGAAGCGATCAGCGTAGGCGGAGTTTCACTTTCGCCAAGCCGCGTATTGTTTGACGGGGACACGGAAGCATACAAAACGAGTTTGAGCGAATACTTAGGGAAAAATGATTTGATTGAGCGATTGCGTATATCTCCAAATTTTGCCTCAACTCATTCTCTCATAAGAGAACTTTCGCAAGATCAAGATTTCTCAAAAGAGCAGATCAGGAAATTGTTTGACGCATTCTTTTTTAATAATCAAATTCATTGGCTTGCAACTGATGCCGATGTGGCTAGTTTTTATAAATCACTCGTTCAGGAAAACGAAGCGCTACTCACTGAAAGCGAGTTTGAGCAATTTAGAGTACATTATAATAATTCACTATGACCAAGATATTTGAATCAACAATTGAAGAATATGTCATTGAACTTTTGCAAAATCAAGGGTTTGAATACTTGGCGCCCGAAGAACAGGAGCTTGAACGACCGAATTTGAGCGAGGTGGTTTTGAAAAAACGCCTCAAGCGAGCGATTGACGAACTCAACCCCGATATTTCCGAGGAAGCCAAAGAGCAGGCACTTCGGCAGGTTTTGAATTTACCGAGCCAAAACTTAATAGACAATAACGAAGCATTTCACCGGATGCTTACCGAGGGCATAGAGGTTGAGGTGATGGGCACGGAAGGAATCAAGGGCGATAAGGTGTGGTTAGTTGATTTTGAAAATCCGGAGGATAACGAATTTCTGGCGTGCAATCAATTTACAGTTGTAGAAAACAACACCAACAAACGCCCGGATGTAGTTTTGTTTGTGAATGGCCTACCGCTAGTGGTACTTGAATTGAAAAACCCAACCGATGAAAATGCTACGGTGCAAAAAGCATTTACGCAATTACAAAACTACAAAAACGCTATTCCCTCGCTTTTTTACTATAACGCCGCGCTAGTTGCGTCAGATGGTTTGGACGCGAAAGCCGGTACTATTTCATTAGATATTTCTCGCTTCATGGCGTGGAAATCAAGAGACGGATTCAAAGAAGATAAGGCGACCACTCCACAGATTGAAACCTTAACTAAGGGAATGTTAAATAAGCAGGTTTTGCTTGATCTGATTCGTCATTTTATTGTTTTTGAAAAAAGCAAAAAAGAAGATATAAAAACCGGCTTGTCCTCCGTCATTACTATCAAAAAAATTGCCGCTTACCATCAGTATTTTGCAGTTAATAAAGCGATTGAGGAAACTCTGCGAGCTACAAGCGAGCAAGGAAACGGAAAAGCTGGCGTGGTGTGGCATACGCAAGGAAGTGGGAAATCCCTTTCAATGGTTTTTTATGCCGGAAAATCTGTTTTGCAATTGGATAATCCGACAATTGTTGTTATGACGGACAGAAACGACCTTGATGACCAACTTTTTGATACTTTTGCGAACTGCAAACAGCTTTTGCGACAAGACCCAACTCAAGCTCAAAGCAGGGAGGGTTTGAAAAATCTTTTGAAAGTTGCCGGTGGGGGTATTGTGTTCACCACCATTCAAAAGTTTTTCCCAGAGAACGGCGCGGCGAATTTTGACTTACTGTCTGAAAGAAAAAATATCATTGTGATTGCCGATGAAGCGCACCGAAGTCAATATGGATTTGGCGCAAAGACAAGCGAAAAAGACGGCGAGATTTTTACTAGATACGGTTTTGCAAAATATCTGCGAGATGCTTTACCTCACGCTTCATTTATCGGATTTACTGGAACACCGATTGAGAAAGAGGACGCTTCAACTCCTGCTGTTTTTGGTAATTATGTTGATGTATATGATATCGCTCAAGCTGTTGAAGACGGCTCGACTGTGCGGATTTATTACGAATCACGTCTTGTAAAAGTACACCTGAAACCAGAGGAAGCGGCAAAACTTGATGAAGAAGTAGAATCAATTACTGAAGGTGAAGAAAGTACCGCAAAAGAAAAAGCAAAGACCAAATGGGTGCAACTGGAAGCGATTGTCGGGCATAAGGATAGATTGAAAGCTGTTGCCACAGACATCGTTGATCATTTTGAAAAACGACGGGAAGCATTTGAAGGCAAAGGAATGATCGTTTGTATGAGTCGAAGAATCGCGGTTGAACTTTATGAGGAGATTATAAAAATTCGCCCTGATTGGCATGACAAGGATTTGAAAAAAGGCGCAATCAAGGTGGTGATGACTTCAACATCGTCCGACCCAGAAAATTGGCAAGTACATAACACGACAAAACAAAATAGAAAAGCAATCGGAGACCGATTTAAGGACGAGGGCGATGATCTGAAACTGGTTATTGTGCGCGATATGTGGCTAACCGGTTTTGATGTGCCGTGCTTGCACACGATGTATGTAGATAAAGCAATGCGCGGACACAATCTCATGCAAGCCATTGCCCGTGTAAATCGAGTATTTAAGGACAAGCCGGGTGGCCTCATCGTTGATTACATCGGTATTGCGTCCGACTTAAAAACTGCGCTTGCAACCTATACCGCAAGTGGTGGACAAGGCGCGCCTACTCTTGATCAAAATGAAGCTGTTGCGGCTATGGTTGAAAAGTTTGAAATTGTAGAACAGATGTTTGACGGCTTTGATTATAAAAAATACTTTCCGGCTGATACGCGACAGAAACTTACCATCATTCTCGAAGCACAGGAGCATATTCTTGGATTGGAAGAGGGTAAAAATAGATACACAAAGCAGATTACTCTTTTGTCGCAGGCGTTTGCTTTGTCCGTCCCGAATCTAAAAGCGATGGAAATAAAAGACGAGATTGGATTTTTTCAAGCGATTAAAGTGCGATTGACGAAATTTGAACCGATCGGATCAGGAAAATCTGATGCCGAAATTGAAACGGCTATCCGGCAGATTGTAGACAAGGCCGTTGTGTCTGAAGGAATTGTGGATGTTTTTGACGCGGCAGGAATTAAGAAGCCCGACATTTCAATTCTTTCTGATGAATTTTTAGCAGAAATTTTGGGAATGGAAAGAAAGAATATTGCGCTTGAGCTCTTGAAGAAACTATTGAACGATGAAATAAAAATGAGGACAAGAAAGAATTTTATCCAAAGCAGGAAATTATCCGAAATGCTTGAAAGTGCAATCAAAAAATATCAAAACAATCTTCTGACAACGGCACAAGTTATTGATGAGTTGATAAAACTAGCAAAAGATATTCGCGAATCGGACAAGCGAGGGCAAGAATTGAATCTTGGCGAGGACGAATTGGCGTTTTATGACGCATTAGCGAATAACGATAACGCAAGGGAGGTTTTAGGCGACAAACAATTAGCGGCGATCGCGATTGAAGTTTTTAGAAGCGTCAAGGGAAACGCGACAATTGACTGGACGCTCAAGGAAAGCGTCCGCGCACGGCTTCGCCGTGATGTAAAAAGAATCCTGAACCGATACGGCTACCCGCCAGATCAGCAATTGATCGCGACCGAGAATGTTTTAAAGCAAGCCGAGTTGATGGCGAACGAATTAAACTAAGGGAGTTCCGCTCACATCTTTTGCGAGATGGCTTGTGCACAAACGGGAGAGTGATTCAAACGCATTTGTAAAATATTTTTCATCTCCTTGCATTTACACTTCGCTTCTTTTATTTTAAGCCATGTCAAATCAAAAATTTCCAATTGAAAATAAAAACAAAATTACCCGCATTGCCAAAAGAGGGCATTACGATAAAAAAACAATTTATTCTATTTTAGATGAAACGCTAATTTGTACTTTGGCTTTTGTTCGTGATGGAATTCCATTCCAAATTCCAACTCTGTTTTGTAGAATTGGAAACACAATTTATATTCATGGCTCTGTCGGTGCTGGTTACATGAGATTATTTGATGATGAAAAAATTCCTGTAAATATTTCTGTTCATTTGTTAGATGCATTAGTTTTAGCTCGTTCAGCATTTCATCATAGTGCAAATTATCGTTCAGTAATAATTTTTAGTCAACCAAAACCAATTACGAATAAGAAAAAAATCTTACAAATTTTAGAAGTTCTTACAAATAGAATTCATCCAAATCGTTGGAATGATGTGAGAGCAATTTCTAAAAAAGAATTACTTGCAACGAAAATTATTGCATTTCCAATTCAATCTGCATCGGCGAAAATTAGAACTGGTCCACCAATCGATGATGAGGAAGATTACAATTCAAAATATTGGGCTGGCATAATTCCTATCGAAACAAAAAGGGAAAAACCAATTTCAGATCCGAAACTTAATCCGAAAATTAAAATCCCAAAATATTTAAAAAAATAATTTTCAATCAAATATGAAAATACCAAAACTATCTTCGATTCAATTAATTTTTGTTGGAATGACAATTGGCTTAATTGTTGGTTGGCTTTGGCCAGAAATCGGTGTCGGTGCGAAACCACTTTCAACAATTTTTTTACGATTAATTAAATCAATTATTGCGCCACTTATTTTTTCCACACTTGTTTTAGGCATTGCTGGTCACGGAAATATAAAACAGGTTGGCAAAATCGGAATCAAAGCAATAATATATTTTGAAATTGTAACTACACTTGCGCTACTTATCGGATTATTTTTTGTCAACACAATAGAGCCCGGTGTTGGAGTGAAACTTGAAACTGGCGACATGGGCGGAATCGTCGCAAAAAAACAATCCATCACCGAAGTGCTCACGCATATTATTCCGCAATCGGTTGTGCAAGCCGCCGCCGAAGGAGAACTTTTGCAATTAGTTGTCTTCGCATTAATTTTTAGTTTTGCACTTTTGATGGTTACCGAAGAAAAACGAAAACCAATTTTAACTTTTTTTGATTCGCTTGCCGAAACAATGTTTAAATTTACAAACATAGTTATGAAATTTGCTCCCGTTGGTGTTGGCGCCGCGATTGCAGTTACTGTTGGTCATCGCGGATTATCAGTTTTGTATAATCTTGGTTTGATGATAATTTCTTTTTACGGTGCGCTAATTGTTTTTGTAATTTTAGTTTTTGGTGGCGTAATGTTGATTTCAAAAATTTCAGTAAAAAAATTTTTAATCGCAGTTAAAGAGCCAGCGTTAATTGCATTTTCAACAACAAGTAGCGAAGCGGCTTTACCAAAAGCACTCGAAGCAATGGAAAAATTTGGAGTCTCAAGAAGAATTGTTTCATTTATTCTTCCACTCGGTTATAGTTTTAATCTTGATGGCTCGACACTTTATTTATCACTCGCATCAGTTTTTGTTGCACAAGCCGCAGGCATCGAACTAACTTTTACTCAACAAGCTTTGATGATGTTAACTTTGATGCTCACCAGCAAAGGCGTTGCCGGAGTTCCGCGCGCATCACTTGTAATTTTAGCTGGCACACTTGCATCGTTCGGTTTGCCGCTCGAAGGCGTTGCTGTAATTTTAGGTGTTGACGAAATTATGGATATGGGAAGAACGATGATTAATGTCGTTGGAAATTGTTTAGCATCAGTTGTGATTGCAAAATGGGAAGGGGAAACGATTATCAGTTAACAATTAACATTTATCATTTATCATTGAACAATTTATCCGCTCACCGAGTCGAGTCTGCGACCTCTGGTGGATTAACAAATATCAATTATTAATTTTTAAATAAATATTTTTTGTTTTGATTTTAAATCCCAAAATATTTTCTGGGATTTTTTTTATCTTTTAGTAATGATGGAAAAAATGCTGATTTATTGCTATAATTGGGAAAAATTACGAAATGATACGAACTCGATTTGCTCCAAGCCCAACAGGATTTTTACATGTCGGAGGTCTCCGCACTGCTTTATATTGCTATTTATTTGCGAAAAAAAATAATGGCAAATTTATTTTAAGAATTGAAGATACCGACCAATCGCGCAAAGTTGATGGCGCAATGGAAAATTTAATTGATACTTTAAAATGGGCAGGAATTAATTTTGACGAAGGTCCGACTGTTGGCGGAGATTTTGGTCCATACATCCAATCCGAGCGATTAAATATTTATCACGAACACGCACAAAAATTAGTTGATGAAGACAAAGCGTATTTTTGTTTTTGTTCTCCCGAACGACTTGATGAAGTTCGAAAAAAACAGATTGAATTAAAAATTCCTCCGCAGTACGATAGACTTTGCAGAGAATTGCCAAAAGAAATTATTGAACAAAAAAAATCCAACGGAGAAAAATTTGTAGTGCGAATGAAAGTTCCACTGATTGGCGAAACAACTTTTGTCGATTTAATTCGTGGAAATGTTACAATTGCAAATAAAGTTTTAGATGATCAAGTTTTATTAAAATCCGACGGCTTTCCAACTTATCATTTAGCAGTAGTTGTTGACGATCATTTTATGAAAATCTCGCATGTGATTCGTGGAGAGGAATGGTTGCCAAGTACTCCGAAACATATTTTGCTTTACAAATATTTCGGTTGGGAGTTGCCACATTTTGCGCATCTACCTTTGTTGTTGAATCCCGATAAATCAAAATTAAGTAAGCGACAGGGCGATGTTGCAGTGGAGGATTACAAAGCAAAAGGATATTTAAAAGAAGCAATTGTAAATTTTATTTCTTTGCTCGGATGGAATCCTGGCGACAATAGAGAAATATTTTCTCTTGAAGAATTAAAAAATGAATTTTCACTTGAACGAGTTGGAAAAAGTGGAGCTATTTTTAATATCGAAAAATTAAATTGGATCAATCAGGAACATTTGCGAAAAAAAACTGATGAGGAAATTTTAGAACTCATCACTCCTTTGTACAAATTAAAAAATTGGGATACATCAAACAGCGATTACATAAAAAAAGTTATTGCATTGATGAAAGAACGAGTTATTACTTTGAATGATTTTACTTCGTTCTGCGATTTCTTTTTTGTTGATCCGGAGAATTACGATGAAAAAGGTATTGCAAAAAATTGGACAAGTGAAACTCCAAATCTTTTAAATCAACTTGCAAGTGAATTTGAACAGATGAGTAATTTTACATATTTAGAAATTGAAAAAGTAATGCGAAAAATAGCCGAAAACAATCAAGTTTCTGCGGCAAAATTAATTCATCCACTTCGTTTGGCTTCCTCGGGTTTATCGCTCGGACCAAGTTTATTTCACTTGGTAGAAGTTTTGGGAAAAGAGACAATTTTACGAAGAATTAAAAAAGCAATTGAAAAAATAAAATGACCAAAGAGCTTCGTTACATTGCGATTGAAGGGGTGATTGGTGCGGGCAAAACTACGCTTGCAAAAATGCTCGCCGAAAAATATTCTTCCCGATTAATTCTTGAAAAATTTGATGAGAATCCATTTCTCACAAGATTTTACGAAAACAAAAAAGGATACGCATTTCATACGCAAATATTTTTCTTGCTGAGCCGATACAAACAACAGCAGGATTTACAACAGGTTGATTTATTTCATAATATTATTGTTTCCGATTATATTTTTGAGAAAGATAAAATATTTGCTTATTTAAATTTGCAAGATGATGAACTGAAACTTTACGAAACTTTAATTACTTCAATCGAAAAAAATATTACTCCGCCAGACTTGGTAATTTATTTGCAATCAAGCACAGAAAGACTGATGAAGAATATATTTATTCGTGGCAGAAGTTTTGAAAATAATATGGATGAAAATTATATTAAAAATTTAAATGATGCGTACAATCATTATTTCTTTCGATATAAATCCTCTCCAGTTTTAATTGTCAACTCGACCGAAATTGATTTTGTGAATAACCAAAAACATTTCAATAATCTTTGCGAAGAAATTTTTCGTTCCGATAGAGCTTCGGTTGAATATTATAATCCGCAAAAATGATACGCTTCTTTTTTTATATAATTATATTTTTACTTATTTCAAAGGTGATCGAATTGCTTTTAAGATTTATTCGTGCTTTGTCCGCACCAAAAAAACAAACCCAATTAAAGAAAAAAAATAAATATCTTAATATTGAAGATGCTGATTACGAAGATATAACCGATAAAAAATGAAATCTGTTGAAAAGAAATTACGCATTTTATTTCTGAAGCTGATTTTATTTTTTATAAAAAATAAGTCAACTTCTTTTGAAGCGAAATCATTCGATAGAATTTTAATTATTCGTCAACACGACCAATTGGGGGATTTTTTAATTTCAACGCCAACCATTCGTGCGGTGAGAAAAAAATTCCCAAAATCTTATATTTCCGTTGTAGTTAGTCAGTATTTAGAGCCCATGATTTTAAATAATCCAAATGTTGATGAGATAATTGTTTACCGCGAAAAATTATCTCGATGGAATTTTAAATGGTTTATTAATTTTATAAAAAATCTGAGGAGAGATGGAGGATATGATTTAGCAATTGTTCTAAATACAATATCGCGTTCAATAACTTCAGATTTAATTGCGCTTCTCTCAAATGCAAAAAATATTTTGAGTTCCGATAACCATCTTTTGACTGGTTTTAAAACAGAACCAGTTTATACAATTTTATCTCACAGAGATGAAAAAGAAAAAACTGAAATCCAAAGAAATCTCGATATTGTAAAAGCGATTGATGTTAAAAGTAATGGATTTGATTACGATTTGTTTTTAACCAACGAAGAAATTTTAGAAGGGAAGAATATTCTAAAAAAATTAAATCTACATAGATATAAAAAAATTGTTGGAGTTCATTTTGGTACGCTTGATGTTACTCGCAGATTTCCATTAGATAAATTAGCAGAAGTAATTGATTTAATAATTTCAAAATATAATGTTACAGTTTTAAATATTATAGGTAAAAATGAAATTGCTCTGCAAGATGAGTTTTTAAAGTTGGTAAAACATAAAATATATCTTGCTCCACTTGTTCCAATTAGAATCTCTGCATCGATTATGCAAAACCTTTCTCTATTTCTTTGCAACGATACTGGTCCACTTCACATTGCTTCGGCATTAAATATTCCGACTGTTTCTTTCCATTCAACAAACGATCCGAAAATTTGGAAGCCACCTCACTCTCGACACATTGCAGTTCGTACAAAAGATAAATTGATAAATTCAATCACAGTTCGAGATGCGATGAATCAAATCCACAAAGCAATGACAAATTATGTCAATTGAAACGCGACTTCTTTTTTTCTATTTTAGTACGAAATGTTAATCGACACAAATAATATCGCAGTTGAAATTAATTACGCAGAAGAAATCTTAAAATTAAAAAAAGATTTGAACGCAATTATTTTGGCTCATTATTATCAAATTTCAGAAATTCAGGACATCGCTGATTTTATCGGGGATAGTTTGGAACTTTCAAAAAAAGCTGTAGAAACCAGCGCAGATATTATCGTTTTTGCTGGTGTTCATTTTATGGCGGAAACTGCTAAAATTTTAAATCCTTCAAAAAAAGTTTTATTGCCTGATTTAGATGCTGGTTGCTCGCTTGCCGAAGGATGCCCTGCGCCGAATTTTAAAAATTTTATTGATGGAAATCCGAACCACTTTGTTGTTTCTTACATTAATTGTAGTGCTGAGGTGAAAGCTTTGAGCAATGTAATTTGTACTTCAAGTAGCGCGGAAAAAATTATTTCAAAAATTCCACTTGACCAAAAAATTATTTTTGCGCCAGATAGAAATCTTGGAAAATATTTAATTAAAAAAACTGGAAGAGATATGTTGCTTTGGGATGGAAGTTGTATGGTTCACGAAGTTTTTAGCGAATCAAAAATTATTCGATTGAAATTAGAAAATCCCGATGCAAAATTTATTGCTCACCCAGAGTGCGAAGAAAATATTTTAGCTTTTGCCGATTTTATTGGTTCAACAAGCGCACTTTTAAATTTCACTCAAACCCAAAACGACCAAAAATTTATTGTAGCAACTGAGTCTGGTATTTTACATCAAATGCAAAAAGCTTCGCCACTTAAAATATTTATTCCAGCACCACCGGAAGAAAATTGTGCTTGCAACGATTGTCCTCACATGAAAAAAAATACAATTGAAAAAATTTATCTTTGCATGAAAAATCTCAAACCAGAAATTATTATTTCCGAAGAACTAATTTCAAAAGCATTAATTCCAATCAAAAAAATGATAGAAATGAGTAATTAAAAATGAAACAAATTATTTACATCAAAGACTTAAAAAATCATATCGGTCAAACCGTTTCACTAAACGGTTGGCTTTATCACAAACGCTCAAGTGGAAAAATATCTTTTCCTGTTTTAAGAGATGGAACTGGATATTTGCAAGGTGTAATTGTTCACTCGCAAGTTTCGGAAGAGGTTTTAAAAAATTTTAATTCGCTAACTCAAGAGTCTGCATTTAAAATTTCAGGATTAATTAAAGAAGAAAAGCGTGCTCCCGGCGGTGTTGAAATTGAAGTTTCAAATATTGAAATTATTTCAATCGCCGAGGAATATCCAATCACACCAAAAGAGCACGGACCAGAATTTTTAGCTGACCGCCGTCATTTGTGGCTTCGTTCAAAACGCCAGCATGCAATTTTAAAAATCCGCAACACAATAATTCATTCGGTCAGAAATTATTTTGACTCGAACGGTTTTATTTGTTTCGATGGTCCAATTTTTACTCCCGCCGCTTGCGAGGGAACTTCAACACTTTTTGAGTGCGATTATTTTGATTTGGGAAAAGCGTATCTCACGCAATCGAGCCAATTATATGCCGAAGCTGGTGCAATGGCTTTTGGGAAAGTTTATACTTTCGGTCCAACTTTTCGCGCTGAAAAATCTAAAACTCGTCGTCACTTGACTGAATTTTGGATGATTGAACCAGAAATGGCTTTTTTTGATCTGAATGACAATATGGATTTGGCTGAAGATTTTCTTGTGCATATTGTGGCTGATGTTTTAGAAAAAAATCAGGAAGAGTTGAAAATTTTAGAACGCGATTTATCAAAACTTGAAAAAATAAAAAAACCATTCCCGCGAATTTCTTATGATGACGCAGTTGAGATTTTAAAAAATAAAGGAATTGATTTTCTTCATGGCGATGATTTTGGCGCGCCCGATGAAACTGCAATCGCCGAAGGATTTGATCGTCCAATAATTATTCATCGTTATCCATCTGCGGTAAAAGCATTTTATATGAAGCGAGATCCCGAAGATGAATCAAAAGCTCTCGCGATGGATATTTTAGCCCCCGATGGTTACGGAGAAATTGTTGGTGGAAGCCAGCGCGAAGATAATTTAGAACTTTTAGTTGGAAGAATTAAAGAACACAATTTGCCGATGGAAGCATTTGATTGGTATTTAGATTTACGAAGATTTGGTTCCGTGCCACACTCTGGTTTTGGTTTAGGTTTAGAAAGAACTGTTGCTTGGATTTGCGGAATTGAACATATTCGCGAAGCAATTCCATTTGCTCGAATGATTTACAGATTGACTCCATAAAATAAAATAAAGTTATGATAGCACGAATATTTGCTTTTTTAATTTCTCTTTCGCCAAAAATAAAAAAATATTTATGGAAGACTTGGTATCAAATTCTTGCTCGAAGCAAAAAAGATTCAAATTGGAAATTTATGAATTATGGATTTGTCGATAGCAATGAATTAAAATTGGAAAAAGAAGATGAACCTGATAGAGAATCAATTCAACTTTATAATTATGTTGCAACAAGAGTTGATGTAAAAAATAAAATTATTCTCGAGGTTGGCTCTGGTCGTGGAGGTGGTGCAAATTATGTTGCTCGATATTTACAGCCAATCGAAATTGTTGGAATTGATCTCTCGCCAAACGCTGTAGAATTATCTCAAAAATTTTATAATTTAAAAAATCTAAATTTCGCCGTTGGCGACTCCGAAAATATTCCTTTTTCCGATAATTATTTTGATGTTGTATTAAATGTTGAGTCATCGCATTGTTATGCTTCAATGGAAAAATTTTTAAAAGAGGTAAAAAGGGTATTAAAACCAAGCGGTTTCTTCACTTGGGCTGATTTAGATGATGCAAAAAATATCAGATTTGACTCCGCAGTTTTTAAAATTGAAGGAATGAAAATTATCGAAGAAAAAAATATTACCCAAAATGTTTTAGCAGGACTTGATGCGATGAGTTCAACTCGCGAAAATGCAATTGAAAACTTCGCACCGAACTTTATCAAAAAAGCTATCAAAACTTTTGCCGGAGTTAAAGGGACAGAAATTTATAACGGATTTAAAAATGGAAATTTAATTTATTTAAGTAAGGTTCTTCAAAAAATATAATGCTTCAAATTACTAATCTCATTAAACATTTTACAAACGCAAAAGCAGTTGACGGAATTTCTTTTTCAGCAAGCCGTGGAAAAATATTAGGATTGATTGGACCAAATGGTGCAGGCAAAACTACTACTATTAGAATTTTGCTAAATATTCTTTCACAAGATAGTGGTGAAGTGTTGCTCGATGGAATCCCTTGGAATCCCGAAATGCGAAATCGTGTTGGCTATTTGCCGGAAGAACGCGGACTTTATCAAAAAAATAAAATTGTAGATGTTATGTTGTATCTCGCATCGTTAAAAGGTGTTGAACCAAAAGAGGGAAGAATTAAAATTTATGATTGGCTAAAACGATTTGATATGCTAAATGTTGCAAAGAAAAAAGTTGAAGAACTTTCAAAAGGCAATCAACAAAAAATTCAATTCATCACTGCGCTGTTGCACGACCCAGAATTTATAATTTTAGACGAACCATTCTCTGGACTTGATCCCGTCAATCAATTATTATTAAAAGATATTTTGCAGGAATTAAAATCCAGCGGAAAATTAATTTTATTTTCTACGCATCAAATGGAAACTGCCGAAAAACTTTGCGATGAGATTTGTATGATTAACAAAGGTAAAGTTTGTTTAAGCGGAACTTTAAAAGAAGTGAAAAGTAATTTTAAATCGAACACTATTAAAATTGAATTTGATGGCAATGGACAAATTTTAAATCAATTAGATTTTATAAAAAGCGTTAATCTGTATGAAAATAGCGCAGAATGTGAACTCAATACACCAATCGATCCAAAAAATATAATCTCAGTTTTGAATCAAAATCTTTCACTTCGCAAAATTGAATTCGTTGAGCCATCACTTGAAACTATTTTTCTTCAAATTGTAAAATCATCAAGCGAGGCTGTTCAGTGAAAAAATATTATGCCGTCGCTCGTTGGGAATTACTCGAAAAAATTAAAACAAAAGCTTTTTTATTTGGCTTATTTTTTACTCCATTAATAATTCTTCTTTTTAATATTGTACCTGCGCTTTTGATGAACGAAGCGGAAGAAGTTTCGTTGTCGTTTGTTGTAGTTGACAAAGTGGGTGGAATTTATCAACCGCTAAAAGATTCTCTTGAAAATAAATATTTAAAAAAAGATAAATCAAAACTTTATAATATTATAGATAGTGAATTTCCAATCTCCGACACAGTTATTTATAAAACTATTTTAAATAAAAAAATCTCAACTGATGAAATTGATGCCTACTTCGTAATTAATAAAATTATAAAAAATGAAATTAGAATTGACTACTACGCAAAACAAATCGGACTTGGTAAAGACCAATCGAGAATTGAAAATTTAGTTCGTGAAATTATATTTTATCAAAGATTAAAATCTGAAGGCTACCCGTACGAAAAAATTGAATCGCTAAAACCAAAATCAAATCTTGTTAGTTATAAAATATCTGATGAAGGAAAAAGTGATGAAGCGAGTTTCCTTTCGATATTTTTTACAGGTTATATTTTTGTAATTCTTTTTATGATTTTATGTTTATCAACCGGACAAATGTTAGTGCGGAGTGTTGTCGAAGAAAAATCAAATCGACTGATTGAGGTTTTACTTTCATCATGCTCATCAAAAGATTTATTAATTGGAAAAATTCTCGGCTTATCAGCGCTTGGATTGACAACAATTTCTGTTTGGGTAATGATTGGATTAATTGCAGTTATTGCATTTAACACTTTTTCTTTTTCGCTTGGTTTAATTTCTGTTTTACTGATTTCAATTTATTTTATAATTGGTTACATATTTTTTAGTTCGATTTTTGTTGCACTCGGCTCATCAATGACAACCGAACAAGAAGCACAACAAATGACTGGTTATGCCTCGATGTTAATGGTTTTGCCAATTGCGTTTTTAGTTCCGATGATGCAAAACCCAGATTCACAAATCGCAAAAATATTATCGTTCGTTCCAATCTTTACTCCAACTTTTATGATTTTAAGAATTTCAATTAAAATGCCAGAAGTTTGGGAAATTATTCTTTCCCTTGTAATTTTAATTTCATCAACTTTTGGAATGATGATTGTTGCATCAAAAATTTTTAGAATTGGAATTTTAATAACTGGAAAACGCCCAACTTTTAAAGAGCTTTTTAAATGGATTAAAATTAAAAACAATTAGCAGGTAATGCCAAAGGCATCCCTTCGGGACAATTTATCCGCTCACCGAGTCGAGTCTGCGACCTCTGGCGGATTAACATTTATCAATCCCAACGCGTCACTCTTCGACAGGTCACGCAAAGCGTGATGGCGCCAAGGGCGCTCAATCAGAGTGACGATGTCATTCCCGAGCGTTCTTATCGGGAATCTATTTTTTTGGATTCTCACTTAAGACATGCGGGAATGACAAATTCAAAGTGACTTCGGTACATTCGCTAAAGCGAATTACTCAGTCACCAATCGAGATGAGAAAATCAGTAACCCCAGACTTTAGTCTGGGGCATAATGCACAACACACACTCGGACTTTAGTCCAAAACAAAGTGGCGGGATTATTTTTGAATTCCCGCTTTCGCGAGAATGACATTCGATTAAAATTTAAACTTATCAAAATAATACCCCTCTCCTTAAAAAAAGGAGAGGGGCAGGGGTGAGGTTGGAGAGCATCAAAAAGAAACTTTCCAAGTTTTTGAAACTTGGAAAGTCTAACATCCGTCACTCTGAGCCTGTCGAAGAGTGACATTGCTTAATGATAACTGTCCCAAAGGGATGCCTTTGGCATTAACAGATAATTGTTTTATTGTAAGAACATCATCTTTTTTGTAATAGAATTTACACCGTCAGAAATTGTATAATAATAATTTCCACTTGGTAAATTGTTGAAATCAATTTTTACTTCGTGTGTACCGCTATTTAATTTTTCATTTACTGGTGTTGAAATAACTTGCCCCAAAATATTTTTAATCGTCAATTTTATTTCTGCATCTTTTAAAATTGAAAAACGAATTATTGTAGTCGGATTAAATGGATTTGGATAATTTTGTTCAAGTGTAAAATATTTTGGTAGAGAATTAGAAATCTGTTTTACAGATGAAATTATTGTTGGCAAAGTTCCAGTGTAATTCCATTTTTCAACTGTCCATCCATAATAAGAAATAGTGTAAAGATTTTTATTTTCATCAAAATCTAAATCGTAAGGAGAAGCATAACCGGAAGCATTTCCCGGAGTGGTACCATTTCCTCGTTTATTATATCCACCAGTTAAATTAAAATTCCATTGTGCTTGATCAATTGTATCAATTACAGCGCCAGAGTTTGGATTAAGCGTATAAATTTTTGCAAATTTATACCAAGAGCTTCCGCCGAAATATTTATTAAGCGCAACATAAAGTAAATTATTTGTTTTCAAATGTGCTAAGCCAGTAACATACGCAGTGTCAAGTCCTGCCGTTACTCTATTTGTATCAAGAGGTGAAACAACAAAATTAAAATTTTCATCTAAAACATAATTTGATTGTGGAGTAATAATATATTTTAGAATTTTTCTTTTTAAATAATCAGTTACAAAAATTTGTTTTCCATCGTTTGATACAGCTAAACTTTTATAAATTCCATCAGGCAAATTAATTGTTTTAATCGGATTCATTATGCGAGTAGGGGACCATTGAGATTTTGGTGGATAAATTTTTAAATCATCATTTTTACCTATTGATGTATCATTTAAAACATAAACTAAACCATTTTTATCGACTGATATTCCACTTAAAGAATTATTTCCAGTTTCAAGTCTAAAATCAACTGATATAATAGTGTCGGAGTCAAAACCGAAAACTAAAATATTATGCAACGAATCATTATTTGCAACATATAAAAGTGTATCAGGTCCAATTACCGCATGCCAAGCGTTTAATAATTGAACTTCGTCAAAACCAGAAGCCCATTTTTGGAAAAATCCATCGGTGGCTGGACTGTAGCCATAAAATTGTTTTCGCCCCAAAGCAGAATCAGCATTAACATAGGGAATCAAATAGCATGTATTATCTTTTTGCGTGCAGAGCGCAACGAATTTATTTTCTTTTATAACTGAAACATCAACAGTGTTGTCGCCAGTTCCGTTGGTTTCATCATCGTAAGTCGCATAAATTTCTTTCCATTGGCTTTGTAAACTGATAGAAAAAATAAATGTAATTGTTAGTATAATTTTTTTCATAAAATCCTTTTTGAATTGTTTTAGTACACCAAATGTGGTAAATCATTCTTAAAAAGTCAATTAAATTTCCTTGAATTCATACTTTTGTATTACTATATTTTTCCAACAAAAATTTTAAGGATTAATTAATGCGAAAATTGTTACTTTTATTTTTAATAGTTTTAAACTTTCAAAATTTGTTTTCTGGTAATACTGGAAAAATTGTTGGCAAAATTACCGATACGAAAACTGGTGAAACATTACCTGGCGCAACAATTATTGTTAAAGGCACATCGCTCGGTGCATCTTCCGACATTGATGGAAAATATGTCATCTTAAATGTTTCTCCCGGCACACACTCACTTGTTGTAAATTTTATTGGCTATCAACAAACAACAATTGTAAATGTAAATGTTTCTGCCGACTACACAACTACAATTAATGTTTCATTAAAAGAGAGTTCAATCGAATTAGGCGATGTTATAATTGTTGGAGAGAAACCACTCGTTCGGCACGATCAAACAAATCCAATCGTAACAATTTCTGCGGAAGATTTTCAATCGCTACCGGTAAATTCTGTAAGCGAAATGATTGGACTTCAATCTGGAATTATTGTTGATGATAATGGCGCGCTACATGTTCGCGGAGGAAGAAGCAACGAAATTTCTTACACACTAAATGGGATTGCCTTAAACGATCCGTACAATAATCAAAGTTCAATCGGAGTTGCGGTAAATGCTTTGCAGGAAGTTTCAATTTCAACAGGAACTTTTAATGCCGAATACGGAAATGCTTTAAGTGGAATTGTAAATTATATTACCAAAGAGGGAAATCAAAATTACAACGGAAGTTTCCGAACTTTGATGGGAGATTATGTTACTACTCGTAGCCAAGTTTTTCCACAAATCGAACAAAAAGAAATCGATAATAAAGCGAGATATGAAATAACTTTTGGTGGTCCGGTCCCAATTTTAAGTGATTTTAGATTTTATGCTTCTGGTGTTTATTCGTACGATAAAGGGTGGCTATTCGGAGAAAGAATTTACAATCCGACGGATTTTTATGTTTCGTCAAATGAACTGAATTGGCAAAAAATAAGATACGATTCGCTCGGTCAGCCGATGAAAAATGCAGATGGAAATTATTTGTATTTAAATGATCCGAGAGTTGGAAGTATTTCCGCACCATATTATTTTAATCCAATCGGTAACGATACAACATCTTTGAAATCTCTCCCAACTGGCGATAGAAAAATAATTCCTTTAAATAATTCGCGAGCATTTAATATTCAAGCAAATATTTCTTATCGATTTTCATCAATGATGAAATTGAAATATGAAATTGTGTACGATAATGGAATTAGTAAAGATTCATATTATAGTTCGTATCGTTTTAATCCCGATGGTCGTCCGACAAATTATTCAGATGGAATAATGCATTCGTTTGATTGGACTCATACTTTATCGAACAAAGCATTTTATACTTTGAAGGCATCTTTCAGCGATACAAAAGATAAAACTTATTCTTTCGAAGATATTAACGATACTCGATATCTTCCAAGTTTTTATCAAACTGCTTTGCCAAGCACAAGTTTTTTAACTGGCGGAGTTAGTTTGGGAAGAACTTTTAGAAATTCAAAATCATTTTCTGCAAAAGCAGATTTGATTACTCAAATTTATGATTTGCACGAAGTAAAAGCAGGAATTGAATTTAGGCAACACGATTTAAATTTGGAAACTTACACACTTCAATTTTACGATATAAATAATCCTGAAAAAATAATTTCAAAATTTCAAGATGTTTATCTTGACAGTATAAAATACAAAGCGCAAGTGCCATCGGTTTTAAATGGTTACATAAATTACAATCGAAAGCCAACACAATTTGCTGCTTATGTTCAAGATAAAATTGAAGTTTCAAAATCTTTAATTTTAAATGCTGGCTTGCGTTACGAATTTTTCGATCCGAATGCAGAGTATAATCCAGATTTAAGTGGCGCGCTAACTTTACGCGATACAATTTTTTTATCTAAAAATTTAGTTAAAGCCAAATCAAAACAATATTTAAGTCCACGATTAAGCATCGCATATCCAATTACCGAGCAAGGTGTAATCAGATTTTCGTACGGACATTTTTATCAATTCGGAAATTTATCTTCAATTTATACAAATCCAAATTTTCGCGCTCCGGACGGAGTTCGTCCAATTTTTGGAAATGCAGATGTGAAACCGCAAAAAAGTGTTCAATACGAAATCGGACTTCAGCAAGGTTTAACAAGCGATTTGAGGATTGAAGTAGTTGGATTTTTTAAAGATGTTCGCGATTATATTTTTAGACAAATTATAGTTACCTCAAAAGGCGATATTAGTTACGAGGCTTTGACGAATTTGGATTATGCAAATACGCGCGGTATAACTTTTTCCCTTTTAAAAAGAAGATCTGCTGATAACCCAATTTCAACAACTCTCGATTATACTTTTCAAATTGCTGAAGGAAATAGAACTGAGCCTCGAGAGGATTTCTTTTTTAGTGAGAAGAGTGGAAAATCTTCTGAAACATTTTTAGTTCCGTTAAGTTTTGATAGAACACATACTTTAAATTCAACTTTCGCATACAATGTTTCAAATGATTATACAATTAGTACAATAGTTAGAATGAATTCTGGTTCGCCGTACACTCCAACAATTCCTGCTTCGCTTTCACTTCAACAAACTTATTTTATTCAGAATAGCGCACTCAAACCTTTCCAGTGGTCTGTTGGTTTGAAAGTTGAAAAATATTTTAAATACTACGAATATAATTGTTCGCTACTTTTACAGATTGATAATTTATTTGATATTGAAAATGAAATTGATGTCTACTCAAATAGTGGAAAAGCACTTTACAACGCAAACCAAATTGCAAACCCAAATGAATTTGCTCAAACAAGAAATAGAATTGTTCGTGGCGATGCCGGACTAATTCCACTTTCAGCAATCGATAATTATTACAAAGATCCACAAAATGTTAGCCGTCCGAGATTAGTTCGACTTGGTTTTTCTTTTAATTTTTAATTTAAGGCAATCAATGAAAATTTTTATAATATTAATTTTATTTAGTTCAAATATTTTTGCGCAGCAAAAAATTGATTTCCGAACTACCGATCCAAAAGGTCTTTCGCAAAAAGAAATGGAAGAATATCAAAAATCGCGAAGAGAATTTTTTAATCGTTTTAATAAAACTTCCGGACTCCGTTCCGAAATTAAAAGTTTAGTTATTCAAGGAAATAAAATCAAAACAATTATTTACAACACTGGTTCAATTTCTCGTCCAGGTGTTCTCGGAAATGTTTTAGATTTAGTTTGGAATAATTCCGGTTATGGATACGAATTTGGTCCGCTTGTTGCCACAAAAGTTGCAAAAGCAAATTCTTTAGTTGATTCAATTAAAATTGTAACCGAAGGATTTGATAATCCTTCCGATGGCGAATACGGACCCGATGGAACAAAATGGGGTTGGTTGCCAAAAACTGGTTTTTCTGCTTCGGGTCAATCTGATATTGCAAGTTGGGGAGCTCGTTCAAAAGTTAATAACGATTTGCGACAACGCCCACCATCGTGGCCAGAAAGTTGGTATAATACTGGCTTAAATCAATATGTTTATCCATCTTTTCTCGGTGGCAATTCCACTGTTCCCGATGAAGAAGTTTATTATGTCGTCGATGATTTTACAAAAAAAGAATATCAATATTTTCCTTTTGCCGATGATTCTTCAAAACGAGGACTCGGACTAAATTTAGAGGTTCGAACTTTTCAATTTTCAAATCCACTTGCCGAAGATATTATTTTTTTAGTTTATACTGTCGAAAATGAATCGCCCAAATCTTTATCAAAAGTTTATTTTGGAATGTTCGGAGATCCGCATGTTGGTGGTCCATTAAATTATTCGGATGATGCCGCATCTTTTATTCCATCAAAAGAGGGAACAGTTTTTAAAGATGGTCAAGATTTAACAATTGTAAATGGAGTTGTTACTGCACAGCGCGCGCGAAATATGGTCTACGCTTGGGACCCAGATAAAAAAGGTGATTTGCCAAATATTGTTCCCGGTTATTTTGGATATAAATTTTTGGAAAGTCCAAATAATAGTAGTGACGGAATTGACAATGACGATGATGGAATTATTGATGAAGATCCCTTTGCAGGAAGAGGAACTTTTATTGATGGAATTACAAAAAGTCTTTGGACAGGAATTTCTGATTCTTTAAAATATAGACGCATGTACGGAAATCCTCGTGCAAGATGGAGTGGAGATGAAGATGGCGATTGGGATGTTACAAAAGATGATATTGGAGTTGATGGAATTTTAAATCCGAATGCGCCAGATTTTGGCGAAGGCAACGGAGTGCCAGATCAATTATTTGAAAATGGAGTTTGGAAAGGAAGCGAACCAAATTTTGGTTTCCGCGATGTGAATGAATCTGATCAAATCGGACTGAAAAGTTTTTGGGCACTTGAGTTCGGCGGAGCAAATCGTCCGAAGAATGATATTTTGATGTACGATAAAATTACATCCGACACTTCCGATGTTTCACTTCTTTATCCGCCAACAACTGGAGATAATATTTTTCTTTACGGCTCCGGTCCATTTAATTTACAACATGGCGATCGTCAAAGATTTTCAATCGCACTTTTATTTGGAATGGATTTGAACGACTTACTTTTAAATTCTGAAATTGCACAAAGAATTCTTGAAGCAAATTATCGTTTTGCGCAACCACCACCAAAACCGCGCGTAACAGTTCTTCCCGGAGATGGAAGAGTAACTTTATTTTGGGATACGGAAGCAGAAAATTCTGTTGATCCTTTAACAAACAAAAATGATTTTGAAGGATATAAAGTTTATCGAAGCCAAGATTATACTTTCAGCGATGTTTATTCAATTACCGATGGACGCGGTTTTCCCTTTATAGGTAAAGCACTTTACGATGATAAAGCCCAAAAACTTGCGCAGTGGCATCGTGTTTGGACGAATGAAGAAAAAACTCTTTACGCGAATGGTTATCATCCAACAGAATATTTAGGACGAAGTATAAAATATTATATGGGCGATCCAAATGATAATTCCGGATTGGCTCATCAATTTGTTGACTCAACAGTTACAAATGGAAAAACTTATTATTACGCAGTTGTCTCTTTCGATCATGGAGTTTATAACGATAGTTTAAAATTACCTCCGACAGAATCTCAAGCAATTATTCAGCGCGATGCAGTTACACAGGAATTTAGATTTGATGTCAACACTGCCGCAGTTGTTCCGAATGCAAATGCAACTGGTTTAATTTCTCCGAAAAATGAAATTCAATCTGGCGCAAATATTAATCACACATCGGGTTTTGCAACAAGCTCAGTTTCGCTTTCAGTACTTGATCAATTAAAATTAGATAAAAGTGATTACCAACTTGCTTTTAAAAAAATAAAATCGGGAAACGATTCCGTTTTATCTTACTCAGTAATTCGTGGAACTATTTTTCAGGAATATGTAATTGGGAGAGAAACTTTATTTGTGAATTTACAAAAAATAAATATTATCAAAAATTCTGTTTCAGTTTATTCAAACGAAACAAATTTAATTGACAATTCGAATTTTGTAATCGATTCGGTTGGTGGACTTATTCGCGCAAAGAGTGTTGGAATTTTGAAAAGTGGTGAAAAATATAAAATAACTTATAAATTTGCTCCAGTTGTAAATAGTACTTTATTAAAAAACGAAGATGCAAATCCTGTTTTTGATGGAGTAAGATTATTTATAAAAGACGATGCACTTTCAATTAACAATTCAGCTTCAATCTTTAATGTTGCAAGCACAAATATAAGAACTGCTGTTGTAACTCCTTCGCTTGGCGCGCCGAAACTTGCGCCCTTTGATGTGAAAATTGTTTTCAATAAAATTGATACTGCTGATGGAAAATATTTATTTCCCGGCGATACAATTAATCCATCATCTGGTTCGATAAAAATTCAAACGCCATTTAAAATTTACAACGCAACCGATACTACAAAACTTTCTGCAATAATTGTTGATCAACTAAATAAAGGAAGATGGGATTGGGGAGAGAAAATTATTATTCTAACTCCGCCACCTTATAAAGTTACAAACTCAAGTACAATGCTTGAAATTAATTTTATTTTATCGGCAGACTCAACAAAAAAACCAACTTTTAGTGGAGGTGAATTTTATATTGCTAAAACTAAAAAGCCTTTATCTACAAGCGATATTTACGATTTTTCAATATCAAAACCTTATTACAATTTAGCAATTGCCGATGAGGAATTGAAAAATGTTTTTGTAGTTCCAAATCCTTATGTTGTTACAAGTCAGTTTGAATTGCCCGGAAATCGTCCCGGCATTCGTGGCGAAAAAGTAATTCAATTTAGAAATTTACCAAGAGATTGCACCGTCAGAATTTATACAATTACTGGTGAACTCGTACGGCGACTTGATAAACATGATGACACAAATTATTTAAATTGGGATTTGTTAAGTGATGAAAGTGCAAGAATTAGTTATGGAATTTATATTTATCAAATTGAAACTCCATCGGGTGGAAAAAAAATTGGTCGATTAGGAGTTATAAAATAAAATGAAAAAATTAATTATCATTATTTTAGTTTTTGTTTATTCAAATGTTTTGAATGCACAATTATTTCGTACAACTTCAAAAGTAGGGACGACTGCGGCACAATTTTTAAAAATCGGTACCGATGCTCGTTCGCTCGCACTTGGAAGTGGAGCAGTGGCGCTCGAAGGAAATATTTCATCTCTATTTTGGAATCCGAGTGGAATTGCTTCTATCAAGTCAAATGGAAGCGCAATGGTAACTCATTCCGAATGGCTTGCCGAAATAAATTATAATTATGCATCGGCAATTTTAAATTTAAATGAGATTGGTGTAATTGGTTTATCTTTTACTTCGCTCGGAGTTCCCGAAGAAATTGTTCGAACTGAAACTAATCCACAAGGCGATGGAAGAAGATGGAACGCAAATTCTTTTTCACTTGGCGTTTCGTTTGCTCGGTCATTAACCGATAAATTTTCTATCGGTGGAACTTTTAAATATATCCACGAAGGAATTTGGAATGAAAAAGCAAACGGTGTTGCTGTTGATGTCGGAACAATTTATACAACTGATTTAAATAATTTAAAAATTGGCGCAAGTATTTCAAACTTCGGAACAAAAATGCAATTAATTGGTACTGATATAAATTTTACAACTAATCCAAATGGGGAAGAAGACCAAGGCGCGCAAAATATTAATACTCAATATCAAACTGATAAATTTGATTTGCCTTTAACTTTTAGAGTTGGTATTTCCGCTGACGCATTTAAAAATGAAATGTTCCGCACTACTTTTGTTTTAGATGCAGTTCATCCAAACGACAATTTGGAATATCTTAATTTAGGTGGTGAGTTTTCTTACGAAGAAACTTTTTTTATTCGCGCTGGTAAAAAGAAGGAATTTTTAGATGAAACCGAACAAGGATTTACTTTCGGCTTGGGTTTCCAACTTCCAATTTCTTCAACTACAATTACAAAACTCGATTATGCTTTTGCAGATTATGGCAGACTTGAAAATGTACAGTATGTAACTTTAGTTATTGAATTTTAATTTTTAATAATATATTTTTTGTACTCAAAATAAAAACCCCTCTCCTTTTTTTAAGGAGAGGGGTTGGGGTGAGGTTTAAGACCAGATAAAAGAGACTTGGAAAGTTTAAGTTTTTTCATGCTGAGCTCGTCCGCCAAGGTAGCAGACTCGACTCGGTGAGCGGATAAATCGAAGCATGACATCACTCTTCGACAAGCTCAGAGTGACGGTTTTATTTGAAAATATTTATAATAGAAAAAAAATAAACCCCAGACTTTAGTCTGGGGAAAAGTGCGAAACACACAATCTCGGACTTTAGTCCAAACAAAAGGAGTAAATTATGGCAATTGAATATTTAGATGGAATCCGACTTTATCGGGGTGTCTCAGCTGGGCTTCAAAAAGTTATGTCTCGCCGAGAATATTTAAATAAAATTAATGTATTCCCAGTTCCCGATGGCGATACCGGGACAAATATGGCTCACACTCTTGCAACTATCGAAAGAAATATTCGGGATAAAGTTACAACACAAATTCAAAAAGTTAGTCAGATGATTGCAGATAGCGCACTTGATGGTGCGAGAGGAAACTCAGGCGCAATTTTTGCACAATTTTTTGTTGGACTTTCAGAAGGAATTACTCAAAAAGAAAAAATTTCTCCCGATGAATTTGTTGTCGCGGCAAAACAAGCAAGTGATTCATCCTACGAAGCATTGATGCAACCACGAGAGGGAACAATGTTGACTGTAATTCGTGTTTGGTCCCAAACAGTTGAGCGTGTTTCAAAAAATTGTAATGACTTTAAATTAATTCTTGCCGAAGCTTTAGAAAAAGCAAAAATTGCTCTCGCGGAAACTCCAAAACAACTTGCAGTTTTAGCAAAAGCTGGAGTTGTTGATGCAGGTGCTCAAGGATTTGTAGATTTTTTGGAAGGTATTCAAAGTTATATTGACACAGGCGAAATTCCTCTTTACGAAAATGTAATTGTTTTAGAAAAAGATGAAGCGCAAAATGTTGAGTTGCAGGATGAATTTCAATATTGCACCGAATGCGTAATGGAAGGAACCGATTTAAATCGTATTGCAATTAAAGAAGCAATTCAGGATAAAGGTGGAAGTATAGTTATAGCTGGCGGAAAAAATAAAGTTAAAATTCATATTCACACAAATAATCCCAAAGAATTTTTTGACACTTGCAGAAAATTTGGCGAAGTGCTCGATGAAAAAGCTGATGATATGCTCAAGCAACAAAAAGATTCTCACACTAAACATGGAAAAATTGCAATTGTTGTTGACTCTGCGTGCGATTTACCACAAAATCTAATTGACGATTTAGGTTTGCATGTTGTGCCAGTTCGTTTAAATTTTGGCGATGACCATTACATCGATAAAGTTACAATGACAAGTGAAGAATTTTGGAAAGAGTTTAATCGAAATCCAAATCATCCAAAAACCTCTCAACCAACTCCGGGAGATTTTCGTCGTCAATACCAATTTTTAGAAGAACATTACGAATCGGTGGTTTCGCTTCACTTGCCTTTAAAATTAAGTGGCACGGTTCAATCGGCAAATGCTGTATCGAAAGAATTTAAAAAAATGAATTTAAATATTTTTGAATCAAACAACGGTTCGGTTGGTTTAGGTTTGATTGCAAAAAAAGTTGCCGAGTCGGCTAATGATGGAAAAAATATTGAAGAAGTTTTGCAAATTGCAAAACGCGCAATTGACGAAACAAAAAATTATGTTTATTTAGATGATTTAAAATATGTTGTGCGAGGTGGAAGACTTCCTGCAAAGAAAAAGAAAATTTTAAATATTTTGCATCTCTCACCGATTTTATCTTTTTCTGCTGATGGTTTAAAGCCAGTCGGATTTTTAATTGACAAAAAAAATAAAAGAAATAATTTTTTAAAACGAATGCTTAAAAAAGTTTCATCCTCTAATTTTAAAATTGGTATTGCGCATGGCAATTTACCGAATGAGATTGATTCGATTGCAAAATTATTTATTGATAAAGTTGGAAAAGAAAATGTTGTTGTAACAGATTTAGGTCCTGCACTTGGTGCGCATGGAGGACCCGGCGCAATGGCAATTGCAATTCAACCGTTTTAGCAATTAGCAGTTAATGCCAAAGGCATCCCTTCGGGACAATAATCTTTTAATAATTTATACGCGTCATCCTGAGTTTATCCACCAGAGGTCGCAGACTTGATTAGGTGAGCGGATAAATCGAAGCATGCCACTAAGACACTAAGTCACAAAGACGCACTAAGATTTTTTTACACCACAAAAAGTCCCTCTCCTTTTTTTAAGGAGAGGGGCAGGGGTGAGGTTGGAGACATGAAGAATGACTTCGGTACATTCGCTAAAGCGAATTACTCAGTCACCAAATATATTTTAAAAATCCCATCAGAGGTAACTGTAAAATATATTTATTTTTTCTTTGTGTTCAACTTTGTGTCTTGGTGGCTTAGTGGTTATTTTTTTATTGCCACTAAGACTCAAAGTCACAAAGATTCACAAAGATTTTTATTTTACAGGACACTCCTAAAGGAGTTTAAAAAAGATTTTATATTTCAATCTACAAACAGTATGCACCTACGGTGCTCTTGAATATTTTAACTTTTCAAAAACCACGAAGAGGTGCTATGTTTTATTTATTGGATTCCCGCTTTCGCGGAAATGACATTCGATTAAAATTTAGACTCAACAAAAAAAAATCCCAATCGAAATTTCGAAAGGGATTTTTTAATTGCTAATTGAAACTTGTGGACAGGGGCGGAATTGAACCGTCGACACACGGCTTTTCAGGCCGTTGCTCTACCAACTGAGCTACCTGTCCATCGTACTTTCGTACAAATTTAAATAAACAATGGTGCTAAAACTAAAGTAATAGTTGAAAGTAATTTTATCAAAACATGAAGCGATGGACCTGCTGTATCTTTAAATGGATCGCCGACTGTGTCGCCAACAACAGTTGCTTTGTGCCAGTCAGTTCCTTTTGTACTTTCTACTTCAACGAATTTTTTTGCATTGTCCCATGCACCACCACCATTGTTCATAAAGAGTGCCATTAGAACACCTGTAATTGTAGCAACCATCAAAAATCCACCGACAACTTCTGCGCCACTTGCTCCATTAATTGGACTTCCAGTTGAAACATATAACCATTTGAAAAATATTCCGACAACGATTGGAAGAAAGACAACTAATAAACCTGGCATCACCATTTCCTTTAATGCGGCTTTTGTAACGATGTCCACGCATTGACCGTAATCTGGTTTTGAAGTGCCAAGCATAATTCCGGGATTATTTTTAAATTGTTCGCGAACATTATTTATAACTGCATACGCGGCACGACCAACAGCTTTAATCGCAAGCGATGAAAAAATAAATACAAGTGTTGCGCCAATTAACGCACCAACAAAAACTGGTGGCTTTGATAAATCGATATGATCTAAAGTTCCGCCATAATTTCTAACTTCTTCAAAGTATGCACTGAAAAGTAAAAATGCGGCAAGTGCGGCTGAGCCAACTGCGTATCCTTTTGTTAATGCTTTGGTTGTATTTCCAACTGAGTCAAGTCTATCAGTTCTGCGACGAATTTCTTCTGGTTGATGTGACATTTCAATAATTCCACCAGCGTTATCTGTAATTGGTCCGAAAGTATCCATTGCTAAAATATATGCGGCAGTACCAAGCATACCCATTGTAGCAACTGCTGTTCCAAAAAGACCCGCATCTTTTAAACCAGAATATTCACCGAGGAAGTAAGAAGAAATAAGTGCAACTGAAATTACTAAAACAGGATAGCCAGTAGATTCCATTCCGACAGCGATACCAGCAATGATGTTTGTTGCGGGACCAGTTTTTGAAGCTTCGGCAATTGATTGAACTGGACGATATTTATATTCAGTATAATATTGTGTCAAGAAAACAAATGCAAGTGCAGTCAAAACTCCGATTACACCAGCAAGGAAAAAATTAAAATAATAAGCATCGCCAAGTAACCATTTTGATGCGATGTAAAAACCAATCATTGCTAAAACTGTTGTAACATAATAACCGCGATTTAAAGCTTTCATTGGATCTTCGTTGTCGTGAGTTTTAACAGACATAATTCCAACGATTGAAGCGAGGATACCAAATGCACGAGCAACAAGTGGAAATAATAAAATTGAAATCAAACCTTTTGAACCTAATGCTTCGGGATTTGCTTTATATAAAGCGGCGGCTAAAATCATAGCACCAATATTTTCTGCGGCAGTTGATTCAAATAAATCTGCACCACGGCCAGCACAATCGCCAACATTATCTCCAACTAAATCTGCAATTACTGCAGGATTTCGTGGATCATCTTCAGGAATTCCAGCTTCAACTTTTCCGACTAAGTCAGCGCCAACATCTGCGGCTTTGGTATAAATTCCGCCACCAAGTTGTGCAAAGAGTGCAACGAACGAAGCACCGAATCCATAACCTGCAATCAAAAGTGGAATTTGCGAAGGAGATTTTGCAACACCCAAAGCATTTACAATTCCAAAAAGTCCAGCAACACCGAGTAAAGATAAAGCGACAACAAAAAATCCAGATACAGCACCACCGCGTAAAGCAGTTTGAAGTGCATCATTTAAATTTCTTGTTGCGGCAGAAGCAGTACGAATATTTGTACGAATTGAAATCCACATTCCCATATAACCAGCAGCAACAGAACAAGCGGCGCCAAGAATAAATGAAAGTGCAGTCCACATTGCAAGTTCGCCTGCAGTGTTAACAGGATCGAACTCGTGCGAGCCACGAACGAAAGCGTAAAGGATATAAATTAATGCAGTAAGCGCAAGTGCAAGATAAATAATTGTTCTATTTTGTCGGCGAAGAAAAGCTTCTGCGCCAGCTTTGATAGCATTTGAAATTTCCTGCATTGCAGCGGTTCCGGTATCTCTTCGCATTACATCTTTAATAAGATAGATTGCAAAAAGAAGTCCGATGATACTAATTCCAAGAATTAAATTTAATTCCATAAAGTTTCAATCCTAAAATGTGAGTGTTGATTAATTGAAGTACCCAACGAAAATTTTAATTGGGGTGTTTTTAACTTTGCAAGTTTAAGAAAAAATGAATTAAATTACAAGAGTAAATCTAATAAAATTATTTGCGTATTTATTTTTTGATTTATACATTAGAGAAATTTAAAGGAGAAGTATTATGAAAAATTTGGATAAAGAATTAACTCGACGAAATTTTATTTCATCAATCGGAAAAGGAATTGGACTTGCAACATTAAGTTCTCCAATTGTCGGTTCATTATTTAATGAATTGAAAGCCGCAACAAAAAATATTTCAAATCTTCCAGCAACAAATATTGCAAGCGATGAAGATTTTTGGGGAATGATTCAACAATCATTTTCTGTTACGAGAAGTATTGTAAATTTAAATAATGGCGGAGTTTCTCCATCGCCAAAAATTGTAACCGAAGCATTAATAAGATATCAATGGCAACAAGAAGAATTACCTCCATATATGTTGTGGCAAATTTTAGAACCACAATCCGAAACTATTCGCATAGGACTTGCAGATTTATTTGGATGCGATAAAGAAGAAATGGCAATTGTTAGAAACACAAGCGACGCTTTGGAGATTGCACTTTTTGGATTGGATTTAAAAAAAGGTGATGAAGTTTTAACAACCACGCAAGATTACCCAAGAATGTTGACGACATTAAAACAGCGAGAGTTGCGAGAGGGAATTGTTTTAAAACAAATTAAAATTCCAATTCCACTAAAAAATTTTAAAGAAGTAGTTGATATTTTTGAAGAGGCAATTACACCGAGAACAAAAATAATTTTAATTTCGCATCAAATAAATATTACTGGACAAATCTTGCCAGTAAAAGAAATTTGCGAACTTGCAAATAAAAAAGGAATTGAAGTAATTGTAGATGGAGCTCACTCGTTTGCACAATTTGATTTTAAATTAAAAGATTTGAATTGCGATTATTTCGGAACGAGTTTGCACAAATGGTTACACGCGCCAAAAGGAACTGGATTCCTTTATGTGAAAAAAGAAAAAATCGAAAAACTTTGGCCACTGATGGCGGCAGAAAAATCTCAATCAAATAACATTAGAAAATATGAAGAGACCGGAACTCGTTCCGCTGCGCCACGACTTGCAATTGGAGAAGCGATTCTTTTTTACAATACAATCGGCGCAAAAAGAAAAGAAGCGCGACTTAGATTTTTAGCAAGATATTGGATGAATAATTTAAAAAATCAACCGAATGTAAAATTTTCAACTTCCTTTGACGACAAGATGAGTTGCGCAATTGGAACTTTTGAAGTTGAAGGAGTTGATGTTTCGGAACTTGGAAGTTATTTAATGGACAAACATAAAATTTTTACAACGCCAATTAAACATGCCGAATTTAGTGGAATTAGAATCACTCCAAATGTTTACACAACTTTAAATGAGTTAGATAGATTTTGCGAAATTGTAACTTCGGTTGCGAAAAAAGGAATTCCTAAAATTTAATTATTTTGATAAATAAAAAATTAGAGAAATTACGAAGAGAATTTTTAAACTCTGAGTTGAGTGAAACAAGTATTGATGCAAACCCAATTGAACAATTTGGAAATTGGTTTGATGATGCGGTACAATTAAAATTGCTCGATTTAAACGCTATGACTTTAGCAACTGTTGATGAGAAAAATAATCCGCAGGCGAGAATTGTTTTACTGAAACAATTTGATGAAAAAGGATTTGTCTTTTACACTAACTATAATAGTGATAAATCTTCACAGCTTAAAAAAAATCCGAAAGCCGCGCTTGTGATTTATTGGGCTGAGATGGAAAGACAAATTAGAATTGTGGGTAAAGTAGAAAAAACAACTTTAAAAGAATCGATAAATTATTTTAAATCTCGTCCGATAGATTCGCAAATTGGAGCGTGGGCTTCTGACCAAAGCCATGTGGTTGAAATTAGAGAAATAATTGAACTTGCTTTTAAGGAAATGAAATTGAAATTTAAAAATAAAAAAATTCCATTACCTCCATTTTGGGGAGGATATAGAGTTGTGCCAGAGACAATTGAATTTTGGCAAGGAAGAAAAAATCGATTGCATGATAGAATTTTATATACAAGAAAAAATGAAAAATGGATTATCCAAAGATTAATGCCGTAAGAAAATATTTATGAGTCCACTCTAAAAAGCCAACTTTAAGCAGTTATACTTTTTAGTTTTATTGTCGAAAAAATTTGTTAATTAAATTTTATTTTTATAAGTTCCGCTTGTGTATAGTTGATCTTATTTTTCAGTCGTAGTAGCAATGTCGTAGAATTTATCTTTGACATTTATTTGAGAATTCTCTAAATTGTGTACGAAAAAATTACTGATATATTATGATGACACTTTCTTCACCGACACTTTTCACTACTCTCTCACACGAACTCACGCTTCGCAACTACAGCCACAAGACATTGGCGCATACAAAATTGTCAAAATGCACGAAATGTTTGATAAGAATGAAGATTAAAAAATAAAACTATGTCTAAGATAGAAACAAATAAGATTTATAATACAGATTGCATAGAGGGAATGAAATTACTGCCCGAAAAATGTATTGATTTAGTTATTACCGACCCGCCCTTTGGAATTGAGTTTAAAGCAAAGCGAGCAAACTACAACCGAAAATCTTCAAGGGTTTTAGAGGGATATAAAGAGATTAAGGGAAATGATTATTACAAATTTACTTTTGATTGGATGAGTGAAGTAAAAAGGATTTTGAAAGATGATGGAAGTATGTACATTTTTTCTGGATGGAATTATCTAAAAGATATTCTGATTGCGCTCGATGAATTAAACTTCATTACCGTAAATCATATTATTTGGAAATATCAATTTGGTTTAGTCACTTCCCGAAAATATGTTACCTCTCATTATCATTGCTTATATGTCTGTCTTGATGATAAGAAAAAAAAATTCTTTCCTTATGTAAGATTTAATAAGGACGCAAAAGATAAAAAAGGAAGTTCCTTACATTATCAGGACAAAGAAGATGTTTGGGTAATCAATCGGGAATATTGGAATGGAGATGTAAAAACTCCTACAAAACTCCCCGCAGAAATCATTAAAAAAATTCTCGCTCATTCAAGCGAAAGAGAAGATGTAATATTAGACCCCTTTCTTGGCTCTGGTCAAGTTGCCGTTGTAAGTAAAATGGAAGGAAGAAAATATATCGGCTTTGAAGTTGTAAAAGAATACTATGATTTTATTTCTAAGCGACTTGAAAGTAACTCATATAGAATAAAAGACGAAAAAACTTCCTATGAAGATGTCAAATCACTTACCTTATTTTAATGTCTTCCAAAATTAAACACGAAGAAATTATTAAGCGTCTAAAAAAAATACCTCCCGTCTGGAAGGGAAAAGATGCTATTGTCGAGATGAAAGAAAATAACTATCCGCATTGGCGACAACTTGAATGGATGGGATTTTATTTTCAATACTTATGTGAAAAACATTTAGCAGATATTTTTGAGTTTCAGCAACCTCGTTATGGAAATGTTTCCTTTGATGGTTTATATAAAATTCCTTTTGACTTCAAGGCGCACGCAATAAATACAAGTAGCCATCAGATTATTGTGAATGATAGTGAAGCCATTGGAAACGCAATCAAAGAATATGGTTCAGTAGGATTAATATTAGCATTGGGACAGGTTGAATACAATGATGAAGAAAGAACATTTCAGAAATGGCACGATGAATTAAAAGGAGGAATATCTGAATATACCAAAGCAAGAATAAAGCGTGGTGCGTGGTCGAGATTAAGAAAATTTACTTTTGACTTAAAACAAATTTCTTTGATTGAGATAACAGATAAAACACTTGTAAAATGTGGCTCATTTCAAGCAAACTTTAGAAACTCTGATGGAAGTCCGAGAAGAAAAAAAGTGATGTTAGATTTGGAAGAACTGAATGAAGATTTAGTTACTTTTTTTGAATTTTGATTTGGCTCTTTTGCGCCTCGCAAATGTGCCAAATGGCTGATAATAAGTTTTTGAAAATGTTCTTTTGTCTTGCGTGTCGTGGAGTACAAAGTGTCTGCTGGCAACCAAAGTAAATGTCTGCTGGCACAAAACTGTCGAGTTAGTGTTGTTGGCTGCTGCGCAATGCAGCTTGCATATAACAAGGTATTGGCGTAATAGCTGCTGTTCGGCTTCAATTGAACTGCAGTAATTCTATTCGACTTTTGTTTCAAAACCCGCTACAACGCAAAGCCCGAAAACGTTAGCGGTCATTGTATGACGACTCACAACAACTAACAAAAACAAAACAATATGTACAATTTTTCATACTTTAAAGAAAAGGACAAGCAAGCAATTTTGAATTTCATAGAAGAATATCCGTTTGCATTTATGACAGGTAGCTATTTATCGGGTGGACAAGTTGCAACACAGATACCTCTTTTACTCGAAGAAAGAAATGGCGAATTGTATTTGCAAGGGCACTTTATGAGAAATACAGACCATCACAAAGCTTTCATTGAAAACCCAAACGCATTAATTGTATTTACCGGACCGAGTTGTTATGTAAGTGCTTCTTGGTATAGCAATCCGCAAATTGGTTCAACTTGGAATTATATGAGTGTTCATATTGGCGGACAAGTAAACTTTATGTCAAATGACGAATTAATAGAGTTTATGCGAAAATTGACGTTAAAATTTGAAAAAGGCAACTCACAATCGCTAACATTTTATGATAATCTTCCTGACCAATTTTTAAATAAAATGATGCCAGCCATTGTTGGTTTTGAAATTAAAGCAAAGAAAATGGAGAATGTTTTTAAACTCAGTCAAAACAGAGATGAAAAAAGTTATCGCAATATTATTTCAAAACTAGAAGAACAAGGCGGAAGTAGTGCTTTAATTGCATCAGAAATGAAGAAAAGAAACGCAGAACTATTTCCTGCTGGTGTTGAATGGGACGGTTCAAAATTTGACTCATGAGAATTAAAGAACAACGAACCGCTAACAGTACATTTGCAATAGGCGGGGTTTCGTGCTCCGCAGACAGTTTTGTGGCAGCCGAAAGTTTTGTGCTCCGCATCAACATTAGCGGTAAAAATCCCGCCCATCGCAAATCTTCAAAACGTTATATGAAAATTGGGTTGATAATCAAAAACGCAAAATGAGAACATTCTT
>CAYIXI010000016.1:0-39650 GCA_964367235.1 uncultured Chitinophagaceae bacterium | reverse complement strand
GTGGAACAAAAACCTGGAAATTAAAAAATAGCACAAAGAATACAACAATACTTTCTGGCAAAACCAATGAAACAGGCGATGCCAATTATGATTTTGTCGAAGGTGGCGTTTTATTAAAAGTACAAGGACCACCACCAGGTTTGAAATCAAAAGATGCATTTGACGGAGTAGATCAATCACTTTGGGGTTGGAACTGGTCTGCAGGAACAAGATTTTTAACATGGGCAAGTGGTGATGGATTAGGTTTCGAAGGGTTCCGTGGCGCTGCGGGTTATTCGAGTCCAGCTAACTATTTTAATGGGATCCCAATGGGAGTTTCTCCAGCAAATTTGAAAAAAATTGAAATTAGATTTGCAAATGTAATAACTGATGATGTAACAGGTAATTTCACTTATGATAAAGCTCAAGCCAATGTTTCTTATGCTTATCGTTATGTAAGAGGTGGTACAGGTGCTGCGGCAAAACCAGAATTTGTTCCATTTTTAAAGAGACCTTGGAATGGAGGTTATGGTTTCAATGATTATGAACAGAGTATGCCACTTGCTGTTTATGATGTTGACGGTGCAACTCCAAGAAGATTAACTGTTGGATTTTTAGAGAACAATGTTGCTGGTGGTCGTGTGAATGGTGTCTACGATCCACATCATTACGGATTAGCTGATAATACAGCATCAACTGGTCCTCGTGAGTGGTTATTTATTTATGATGAAACTTATACAGGTGCGACAATAAACAATGCAGATACAGTAAGTGTATTGTCTAATCCATTGACTGTTATGTATTTTGCAACTTGGGCTCGTAGAAATCATAATGACTGGAAGGATACAGATAGATTGCAATTAATTCCAAATAGAATCAACACTATCGCAACAACATTTACTTATACAGTACCAAAAGCAGTATCAGGTTTGGCTGTTGAAGTAAAAGGAGTAGAAAGAATTGGCGTCTATCCAAATCCGTATTATGCATATAATCCAGCGGAGACAAATAGATTCTTCAAATTTGTTACTTTCAATAATTTACCAAAGAAAGCAACATTTAGAATCTTTAATCTTGCAGGACAATTAGTACGAATTTTGAAAAAAGATGACGATTCGCAATTCTACAAATGGGATTTGAATAATCAAGATAACTTCCCAGTTGCAAGCGGAATGTATGTAGTCCACATCGACTTACCTGAGCAAAGCACATCGAAAGTGCTCAAGTTAGGCGTTATTCAAGAACAAGAAATTCTAGATAGTTACTAATCTATCAAAGAAGGAGATAATAATATGAAAACAATATTTAGAATATACTCAGTTGCTTTAGTGCTCTGTTTAGTTCTTGAAATGACAAGTGCACAAGGTAACAAGAGAATAGGAACAGCCGCAGGAACACAATTACTTGTTCCAATCGGAGCGAGAGATTTTGCAATGAGTGGTTCTGGCATCGCAACATCAAGCGGTGTTGAATCAATGTTTTGGAATCCAGCAGGATTAAGCAGAATGAATGATAATGCTCAAGGAATGTTTTCGAACATGTCATACATTGGTGATATTGGTTTAAATTTTGGCGCAGTTGCGGCAAAATTTGGATCGTTTGGAACTGTTGGATTAAGTATTAAAACATTTGATTTCGGAGCAATTCCACTCACCACAAATGATGATCCTGAAAACGAAACGGGACGAACTTATTCTCCGAATTTTTCAGTATTTGGAGTTAGTTATGCACGATCGCTGACTGATGCAATTTCGGTTGGTGCAAATGCAAAAATAATTTCTGAAACTATCCAAGATGCAAATTCAACAGGATTTGCTGTAGATTTTGGAGTTCAATACAGCGGACTTGTTGATATTAAAGGATTAAGTCTTGGAGTTGCAATGAAAAATATTGGACCACAAATGAAATATGACGGTTCAGGATTATATCGAAATGCAATATCATCAGATGGAGATAGACCAGAACAAAAATTTAAATCTGAGGCGGCAACATTTGAACTCCCCTCACTTATTGAACTTGGTTTATCGTACAGCGATGCGCTCGGTGAAAATATGAATTATACTTTAAATAGTTCGTTCACAAACAATAACTTATACCTTGATGAATATCGTGTAGGTGGAGAAGTTGGAATGAACTTAGGTGAATTCAAAGGATTTGTTCGAGGCGGTCTATCCATAGTTACTTTTGGAGATGCGGCAACGAGAGAAGAATTTGAACCTGTATTTGTTGTAACCGAAAATTTAAATATTTTCGATTCGCCAACATTTGGTGCAGGATTTGTATATGAAACAGAAGCTGTAGATATTACAGTTGATTATGCATATAGAAAAGTTCAATTCTTTAATGCAAATTCAGTTTTATCTGTCAAATTCGGATTCTAAAAAGTAACAAGTAAAAACAAAAGGCTGTTTTCCTGAAAAGGAAACAGCCTTTTTTATTGACAAAAAATGAAAAATATATTTATAATAATTTTAATATTTACTACAAATTTGTTTTCACAAAACGAAAATAAAATAAATCATTTGTTTAAAGAAATTGAATGCATTGAACGAGTTTTAATTTTAGCAATTCAACCGGGATTTGAATCGGTTAATACGATTAATTATTATAGAAATATTGTTGGCGCAGAAGTAAAGATTGCATATTTGACAAATGGAGAAAGTTCAATTGATTACTCCACAGACGAAATTCCAATTTACATTGCGACAAAATTAAGAAAAGAAGCATATTTGATTTCGTTGAAATATGGAAATGAATATGAATTTTTAAATATTCCTGATGAACAAACAAGTGAATATTTTAAAGATGAAAGTGAAAGCATTCTACAAAAAATAAATGAAGTTATTAAAAATTATTTGCCAACGACTTTAATAATTGAACCAGATTTGTATTATGATTCGAGTAGAATAAATACGATTGTAGAAATAATAGTTGATGAAAATATAAATTACAAATGCAGAATAATTTTTGCACAAAAAGAGAATGGAAAATTATTTAATTATTTAAAATATGGAAATGATAGTTACTACAAAGATTTTGGAGAAATTAGAAAATTAAAAGATAAAACCTATAAATATGTCGATAATAAAGGCGATTACAACGAAATAAATAAAAAGAACGAATGGCTGTTGAAAAGAATAAATTCATTAAAAAAAGAGACAAAAAATAAAGAAAATTATTTAATTGAAATTCATAACTTGATAGGGGATATGAATTTATTATTTAAAAAAGAAATTTCATTAGGCGAGCAAAAATATTATAAAAAGGTTTTACTTTTACTTGAAGAACTTAGGAGTGAAATACTAAAAATAAAGATAAGAGTAGAATTAAAAGATAAATATCTTTGTCCAGCGCAAATAACAAATTTAATTTTTAAAAATATTTCAGGTGAAGTTAAAGATGGAGAGACTATATTGTACTTTCCGGGAGCAAAAACGGGTTGGATAATTAATGAATCGATTGATGTTACACATAAATTAACATTTCCTTCCGATTTCAAAATTATTACACCTCAGGAATTAGAAATTACCAATGCTTATGATTTTAATCAGTTGCAGGAAAAGTTTGTGAATAATTTAAATTTTATTGTAGTGCATAATGCAAAGAAAAAGGAATACTCATTTTCAAAAAGAATTTCTATTCCATTTCAGTCGGTTCCGAGATTTACAATTAATGCACAAGAGCCAATTATTATAGCAAGTAAAACAAAAGAAGTTAAAATAAAATTTACAAACTACACTCACGACAGATTACGAGATAAAGTATATTTTAAAAATGAGTATTTGGAAAGTGACACACAATTTGTTTCATTAGTAACGAAAGATTCTGAACATGAATTGAAATTCAAATTAAATTGGAAAAAAGAAATATTTGATACGATAATTGCTTTACCAATTATAATTGGATTTGAAAAAGTTGCAAATATTTATGCAAAGGGAGTTGACTTTAAAAATGAATCAACGAAATCAATTTCAATAAATTCTAATAAAACAAATTCAGTTTTGAAAAATATTTTAAGTAACTATTATTTTATAAACTCGAATAATAATTCTAAAATAATATTTGTGGATGAGAAATATATTTCTAACAAATATTATGATAAATATTTAGAATTAAGTGAAAAAGGAAAGCATATAATATTTATAAATACCGAAATAGAGAATAATATTAAATACGATACGAGAAATAGTTATATTTTTGATGAGACTGCAAAAACTTTAAATAACCCTTTTGAAATCAGTATAAAAAATGGAAATGATTGGGTTTATCATTTAAATAATAAATATATTGAAGATGAAAATGGTGGTGATTGGGAAAAATATTATTTAACTGAAAATAAAATCTCACCAATTATTGTTACAAAAAAGAATAGTATGGGAAGAATAACTTTTGTAAATATGAATTTAACAAGTCAGTTGTTCAATTTACAAACTGATGTTGTAAAAATAATTTCTAAAATAATAAACTTAAATTAAAATATGGTTTCACATATAATTGCAATAATCGGTAGGCCAAATGTTGGCAAGTCAACTTTATTCAATCGAATTATCGGTTTTCAAAAAGCAATTGTTCACGATGAGCCAGGAGTTACACGAGATAGGCATTACGGAGTTGCTCAGTGGAATTCAAAACAATTTACATTAATTGATACTGGAGGATATGTTCCTGATTCGCATCATATTTATGAAAAAGCAATTCGAGAACAAACTCAAATTGCAATGGAAGAGGCGGATCAAATATTATTTGTTGTTGATGGAAAATATGGCATTGCGCCACTTGATATTGAAATCGCACAAATATTAAGAGGTAATAAAAAGAAAATATTATTAGTCGTAAATAAAATTGATTCATCAGAATTAGAAGTCAATACTCATGAATTTCATAAATTAGGATTAGGCGAACCAATTTCTCTTGCCGCACTACATGGTAGAAACATTGGCGATTTTTTAGATGGAATAACGAAAAATATTATTATAAAATCTGATGATGAAAAAAATAGTGATGAAATAAAAATTGCAATCATTGGCAAACCAAATGTAGGAAAATCATCTTTATCAAATACTTTAACAGGAACTAATAGATCAATTGTAACGCATTTGGCTGGAACAACTCGCGACTCAATCGATTCAAAATTAAAATTTCAAAATAAAAATATTTTATTAATTGATACCGCCGGACTTGTAAAACAAAAAAGATTAAAAACCAGTGTTGATTTTTATTCTGCGATGCGAACAATTAGAGCGATTGATAGATGCGACATTGCGGTTGTGATGATTGATGCGACTTTGAAAATTGATAGACAGGATTTGCATATTATTGATATTGCATGCGAAAAACGAAAATCTGCGTTAGTGGTTGTAAATAAATGGGATTTGATTGAAAAAGAAACAGGTACGATGAATGATTTCAAAAGTTTTATTGACTCAAAATTAAAAAGACACGATTACATTCCGCAAATATATATTTCGGCAAAAACCAAAAAGAGAGCGCGATTAGTTTTAACAGAGGCAATTGAAATAAATAATGAGCAGTTAAAAAGAATTAACACAAGCGAACTGAATGAAATTTTATTAAAAGAAATTGAGAATTATCCGCCATCAACGAAAACTGGTAAAGAAGTTAAAATAAATTTTATTACACAAATACAAGTCAATCCTCCGCATATATTATTTTTCGCAAACGAACCTCAATTAATTCAGGATTCATATAAAAGGTTTTTAGAAAACTCTATTAGAAAATATTGGAGTTTTCGTGGTGTGCCTCTGCATTTAACTTTCCGAAGAAAAAATAAACAAACAAAAAAAGAGATAGAATGAAAAACATTTACGAGTTGAAAAATAATTTGGCAAATGTTTATTTAACAAAATTGCGAGATAGAAATAGCACTTCAATTGTTTTTAGAGATGCTATTAAAAATATCTCTAAAATTATTGCCGCTAAAGTTTTTGAAAATATAGATATAGAGAAAATATCGGTTACGACACCACTTGAAAAAACTGATGGATATAAAATTAAAAATGAGATAGTGTTTATGCCAATTCTCAGAGCAGGTGAGGGAATGTTAAGCACTTTTCAGGAATATATTCCAACTGCAAAAATTGGTTTTATTGGAATTGCAAGAGATGAGGAGACTTTAAAACCGAAAATATATTTAAAAAGAATTCCAAAAATGACAAAGAAAACTAAAATATATATTCTCGATCCGATGTTGGCAACTGGAGGAAGTATTTGCGCTACAATTAAAATGCTAAAAAATATTTCAATGAAAAACATAACCGTACTTTCAATTCTTGCTTCGCCGGAAGGCATAAAAAATATTTCTAAAAAATATAAATCAATTAAAATTCATGTATTAAAAATAGACCGAGAATTAAATGACAAAGGATATATTTTGCCCGGACTTGGAGATGCGGGAGATAGACTTTACGATACATAAAAAATGATTTTAATTATTTTATTTTTAAATATTATTTCTTATTCAGAACATCGCGATACAATTTATGAACGAGATTCCAAAATAATATATGATTTAATATTTGAGCAAAATTATAAAGAAGCATTGTTTTATGCTGATAAACTGATTGAAAACAAAAGCGAAAATCCAGTTGGATATTTATTAAAAGTTGAAGTTTATATTTCGAGGAATGAGGATTTCCGTAAAAGTGAAAATTTAGATGCGATTAAAAAGATTCACAATGAACTTGAAAGCATAATTTCTTCTTTAAAAAATAAATCACATCAAAATTATTTCAATGGTATTTTAAGTATTCAGAAATTATATCTTTCCTCAAAAAATTATCAATTATTTAATTTGATTGATGAATCGTTTACTCTTAAGTCTTCATTTAGAAATTGCATAAAAGAAAATTATAATGTTGAAGAAAGCAATTATTATTTATGTAATTATTATTATTGGAGTTCTAAATATATTCCAACAACATCAAACAATAAAAAAGCAAATAAACAGAACTTAGTAAAAATAATTGAATCGTTAATTTTAAATAAATCATATTTAGAATTAACATCATTAAATAACTTAATTTGGATAATGCACGAAGAAAAAGAATTCCAGAAAATGATTGAATATGCTGAATTGGGTTTAGATAAATATCCAAAAAATAGAGAATACCTTTGGGCATTATTAACTGCTTACGAAAAAAATAATAATCAACTAAAAGTAATTGAAGTGTTAAAGCAAATTGAGGATGCATCGATAATAAATAATGAAATTAATAAGTACACATTGGTTACATCAAAACTTAAACTTGCAAAAATATATTACGATAAAAATCAAATCGTATTGGCAAAAAAATATTTAGATGAGTTGTTTGAAATAAAACATGACTCATCAATTATTAATATTGATAAAAAATATAATGAAGCAAAAGTGCTACTCAATCAAATAAAATGAATATTAATCCGAAAAAGAAATTAGATGACCTATTAAGTGTTTGCAATTCATCTCTTCGAACAGTTGATACAAAATTAATTGAGAAAGCATTTCATTTTAGTTTTAACGCGCACAAAAATGATCTTCGCGCTTCTGGTGAACCATATTTTATTCATCCATACAATGTTGCATTTGTAGTTGCAAAGGAAATTGCATTCGATGACATTTCGGTTGCGGCGGCACTTTTGCACGACATTGTTGAGGACACTGAAGTAACTTTAGAAGACATCAAAAAAGAATTTGGCCAAAATATTACTGATATAGTCGATGGCGTTACAAAAATTACAGATATTTTCCGAAGTCACGAGGTTACACAGGCAGAAAACTACAGAAAGCTCTTAATATCGATGGTTTCTGACATTCGTGTGATGATAATAAAAATTGCAGATAGACTGCATAATATGCGAACATTAGAATTTATTCCTCCCGAAAAACAAATTCGCGTTGCTAAAGAAACTTTGGAATTATTTGCTCCGTTTGCTCATCGATTTGGACTTGCAAAAATTAAATGGGAAATGGAAGATTTGGCTTTCAAGTATTTATTTAAAAAAGAATATATTGAATTATCGAGTTTGCTTATTGAAAAACAAAAAGAGCGAGAGCATTATATTAAAAAATTTAATCAACCGATTATTAAAAAATTAGATGCTGAAAAAATACCTTACTCGCTTGAATTCAGATCGAAAAATTTATACAGCATACATAAAAAAATAGTAAATAGAAGTTCGCAACTTGATTCTATTTACGATATTTTCGCAACAAGAATTATTTTAGAAACGAAAGATAATAATTTGTGTTTCAGTGTTTATGGAATTGTTTCCGAAATTTATAAGCCGATACCAGAAAGATTTAAAGATTTTATTTCATTACCGAAAAAAAATGGATATCAATCACTTCATACAACTGTAATTGGACAAAAAGGGAAAATGGTTGAAGTGCAAATTCGAACTCGAGCGATGCACGAAATCGCAGAGAGAGGAATTGCCGCTCATTGGCTTTATAAAGAGCAACCCTCTGTACTTGACAAGGAAATGTTGAGTTGGGTAAATTGGGTAAGAGAAATATTTGATAATAAAACAGAAAATACAAGTAAAGAATTTTTAGAAAGTATAAAATTAAATCTTTATCAAGATGAAATATATATTTTTACTCCGAAGGGTGATTTAAAAATTCTTCCCAAAGGAGCAACCATAATTGATTTTGCTTTTGATATTCATTCGGATATTGGCAAGCAAACTATTGGTGCAAAAATAAATGGTCGCATGGTTCCAATTCATACAATTTTACATAGTGGTGATCAGGTAGAAATATTAACATCCAAAAAACAAAAACCGAATCCTGATTGGGAAAATTATGCAGTAACACATAAGGCAAAAAGTTTTATTCGAAAGTGGATTAGGGATTCCGAGAAATCGCAAATATCTGATGGGAAAGAAATTTGGAATAAAAAAGTTAGAAAATCTAAATTAAATTATGAACTTACTGATTTAGAAAAAATGATTTCGTCCAATGGAATGGCTGATTTAAACCAGTTTTACTTGAATATTTATTACAATAAAATTGATATTGACGAATACATCCATCTTTTGCAATTAAAATCTCAACCTAAAACTGAATCCTCAAGAAGTAATCAAAGTATTATAGAAAAAATTACTGAATCGACTAAACATTTAAGAGAGTCAATAAATGTTTTTGGAAAAAAAGATTCGTTTAATTATAGTTTTGCAAAATGCTGTCAACCAATTCCGGGAGATGATATTGTAGGATTTGTTACAACGCTTTCTGGAATTAAAATACACAGATCGAATTGTAAAAATTTGGAATTACTGAAAATTAAAAAAGATGAGCGAATAATATATTTATCTTGGCCTAAAACTGATGAAGAAAATTTCTTAAGTGCAATTTATGTTATTGGAAAAGATAGAGTTGGTTTATTGAATGACATTACAAATATGATAGCAAGTTTTGAAAATACAAATATTTATAGTGTTAATATCAAAACGAAAGAAAGCTTTTTTGAGGGAGTGATAATGTTGTTTGTAAAATCTACTAATCAATTAAATAATGTAATTGAAAAAATTAAAAGTATTAAAAGTATAGAAAAAGTTGATAGGTATTATGACATACATTAATAAAAAATATCTCGGATTGGATTATGGAAGTGTGAGAATTGGAGTATCAATTTCCGATGAACTTGGAATCCTTGCACGACCATTTATGGTTTTAAAAAATAGTAAAAATATAAAAACAGAAATTGAAAATATTATTTTGCAAAATCAAATACAAAAAATAATAATTGGCTTACCAATAAATCTTCAAGGACAAAAATCTAATAAAACATTGGAAGTTGAGAAATTTGTTAACGATGTGATTTGTAAAATTGGAATCGATTATGAATATTGGGATGAGCGATTTACTTCACTGCAAGCAAAAAATATTAGTTTAATGATTAACACAAAAAAAAAGAAGAGACAAGAAAAAGGGTTAATTGACAAATATGCCGCTGCAATATTGTTACAAACATTTTTAGACTCAGTGAAAAAATGAATATTTTTGTAAAAAATGCAATCAATAAATGTGTTGATTATATTAGAGAAAATAAGATAAAATCTATTTTATACTTTATTTTATTCTATTTTATTTTTACATATTTATCTCTTCCGAATGCGTCAATCCAAAAATTAAGTAAAGGCGAAATTACTAAAACTGCTTTGATGAATCAAAGAATTTCTGAATCAAAAATTAAAAACAAGAGATATCAAATAAAACAAAAATGGGTTCCACTCGCAAATATTTCTCGACATGTTATTAATGCTTTGATTGTAGCTGAAGATGGAAAGTTTTTTGAACACGATGGAGTGGATTGGTATGAAATTGAAGAGTCGATAGAAAAAAATATCAAAAAAGGAAAAACTGTTAGAGGAGGAAGTACGATAACTCAACAACTTGCAAAAAATTTATATTTGTCAACTTCAAAAACGCCACTTAGAAAAATTGAAGAATTAATTATTACACTTAGAATTGAAAAAATATTATCCAAAAAAAGAATTATTGAAATATATTTGAATGCAATTGAATTTGGAAATGGAATATTTGGAATTGAAATGGCTTCAAGAATATATTTTAAAAAATCTGCATCGGCTTTAAGTAGAAGCGAATCAATACAACTTGTTTCAATTATTCCAAGCCCGCTTCGTCATACTCCAAATGATGGTTCCCGTTTTGTTTCAAGACGCTCGTTTATTATAAATAATAGAATGGTTGCAAGAGGTTGGTAATTTAATTTTTGATTTTTAAAATACGAACAATATCAAAAAGAACAATCCCAAAAGAGACAGAAACATTTAAAGAATGTTTGAAACCATACATCGGAATTTCAATCGCACCATCAACTTCGTCTAATATATATTTTGAAATACCATTAATTTCGTTTCCAAAAATAACACAAATTGGAAAATCGGCTTTCAGAATTTCGTAATTTGGTTTACTTTTATTTGTCAACTCAACTGCAAGTATTTTAACATTTTCTTTTTTGAGAGTTTTAATCACATCAATCGGGTTTTCAAAATATTCCCATGGCACCGTTTCGGTTGCACCAAGCGAAGTTTTAAAAATTTCTTTTCGTGGCGGAGAAGGTGTAAAGCCAGTTAAATAAAGCTTTTTTAATAAAGCGCCATCGGCAGTCCTAAAAATTGAGCCGACATTGTACAAACTTCGGACATTATCGAGAATTGCGTAAATTGGAAAACGCTCAACTGACTTTGATTTTTCAATTGAAATTCGACTTTGCGAAATTTCTTCATTAGATAATTTTTTCATAATCGGATAAATCCTTTGTTAAAATAAGAAAATTTAAATATATTTGTGCCTCTGAAAGAAAATTATTTTAAAAAAATTGTTATTGCAATTGATGGACCTTCCGCATCTGGAAAATCGACAACTGCAAGATTGGTTGCAAAAGAATTGGGATATTTGCACTTAGATACTGGTGCAATGTATCGCGCGATTACATATTTTATTTTAGAAAATAAAATTGACATCAAAAATATTAAAAATCTAAATAATATTTTAAATGATGTTCAAATTAAATTGCTTCAAGTTGATAATAATCTTCAAGTTCTTTTAAATGGAAAAAATATTAGTGATGAAATTAGAACTCCATTAGTTACTTCAAATGTTAGTTCTATTAGTAGCATTGCTGAGGTTAGAACTTTAATGGTGAAAGAACAACAGTTAATCGGAAAAGATGGTGGTATAGTTTGTGAAGGGCGAGATATTGGAACTGTAGTTTTCCCGAATGCTGAGTTGAAAATATTTATGGTTGCATCAGATATTGCAAGAGCAAAAAGAAGATTAAAAGATTTCAGCGAACAAGGATTTGAGGAAGATGTTATAAAGATTGCAGATGAAATTAAAAAAAGAGATAATCTCGATTCGTCACGAGAAATCAGTCCTCTAAAAAAAGCAGATGATGCGATTGAAATTGATACTACAGAATTGACAATTGAAGAGCAAGTAAAATATATTGTAGAAAAAGCAAAAGAAAAAATTAATGCATGTAACAATTGATAAATATTCCGGTTTTTGTTGGGGCGTTGTAAGGACAATCGAAATCGCTGAACAAGAATTAAGCGAATCGAAAAAATTATATTCGCTTGGCGACATCATTCACAACACAAAAGAGATTGAACGACTTTCTGAAAAAGGATTATCTACAATTTCGCTAAATGATTTAGATGAAAAAATAAATGCTAAAATTCTTATTAGAGCTCACGGAGAACCTCCGTCAACTTATAAGAAAGCAAAAGAACTTGGTTTAGAAATTATTGATGCAACTTGTCCTGTTGTTACAAAAGTTCAAGAGAGAATTAAAAAATATTATGATCAAAATTTTCAAATTGTAATTTTCGGAAAAAAAGATCATGCTGAGGTAATTGGTTTGGTCGGGCATACGAACGGGGTTGCAATTGTAATTAAAAGTTTAGAAGAAATTTCGCAAATTGATTTGAATAAAAATACAGTTTTGTTTTCGCAAACAACGATGGATAAAACTACTTTTTATAAAATTCGCGATGAAATAAGTAGTAAAATTAAGGCGAAATTCGAGGTCGGCTCGATTGAAGATGTTGCGGTAGATTTTCACGCAAAGGATACAATTTGTGGACAAGTTTCGGGAAGAGAAAAAAAATTGCGTGAGTTTGCGTTTGAGAACGATGTAATTATTTTTATTGCTGGAAAAAAAAGTTCGAATGGAAAAGTTTTATTTGATATTGCAAAATCGGAAAATGTAAAAACTTATTTTATTGAAAGTGAAGAGGAAATAAATTTGAGTTGGTTTGGCAACTCGGAAAAAATTGGAATCACAGGTGCAACATCGACTCCGCAGTGGTTAATGGAAAAAATAAAAAATTTTATAGAAAAATCAGTTGTAGTAAATGTTTAGTTTTATGTCATCATTAAATAACTAATCAATCACAATCGCAAGATGCTCTCTGTTAAGATGACAAACGGTTTGCATGTTGCAAATTTTAGCGATGAGCTAAATTATAGGAGTTGTAATGCTTAAAGATTCGAAAGTAAAAATAATGCACAACGAAGGACATTCACAAGAAGATTTTGATAAACTAATGTCGTTGTACGATAGTACAATGAAAACAGTTTCGCAAGGATCAATTGTAAAAGGAAAAATTGCACACATTACTCAAAACGATGTAGTGCTGGATATTGGTTTCAAATCCGAGGGAGTTGTATCGATAGATGAATTTCAAAATTTACCCGATATGAAAGTTGGAGATGAAGTCGATGTATATTTTGAAACGATGGAAGATAAAAATGGAAGATTAGTTTTATCCTACAAGCGTGCAGAATTTATGCGCACTTGGGAAAAAGTTATCAAATCGCATGAGTCTGGAGAAATTGTAAAAGGAAGATGTACACGAAGAATTAAAGGTGGACTTGTTGTTGATTTATTTGGAATCGAAGCTTTTTTGCCCGGTTCGCAAATTGATGTTCGTCCTGTTCGCGACTTTGATATTTATATTAATAAAGAAATGGAATTTAGAGTTGTTAAAATAAATCATCCATCTGAAAATGTAGTTGTTAGTCATAAAGTTTTGGTCGAAGAGGAACTCGCTGATCAACGCAAAGAAATTTTAACACAATTAGAAAAAGGACAAGTTCTCGAAGGAATCGTAAAAGCAATTACTGACTTTGGTGTATTTGTCGATCTTGGTGGAGTTGATGGTTTAATTCATATCACAGATTTATCGTGGGGAAGAATTAATCATCCATCAGAAATTTTAAAATTAGATCAAAAAATTACTGTCGTAATAACCGATTACGAACCTGAGAAAAAAAGAATTTCTTTGGGATTCAAACAACTTCAAAAACATCCTTGGGAAAATATTTTAGAAAAATATGCAATCGGAAGCCGAATTAGCGGAAAGGTCGTTTCGATGACGGAATATGGCGCTTTTATTGAGATCGAAAAAGGGGTTGAAGGTTTGATTCATATTTCCGAAATGAGTTGGACGCAACATGTTAAACATCCATCGCAAATGGTTTCGATGGGACAAATTATTGAAGCGCAAATTTTATCGATTGATTTTGAAAATAAAAAAATCTCGCTTGGCATTCGTCAACTTTTGCCAGATCCATGGACATCGATTTTGCAAATTTTTCCAATCGATTCACGACACAAAGGTGTAGTTCGCAATTTGACAAACTTTGGTGTTTTTGTTGAACTTGATGGAGGAATTGATGGATTGATTCACATTTCAGATTTGTCTTGGACAAAAAAGATTAAACACCCCGGCGAAGTTTTGAAAAAAGGTCAAACGATTGATGTTCAAATTCTTGGACTTGATGTTGACCAAAGAAGAATTTCACTTGGGTTCAAACAATTGAATGAAAATCCTTGGGAAAAATTTGGTGATTCATTTAAAGTTGGAACAGAGGTTGAAGGAAAAATTGTTCGACTACTTGACAAAGGTGTAATTGTTGAATTACCATTTGGAGTTGAAGGATTTGTACCGACATCGCAACTTTCACTTACATCTGTAAAAAATTTAAGTGATTCATTTAAAGAAAATGATTTACTCACACTTGTTGTGATTGAATTTGCATCATCTGAAAGAAAATGTGTTTTATCTGCTGTGGAATATTTAAGAGGAAAAGAACAACAAGTAGTTGATGAGTATATTGAAAAACATAAACTTGCTCCGATTACTTTAAAAGATATTGTTCCGATGCCACCAACAGATGAAGAACGAAAAGCCGCGGAAGAAGAATCGAATAGTTAAAATTTTAAGGATAGAAAAAAAATCTATCCTTAATTTATTTTTATGAAAGCTCAATTTCATACACTTGGTTGTAAATTAAATTACGCCGAGACTTCAACAATCGAGAGAAGTTTTATTAATCGAGGATTTAAAATTGTAGATGATAAAACTTCTTGCGATGTTTTTGTAATCAATACTTGTTCAGTTACTCAGCGAGCTGATAGAGAATGCCGCCAAATTATTCGTCAAGTCAGACGAAAATCTCCAAATGCATTTATTACTGTGATTGGATGTTACGCGCAACTTCAGCCGGAGGAAATTGCTTCGATTGAAGGAGTTGATTTGGTACTTGGTTCAAAAGAAAAATTTAATATTTTTAGTTTCGAAGAAAATTTTCAGAAATATAAAAATCCAAAAATAATAAGTTCGCCAATTGATGAAGTTACAAATTTTGGTCCAGCCTTTACAAATTCAACCGAAAGTAGAACGCGTGCTTATTTAAAAATCCAAGATGGATGCGATTTTAATTGCTCTTTTTGCACAATTCCGCTTGCACGCGGAGGTAGCAGAAGTCAGTCGATTTATGATATAAAAGTTCAAGCCAGAAATTTGGTTGCAAATGGATTTAGAGAAATAGTTTTGACTGGTGTAAATGTCGCTGATTTTGGAAAAAAAAATAATACTTCGCTTTTAAATCTTTTAGATGAACTTTCGCAAATTGAAAATCTTTCACGAATTAGAATTAGTTCAGTTGAACCAAATTTATTGAGTGATGAATTGATTAAGTATTGGTTGAAGAATGAAAAAATTTGTAAACATTTTCATATTCCGCTTCAAAGTGGTAGCGATAATATTTTAAAATTAATGAAACGAAGATACACAAGTCAAAAATATCGAGAATTAATTAATTCGATTCATTCGCAAAATCCTGATGCTGGAATTGGAGTTGATGTTATTGTTGGATTTCCGAATGAAGATGAAAATGAATTTGAAAAAACTTTTGAACTTTTACACGAATTGCCAGTTAGTTATTTACATGTTTTTACTTATAGTGAAAGAACAAATACTCCATCTGTATTTATGAATGGAAGAATTGAACCAAAAATTCGTTTTGCGAATAGCGAAAGATTGAGAATGCTTGGGAAGAAAAAAAAGCATTTGTTTCATGATTCACAAAAAAATATGATACACGAAATTTTAGTTGAGTCATCAAGTGATGGTTTGTCTTTATCGGGACATTCTGATAATTATTTAAAAGTTAAAATACCGTTCAGTGAAGGAATTGAAAATAGTTTTCAGAAAGTACAAATTAATAAAATTGATGATGAGATTTGTTACGGTGAATTAATTAATCAAGAAATATTTGAATTGCAAACGAAATGAAAAAATATATATTAATCATAATTTTAACTTTATCTCAACAATCTTTTTCGCAAAATGAAAAGTCGAAACCAATTGCAATTGCTTTATCTGCATTGTTCCCAGGACTTGGAGAATATTATTTATCAGAAAATAATAATTGGAAGGCGTCTGCATTTTCAGAGGTAGCAATTGTTGGCTCGTACATTGGAATCAAAAATTATGGAAATGATTTAAAAAACGATTCTCGCAATTTTGCATTCGTACATTCTAATGCACAAAAAAATCAAGATGATTTGTATTACGCAAGAATTGGAAATTATTCATCGGTTTATCGTTACAATGAATATACTCTTCAAGAAAGAAATTACGACAATTTATATTTACCAGCGGAAAATTATTTTTGGAATTGGGATAACGAAACTAATCGAAACGAGTATCATTCTTTAAGAGTTAAAAGCGATAGAATCATCGAAAATTCTTCATTTTTAATAGCGGCAATGTTCGTTAATCGAGCAATCAGCATTTTTCGTATTATCGGATTAAAAGATGCATCGCAAAATGAAATTAATAATTGGTCGCTACAGATGAAGAGTGGCGAAAATTTTCAAAATAAAAAAAACATTTCTCTTGTATTTTCTAAAACATTTTGATAATGTTTAATTAGTAGTGAATATAAAAAGCAGAAATTTAAAAATTATTCTCGAGTATAATGGGGCAAATTATATTGGATGGCAAAGACAGAAAAAAGGAATTGCAATCCAGGAAGTTGTTGAAAACGCTTTAACGAAAATATTAAATGAGAAAATTATTATTTTTGCTTCAGGACGAACTGATAGAGGAGTACATGCATTTGGACAAGTTGCAAATTTTAAAACTTCAGTCAATCGAGAATTAAAAAATTTGCTAAAAGGATTTAATGCTTTACTTCCAACAGATATTAAATGTAAAAAGATTGAAGAAGTTAGTTCAGAGTTTTCATCTCGTTATGATGCAACAACACGGAGTTATCAGTATAAAATATCTTTTGAGAATTCAGTTTTTAATTGTCAAACAAATTGGCAATTAGATTTACCACTTAATATAAAAGAAATGAGTAACGCTGCAAAAATAATTTTAAAAAATAAATACTTTCAATCTTTTTGTAAGACAGGTTCAAATCCGAAAAATTATATTTGCAACATATTTCGATCGGAGTGGGTTATTGAATCAGACAAATTTATTACTTATAATATAGAAGCAAATAGATTTTTATATGGAATGGTCAGATCTTTAGTAGGTGCAATGGTGCAAGTTGGGCAAAAAAAAATCACAATAAAAGATTTTAACAGTATTATAATTTCGCAAAACAGATCAAATGCTGGTTTAGCGGCACCAGCACATGGATTGTATTTGACTGAAGTTAAATATTAAACCAAGGAGCGTAAAAATGAATTTTTATCAACAATTAATAATTAGAAAAAAAGCTTACTTAGCAATCGAGAAGGAAAAAATTCCTTTTGAAACTTTGGTACAGATGATTCCGTCAGAAATTGAAACGCGAGATTTTGTAAAATCGATCGAACCAAGAAACAATAGTGCAATTTCAATTATTGGGGACATCAAAGGTATTCCGCTTCCAATCACAGAAAACAAACTAAAAGTTGTACCAGTTACAATTGCAATTGCTTTTCAATCGGCAAAAGCAAAAGCCATCGCAGTAAACCCCGACGAATTTCGTCACATGCCAAATTTTTCTGTCGACAAAATTCATCGCTCAACTTCTATTCCTATAATTTCAACAGAACTGATTGTCGAAGAATATCAAATTTATCGAACATTAATGCAAGGTTTTGATGCCTTTAGAATTTTTGCAATAAATTTGTCTTTTACAGAAATTGGTCGTTTTGTTGAATTGGCATCGAGATTGAAGATGGCGATAATTTGCGAATGCGTTACGAAGGCTGATGTTGATAAAGCATATCAAGCGGGTGTGAGAATTATTTCTGTTAGAAATATTCCGATAAAACTTTCAAGTTCGATGGTAGAGAATTCAATTCTTTTGAAAAAATTTATTCCAAATGATTGCATTAGTATTTCGCATGGCAATGTCAGAAATAATTTTCAAGTTCGACAATTGGAAGAAATTACTTACGATGCAATTATGTTGGATGAAATAATTATTCGGCAAATTGATATTCCGAAGGCGATTAAGGAATTGCTTCAATAAAAAGTCTGTAAATCATTTTCACTTCTATAATTTATTTTTATGATGCACTTCTGCACATTATTTGATGCAAATTATTTAACACGCGCATTAGCGATGCATCGTTCACTTGAAAAAGTGTCTGATGATTTCCATTTATATTTTTTTACGATGGATAAAGAATCGGAAAATGTTTTGCGAGAATTAAAATTAAATTCTTCAACTATTGTCCCAATTGCAGATATTGAAAACGAAGAATTGCTAAATGCAAAAATTAATCGTACTTCCGCAGAGTATTGTTGGACATGCACTCCCACAATTATAGATTATAGTTTACAGAAATTCAATTTAGATCAAGTTACTTATTTAGATGCTGATTTGTTTTTTTATTCAAATCCAAAAATATTGCTTGATGAGATGAGGGATAATTCTGTTCTAATTACAGAACACAGATATAGTCCACAATCAAAAGAGCCAGAGATATTTGGAAAATATTGCGTTCAATTTATTTCTTTTAAAAATGATTTTCACGGAAATAAAATTTTGCAATGGTGGAAAAATGAATGTATTAAATGGTGCTATAATAGAATTGAAGATGGAAAATTTGGCGATCAAAAATATTTAGACAACTGGACAACCGAGTTTGAGAAAATTTATGTTTTGCAAAATTTTGGGGGATTAATTGCGCCATGGAATTTACAACAATTTAATATTTACGAAGTTGAGAATGAACTTTATATAAAACATTTCGAAACAAATAAAACTGAAAAAGTTGTTTATTTCCATTTTCATTTTTTAAAATTTTATGAAAATAATTTAATTGATATTGGTGATTATCATATTAATGAAAATGCTAAATCATTACTTTATGAGAAATACATAAATGAGCTTGAAAAATATAGAGAAATAGTGAGTCGCTATTCTAAAAAAGCGGAAAAACAAGCGGCGGTAAAATATAAAAATGATATTGATTCAAGATTTAATCGATTAAAAAGAAAAATAAAAATGACTTTGAATATTTATCCATTTGATAATTTTGGAATTAGTAAAATAAATGAATAGCAATCCTTTAGTTTCGATAGTTACAGTTTGTTTTAATTCCAAAAATACAATTGCTCGAGCAATCCAAAGTGTAATTGATCAAACTTACTTGCCGATAGAATATATTGTGATTGATGGATTTTCAACTGATGGAACAGTTGAAATATTAAATAAGTTTAAAAATAATATTGATATTATAATTTCTGAAAAAGATAATGGAATTTCTGATGCGTTTAATAAAGGCATCAAATTAGCAAAAGGGGAATTCATTCAATTACTAAATGCTGATGATGTACTTGACAAGGATAAAATTAAAAATTCTGTGGAATTGCTTTTATCGAATCCAACTAAAGCACTTGTTTATGGAGACATAATAAAAAGCGAAAAGCGAGGAAAAAATAAAATTAGTGGAATTGAAAATTATAATTCCAAAATAAATTATGTAATGCCAAAAGTTAATCATCCAACTTTTTTGGTGCGAAGTGATATTTATAAAAAATATGGAATGTTTGATTTGAAATATAAAGTTTCAATGGATTATGATTGGTTTTTAAGAATTCATCGACTTGGCGAGGAGTCGATTTACTCACCAACTATAAAAGTATTTGTTGAAGGTGGTGGTGCATCGGATGCAAAAGCAACAACTGGTTTTAATGAGTGCAGAGAAATATCGATAAAGCACGGATTGAATCCGATTAAAGCAAATATTTATTTTATTATGAGACACTTAAAACAAATTATTTATAAAATAATTGGAATCAGATAAATTATGCGCGTTGCCTTGGACATAAGAAAATATTATGATTTTGGAATTGGAACTTATATCCAAAATCTGATGAATGAATTTGATAAACAGAATGAAATTCAGTTTTCTTATTTCGTTGGTAAAAATGATTTTGATAATATTAGAAATAAACATAATGGCGATTTTATTTTAAATGAAAGTGGTAAATATTCTCTCAGTGAATTATTTAGTTTTTCAAAAGAAATTAAAAATCGAAAAATTGATTTATTTCATGCCCCACATTTTACTCTCCCTTTTAATTTACATTCAAAATCCATTGTAACTATTCACGATATTATCCCTTTAAGATTTCCCGAATATTTTCCTTTTCATAAACGGAAATATGCTGAAATGTTAATCAAGCATTCTTACAAAAAGTCTGATTATATTTTAGTGGATTCTAAATATACTAAAAGTGATTTAGTCCAATATTTTAATTTTGATGAAAATAAAATAATTGTGATTTATTTAGGAATTGAATCGCAAAAAATCAATATTGAAATTGATTTAAATAAGAAATATGGAATCAATAAAAAATATATTTTATATGTTGGTAGCGTAAAGCCACATAAAAATTTACCTTTTTTATTAAGAGCTTATTCAAATTTAAAAGACAAAAGAGATTTACAATTTGTTTTTGTTGGTGAAACTTTATTTGACAATCAAGATTTGAAAAAATATTTAAATGATAAAAGTATAAATGCAATATTTTGTGGAAAAATAAAGAAAGAAGATTTAAGTTTAATTTACAAAAATGCAGAAATGTTACTTATGCCATCTTTATACGAAGGATTTGGTTTTCCTATTTTAGAAGCGATGATTGTTGGTACTCCTGTTGTTTCTTCAAATGCAACATCATTGCCAGAGGTATGTGGTGAAGCCGCAATATTATTTGATCCAAAAAGTGAAATAGAATTAATTAGCGCAATTGAAAGAATATTAAGTCAGAGTGAATTTCGAAATAATTTAATTGCCAAAGGATTTAAACAAGCAAAAAAATTTACTTGGAAAGAATGTGCTGAGAAAACTCTTCAAGTTTATAAAAATATTTTACAATGAAAATAGCAATTTACGGTGGTTCATTTAATCCTCCACACAACGCGCATTTGGAAATAGCAAAAAAATCGATTGAATTGCTTTCAATTGATAAAGTAATATTTGTACCAACAAATATTTCGCCACATAAAATAGAAAACGAAAATATTGTTTCTGGAATTCAAAGATTGGAAATGCTTTCTCTATTAATTGGATTAACTAAAAAAATCGAAATATCAGATTATGAAATTCAAAATCATGGAATTTCATACACGATTGAAACTTTGAAATACTTTTCAAAAATATTTCCTACAGATGAATTATTTTTAATTATTGGAGAAGATAATTTAACTGATTTAAATTCATGGAAAGATATTCTGGAAATTAAAAAACTCGTAAAATACATTGTAGTTCCAAGGGATAATGAGGAGTTAAAAAATAGTTCAGATTGTATTATTTTAAATATTAAACCAATTGATATTTCGTCATCGAAAACTAGAAAGTATATTTTAGAAGGAAAAGATACTTCAAAAATGATTCCAAGTGATGTTAATGATTTTATAAAAAAAAATAAACTTTATATCTAATTATTATGCCGATAGAAGAAATTAAAAAAGTATATTGCACATCGTTTGAGTCGAAGATTGGATTAATTTATATTGCATCAACTGAAAAGGGAGTTTGTAAAATATCTTTACCGAAAGAGCCAAAGAAAGAATTCTTTAATTGGATCAAAAATCATTTTGCAGAGGATGAGGTGTTTGAAAATAAAAGTCGCAATCAAAATGTAATTGATCAATTAAGGAAATATTTTGATGAGCGACTTTATAAGTTTGATGTTGAATTAGATTTGATTGGATCAACTTTTCATCAACGAGTTTGGAAAGAATTGCAAAATATAAAATATGGCGAAACAATATCTTACAAAATATTAGCGCGAAGAGTTGGTGTCCGTTTTGGATATCGTGCAGTTGGAAAAGCGAATGGCTCAAATCCTATTCCGATTATAGTACCATGTCATCGAGTAATAAATCACAACGGCTCACTTGGAGGTTATTCATCGGGAATAAAAGTAAAAGAATTTCTTCTTCGTTTAGAAGGTGCAATAATAATCTAACATAAAAATATAAAAGTGAAAAATATATTATCAGATTTAAATGAAGTTCAACGAAGTGCCGCATCAGTAATTGATGGACCGATTTTAATTATTGCAGGAGCTGGAAGTGGTAAAACACGAGTTTTGTCTTATAGAATTGCAAATTTAATTCAGAGCGGTGTATCGCCTGATTCGATTTTGTCTTTGACTTTTACAAACAAAGCTTCGGAGGAGATGAAGGAGAGAATAAAAAAAGTATTAAATGTTAAAAATGTTCCAATTTGGGCTGGCACATTTCATTCAATTTTTGCAAAAATATTAAGACGAGAAGCTGAGCAGATTGGTTATAAAAAGAATTTTACAATTTACGATACTGATGATGCAAAAAGTGTTGTAAAAAAAATAATGAATGAGAAAAATATTTCAACTCAACAATTTTCGTCTGATTCAATCTGTCGCAGAATTAGTTATGCTAAAAATCAGATGATTTCACCGAGTGAATTTGAGGAAAAATCGAAATTTGGGATTGATGCAGTTGCCGCAAAAATTTATCCAGAATATCAAAATTATTTGCTGAATTGTAATTCAATGGATTTTGATGACTTGCTTTTAAATCTGATAAAATTATTTTCAAAAAATAAAAATATTTTAGATAATTATCAGGAACGATTTAAATATATTTTAGTCGACGAATATCAGGATACGAATCGTGCGCAGTACGAAGCAATAAATATGCTTGCGGCGAAATATAAAAATATTTGTGTAGTCGGAGATGATGCGCAAAGTATTTACGCTTTTCGTGGAGCGGATATTAGGAATATTTTAGATTTCGAGAGAGATTATCCTAAAGCAAAAACTTTTAGACTTGAACAAAATTATCGTTCGACAAAATCAATTTTAGCAATTGCCGACTCACTTATAAAATACAATCGCAATCAAATTAAAAAAAATCTTTGGACTGATAATCCAAAAGGAGAAGTTGTTTCAATTTATAATTCTTTTGATGAAAGAGATGAAGCGAAATATGTAGTAAAAAATATATTGAGCCAAATGAATTCAAACAATTACATGTTAAATGACTTTGTTGTGTTGTACAGAACAAATGCACAGTCTCGTGTATTGGAAGATGAACTTCGACGAAATGCAATTGCATATAAAATTATTGGCGGTGTTGTATTTTATCAAAGAAAAGAGATAAAAGATTTGCTCGCGTATTTTCGTTTGCTTGTAAACCCAGATGACAATATTTCATTTTTGCGAGTAATAAATTTTCCAACAAGAGGAATTGGAACTGTCTCTCTAAATAAATTTATTCAATTAGCAAAAGAGCAGATGTGGGGAGAGATTTCGTTTTTATCGGCCCTTAATGATATACAAATTTTAAATCAACTACCTGAAAAAGTAAAAGCGTCATTTATTAGTTTTAAAATTATAGTCGAAAAATATAAAAATCTTTTAAGCCAAATGAGTTTCAATGAAGTCGTTAGATTGTTAGTTGATGAAATTGGAATTTTGAAATTATTAAAAGATGAAGCAACGCCAGAATCAATTGCGAGATGGCAAAATATTTTAGAGTTACTTAATGCTGTTACGGAATTTTGCGAAACAAAGCCAGAGCCGACACTTGAGAAATTTTTAGAGGAAGTTGCGCTAATTTCAGCAGTTGATAAATTAGATGAAAAGAAAAATTCTGTAACTTTAATGACCTTGCATGCCACAAAAGGGCTTGAATTTAAAAATGTTTTCGTGGTTGGGCTCGAAGAAGGTCTTTTGCCAATGTCACAAACAATGCCGAGCCCCGAGGAAGTTGAAGAGGAGCGAAGATTATTTTATGTTGGCATCACTCGCGCAATGGAAAAATTATTTTTGACTCACGCAAAACAGAGAATGCGAATGGGCGAAACTTCGTTTGCGAATCCTTCAAGATTTTTAGATGAGATTGATAAAAAATATATTGTGGAAGAAAAAAGCAAACACGATTTTGTACCGAAAAGAATATTTAAGAGTGAAAGAAAAATAAAAGAGACACACTTCGATTACGAAAGTGAGTCGCAGGAAGATAAAAATTTTAGAGTTGGCGCGATTGTTGAACATGATGCTTTTGGAAGAGGAAAGGTAACACATTTAGTTGGGCGAGGAGAAAATGCGAAAGCAGTTGTTTGGTTTGAAGAAATTGGCCAAAAAAATTTAATGTTAAAATATGCACCGATGAGAATTGTTGAATAATGAATTACGAAACAAATATCTTAAAACGGTTCTCGATTGTTATTTTGATGATTGCGATTATGTTTTTTCTTGCAAAGAATCTTTTTATTACGAATTATTTATCTTCGATTAGTTTTATAAATGCTGATGTAGTTTTATTTGAAAAATATCTTTTCCAATTTATTGCAGGTTTTATTGGTTTGTCAATTTTATCGCGCGGGCAATTATGGAGTTACGGAATAAACTCTTCCGAATTTTTTGTTTCAGCAAAATATATTATTGTTTATGGATTGGTTGGTGTGGCAACTAATTATTTCAGAAATGAAACAAATTTAGTTTTTGCAAAACAGAGTGATTTAGCAATTCATTCATTTGTATTTTATGTGGCAATTCCGATTTCAAATATTGTTTTTTACATTGGATTGCTGCAAAATTACTTTGAAAAAGATTTTGCGAAACATTTTTCAAAGTATCTATTTGCCGCAACTCTATTATTTATTTTAGTCTGTTTTATCGTAGAAAATATTTTGATTATCGGTCACGAGTTAAAATATTTCGAGGTAATTCATTCAGAGTTGGTTTTGGTAATTTCTATTTTTGTTTATCAAAAATATAAAAGTATTTTGATTCCGCTACTTGGTTCAGTTTTGAGCTATCTAATTGTTTTCTAAAAACGATTTGTAAAAATCTTCGTACTGAGAAATTATTTTTTCCATCGAAAAATTATCAACTGCATTTTTCCTTGATTCTAAACTCATATTTCGATGAAGTTTTTTATCGTTTAAAATATTCAAAACAGAATTCGCCATCTCATTAACATCGCCAATTTCGTGGCAAAAACCAGTTTTATTGTTGATGTTCACCTCTGGCAACCCTCCCGCATTTGAAGAGACGACAGGAACTTCGCACGACATTGCCTCAAGCGCAGAGAGGCCAAAACTTTCCATTTCGCTTGGCAAAAGAAAAACATCAGCGAGAGATAAAATATTTACAATTTCACTTTGCTTGCCGAGAAAAAAAGTATCTTTGTCAATTCCTAAATCTCGAGTAAGTTTTTCGCAAGTAGATCTTTCCGGTCCATCGCCAATTAAAATTAATTTTGTTGGATTTTCTTTTTTGACTTGATTAAAAATTTTAATTACATCTGTAACTCTTTTAACTGGTCTGAAATTTGAAGTATGAATTAAAATATTTTCGTTCTTTGGCGCAAATACTTTTCTTAAATCTGGATTTAATATTTTTTGATATTTATTTGTGTCGACAAAATTATAAATTACATTTATATTTTTTTGGATTTTGTAATGGTTTTCGGTTTCTATTTTTAAATAATTTGAAACAGCAGTAACTCCATCAGATTCTTCGATGCTAAATTTCATCACTGGCAGAAAACTTGGTTCAAGTCCAACTAAAGTTATATCGGTTCCGTGAAGAGTTGTAATAACTTTTAATTTATCGCCGATGATTTTTTTTGCCAAATACGCGCTGGTTGCATGTGGAATGGCATAATGAACATGAATCAAATCCAGCTTTGCAAATTTTGCAACTTCAACAATTTTACTTGCAAGAGCAGTTGTGTAAAGAGGAAATTCCAAAACTGGATAAGAGGCAATTTCAACTTCGTGAAAAAAAATATTTTCCATAAAAGTATCTAATCGCATCGGCAAGGCGTAACTAATTATGTGTACTTGATGTCCCCGTTTTGCCAAAGCAATTGCAAGTTCGGTTGCAACAACACCGCTACCACCATAAGTCGGATAACAAGAAATTCCAATATTCATATTGAATTAGAAAGTAAAAATTATTTATATTTGCACAACGTTACTCTAGGAGCAAAATATGAAAAAAATATTATTAATTCTTGTAATTAACTTGTTTCAATTTTTATCTGCTCAACAATCTAACCCAATTAGTGGTCAAACATTTTTTGATTTCACTTACATCGCAGATCATTATAGCAGTTTGCAAAAATCAAAAAATAGTTTCGAGACAAAAAGAATTTTGGTTTTCTACGATAAAAAATTTGAAAATAGTGTAAACTTCAGATTTGGCATTGAGGGAAATAATTCGGATTTCACACCGAGTGGAACTTATTCGATGTTTTTAAAGGCGCTTTTTGTCGAAAAAACATTTGAAAATAATAGCAGTTTGCAAATGGGTCTGTTTCCGGTTAGCACAAATGCTTTTGATGAAAAATTTTGGGGAAATAGATTTTTGGATAAAGTTGTGATTGATAGATTAGGTTTGGGCGCACCAACTGATTTTGGAATTTCGTACAAAGGAAATTTAATTTCCGATTTAAATTTTAATTTGGCAGTTGTAAATGGAAATGGAATTAAACCTGAGAATGATAAAAATAAAAAAATTCTTTTGGCTCTCCAATATAAATTTAGTGATAATATTTCGATGGAACTTTACAACGATTATGAAAATGTTGCAAATGATAAATCGAGGATGACAAATAAAATTACAATTGGTTATAGCAGTAAAATATTTTCAACTGGATTTAGTGGATTCCAGAAAAATTTTAAACATTTGGGTTATGGAGTTACTGATTCTCTTGCAAATGGAATTTCTTTATTTTCGTGGTATGAAATATTTGAAAATGTCAGAACTATTTCTCGTTTTGATTATTATAATAAAAACTCAAATAATTCAGTTTTACCAAATACTGAAACCTATGTTCTTTTCGGATTAGATTATTTACCAGATCCGAAAATACATATTTCTCCAAATATTATCTTTAAACAAAATGACATTGGAAAAGATTCAAATAAAAAATCGTTTAAAGAAACTTATTTTCGTTTAAATGTTGGTATTTATTTTTGATTAAATGTATAACAATCTGCTACTTTTTATTTTAGGAGTTGCAGTTGGTTTTGTTGGTACTTTTCTTGGGATTGGTGGAGGAATAATAATTGTTCCTGTTTTAATTTTACTTTATAATCTTCCACCAAATATAGTTGTTGGAACATCTCTCTTAATAATTCTATTAAGTTCAATTGTTGGTGTCGCATTACAAATTAAAAGCAAAAATTATAATTTAAAAGTAGCAATCACATTATCAATCGCAAGTATGCCAGGAGCTTTGATTGGTGCTTATTTGGTTAAGATAATTTATTTACCTTTTTTAAAATATATTATTTCTGCAACGCTACTTTCAATTTCAATTTATATTTTTAAAAAGAGTGATAATAAAATTGTTGAAAATGAAATCCATCAAACAAAATTAAATTTTGCAATTGCAATTAGTTTCCTAATTGGAATTATTTCGACAATTGTTGGGATTGGTGGAGGAATATTTCAAATCCCGCAAATGATATATTTTTTAAATATGCCAATCGTAAATGCAATTCCAACATCGCAACTAATTATTTTATTAACTTCGCTCTCTGCTACAATTGCGCATTTTCAATTTCAAAATATAGATTTTTCAATTGTGCTTCCTATTTTTCTCGGTACAATTCCTGGCAATTTTATCGCATTAAATTTTTCCAAAAAAATTTCATCGATAACTCTTAAAAAAATATTTTCCATTCTTCTTTTAATTGCAAGTATAATTATTTTTCTTCAAAAGAGTTGATTTTAATATCAATAATAACTAAATTTGTCTGTTGCAAATGCAACTATTTTTTTGAAATTAAACAAGACTTTTTCAGTCGGATATTATGTTAAAACTTTCCAAAAAAGTTGAATACGCGCTGATAGCGATTCGACACATGGCGATACAAGGTAGCTCATCGGTGATTACTGCAAAAATCATCGCGGAGAAATATTTTTTATCGTTTGAATTGCTCTCGAAAGTTTTACAATTGTTAGTTAGAAATAAAATAATTTCGTCGCATCAAGGAATGCACGGAGGTTACACTTTAATTTTGAAGCCCGAAGAGATTTCGCTTTTAAATATTATTCATGTGATTGATGGAAAGACACCGGGAATTGTTCAGTGCCTTGAATCTGGAGATTCAATTTGTTCGATTCAAGAATCGTGCACAATAAAATCGCCGTTGCTTAAAATCCAAAATAATTTGGAAGAAACTTTTTTTTCGATGAAAATTTCACAAATAATTTAAATGGATAAATTTATTTATTTAGATAATCACGCAACTACAAAAATTGATGAACGAGTTCTCGAATTGATGATGCCATTTTTAAAAGATAATTATGGTAATCCATCAAACCGAGATAGCCGATTTGGAAGAATTGCTTTTGAAGCAGTTGAAATTGCACGCCAGAAAGTTGCGAAATTAATTAATGCGCAAATCGAAGAAATAATTTTTACAAGTTGCGCAACTGAATCCAACAATCTTGTTTTAAAAGGATTTGCCGAAAATAATTTTAAAAAAGGAAAACATATTGTAACTGTCGCAACTGAGCATAGTTCGATTTTAGAAGTTTGCAAAAAATTAGAATCGTTTGGTTTTGAAATTACAATTTTAAATGTAGATAAGTTCGGAAGAATTTCAATTGAAGAATTAGTTTCAAGTTTAAGAAAAGATACAATTTTAGTCTCTGTGATGATGGCAAATAATGAAATCGGCACAATTCATCCAATTAAAAAAATTGCAAAAATATGTCGAGATAAAAATATTGCATTTCATACTGACGCAAGCCAGTGTGGTGCGTATTTGGAAATCAATTCAAAAATAATTGATGCGACTTTTATAACTTTATCTTCGCACAAAATGTACGGACCAAAAGGAGTTGGCGCATTGTTTGTAAATAAAAATCATTCGCCAAAAATAAATTCGCAAATTGATGGTGGTGGACAGGAAAACAAAATGCGTTCCGGCACTTTAAATGTTCCGGCAATTGTTGGATTTGGAAAAGCGTGCGAAATTGCAATAAATGAACAGCAATCTGATTTTGAAAGAATTTCTAATTTGCGAAATCAAATGCAAAACGAATTACTCAAACTTGGCGAAATCACAATCAACGGCGAAATTGAAAATCGTTTGCCAAATAATTTAAACATTTCAATTGAAGGAATTCAAAACACGACTTTGCTCAAAAATGTAAAAAATCTGGTTTTTTCTACAAATTCCGCTTGTTTATCAACTGATATTTCGATGGGAAAATTTTCACATATTCTTCGTGCGATTGGGTTGAATGAAACTGAGGCTAAATCAACAATTCGTTTTGGTTTGGGTAGATTTACAACTAAAGAAGAAATTTTTGAAGCAATCGAAATTTTAAAAACTGAAATTAATAATATTCGTAAAAATAATTTAGTCATTAATTAAAAATATGGAAAACACTTTAATCGTAACTAATAATCAAATTGAATTTTTGCACTTTATAAAAGCAAAATATCCAATTTATCATTTATCAAATTTATTTTTTCGCGATTTGCATTATGGCGTTAAAGAATTTTTAGATATGAAACAATGCAAACTATCTTATACCGACTCGGAAAAAGTAGCTCGCGAAGTTGCTCAATTTTATGAAACGAAAAATATTTTCAAAAAAATTGATAAACAAAGTTGGGTTTTACTTTATCCAGAATTTTCATTGAAAAAATCATAAAGGAAAATTATATGGAAAATCAAATTATTGCAACTGGACCAAATCAAGAAACTTTCCAAGAGGAAATTATTTTAACTCCTCGTGCGATTGAAGAAATTAAATCAATAATGCAAAAAAATAATATTCCAGCAACTCACGGTTTACGAGTTGGAATTAAAGGTGGTGGTTGTTCTGGTTTCACTTATGTTTTGGCGTACGATGAAAATTCAAAAGATGGAGATAGAATTTTATATTTTGACAACTTAAAAGTTTTTGTCGATCCGAAAAGTATGTTTTTTGTTTCCGGTACAACTTTGGATTTTTCAGATGGATTAACTGGAAAAGGATTTGTATTTAATAATCCGCAAGCTACAAAAACTTGTGGATGCGGAAGTTCATTTGGAGTTTAAATGAGTACGATTGAAGAATTAGTAAGTAAAGAATATGAATTTGGTTTTGTTTCCAACATCGAATCCGAAACTGCGCCACGAGGATTAACAGAAGATACAATTCATTTTATTTCTCAGAAAAAAAACGAACCGCAATGGTTGTTGGATTATCGATTAAAAGCATATCGATATTGGTTGACTTTAACTGAACCAGATTGGCCCAATGTTAATTATCCAAAAATAGATTATCAAAATATAATTTATTACTCAGCGCCAAAAACTAAAAAGGAGATTAAAAGTTTAGACGAAATTGATCCCGAACTTTTGCGAACTTATGAAAAATTGGGAATCTCGCTCACTGAACAAAAAAGAATGTCGGGCGTTGCTGTCGATGCAGTTTTCGATTCCGTTTCGGTTGCGACAACTTTCAAAAAAAATCTTTCCGAGCTTGGTATCATTTTCGGCTCATTTTCAGAGGCTGTTCGCGAGCATCCCGATCTTGTTAAAAAATATTTGGGAAGCGTTGTGCCTTACACTGATAATTTTTTTGCCGCGCTTAACTCCGCTGTTTTTAGTGACGGCTCATTTTGTTTTATTCCGAGTGGTGTTCGATGTCCGATGGAACTTTCAACTTATTTTCGAATCAACGCGGCTGAGACTGGACAATTTGAGCGAACTTTAATTGTTGCCGAAGATAATGCGTATGTAAGTTATTTGGAAGGTTGCACTGCTCCGATTCGAGATACAAATCAACTTCACGCCGCAGTTGTAGAAATTATTGCGCTAAATGATGCGGAGGTAAAATATTCCACAGTTCAAAATTGGTATGCTGGTGATAAAAATGGAATCGGTGGAATTTATAATTTTGTAACAAAAAGAGGAAAGTGTGTCGGAAAAAATTCTAAAATAAGTTGGACACAAGTTGAAACTGGTTCTGCAATTACTTGGAAATATCCGAGTGTAATTTTGCAAGGAGATAATTCGATCGGCGAATTTTATTCTGTCGCTGTTGTGAATAATCATCAGCAAGCAGATACTGGAACAAAAATGATTCACATCGGAAAAAATACAAAGAGTACAATTATCTCAAAAGGAATTTCTGCTGGTCAAGGACATAACACTTATCGTGGACTTGTTAAAATGAGTTCGACTGCGATTAATTCTCGAAATTATACTCAATGTGATTCTATGTTAATTGGAAATAAATGTAGCGCAAATACTTTTCCGTACATCGAAGTTAAAAATACAACTTCAAGTGTTGAACACGAAGCATCGACATCGAAAATTGGCGAAGACCAAATATTTTATTGCAAGCAACGAGGAATAAATTCTGAAAATGCTATTTCGATGATTATAAATGGATTTGCAAAAGAAGTTTTTAAAAATCTTCCGATGGAGTTTGCTGTTGAAGCACAAAAACTTTTAGGAATCACACTTGAAGGAAGTGTTGGTTAAAATATTTTTCAAAAAAAAGGAATGAAATGTTAAAAATAGAAAATTTACATGCACAAGTTGCTGATAAGAAAATCTTAAACGGAATAAATTTAAAAATTAGTAAAGGCGAAGTTCATGCAATAATGGGACCGAATGGTTCGGGCAAAAGTACGCTTGCGCAAATTTTAGCTGGTCATCCATCTTACGAAGTTACCGAAGGAAATATTTATTTTGATGGAAAAAATCTTTTTGAGATGGATGTTGAAAATCGTGCAAAAGAGGGAATTTTTATGGCATTTCAATATCCCGTTGAAATTGCTGGCGTTTCTAATAGTTATTTTCTTCGAACTGGTTTAAATGAAATTCGAAAATATCATGGCGAGGAAAGTCTTGACGCTATACAATTTTTAAAATTGTTACGAGAAAAAATGAAACTTGTTGAAATGGATGAAACTTTTATTCATCGACCGGTGAATCAAGGTTACTCTGGCGGAGAAAAAAAACGAAACGAAATTTTACAAATGGCAATTTTAAATCCCAAACTTGCAATTTTAGATGAGACCGATTCTGGACTTGATATTGATGCGTTGAGAATTGTTGCAAACGGAGTTAATTCACTTCGCAGTAATGATAAAGCAATTCTTTTGGTAACTCACTATCAACGATTGCTCAATTATATTATCCCAGATTTTGTACATGTTTTGATGAATGGTGTAATTGTAAAATCTGGTGGAAAAGATTTAGCGCTCGAACTTGAAAAGTTTGGTTACGACAAAATTAAAGATGAAGTTTTTGCATAATAAAGGAAATGATGAATTTAGAAAATTATAAATTGCTTTTTGAAACAAGTCAAAAGAAATCGAACTTTCCAAATTGGTTGAAGGAAAAACAAAATTTTGCTTTCGAAGTATTTAGTAAAAACGGATTTCCGAAAATTACAGATGAAGAGTGGCGATACACAAATATTACCCCAATCGAGAAAACTGAATTTTCATTTTATAATGAAACTATTTTGTTTGAAAATATTTTAAATAATTATAAAAATAGTAATTGGGATTTTATTCCAATTGTTAATGGTCTGATTCAAAAAGATTTAATTCGAATCTCAAGTGAAGTAATAATAGAAACTTTGTCCGAGAAAATTGCAAAGAATGATGCATTTGCAAAATCATATTTTGAAAAAAGTCAATTATCATTTAAAGATTCGATTTCAAATTTAAACACAGCCTTTTTAAATGAAATTCTTTTTATAAAAATTCCTAAAAATACAAGTATTGAAAAACCAATTCATATTCTAAATCTTCAAACTGAAAATAAATCTATAAATGTAAACAGTTCAAGAATAGTTTTTTTAGTTGAGGAAAATTCGAGTGTAACTTTAATAGAGGAATTCGTTTCTGATTCCAAAAATATTTATTGGAACAATTCGATGATGGAAATATTTATTTCAAAAGAGGCAAAAGTTGAACATGTAAAACTTCAAAATGAAAGTGAGAATTCGTTTCACACATCAAACACCGCATTTTATCAAGATGAATTGAGCTATTTAAATTCAATAGCTTTTTCGATTGGAGGAAAAATATCTCGAATTGAATCGAAAGTATTTTTAAATGGAACAAAAATTAATTCAAATTTAAATGGACTTTACATTTCTGCGAAAAATCAATTGATAGACAATCATACTTTCATCGAGCATAAAAAAGAAAATTGCGAAAGCCACGAACTCTTTAAAGGAATTTTATTTGATAAATCTCGATCTGTTTTTAACGGAAAGATTTATGTTCACAGCGAAGCTCAAAAAACTGATTCCAAACAAAGCAATAAAAATTTAATGCTTTCTGATGAAGCAACTATTGACACAAAACCACAACTTGAAATATTTGCTGACGATGTAAAATGTACACATGGTGGCACGGTTGGCGGATTAGATAAATTATCTCTTTTCTATTTGGAGTCGCGAGGAGTTAGCGCTGATGTTGCAAAAGGAATTCTGACAATTGGGTTTGCAAGCGAGGTAACAGAATTAATTGTTGATAAAAATATTAGAAAACATATTGATGCAGTTTTGATAAATCGTTTTAGAGAATGTATTGGAAATAGTCAATTGCCAGAAATCATCCACTCAAATTAAAATATGATTGAAGAAAATATAAATACTAAATTTGATGTAATAAAAATCAGAGAAGATTTTCCAATTCTTCGAACTGCTGTTAGAGGAAAGCAATTAGTTTATTTCGATAATGCGGCGACTACTCAAAAACCGCAACAAGTAATTGATGCGATTTCCAAATTTTATCATTTTCAAAATGCAAATATTCATCGTGGAGTACATGAGTTAAGCGAGATTGCAACTTTTGAATATGAAAAATCTCGTGGAAAAGTAAAATTATTTATAAATGCAAAATCGAGCCACGAAATTATTTTCACTCATGGAGCAACTGAAGCAATAAATTTAGTTGCATCAAGTTTTGGCGATTTATTTATAAAAGAGAATGATGAGATAATAATTTCAACAATGGAACATCATTCAAATATTGTTCCTTGGCAAATTTTATGTCAAAAGAAAAATGCGAAATTAAAAATAATTCCAATTAACGATGATGGAGAAATTATTTTTGAAGAATTTGAAAAATTGATTTCAGAAAAAACAAAATTAATTTCAATAGTGCATGCTTCAAATTCGCTAGGCACAATTAATCCAATAGAAAAAATCATTGAAATTGCACATCAAAAAGGGATTTTCGTTTTAATTGATGGCTCGCAATCCTCGGCTCACTTGAAAATTGATGTTCAAAAATATGATTGTGATTTTTTTGTTTTCTCGGGACATAAACTTTATGCGCCAACCGGAATTGGTGTTTTGTACGGCAAGGAATCGATTTTAGAAAAACTTCCACCGTATCAAACTGGTGGAGATATGATTTCTTCCGTTACTTTTGAAAAGACAACTTTCAATTCGCTTCCATTTAAATTTGAAGCTGGCACACCGAACATCGAAGGAGCGATTGGATTAGGTTCTGCGATTGATTATTTACAATTAAAAAATATTAATGAAATCGCTTCATACGAAAATGAAATACTTAATTATGCTACTGAAAAAATATTAAATGTAGATGGTATAAAAATTATCGGAACTGCAAAAAACAAAACCGCAATTTTATCTTTTGATCTAAAAAATATTCATCCTCACGATGTTGCAACAATTTTAGATAAAGAGGGAATTGCAACAAGAAGTGGACATCATTGCACGCAACCTGTTATGCAAAGATTTGGAATTCCTGCAACAACTCGCGCTTCTTTTTCGTTTTATAATACTTTTGAAGAAGTAGATATATTTATTAATGCTCTTAAAAAAGTTATTGAGATTTTTAGATAATGAATAACTTGAGCGAATTATATCAGGAAGTAATTCTTGATCACAACAAGTCTCCGCGAAATTTTAAAAAAATTCAAAACGCTACACAAACAATTGATGGATTCAATCCTTTGTGTGGAGATCATTACACAATTCATTTTGAAATTAGAGATGGAAAAATTATTGATATCGGATTTGAAGGAAGTGGTTGCGCAATTTCAAAAGCAAGCGCATCTCTAATGACAATCGCAGTTAAAGGTCAATCAATTGAGACAGCAAAAAGTCTTTTTCAAAAAATGCATGAAATATTTATCGGAAAAAATAAAAATATAGATTTTGATGAATTGGGAAGTTTAGCATCATTAAGTGGAGTTTCAGAATTTCCTGCGAGAGTAAAGTGCGCAAGCCTTCCGTGGCATACTTTGAATAATGCGTTAATCGGAAAAAAAGAAAATATTACAACTGAATAATTTATGGAAGAAAAAATATTTAATTCATTTGAAATTTTAGTTTTGCGCGATCAAATAATCGAACAAATAAAGACCTGCTACGACCCTGAAATACCAGTAAATATTTACGATTTGGGATTGATTTACGAAATCAACATCGAGCAAAACGGTGATGTGTTAATTAAAATGACGCTAACCTCAGCGATGTGCCCAGCGGCGCAATCGATACCGCCCGAAATAAAACAAAAAGTTGAAATAATACCCGAACTTAAAAATGTTAGAGTTGAAATTGTTTGGGAACCTCGCTGGGAAACCGCGATGATGAGTGATGAGGCGCGATTAAGTTTAGGAATGTAATTGTGCGTAGCAAATCGAAAAATAATAAAATAGTAAAAATCGATTCGTTACTTTTAATAAACACCGAAAAGAAAAATCTTAAAAAAGAAAACCATTTTTGGAATTTTTTGCGTTAATTGTGGCACTCAACTTGAAAGTCGAAAATGTAAATTGTTTTGCCCAAAATGTGGATTTTACCATTCGTGCAGTGAGCCGTAATAATAAATCTTTTAATTAGATTTTTCCCTTCGTATATTTTTATGTGAATTAACAATTTGCAAACTAAATAAAATGAACTTAGAACTTTTCTCACTTGGATTTTTAACAATTACTTTAGTCGATGTGATTGACATTTTAATTGTCTCATTTCTTTTTTACCGAATTTATGTTTCACTTCGCGGAACAATAGCTGGACAAATATTTATTGGAATGATTGTTGTACTTGTAATTGCATTTACATCAAAAGCATTTCATTTGAAAACGATGAGTTGGATATTTAATGTCTTCACAGATTTTTGGATGATTGCATTTTTAGTTTTACTTCAACCCGAAATTAGAAAATTTTTAGTGTCGCTGACAAGAAATTGGTTTGTCGATTTATTTTTTGGTGAAAATTTAAATTTAGTAATCGACGAAATTACAGCGGCTGTTATCGAGTTATCAAAAAAAAAATATGGCGCACTGATTGTTGTTGTTCGCAGTACCGAATTAAAATTTATCGCTGAGACAGGAATTCAACTAAAAGCAGAAATCAGCAAATCACTTTTGCTTTCAATTTTTCAACCAAAATCGCCACTGCATGATGGCGGAGTAATTGTTAAAGGAAGATTGATTGAAGCCGCGAGATGTACACTTCCATTTTCTTCGAAACAGAGAATTGGCGATGGAACAATTGGTTTGCGACATCGCGCGGCGCTTGGAATTACTGAACAAACAGACGCAATTGCAATTGTTGTCTCGGAGGAAACGGGAAATATTTCGATTGCGGAAGATGGAGTTTTGAACCAAAATATTACTGCGCAGGAATTGCGAAGAGAATTGAACGAAAGAATGACTTCGACTTTACAACGCTCGTTGAGAAGTTAAAATGCAAAAAAGATTTTTACTTTTAATTCCGGCTTTTAACGCCGAGAGCACAATTCAAAAATTAATAATCGAAACTAAAAAATATTTTTTACCAGAAAATATTCTTGTCGTAAATGATGGCTCGAGCGATAAAACTTTTGAAATTGCAAATTCTGAAAAAGTAAATTTATTAAATCACTCGAAAAATTTAGGAAAAGGTGCCGCGCTTAAAACTGGTTTTCAGTTTGCAGTTGAAAATAATTTCGATTGGGTTTTAACTATGGATGCCGATTTACAACATTCGCCAAACGATGTTCCAAAATTTTTTGATGAAATAAATATTTCAAATTCCGATATAATTTTGGGAAATAGAATGAATGATTTGAAAAATATGCCTCTTCATCGGCGATTTTCAAATATAGTAACTTCATTTTTAGTTCGATTACGAACAAACCAAAATATAATTGATAGCCAATGCGGATTTAGATTTTATAAAATTGATGTTTTAAAATATTTACAAAATTTTTCTGATGGTTATGAGTTTGAAACTGAAATATTAATTTGGGCTTCGAAAAATAATTTTAAAATTTCATCTGTTCCGATTGAAACAATTTACAACAACGAAAAAAGTTTTATGAATCATCTGCACACAACTAAAAAGTTTTTGAAATCAATCTTGCGAAAATATTAAATGACAAAACTTTTTCCGGGAAAAGATGAAATGATTTCTCTAATTAAATCTCGTGGCATAAAAGATGAAATTTTAATTTCTGCGATGCAAAAAGTTAGACGCGAAGATTTTATCAGTCAACCATTTAAATTGCGTGCGTACGAAGATTGTGCATTACCTATTGGGGAAAATCAAACAATTTCGCAACCTTACACAGTTGCAGTAATGACCGAATCGTTAAAAATATTTCGTGGCGCAAAAATTTTAGAAATCGGAACTGGCTCAGGTTATCAAGCAACAATTTTAGCGGAGATGGGTGCAAAAGTTTTTACAATCGAAAGGCATTTGGAACTTCACTCAAAAGCGAAAGAAATATTTTCAAAATTAAATCTTCCAATAATTTCAAAATTTGGCGATGGAACTTTGGGCTGGAAAGAATTTGCGCCTTTCGATGGAATAATTGTAACTGCAGGCGCGCCGATTGTCCCCGATAATTTAAAATTACAACTTGCAATAAATGGTCGTTTAGTAATTCCCGTAGGAGGAAGTGATTCGCAAGATATTTTAATTATTGAAAGAAACGAAAAAGATTTTACAACTACGAAAATTTGTGGATTTAAATTTGTTCCGTTAATTGGAAAAGAAGGTTGGGATAAATAAGTGAAAAAGATTTTAGCTATTGTTGGACCAACTGCTTCGGGAAAATCTGAACTTGCTTACAGAATTTCTGAAAAAATAAAATCGGAAATTATTTCTGCTGACTCGCGACAGATTTTTAAATATCTCGATATTGGAACTGCGAAGCCAACAATTGAAATTAGAAATAAATTCAAACATCATTTTGTTGACGAATTAAAACCGAGTGAATATTTTTCGGCTGGCGAATTTGCGAAACATGCAAAAATCAAAATCAATAATATTTTTAAACATGATAAATTGCCTATAATTGTTGGTGGAACTGGGCTTTATATTTCATCTTTAATTTATGGATTGTTTGAGGGAGTTGGTAAAAATGATGAAATCCGAAACGAACTATTGGATAAATTAAAAAATTTTGGAGCCGATTATTTGCACAACGAATTAAAAAAAGTCGATCCGATTTCTGCTAAAAAATATATTCCAGCACAAACAAGATTTGTAGTTCGCGCAATGGAAGTATTTTTAACAAGCGGGATTCCAATTTCGGAGCATCATAAAAATCAAAAACAAAAAGAAATATTTCCATCAATTATAATTGGACTTAATTGGGAGAGAAAAATTTTGTACGATAAAATTAACAAGCGAGTTGATGAAATGATTGCAAATAATTTTATTGACGAAGTAAAAAATATTTTAGAAATTGGATACGATGAAAAAATTCCTGCGCTCCAAACTGTCGGATACAAAGAGGCAATAGAATTTTTAAAAAATAAAATATCGTACGATGAGTTTGTGAGATTGATGAAACAAAGTTCTCGTCGTTATGCAAAAAGACAAATGACTTGGTTTAGAAGAATGAAAGAAATATTTTGGTTCGATTTAAAAATTGAGAATGATTTCAACGAGGTTGAACAAAAAGTTTTGAAATTGATTAAGTAATTTTTAAATTTAACAGTATTCGGGATGTGGCTCAGCTCGGTAGAGCGTGGCGCTGTAGCGCCAAGGTCGTGGGTTCAAAAAAATATTTATTTTTGTTAAGATAAAATTAAATTAACAAATTCGGGATGTGGCTCAGCTCGGTAGAGCACTCGGTTCGGGACCGAGAGGTCGTGGGTTCAAATCCCACCATCCCGACAAATTCAGACTTTTCATTGCTCTCTGATTTAGTTTTACTAAAAGGTAAATATTTCATTTACTAAAATTAACAGGTGAAATTAATTAATGCAATTAAAATATTGTAAAGTTTTATTTCAATCTAAGTAATTTTATGACAAAAGAAGAAGCCAAACAACAAATTCAGAAGCTCGTTGAAAAATATCAGCGAGTAGCGGAAACGGGAAAAATAAAATCCTACAACGAGGCGCAAACTCGCAACGAATTTATCGAACCACTTTTTG
>CAYIXI010000015.1:0-41339 GCA_964367235.1 uncultured Chitinophagaceae bacterium | reverse complement strand
TGGAAGGAATATAGATTGGGTGATGTTGTAAAATTTAAATTAATTTTTTAATCTTATAAATATTATGAAAAAATATATTTTAGCATTAGACCAAGGCACCACAAGTAGCCGTTCCATCTTATTTAATTTTGATGGAAATATAATTGCAACTTCTCAAAAAGAGTTCACGCAAATTTTTCCACAGCCGGGTTGGGTCGAACACAATCCAATCGAAATTTGGGAAACTCAATTATCAACCGCCAAAGATGTTTTATCAAAAGCAAATATTAAAGCAAACGAAATTTCTGCAATCGGCATTACAAATCAAAGGGAAACTACGGTAGTTTGGGATAAAATTAGTGGCAAACCAATTTACAATGCCATTGTTTGGCAAGATAGAAGAACTTCTTTTTTTTGCGATGAACTTAAAAAAAATAATCTCGATAAATTAATTCAGCAAAAAACTGGATTGGTGGTTGATGCATATTTCAGTGGAACAAAAATAAAATGGATTTTGGATAATATTTCTGGCGCAAGAAAAAAAGCAAATGACGGCGAATTATGTTTCGGAACAATTGACACTTGGCTACTTTGGAAACTTACTAACGGCGCTGTTCACGCAACCGATGTAAGTAACGCAAGTAGAACAATGTTGTGCAATATTGAAACTCTCCAGTGGGATGATGAATTAAAAAAAATATTAGATGTTCCAAATAATATGTTGCCACAAATTCGAAGCAGTTCTGAAATCTTCGGCACAACAAATTTACTTGATGATGAAACTGAAATCCCAATTGCAGGAATTGCTGGCGACCAGCAAGCGGCATTGTTCGGACAAATGTGTACGCAATCGGGAATGGTAAAAAATACTTACGGCACAGGTTGCTTCATGTTGATGAACACCGGAACTAAAATGGTTCCATCAAAAAATAATTTATTAACAACAGTTGCGTGGAAAATAAATGGAATCACAAATTATGCTTTGGAAGGAAGTGTATTTATTGGTGGCGCAGTTGTCCAGTGGTTGCGAGATGGATTAGGAATTATAAAATCATCTGCCGAAGTTGAAGCATTGGCTTCGCAAGTTGACTCGACCGATGGTGTTTATGTCGTTCCAGCTTTTGCAGGTTTAGGCGCGCCGTATTGGAATCAACATGCAAGAGGAACAATTACCGGTTTAACCAGAGGAAGTACTTCGGCGCATATTGCACGAGCATCTTTAGAAAGTATTGCTTATCAAACAATGGATGTTTTAAAATCGATGGAAGCCGATAGTGGAATTTCAATTAAAGAATTAAGAGTTGATGGTGGCGCTACAAAAAATAATTTGTTAATGCAGTTTCAAAGTGATTTGCTAAATACAAAAGTTGTGCGACCTACAATCACAGAAACTACCGCTTTGGGCGCGGCATATTTAGCAGGACTCGCAGTTGGGTTTTGGAAAAATCTTGATGAACTTCAAACTAAGTGGCAAGTTGAAAAAATATTTTCCTCAAATATGACTGAAACGAATCGAAAAAATTTATCTGATGGTTGGAAAAAAGCAATTAGCGCAACTCAATCTCTTACATAATTAACTGATGTTATGTAATAAGAAAAAAATAAATTTCTTTTCCGCATCATGGTGAGTGAGCACCTTTGCCTGCCTCGCAGGCTTTGCGTGACATGTTGAACGGATTTCCGTTAGTAGAAAGAATAGATTTTCCAAGTCTTAAAGACTTGGAAAATTTAATATTTTTTTTTCATTCCAAATTATATTTTTTTTTAATGAATAGACAAGAACAAATTGCAAGATTATCGCAACAAGATTGTTTTGATATTATAATCATTGGCGGCGGCGCTACTGGGCTTGGTTGTGCGGTAGATTCGGCATCAAGAGGATATAAAACTTTACTGATAGAAAAATTTGATTTTGCAAAAGGAACATCAAGTCGTTCAACTAAAATAATTCATGGCGGAGTACGATATTTATCGCAAGGTAATTTTCGATTAGTTAGAGAAGCATTGATTGAGCGTGGAAGATTATTAAAAAATGCTCCACATGTTTGTCATAGATTTCCATTTGTTGTGCCATCGTACAAGTGGTGGCAAAAATGGTATTATGGTTTCGGTTTGATGTGTTACGAAAAAATGTCGGGCAAACTAAGTTTAGGAAAAACAAAATTACTTTCTAAAAAAGAGACATTAGAATTATTACCAAATTTATCCGACAAAAAATTAAATGGTGGAGTTTTATATTTTGATGGACAGTTTGACGATAGTCGTTTGGCAATAAATCTTGCTCAAACTGCTGTTGAGGAAGGAGCCATCGTAATAAATTATTTTTCTCTAACTAATTTTATAAAAGAAAAAGAAAAAATTATTGGCATCGAAGCAACAGATGAAATCACAAGAAAAAAATTTGAACTGAAATCAAAAGTAGTTATCAACGCAACCGGTGCTTTCGCCGATAATATTTTACAGTTGGCAGAAAATTCTATCGTAAAAACAATTGCTCCATCGCAAGGAATTCATTTAGTAATTGAAAAATATTTGTTCAAAAATGATGCGGCAATGATGATTCCAAAAACTGATGATGGAAGAGTATTGTTTGCAATCCCATGGCACGATAAATTATTATTAGGTACAACTGATACGCCAGTAGAAAATATTTCAATAGAGCCAAAACCATTGGAAGAAGAAATTAATTTCATCATCAATCATTTTAATAAATATTCATCTGCAATAATTGACAAAAAAGATATTAAAAGTATATTTGTCGGCATTCGTCCTTTGGCAAAAATGTCAAGCAAAAAGAAAACATCTGCAATGCCACGAAATCATGTGGTTAAGATTTGGTCCTCGGGTTTAGTAAATATTTCTGGAGGCAAATGGACAACTTATCGTAAAATGGCAGAAAGTGCAGTTGTCAAAGCTGTGAAATTTGCTAAATTAAATGTATCATCTTGCAGAACAAGTAATTTAAAAATTCATGGGTGGATTGAAAATAATGAAAAAGATTATTTATCAATTTATGGATCGGATGCGAAAGAAATTAGAAAAATGATGAACGACGATTCTTCGTTAAAAGAAAAAATTCATCCGAATTATCCTAATACAAAAGCCGAAGTAAAATGGATGATTCGCAATGAAATGGCAATTACGGTTGAAGATATTTTGGCAAGAAGATTACGATTATTATTTTTAGATTCAAAAGCGGCAATGGATTCAGCGACAGTTATTGTAAAATGGATGGCGGAAGAAAATGGAAATAATGAAAATTGGCAAATCGAACAAGTAAAAATATTTTGCAATTTAGCATCAGGTTATAATTTTGATTCAATAAAATTCACAACATCTTAATCACAATTTAAAAATTAAATCTTATGACACCTTTTTTATCAGAACTTCTCGGAACAATGTTCCTAATTATTTTGGGCGATGGCGTTGTTGCAAATGTTCTACTCAACAAAACAAAAGGCAACAGTAGCGGTTGGATTGTAATAACTTTTGGTTGGGCAATTGCAGTTTTTGTTGGTGTGTATATTTCATCGCACGGAAGTGCCGCACATTTAAATCCGGCAGTTACAATTGCAATGGCATCTTTTAATAATTTTTCTTGGGGAGATGTTCCAATTTATATTGCTGGACAATTTGTTGGCGCAATGCTTGGTGCATTTATTGTTTGGTTAAGTTACAAACAACATTTTGATGAAACTTCTGATGCATCATTGCAGTTGGCAGTTTTTAGTACTGCGCCAGCAATTCGAAATAATTTTAATAATTTATTGACAGAAATTATTGCAACTTTTGTTTTAGTAATGGGTGTTTTATTTATGACAAATCCTGGTACATCATTAGGAACTTTGAATGCGTTACCAGTCGGATTATTAATTTTAGGTATTGGATTATCTTTAGGAGGACCAACTGGTTACGCATTAAATCCTGCGAGAGATTTAGCTCCACGAATAATGCATGCGATTTTACCAATCAAAAATAAAGGAACAAGCGATTGGAGTTATAGCTGGATACCTGTTTTAGGTCCTATTATTGGTGGAGTTTTAGCGGCATTTTTATTTAATATTTTTATTTAATATATTATTTCATTAATTTATAATTATTCAAGAGAGGCATTATGTTTAAAAAAATATTTTCAATAATTTTTTTAGGCTTCATATCAATTCTAAATTCACAATCTTTAAAAGTTATCCCAACTATAACCGAAGCTGATATTATAAACGCAACAGCATTGGTTGATCCGATTAATGAAAAAATAAAAGTAATATCTCCATCAAATTTTTCATTAACAATTTTAAATCAAGTGGGGGTAGATGTAAAAACTGATTTAGAGATTCGTGCTTTTGTAACACTCGATGAAGATAGACAACGCAGTCAATTAGTTTCCGCTAAAACAAAAAACCCTTTTAAAATTCCTCCAACTGGTAGAATTTTTACCAGCGCAGATGTTGAAGCAGTAGGCTCAGATATTGATTTTGAAGATCCAGTTATAAATGAAATATTAAAAAAGAAACTGCAAGATATAGTGTCTGATCCTGCCGCAGGAGGAAAAGTTCCATCAGGAGTTTATGAATTACAAGCAAAGATGACAGTTGTTAAAATTGGAAATAAGGATACTTTAGAAGTTGTTTATGATGATGTAATTACTATAACAGTTACAAACCCAAGTATTGCAACATTACAAGTACCAATAGAAAATGGTTTTGAATATCCAACTCCATTTCCACAATTTCAATGGATTTCCGACACAAGAGCAATTAAAATTTCAATTTTCGAAAAACGACCTGAACATCAATCGCTTGAAGATGCAATTTCTGCTTCAGATCCATTTTTAGAAATTAGTGTGAAGAAAAAAGAATCTGGAAATTTATCTTTTATAACTTATCCTCAATCAAATATTCCATTGCCTGGAATAACATTTTTAAAAGGACCTCGCCCACTGCAAAAAGGAAAATCTTATGTAGTAGTTCTGGATGGAATTAGGACTGCGTTTGGTTATGAAGTTGAACCGCTCCGAACAATTCGATTGTTCACAATTAGTGATCCGGAGGTACAAATGATTTTAAATTCTCTTGAGACAAATTTTTCCGGCACTGCTTTTCAATCTTTTATTAATATACTTTCAGATCAAAAACTTAGACCAAATGGAATAGTTACATTAAATGGTTCAAAAATTTCGAGTCAGGACTTAACTCAAATTTTAAATCAAAATAAAAGTAAAATAAAATCAATTCGTTTTGAAGAATAACTTTGGAGACTTATGAAAAAAATAATTTTTGCTTTAATATTAATTTCTAATTTTTTATTTGCACAACAAACAAATCCGGTTGCAACAGTTTTTAAACCAATTGGTAAAGTTGAACACAAAAAAATTAACTCGATTAATTGGACTAATGTAAAAAGCGGAACTCCACTATTTACAAATGATAAAATAAAAACCAGTGAACGATCTTTTGTGATTGTAAAATTTTTAGAAGGTTCAGCAGTAAGAATTCAAGAGAAATCAGAAGTTACAATTCATGGAAATCTTGATAAAAATAATGCTATGCAAAAAGGGATTGATATTAGAACCGGTACGATAGGTTTTAATGTACAGCGTCGCCCAAATGAAAAATTTGAATTTTCAACTCCAACTTCAGTTGCGTCTATTAAAGGTACATCTGGAATTTTAGAGACTGGAGAAAATAGTGATAAATTAATTGTCTTATCTGGTTCTGTTGAATTATCTAATAAAATCACAAATCAAACTTTAAGTGTCGGTGCAGGGCAAACTGGAATTTCAGATTCAAGTGGAAAATTAAACTCTAGGCCAGCATCATCTCAGGAATTAAATCGAGCAAACTCGATTGCCCCAACAAGTGGTACTGGTTCAATACCAGGGACTGATACAACTAAATCAACTTCATCAACTCAACCAACAAATCCACAATCAACAACAAGTGCTTTTACTTTAAATTTTTCAATTGAAGCGCCTCCAGCAACTGAAAATAAAGATGTTGATGTTTCAATAACCATTCAATCAAGTGTTGCAATTGATTCGGTCAAAAAAATTATTAAAAATATTTTACTTTACTATAAGGGAGCGTATCAAAATAGTTTTAAATCTGTACCTGTTCAGTTCGAAGGAAATAATTTAAAAATCCGATTACCCGCTGATACAAGTTTTAGTCCACCAGCAATTTATGTTTATTTAAAAGTAACAAGGGTAAATGGAGAGGTTTTAACATTTCCACCGGATTCACCTGAATCAAACCCAATTTCGATTCCAATCCAAGCAGGAAAAAGAAATGAATTGAAGATTGAATTTATTGATCCAACAGGTAAACGAAAAACAATGGTAATTGAATATTAATCACTAATTAAATTAAAATAATATGAAAATTAAATTTTTGACATTGGTATTGCTATTTAGTTTTATTTCAAATGCGCAATTAAACAAAATTATTAAAAATATAAGTTCTTTAAGCGCAAAAGAAAATAATTCTTTACAAATTTCTGTTAATTTGCAAAGAAGAGTAAATATTAATAGTTCATTTTTATTTTACAGACAATTTGGAGAATCAAGATTTAAAAAAATTGAATTAACACTCTCTCAAGATTCTATATTTGCAATTATTCCGGGCAAGGAGGTTATTCCTCCATTTATAGAAGTTTATGCAACTGTAATTTTAAATAATGGTCAAACTGAATCCTATCCATTTAATAATCCTGAAACAACTCCATTTAAAATTCAAGTTAATCCTAAAAATGATTTTGATAATTCTATAGTTTTTTTGAGCCCTGAAAAAGATGAAAAAGTATCAGCAGAAGATTTGTTTATTTCTTTCTCTTCGGTTTATACTCCTCAAAGTATTAATAAAAAAAGAACTGAGGTTTTTATAAACAATATTAATTTTACAAAATATTTAATAATCACAGGAGATTTAGTAATATTAAATAATATTGATGAATTTAATAAATTAAATAACGGGTTAAATCTTATAAAAGTAAGATTGTATTCAAATAATGGAAAATTAATAAGTTCAGTTGAACATACATTTTTTAAAATTACAACTGAACAAGCAGTTTCTGAAAAATCAAAAATAAATTTTGGATTAAGCGCCCAAATTGAAAGTCGCAAGGAAATAATTAAAAATAATACAACTAATTATAATATTTTTGATTTAAAGGGTAATGTTGAATATGGATTTTTAAAATCAAACACAAATATTTATTTAACTTCACAGGAAAATCAATTTGTTCAACCACAAAACAGAATGCTACTTGGTTTAAATACAAATTATTTAAAATTAAAATTTGGAGATATTTATCCGAATTATTCTAGAACAATTCTCGATGGACGAAGAGTTAGAGGAATTGCCGGTGATTTAATGTTTGGATATATCAATTTTCAAGGTATTCAAGGCGAAGTTACCAGAAAAATAATCAGCAATGATTCTTCAAAAGAAATAAAATCTCTGCAAAAAAACATATCTGCTGGACGATTAAGTTTTGGTAAAGGTGATAATTTTCAATTTGGATTAAGTATTTTAAAATCCAGAGATGTTTGGGATTCAACTCTCGGAATTAAATTAAAACCACAAGAAAATCTCGTCATTGGTCCAGATTTAATAATTGGAATAGACAACAAACATATTGAATTCACAACTCAAGCATCATTTAGTATAAATAATTTTGATTATTCAACAGAGGCATTTACAGAAGCTACAATTGATACATTTGTTTCAAAAGGTGGTATTGATAAAGCAAGTGGTGACCAATTGAAATCGATGTTACCAATTTTATCTCCATTCATTACTATTAACGAAAATCTTCAAGCAAGTATGAATCCAGACAATCTTTTAAAGAGTCCCGGATTAGCTTATGAAAGCGCTTTAACATTTAATTATTTTAATAATTTTATAAGAGCATCTTATATTTTTCATGGAAAAGATTATCAATCAACCGGAACTACATCTTTAAGAAAAGATATTCAAGGATTAAATCTTTCTGATAGGATTAGACTTTTAGATAATAAAATTTTTATTAGTGCTAGCTATGAAGCATTAACAAATAATACATCTGAAAAAGAAATAACAACTACAAATTATAAAAATACAAATGCCTCTTTGTCATTGTATCCCGGAATGAATTTACCAAATATTACTCTTGGTACAACTATTGGCAATAATTTTAATTCATTAAATCCACTTGATTCAGTTTTTGGAAGCCGTGCTGTTAACGAAAAAACAAATAGAATTTTTCTTCAAACAAATTATGATGTAAAAGTTTTTGGCCAACATAATTTTTCACTTAGTTTAGATCAATCAAAAAAAGATGATATTCTTCCAAGAAATCAAGATGTTACAAGTACAAATACTTTTTTTATGATAAATTCCGCTTTCCCATTTCTACTTGAAAGTGCGTTTGGATTTATGAACAGCAATAACAAAATACCCAGCATCGGAATTGATACTATAACAAATCAACCCATTTTAAAAACCAGAACGATGAAGTATACAACTATCTCATTAAATACTAAATTAAAATTATTCAGTAATATGCTTCATATTTCAACAACTCTTGCTCCTACATCTGGAGATTTTAGTAGAACAATGTTTGATGTGAATTTACAATTTTTCCCTATTGAAAATTTAAGTACAAGTTTACAACTTCAAATTTTACAAAATGAATTATCTGATGGTACAAAATCTAACGATAAATTTATTAGCCTCATGTTAAGATACGATTTATAATCGATGATTATAAAAAAATCTAAAAAAGATAGAAATGCTTCTTTAAGTACTATTTTTTTTACTGTCGTTTTAATTTTTTTTTCTTTACTCCTTTTTCACGATTCAATTATCAATCTAAATGTTTTTAAAAGATTTGAATTGATGTATTTGGATAAATTGTTTTTAAGTAGAGATATCCAGCCAAATTTAAAAGACTCTCTTGATGTAATTTTAGTTTTAATTAAAGATGAAACTTCTCAAACTCTACCAGATAAATTCCCTTTTCCAAGAAGATATTACGCTAAAGCAATTGAGAATTTAAATAAAGCTGGTGCAAAAATAATTGGAGTTGATTTAATTTTTGATCAGGAGTCAAATAAATTTGATGATTCGGTTTTATTTTCAACAATTTCAAAATATAAAAATGTTGTTGTTGGAGGAAAAACAGATTTAGCAAGTGGAGATTATTCAATAAAAAGAAATGAAGAAAATTTTAATTCAATTTTCTTTTTAGCAGATAGTTCAATTGGAATTGTTTATATCCCAAGTGATGAAGATGGCGTTTATCGTCGATATTATCCATTTGCTAAAATGCCATATCAGGAAGTTTATGCACCAAGTTTTGCAATTTCAATGTTTAATAAAGCAATTAATGGGAAGGGTAATTCAACACCAAATTTAAAAGAAAATTATTTTGAAATTAATAATCAAAACTATTCTCTTTTTGACGAAACAACTTTTTTGATAAATTATTATGGTTTAGCCGGTAATACATTTCGTGAAATTGATATTAGTAATATTTTAGATGATTCAACTTTTAAAACACGAGAAGAAATTGAACTTGGAATCGACATTAATTTATTTGATGATCCGATTGCGGGCTTAATTACAGAAAATATTTTCAAGGATAAATATGTAATTATCGGTCCCGGATTCACAGAATCAAAAGATATGTTTCCAGTTTCAGTTGCGCCAAAAGAAATGCCTGATAAAAACCTTATGTATGGCGCTGAAATACATGCTCACGCCTTGCAATCGTTAATTGATAATAATTTTATAAACCGAATACCAAAATTAATTGAAGCATTTATTATCGCGCTTGGTTCAATTTTAACTTTTGCTTTTTCAATTTTTACAAAAAAAATAAATTTCAGATATAATTTTATTAATGAATTAATAATTTTTTTGTTTGTCGTGGTTTTAATTTTATTAACTCATTATGCATCAATTTATTTTTTTAATAAATATAATCTACTTCTCCCTACAATTTCATTAATTACAACTTATTCGTTTACATATATTGGCAATACGGTTTATAATTATATTCAAGAAAGAAAACAAAAAAAGTTTTTAAGCAATATGTTTTCTTCAATGGTTTCGCCCGAAGTTCTTATTTTCATGCAAGCTGACCCCGAGCGACTTCAACTTAAAGGTGAAAGAAAAGATGCAACAATGTTTTTTTCGGATTTAAGAGGATTTACTACAATTTCTGAAAGTGTATCCCCTGAAGAACTTTCAAAAATTTTAAATGATTATTTAACTCCAATGAGTAATATCATACTTGATTATGGTGGATATATTGATAAATACGAAGGCGACGCAATTATGGCTGATTTTGGAGTGCCAGTTTGGAATGATCCCGATCCGAATTCTCATGCGTGGAAATGTTGCTGGGCAGCGCTTGATCAACAAAAAGAATTACTAAAAGTCAGTAAGTATTTTTTAACAAATTACAATGTTGAAATTGATGCAAGAATGGGAATCAATACTGGAATTGTTGCTGCTGGAAACATGGGATCGGAAAAAAAATTTCAATACACAGTTATGGGAGACGCAGTAAATCAAGCGGCAAGATTTGAGCCAGCAAATAAAATTTTTGAAACTCATATTATGATTGGTGAACCAACTTATGAATTAGCAAAAGATAAAATAGAAGCGCGATTGATTGCTTTATTAATTGTAAAAGGTAAAACGGAGCCGGTAAAAGCATACGAACTACTTGCCAAAAAAGGTGAGCTTTCTGCTGAAAAAGAAAAACTTATAAAAATTTTTAATGAGGGTTGGCAACTTCACGCTGAACAAAAATTTATTGATGCAATTGAAAAATTCAATCAATGTTTAATAATAGACCCGAGCGATGGACCATCTAAAACTTATAAAAAACTTTGTGAGGAATTAATTATAAATCCACCAGCAAAAAATTGGTGTGGTCAATGGATTCAAATTTCAAAATAATTATCGTTTAAATTGTTCTTCTTCTATTTTAATTCTGAGTGAAATTCGGTGAGAGTTACCAAGTTCGTCTGCGGCATCAAATTTTGCAAAAGAATAATCAACATCAATTTTTCTAAGATGAATTCCAGCGCCTAAAGTCAAATTTCCAATATCATTAACACCAGCGCGTACGGCTACAATTCCGTCGTAATCATATTCAATTCCAATTCGCGGATCAATACTCATCGCTCCTAAATCTGAAAACGAAGCGGTTTGCCTTCCTTCAAATCTGAAATCAAAATCTGTTGCAAGTGCAATTTTTCCTTTCCAAATATTTAATTGAAACGCAGAACCAAGTTTTATTGTTGGTGTGATAATTTCATTTTTTCCAGTTGACCAAAATAAAAGTGTTGTGGAAATATCTTGTGCTGAAAGTCCGAAAGTTAAATTATCATTAAAATCATAAAGAGCGCCAAAATCAATTCCAATTCCGCTTGCGCCAATTTCTTTAAATGAACGACGAATTAATTTTACATTTGCGCCCCAAAATAATTTTTCGCTATGTTGTTTTGCATAAGATAAATACAAAACCCAATCTGCAGCATTAAAATATGTAATTTTATTTATTTCAGGACGAGAGAACTCATCAAAAATTCCATTAGAATTTGAATCTGCCCATGAGTTTCTTGTGTCGGAAATTCCGTCAACTCCCAATCTTGTTAAACTAATAGCAAAAGTTGAAACATCGAATTGTTTTTGCAAAGTCGCGTTTCCATTTTCATCTAACAAAACATTTTCAGTATCAAAATTATTTCCAAATGGAATTGCCGCTCCACCATAATCGTAATTTACCAAAGAGCCAAATCGTTCGTCGTGCATAAAACTAATTTCTGGGTAATTTAATTTTGCAAGTGCGGCAGGATTCCAATATGCCGAGGTTACATCGCTAACAAGCGCAACCGATGCGCCACCAAGCCCCAAGGCACGCGATCCAAATCCTGTTGCTAAAAATTCACCAGAGTATTTGCCAATTTTAAATTGTGAATTTAAAGTAGATGCAAAAAATAAAATCAAAAATATTTTTTTCATTACCATTTCATCCTTTCGCGTAAATCTGTAATTTGCTTGCAATGATTTTTTCCATGATTGCAATAAATTTTTAAAAATAAATCCAGCGTCATTTCACCATTTTCTGGGTGAATAGCTTTTCGGGAAAAATCATTTTCATTTAAACTTGAAAACCAAAAATGCCAACGCGAATGAATCCCACTAATTATAGAAAGTGAAAAATCAATCGGAGAAGTTTTTGCATCACTTAAAATTGCCCAATCATTTTGCTCGTAAGTTTTTAATCGTGGCTCATTTTCTGTAAAAGTCCATTTTGTTCTGATGTACGCGTGCATGTGTGAATCGGCAATGTGGTGAATTACTTGGCGAATTGTCCATTTTCCTTCGCCGTAAGGTGTGTCGAGTTGTGAGTTATTTAAATTTTTTATTGCCAACTCAATTTGATTTGGCAAAATCCGAATTTCTTCGACTAATAATTTTCTCTCTTCGTTTGTCATTTGAGTGCAATTTAATAAAATATTTTGAATAAAAAACCAATTTATTGCAATGCGAGAAAATATTTTTTATTTTCGTACTAAACTTATAACAAAAATGAATAAAAAAATAATAATGTACACCACAACTTGGTGCCCAGATTGCAGAAATGCTAAAAGGATTTTGGCTGAGAAAAATATTTCTTTCGAAGAAATTGATATTGACAAGGACGAATCCGCCGCAGATAAAATTATCGAATGGTCTGGCGGAAGAAGAGTTATACCAACATTTCATATTACAGATGAAAAAAACGGAATTGTTTCTATTTTGCACAATCCGAAAGAAGCAGTTTTGTTGAAAGAATTAGAGAGTTAATAATATATTTTATTTCTTCACTCACAAATTAATCACGGTTTAATTATGAGAAAATTTTTAATTGTAATTTTGTTTTTCACTTCAATAATTTTGGCAAAAGATTCAACCGATGTTTCTTTTTCAAAAGATGTTTATCCGATTATTAAAAAGAAATGTTTGGTATGCCACACAGCCGATGAAGAGAATCCATCAAATTATTTAATGGATTCGTACGGTGAAATAATTGCAGGAGGTAAAAATGGAAAAGCCATTAAACCCGAACATAGTGACAAAAGCAATTTCATAATTAAATTATTACCCAATCCCCCATTTGGCAAACAGATGCCAATGCTTTCAAAAAAGAAATTGAGCGATTCTACAATCGTAATTTTAAAAAATTGGATTAACCAAGGCGCTAAAAATAATTAAGAGATATTATTTTTTCCTTCTTTTCTTTTGTGTGAACTGTATAAGAAGTGAAATTAAAATTATATTTACAATTATTATTACTAAATATATTATTAATTCTCCCAAAGTTATAAAAGCCATAATTCCTCCAAATCATTTAATGGAATGATATAAATAAAAAAACCTATTGTCAATGAATTTTAGACAATAGGTTAATATTTTAGTTTAAGATATTTTAAATTTATTTTATCAAACCAATCTGCTTATATTTTTCTCTATATTTATCATATAATTTTGTATGATGGCTTGAAAGGTCGACTTTCTTCCCTTGAATAAAGGCGATTTCTACTTTTGTTTGAATTTCAAAAATATCACCATTTGAAATAAACAGAGTCGCATCTTTACCAACTTCAAGTGAGCCAACTTTGTCATCAACATTTAAAATTTGCGAAGGATAAATTGTAATTGCTTTGAGTGCTTCATCTTTATTTAAACCAAACGCGACAGCAGTTGCCGCAATGTTTGGAAGATTTCTTTCTGCCATTGCTTCACCATTTGCAGAAATTGCAAACTTAACTCCACTATTTAATAATTTTGATGGCAAGCTAAAAACATTATCGTAGCTCTCCCAATCTCTCATTGGCTCATCATAAATTTTATTTAAAATAACTGAAATATTTTTTCGTTTGAGTAATTCTGCAACACGCCAAGAGTCAAGTCCGCCGACAAGTATCATTTTTATATTTTCAGTGTCGCAAAATTCTATCGCTGATTCAATTTGAAAAATATCATTTGCGACAATCATTAAAGGAATATTTTTATCGAACAAAGCACTCATCGCTTCAAATCGTAAATCTGTTTTTAAATATTTATTTGATTCTTTTGCAATTTTATATGCTCGCGCATCTGTGAAGAATTGTTTTATCTCTTTTAAAGTTTTATCTCTCTCCTTTTTTTGCTCTTCTTCGCTTTTCATCATCCATGGCGAAGTATTCGTTTTCATATTTGGCCATTCAAGAATTATTCCCGCATCGCTTTTTAAAATTAAATCTTCTTGCGTCCAACCATCCAACATTGCAACTGACGAGCGACCTGGTATTGTAATTCCTTTTGGCAAAACATGTGCGAGCAAAATTCCATTTGCGCGAGTTGTCGGAAATAAATCGCTATCGGGATTCAGCGCAATTTCTGCACGAGCGTTCGGATTAAATTTTCCCGTCTCAGTTAAATCTTTTGTTGCGCGAACTGCTTGAATTTCTACAAGTCCAATTTCCGAGTTTGCATTGAACAATCCGGGATAAATATATTTTCCACTTGCATCAATTACTTCTGCATCTTTTGGAATATTTAAATCTTTTCCAATCGAAGTGATTTTTCCCTTTTCAAAAATAATCATTCCGTTTTCAATCACTCCATTTGTGATTGTAAAAATTTTTGCATTCGTTATAACTATTGGTTTTACTTGCTTTTTTCCAGGTATTTGGTCTGATGCAAAAATTATATTTGAAATTATTAGTGTAAATAAAATTATTTTTTTCATTTTAATTATTTCCTTCTGTGGTTTCATCTGTGCAAGAATATCTTTCACTTCGATGCGAATTTTTACTTGGTCCACCACCAGAAATTTTTGTTGGGTTCGCCAAAATCTTTTGCACTATCACTGCTCGTTTTTTTATCGATTCTTCATTCATTGTTTTATTTTCATCAATGTCAAAATACTTTCTTCCATCAATCCATGTTTGCAAACATTTTGTTTCTGTCGATAGTGGCGAGCCGCTCCAAATTACAAAATCAGCATCTTTGCCAATTTCAATCGAGCCAACTCGTGAATCAATCATTAATTGTTTTGCAGGATTTATCGTAACAAATTTTAATGCTTCCGTTTCGCTCACGCCTCCATATTTTACAGCTTTTGCCGCTTCAAGATTCATTCTTCGCGCCAATTCTCCGCTATCAGAATTAAATGAAACCAAAACTCCAGCTTCGTGCATCAACGCGCCAGCATACGGAATCGCATCCACAACTTCGTATTTGTATCCCCACCAATCTGTAAAACATGATGCGCCAGCTCCGATTTCTTTTATCGCTTCGGCAATTTTATATCCTTCCAAAACATGTTGAAAAGTTCCAATTTTAAATTTAAAATCTTTTGCAACTCGCGCTAACATTAAAATTTCATCTTGCCGATAAGAATGTGCGTGAACAATTCTTTTTTTATTTAAAATTTCAACGAGAGTTTCTAATTCTAAATCTCTTCGTGGAGGAATTAAGTTTGAATTAATTTTGTAATCTTGAAAAGATTTTTCGTATTCGACTGCCGCAATAAAATCATCTCGAATAATTTGCTCAACGCCCATTCTGGTTTGTGGATAACGAGTCGTAAATTTTTCTCCCCAATTAGATTGTTTCGGATTTTCTCCAAGCGCAAATTTAATTCCGGGCATTGCATTTTCAAATTTCATTTCTTCTGGCAAAGCACCCCATCGCAATTTTATAATTTGATTTTGCCCACCAATCGCATTTGCCGAGCCATGCAAAAGATTTGCAGTCGTCAATCCTCCAGCAAGTTCGCGGTAAATGCTTATGTCATCGCTATTTACAACATCAGCAATTCGCACCTCAGCCGTAATCGATTGCCCCGATTCATTTACTCCGTTGCTAATTGCAGTGTGCGAGTGCGCGTCAATTAAACCAGCAGAAATATGTTTACCGCTACAATCAATTTCCACAATATTTTTTTGCGATGAAAGATTTTTTCCGATTTGAATTATTTTTCCTTTTGAAATTAAAATGTCTGTCTCTTTTAAAATTCCAGATTCAGCACTTGTCCAAATTGTTGCATTTTTTAGTAAAAGATTTTCGATTTGTAAAGGAATTTCTTTTCTTCCAAATGGTGATTCGGGATAAACAACTTCAAACGAAGCATTTTGAATCGTTGATGGTTTTGAACTATCACTTGGCTGAACAAATTGTGAAATTCTTTTTGCTGAAAATATAAAATTATTTCCATTTGCAAATTCACCATTTCCTAAAAGCGATTCGTTTTCAAATTGTGCAGTGAAGCGAACAATTCCTTTTAGTCCGAGTGAATCTCCTTCAAAAGAAGAGGTGTATTTTTTCCCCTCAATTTTTGAAGTTGTTGCTTTAACTTTTTTATTTCCTTTTAAATAATTTGTTGAAAGCGATTCAATCTCGCCAGTAATATCAATTGAACCAGTATCGATATTTGTATTTTCAATAATAGAGAAAGACCATTTTCCCCTCAAATCAATTTGCGGAGGAGATGAGATTTCATATTTTTTCCCTGCAATCCAATTTTCTCTAATTTTTGTTTTTTCATTAAATAAATCTCCATCAGTCAAAATAATATTTGCAATTTTTCCAGTAGAAATAGAACCGAGATTTTTTTCAGCGCCAATTATTTTTGCTGGAGTCAAAGTTAAAGCTTGCAATGCGTCATCAATTGATAATCCTCTTTTAACTGCCAATCGCAAATTGGGTAAAAATTTTGAAACATCTTTCATAGTTGCAGTTGTGAAAGAAATTTTAACTCCAGCTTTTTGCAATCGTGCGGGATTCTCAGGTGCATTATCCCAATGTTGCAAATCAGAATATTCCACATCGTATGCTTCTTGCGGAGTTTCAACCTTTGGCGCATCGGGAAAATTAATAGGCAATATAATTGTCTGATTTAGCCCTTTAATATCAATCAATCTGCGATATTCAAATCCATTTCCACGAACAATTGAATTAAGTGAAAATTCTTTTGCAATTTTTGAAGCACGAAAAATATTTAACTCATCGTTTGTCTCAAACATAAAATATTTTTTTGAATCAATTGCTTTATTCAAAATATCAAGCGCAATATTTATTTCGGGGCGATTTTGATTTGGATTTTTTTCATAAACGCTCCACGCTTTTAAATACCAATCTGCGTCAATAAAAGTTTGCCGAATTAAAGCAATCGCTCCCATTAAAGAATTTGGATAGTTATCCTCACTTCTATCTCTATCAAAAGAAATATGATTTATTACATTTGAATTTATAATTTGAGAATTCGGATCTCCTTCACCTAAAAGAACATGCGCGCTTGAGCCGCGAAATATTCCTTTTGAAGGATATGTTAAAACAGAAGTGAAACCATTTGCGCGAAGTTTCTCCGCAAGTTCTTTGTCGCTTGCAAAATTATCCGCACTTGAGTTTTGTGGTTTAACATTTGAGTTCCACGATCCTGCGCCACGATTTTCCGTTGTGTGAGATTGAACTTCATTTTTTGGCGATTGAGTTTTTGGTAATCCGTAATCTGTGCTCAAATCAATAAATCCTGGATACGCTGTGAGACCTTTGCAATCGATTACAAGGGCATCATTCGGAATTGAAATATTTTTTCCGACAGATTGAATTATTCCATCTCTAATTATTATTACGCCGTTTTCAATTTTATTTTTTGGCTCGGGAATAATTGTAAGATTTTTCAGAGCATAAACTCCAGCAACATTTACTCTTAATCCTTCAACTTGCTCAGATTTTTGTTGCGCATTTATAATTATCGTACAACAAATAAAAAGTATTAAAGCAATTTTTAAACGCATAAAATTCCTTTTTGATTTATTTTAAATGATTATGAAATATTTTAGAAATAAAAAATAATTTTCGCAGTTGGTTCAATTCAATTTGAAATTTTATCATTCAAATTATCTATCAAACCACGAAGCTCGTTGTTGATTAAAATTTGGTTTAATTAAAGGTATCGAATAATTTTGCGACACTGCATTTTGCCAATCGTAATTTTTTATTTCAGTGAAATTCAATTTATCCGTTGTAATTTGGGCTGTTTGCCACGATATATCTGATAATATTTTTATTACACTTTTCTCCAATTTAATCTCACCGTAAATATTTGTTGATGCCGAAGTCTTGTCTGAATAATTTTTTACATCAATAATTATTTCGTTAAGTGAGTCCTTTAGAAATTTTGTAACATCAAATATTTTCACTCGTTCATATTCAACTTGAAGCGATAAAGAAGAGCGCGCCATCACTTCTCCAACATAATTTTCATTTACATATAATTTTGTAAAACTATCTCCAATAAGTTGTATTTCTGCTTTAATAGGTTTCTCATTCATCAAAAAAGATTTTTTAAATATTGCGTGATCTGTCTTTCCACTCTCTTTTTTATAAGCAATCCACTTACTTTCAATAAATGGTGAAAGTGTAAAATCTTTTTTCAAAACTAATTGCTTAATTTCTTCCCAATAAAGTTTTTGTCTGTTCATTCTCTTTCTTAAAAGATTAATCATTTCCGGATGATTTGTTTTAAGCCAAAGATTTTCATACTCATCAAATCTATTTTGAAATCCACTAATCAACTCATCGCACATTTTCGGAACATCTCTAACTATCGCATTAGTGTCATTTAAAGTTTTTGCATTTTGAAATATCATTTTAATATTTTCTTGCGTTTGTATTTTTTTAGCATATAAAAGATTTAATCGGCAAATATATTTTAAATATTCAAAATGATCTTTATTTTTTCTCGCAACTCGCTCTTCTTTTTCAATTAACGATAATACCGAAGGCATTAAATTCTTTATACTTTGTCCTTTCAATAAATCGGTTTTGGCTGTGTGAAATGGATGTCGCCATAATTCGTAAATATTATAAATATTTGATGAACTACTTAAAACAGAATAAATTAATTCAGATAACGAATCATCTGAACTGAAAAATGTTTTAAAAAAACTTTTATTAAAATTTTCACTACTGCTTGTTGAAGGATTCCAAGCGCATTCAGCCGACCAACCATAACCGTAATAATTAAGTTCCCTTAAATCCTCCGCACCATTATCATTCCAATTCGAATTTAAAACTCCAATTGCATTTTTATCAAATCCAACTTTTGTAAAATTTTTTATATTTACAAATGCATTCAAGTAATTCGGAAATAAAAAATCGTAATTTGAAATCGCCGGGGAAACCACAAATGGAATTCCGAGCGAATCAAAAACCGCCGCGGTTTCATAATTTGTTGCCGCGTGATATTGCCAATCAATTACAATTATATCTTTTGGGAGTTTGTTTAAAATTGCTGGCTGACTTAAAATTATATCGCCATAAATTAAAGGGCGTTTTTTGTATTTTTTTAAAATGTCAAATATTTTTTTGTAATGATTAAAATGCACCGTTGCCAAATCGCTTTTTTCAACCAAATGCTTCGATGCGCCAAGCCCGACATCCCACGATTCGTCCGCCGCCATATTAAAATATTGCGATTTAAAAGTTGAAGCGACCTCCTTTATTAATTCATCAAGAAGTAGATAAATTTTTTCGTCGCTTACATTTAAACTTTGCGCGCCGGGAAACTCCGCATATTTTTGATACGCCGGTTTGATTAAAAGATTTTCCCAATGACCAAGCGATTCAAAAATTGGAATTATTTCCACAAAATATTTTTGCGCGTATTCATCAATTTCATTCCAATCTTTTTTTGATAAAGCACCTCTGGCTTTTCCAATTTCGGGATGATTTTTGAATTCAAAAACATCTTCTATGTAAGGGGAATAAATATTTAATTTATATCGAGAGAGAAATTTTATAATTTTTTTAAAATTTTCTTTTGTCGATATTTGTCCTCGACTTATGTCGTCACTAATTCCTCTAAATCTCATCGATGGGTAATCGTAAATTTCAACAAAAGGTAAAATTAAATTTCGTTTTTCTTTTTTAAATAATTGTAACAGAGTCATTACTCCGTAAAATCGACTTTTTGGAGTTTGTCCGATAATTGTAATTCCATTCTCATTTACTCTTAAAAAATATGCTTCATTATTTTTTTGGAAGTCGAGACCTTTTGGAATCTCTTTTGCCAATGCGGATTTTAACGAGCCAATGAAAATAATATTTTTTGGTAACTTTTTAATTTCGCTCAAACTACTAATTTTTAAATTATCTTTATCAAACAATCGAATCTCTTCATTAATTTCATCAGCATAATACTTTTCACTCTCCTCCTCTATTATAATCCTTACCGAATTATTTATCAAAAACTTGCCACTACCCAAATCTGCTTTTTTCGGGTTTGGAACGAGACTTAATTCTCCACCAAACAGGAGCGAGTTAAAAAATATTATTACCCCAAGAAGAAGAGATGATTTTGACACTATATTTAATTTTTTCATAGTGGTTAAATATAAATAAATTAGTTTAATTTTGCTCGATGGTTTTTATAGTTTTGTAAAAAAAAATTAATTGAATTGACTTTGAATAACATTTTTTTTAGATTGTTACATAAGAAACTCTTTCAAGGAGGTATTATTATGAAATCAATGATATTCTTATTTTTTCTTTTATTGGTCTTCGGTTGCAATTCTGACACACCTGTTCAAAATAATTCCGATATCAGCACAAGTTTTACTCTGTCAAATACATCTGGTGTTAGCGAAACAATATTTCATTCTGGTGAATCTTTTGACATGCATTTTGTTCTTCACAACTTTAGTGGAACGGATCTTATTTATAATTACACTGGTTATGAAGTAATGTTTCAAATAGAGCAAGAAGATAGCATCATTGCAAGCTCTATTGATGGGCTCGGATTTTATCTAAATATAATGAGCGGCAAAGTTAAAGATGGTGAATCATTTACATCTAATTGGCGTGCACCAAATACAGTGACGCAAGATCCAAAAATTATTTTACCTGTCGGGACATACAAAGCAAGAGTACTTCATAAAAATTTTTTTAATAATTACCAAGTACCAGCCACAAAAGAAATATTATTTTCAATTGTGCCACCATAAATGTGTTGCTGGCTAAATAGTTGCTTCTCAATTAGTTTAATTTTGCTCGAATGTTATTTTAAGTAAATCATTTTTAAACTTTCTTTTATAAAAACTTTGATTTTTATCTTGTGTAAAAAATATGAAATAGCTTTTAATTTCGCAACTTCAATCCTTTAAAATAATTATTTTATTCTCCTCTATAATATAGTATCATTAAAATTAATTTTGAATTTCAAATGAGATTTAATTATAATCCGAAAGAATGAAAATAAATATATCTTTGCATAAGTTTGCTATTCCTAAATTTCAGAATTCAAAAATAAATATTCCAATGTTTGAGAGAAAAAATCGCTTAGCATCATATAAATAAAGGGAAAATGCAATATTTTTTTTTGGCACGAAGTTTGAAATAGCATAATATGGAATAAAGAAAAGAGATAAATATGAAAAAATCCAAAATCCAAAATGCTTCTCCACTCCCATTTAATGTCGAGGGAGAATTTTATATTGATGAGCGATGCGATGGTTGCGGACAATGTTTAGCCATGGCAATTGATAATATTTCTTTCGATGCCTCCGATGTTTTTTGTTACATCTATCGTCAACCAACTACACAAAAAGAAGAAAACGAAATTGAGCAAGCGATGATTTTTTGTCCGCTATGCGCAATTCAATCTCGAAACAAATAAAATGAACTTAACTCGATCGATACAATATAATTCTAAACTTACAACTTTTGAGAAAGCTACTGCCGAAATTAAAAGTGGTGACAATCTTTTTATAAGTGGAAACGCATCAAGCCCAAACGATCTTCTTCAATATATTGCAAAAAGAAAAGATGAATTAAAAAATGTTTCTGTTTATCATCTTCTCTTGCTGGGAAAAAATCCTCTTGCTGTTGAAGGAATGGAAAACCATATTCGCATCTCATCTTTTTTTGTCGGCGCGAGCGAGCGAGCAATGATTCAAGCAGGAAGAGGCGACTACACTCCAATTTTTCTTTCTGAAATTCCAAAATTATTTTTAGATAAAATAATTCCAATTAACATTGCGTACTTAATGGTTTCTCCACCGGATGATCACGGGTATATGAGTTTAGGAGTTGAATGCGTCGCATCGAAATCTGCACTTGAGGTTGCAGAGAAAGTTATTGTACAAGTAAATGAAAATATGCCACGCACGCATGGAAATACATTTATAAATGTTTCTGAAGTTTATAAAATAATTGAACACACCGCACCGCTTCAAGAGCTTGATTGTCCCGCTCCAACTGACGAAGAAAAAAGAATTGCTTCATTTATTTCGCCACTCATTAATGATGAATCTACTTTGCAACTTGGTATTGGTGGAATACCAAATGCCGTGCTTGCTTCGCTTGAAGGAAAAAAAAATTTAGGAATTCACACGGAAATGATTTCAGATGGATTGCTCGATGCGATTGAAAAAGGTATCGTAACAAACATGAAGAAAAATTTTCGTCATAAAAAAGCTGTCGCAACTTTTGCGCTTGGCTCTCGACAACTTTACGAATTTTTAAATGACAATCCGATATTTGAATTTTTTCCGTGCGATTGGACAAACAATCCATTTACAATTGCAAAAAACGATAATATGATTTCAATTAATTCTGCGTTGCAAATCGATGTAACTGGGCAGGTTTGCGCTGAATCTCTCGGAACTAATATTTACTCAGGTTTTGGCGGGCAACTTGATTTTGTGCGTGGCGCAAATGCATCAAAAGGCGGAAAATCAATTATTGCTCTTCAATCAACTGCAAAAAATGGAACGATTTCCCGTATCGTTCCTCAACATTTAATCGGCTCCGGAGTTTTAACTACACGAGGCGATGTTCGATTTGTTGTAACGGAATATGGCGTTATAAATCTTTTCGGAAAAAATTTACGCCAAAGGGCCGAAGCATTAATAAATATTGCACATCCAAAATTTAGAGATGATTTAATTAATGAAGTTAAACAAGTTTACAAATTTTTTTAAGCGAGGTTTATTATGACAATAATTCAAATTTCTTCAAACAAATTAGATAAAGTTCTCACCGAACAACATTCCCTAACTGAACTTACTTACGAGGTTGATCAAGCTTTGCGTTTTTACGAAGAGCATCCTCAATATCCGATTGACTATCATAAAATTAGAGAAAACATTTCAAAGTTATACAAAAAAATGTTTGATCTCGAACATACACTAACCGATCTCGGAAAAAAAGAGACTTACAAAGATGAAGATTCTTCAACTGACATTTGGTTATAAATAATTAAAATAAATTAAAATGGAAAAAATAAAAAATAAAATTTCGATTGATGCAAACGAAGCTGTTGCGCGAGTTGCACATGCTACTAACGAAGTAATTGTAATTTATCCAATCACTCCCTCTTCAACTATGGGAGAGTGGTGCGACGAATGGTCATCGCAAGGAAGAAAAAATATTTGGAATACAATTCCACATGTTGTAGAAATGCAAAGTGAAGCCGGCGCAGTTGGCGCAGTTCACGGCGCATTACAAACTGGTTCCCTCTCAACAACATTTACTGCATCGCAAGGTTTATTATTGATGATTCCAAATATGTATAAAATTGCTGGCGAACTTACTCCAACAGTTTTTCATGTTTCTGCTCGTTCAATCGCGGCGCAAGCACTTTCAATTTTTGGAGATCACAGTGATGTGATGTCGGTGAGAATGACTGGCTGGGGAATGTTATGTTCGAACTCAGTTCAAGAGGCGCAGGATTTTGCACTGATTTCTCAAATGGCATCGTTCGAAGGAAGAATTCCAATCTTACATTTTTTTGATGGATTTAGAACTTCGCATGAGGTTGCAAAAATTGATGAACTATCTTACGAAGAAATAAAAAATTTAGTTGACGATAAAAAAATCGCAGAGCATCGCAGTCGATCTCTCAATCCCGATAACCCAACAATTCGTGGTACTGCGCAAAATCCCGATGTTTATTTTCAAGCACGCGAAACTACAAATCTTTTGTACAATAATTTTCCATCGATAATACAAAATGCGATGAATAAATTCGCCGTCGAAACAGGGCGTGAATACAAGCTATTTGAGTATTTTGGCCACAAAGAGGCTGAACGATTAATAATTATTATGGGTTCGGGCGCTGAAACAATTCACGAAACAATTGAAAAATTATTATTAGAAGATGAAAAAATTGGCGTGCTTAAAGTTCATCTCTTTCGTCCATTTTCGATTGAACATTTTATTTCTGCAATTCCAAAATCTGTTAAAAAAATTGCAGTACTCGATAGAACAAAAGAGCCCGGCGCAATTGGCGAGCCACTATACAGCGATGTCTTAACTGCATTTATCGAATCCGAAATTAACCCAATGCCAAAAATTATTGGTGGACGATACGGACTTTCATCAAAAGAATTTACTCCGGCAATGGTTAAAGGAATTTACGATGAACTGAAAAAAGATAATCCTAAAAATCATTTTACAATTGGAATAAATGACGATGTCTCATTCACAAGTTTAGAGTACGATCCGAAATTTACAACTGAAAGTGATGATGTGATTCGTGCAGTATTTTTTGGACTTGGTGCTGATGGAACCGTTGGCGCAAATAAAAATTCAATTAAAATTATTAGCGAAGAAACTGATTTTTACGGACAAGGATATTTTGTTTACGATTCTAAAAAAAGTGGTTCGACAACAATTTCACATCTTCGTTTTGGTCCACGAATTATTCGCTCGAGTTATTTAATCAGCGAAGCAAATTTTGTTGCATGCCATCAATGGCAATTCCTCGAAAAGTTCGACATGCTTTCTTACGCAAAAGATGGCGCAACTTTTTTAATCAATTCCCCTTTTGGCAAAGATGAGGTTTGGAAAAAATTACCAAAAATAATTCAAGAAGAAATTATTTCAAAAAAAATAAAATTATTTGTGATTGATGGAACTGCTGTTGCGCTAAATGTCGGAATGGGTTCGCGTGTAAATACAATTATGCAAACTTGTTTTTTTGCAATCAGCGGTGTTTTGAAAAAAGATAAAGCCATCGAAGCAATCAAACTTTCCATCAAAAAAACTTATGGCAAAAAAGGTGATGAAATTGTTCAAATGAATTTTAATGCAGTCGATAAAACTTTGGAAAATCTTTTTGAAGTAAATTATCCTGCAACAACCGAAGGCAATATCGAACTCCCGCCGATTGTATCGGATAATGCACCGCAATTCGTAAAAAATGTTTTATCAAAAATTATTTCTGGCAAAGGTGACGAAATTCCTGTCAGCATGTTGCCAAAAGATGGAACTTATCCCGTTTCAACAGCAATGTGGGAAAAGCGCAATATTGCTTTGGAAATACCGGTTTGGGATGAGGCGATTTGTATTCAATGCGGAAAATGCGCGCTTGTTTGTCCGCATGCAACAATTCGCACAAAAGTTTTTGAGACATCGATGCTCGATAGTTCTCCGTCAACTTTTAAATCCACTGAGTATCGCGGGAATGAATACAAAGGAATGAAATATTCAATTCAAGTTGCGCCAGAGGATTGCACAGGTTGCGGAATTTGTGTTGAGGTTTGCCCAGTGAAAAATAAAATTGAGACAAGACTTAAAGCAATCAACATGATGCCACAACCGCCACTGAGGGATGAAGAAAAAAAGAATTGGGATTATTTTTTAACTCTGCCCGAGGCTGATAGAAAAACTGCGCAGATTGAAACAATAAAAGGTTCGCAATTTTTAGAACCACTTTTTGAATTCTCCGGCGCATGTTTAGGTTGTGGCGAAACTCCGTACATAAAATTAGTTACACAACTTTTTGGTGATAGAACAATTATTGCAAACGCAACTGGCTGTTCATCAATTTACGGCGCAAACTTACCAACAACTCCTTACACAACAAATAAAGATGGAAGAGGTCCGGCTTGGGCAAACTCTTTGTTTGAAGATAATGCGGAGTTCGGGTTAGGTTTTCGTCTTTCGATTGACAAGCAAAAAGAATTTGCTGAAGAATTATTAAAATCTCTTGCAAATGAAGTTGGCACAGAACTTGTTGATTCAATTTTAAATTCAAAACAATTAAATGAAGAAGAAATTTTTTATCAAAGAGAACGAGTGAAAATTTTAAAAGAAAAACTTTCTCAAATTAAAAATGATAATGCAACCTATCTTCTTCAGCTTGCAGATTATCTTGTAAAAAAATCTGTTTGGATTATTGGTGGCGATGGTTGGGCTTACGACATCGGTTACGGTGGACTTGATCATGTTATCGCAAGTGGAAAAAATGTCAACATACTTGTTTTGGATACGGAAGTTTATTCAAACACTGGCGGACAAATGTCGAAATCAACTCCACGCGCGGCAGTTGCAAAATTTGCGGCAAGCGGAAAACCATCTCGCAAAAAAGATTTGGGATTAATCGCAATGCAATATGGAAATGTTTATGTGGCAACTGTCGCAATGGGTTCAAACGATTTGCACACAGTAAAAGTTTTTCTCGAAGCCGAAGCGTATAATGGTCCATCGCTAATAATCGCATATAGCCATTGTATTGCTTGGGGAATTGACATTCGCCACGGAATGACAAATCAAAAACTTGCAGTCGATTCCGGTTACTGGCCACTTTATCGTTACAATCCAATGCTCAGGCTTGAAGGAAAAAATCCATTTAAGCTTGATTCGAAAAAACCAAAAATTGGGTTTTCCGCTTTAAGTGAAAAAGAACTTCGATTTAAAATTTTAGAAAAAAGTTCGCCTGAGAATGCAAAAGAATTATTTAAAACTGCTCAAAATGATATTGATGAGCGATGGAATTATTTAGAAAATATTGCAAAATTTTCTGTCGATGAAAATAAAAATTCAAAAATAAATTAAAGAGGTAACTATGAATCTCAAAACAACTTATTTAGGAATAGAATTAAAAAATCCAATCGTCCCATCAGCAAGTCCATTATCTCGGACAATTCATTCGCTTCGCTCAATGGAAGATTTCGGAGCGAGCGCAGTAGTTTTGTATTCACTTTTCGAAGAACAAATTCGGCATGAGATGCGCGAAATAGATTTTCATTTGACCCAGCACTCGCATAGCAATGCTGAAGCGATGTCATATTTTCCCGATTCGGATGATTATTACATTGGTCCCGATCAATATTTAGAACATATTCGAGATGCAAAACGCGCATTAGAAATTCCGGTGATTGGAAGTTTGAATGGCTCAACTCTTGGCGGATGGGTAAAATATGCAAGTGAAATTCAGGAGGCAGGCGCTGATGCGTTGGAACTAAATATTTATTACATCCCAACGGATATAAATATTTCCAGTAGCGATGTTGAAAAAAGATATGTTGAAATTTTAAAATCTGTAAAAAAAGAAATTACAATTCCGATTGCAGTAAAAATTTCTCCCTACTTTAGCTCCACTGCAAATTTTGCAAAACAACTTGTTGAGGCTGGCGCAAATGGACTTGTACTTTTTAATCGTTTTTATCAACCAGATATTGATTTAGAATCTTTGCAAGTTGAGCCAAGCGTACGGCTTTCAACATCATTTTCAACTCGCACTCCTCTTAGATGGATTGCAATTTTGCATAACAAATTAAATATAGATTTAGCCGCGTCAACCGGTGTGCACACTGCGGAAGATGTTTTAAAATTAATTGCCGCCGGCGCAAATATTACAATGCTTTGCTCTGCACTTTTAAAAAATGGTGTCGGGCATATTTCCGATGTTTTGACCAATGTTAATCGATGGTTAATTGATCACGAATACGAATCGCTAAATCAATTGCGTGGAAGCATGAGTTATAAAACCGTCGCCGATCCATCAAGTTTTGAAAGAGCACATTATATGAAAGCGCTTCAAAGTTATATGTAAAATTATGAACGAAGAAGTTTTAAATCTGAGAAAAATTCCACCATCCGAGCGACGCCGACCTTTTAAAATAAAAGAAAAAATAAATCCATTTAAATATTTTATTTTAAAATTAAAAAATGATTCGCAGTTTTTGCGACAAGTAGTTCAATTTTTATTTCTTGCACTTATTTTTTGGATTGGTGTTGAGTTTCATCTATTTGTAAAATGGGGTTTGTCAAATGAAAAATCAATTTTTGTTGAACGACCTCCCGGAGTTGAAAGTTTTCTCCCAATCAGCGCATTGATAAGTTTAAAGTATTGGATTGAAACTGGAATTGTAAATACAATTCATCCGTCGGGACTTTTTATTTTTATTGCGATTGCTTTAATAGGAATTTTTACAAAAAAATCTTTTTGTAGTTGGCTTTGTCCTGTTGGTACAATCAGCGAGTCGCTTTGGAAATTTGGAAAAAAGATTTTCAAAAAAAATTTAACCGTTTCTGTTTGGTTGGATTTACCACTAAGGTCAATAAAATATCTTTTGCTATTATTTTTTGTTTGGGCAATTGCAACAATGAGCGTCGAGTCATTAAATCTTTTTATTTACAGTCCGTACAATAAAGTTGCCGATATAAAAATGTATCTTTTTTTTGCAGAGATAAGTTCGTTTTCAGTGATTGTAATTTTAATTTTAATTTTATTTTCAATTGTAATAAAAAATTTTTGGTGCAGATATTTATGTCCTTACGGTGCGTTTTTAGGATTTCTGAGTTTCTTATCGCCAATAAAAATCAGTCGCAATAAAACAAGTTGTATCGATTGCGAACTTTGCACAAAAATTTGTCCCGCAAATGTAAAAGTTCACAAAGTAAATCAAGTTTGGAGCGATGAATGCACTGCTTGTTTAAGTTGCGTTGAGGTTTGCCCTGTAAAAAATACTTTGGATTTAAGAACTCAAACAAAAAGTAAATCGCTAAGTAATTTTAATTTTGGATTAATTGTTGTTGGAATATTTTTTGTAGTTACATCGTTTGCAGTTATAAGTGGAAATTGGAAAAACTCAATTTCAAAAGAAGAATATTTAAAAAGATTTGAAAATCTGGATTCCCCGCTTTATCAACACGCGCAAGGAAAAGTCCCAAATTACAGCCCGAAAGATTAATTAGTACACCCGGAGGGAATCGAACCCACAACCCTCGGTTTCGAAGACCGATGCTCTATCCAGTTGAGCTACGGGTGCAAATTATTTATACAAAGATAAAATAAAAAAAATCATTTAACAATAAACAGTTATCAGTTATTGAAAATATTTTTTATTGTTAAATGATTATTGTTAATTGTTCATTGTAAACTGTTAATTGTAAAAAGTTTGCTTTTTCCATTTGGCTTTTCTACATTTATACGAAAGAAAAAAAATGGAATATAGATCGACTTTAACGCTTATTGCTCAAAGTGATATTATGCGTAATCTGTTAGTGCAAGTTGAAACTGCGGCTAAATCGGATTCTTCAGTTTTGTTGGTTGGTGAAACAGGAGTTGGCAAAGAATTATTTGCAGAGTTCATTCACAAAAAAAGTCCACGCGCAAATTTCCCATTCGTAAAAGTTGCACTCGCTTCGTTGTCGGCTGAATTATTAGAAAGCGAATTATTTGGTCACGAAAAAGGTGCGTACACTGGCGCAGGAACAGAAAAAAAAGGGTTGTTCGAAATTGCCAACAATGGAACAATTTTTTTAGATGATATCGATGATTTCCCAATTCATTTGCAAGCAAAACTTTTACGCGTTTTAGATTTTCATGAGTTGACACGAGTTGGAGGAACAACATCAATTTCAATTAATATGCGTGTTGTTTGCGCATCAAAAATTGATTTGAAAGAATTAGTTGAACGAAATCTTTTTCGCTCAGATTTATATTATCGCATTAATGTTGTGCCGATAATTATTCCTCCACTTCAAAATCGCAAAGAGGATATTCCATTATTAGTTAATCATTTTCTTCAACGCTATGTCCCGGATAGAACAATTTCTATTACCGATGAAACAATGCAGTTGTTGACTTCGTATGATTGGCCGGGAAATATTCGTGAGTTGAAAAATATTGTTCAGCGAATAGCAATGTTTTCAAATGATGTCATCACACCAAAAAATCTTCCTCCCGAAATCAATTCCTCAAATTCTTTCGATTCTATTTTGAAAGCATGCAACCGTTGTTTGGTTGATGAAAAAATGTCTTTTGATGAAGTGATGAATTGCCTTGAAATGAATCTTCTTAAACAAGCACTTCAAAAATCCAGCAACAACCAATCACAAGCCGCAAAAATTTTAAATCTCAGCACATCAACTTTCCGCGACAAACTGAAAAAATATAATTTGGAATAATAAAAGAGCAAGATTTTCCAAGTTTAAACTTGGACAGTTTAAAAAGAAAATAATAATTATGCCGACAAATTTTCTTGTACCGCTAGAACCAGGTAGGTATTATCATATCTACAATCGCGGAAATGATGGATGTAATATTTTTTATAAAAATGAAAATTATCGGTATTTTCTTTCCAAATATGATTCTTATCTTTCATCATATTTTGATACTTTCGCCTATTGTTTATTGCCGAATCATTTTCATTTTATGATAAGAGTGAAAGATCAACAAGACTTTCCAAGTATAAAAGAAAACGAAAAATTTTCCAAGTCTTTAAGACTTGGAAAATCTATCTTGGAAAATTTAGAAAACAAAATTGTCAGCGAACAATGTAGAAAGTTTTTTTTGGCGTATTCAAAAGCCATCAATAAACAAGAAACACGCACCGGTAGTTTGTTTCAAAAATATTTTCGGCGAAAAGAAATTACGAGCGACAAATATTTTGCATCTTTAATATTCTATATCCATAATAATCCAGTGCATCATGGCTTTACCAACGATTTACGGTTGTATCAGTGGAGTTCATATAAAGCTATTGTGAATGAGCAACCTACAAAAATTCAAAAAAATGAGCTGTTGAAATGGTTTGGTGGTAAAAATGATTTCACTGATTTTCATAAAAATCTTTCTTCCAAAATTGACATATCTGATTTTGTAATCGAGGAATAAAAACCTTTAAAATATACGACTTCCCAAGTTTTAAAAACTTTGAAAGTCTATCCACCAACAGAAACCAACTCATCGTTTAAAAAAATATAATTTGGAAAATTAGAAAAACAAGATTTTCAAAGTCTCAAAGACTTGGAAAATCTATTCCAATTTACTAACGGAAACCCGTTCATCATTTAACGGAAACCCGTTTTTTCTTATTTCCCTTCCTCATAAAACATTTATATAATCGCAAAATATATTTGGCACAATTATTGCACTATGATAAATAACTTCATAATGCATAATGAATATTTCTTCAACAGCACAAATATATCAAACCTCGATAACCGGAGAAGTAGTTGAAGTTTTCCAACAAGAAAATAAATTTGTTACCACGATGCTCATCAAACCATTTACTTTAAAATTTGAAAATATTAAAGAGGCTCGTCTTGGCGATGAAGCAACAATCGAAATTTCTTTTTCAATCAATGCAATTAATTTCAATCACACATTAGGAGGAACACATGAGTGAATCATCATTAACAATGTGGGAACATGCCCAAGTAAAAGGATATTCTCGCAGAGATTTTGTAAAGTTTTGTGCGTGGATGGGAGCGTTAACTGGTATCGAAGCATCTGGTATTGGTAAACTTCTACACGCAATGGATACAAAACCACGCATACCCGTTTTGTGGTTTCACGGACAAGAGTGTACATGTTGCAGTGAATCATTTATTCGTTCATCGCATCCAATTGTATCAGATTTAATTCTCGATAAAATATCGTTGGATTATTCTGAAACATTACAAGCCGCCGCCGGTTTTCAGGCAGAGGAAGCAATGCATGCGGTAATGAAAAAATACAAAGGCGAATATTTAATGTTGGTTGAAGGTTCTGTTCCGCTTGGCAATGATGGAGTTTATTGTTGCATTGGTGGCAGAACAATGTTAGATATAGTTAAAGAGGCGGCAGAAAATGCAAAAGCAATTGTTGCGTGGGGAAATTGTGCAACACACGGATGTGTGCAAGCCGCAAAACCAAATCCAACAGAAGCAACTCCGATTCATAAAATTATTTCTGGTAAACCAATAATCAATGTTCCAGGTTGTCCTCCGATTGCAGAAGTTATGGCAGGAACAATTGTGCATCTACTTGCATTCGATCGCATCCCTCAACTTGATGGACTCGGAAGACCAAAAGCATTTTACTCTCGCCGCGTACACGACACTTGTTATCGCCGACCAAATTATGATGCTGGTTTATTTGTCGAAACTTTTGATGATGAAAATGCAAAACGCGGATATTGTTTGTACAAAGTTGGTTGCAGAGGACCTGTTACTTACAATTCCTGCGGTGTAATAAAATGGAATGAAGGAGTTAGTTATCCAATTCAATCTGGTCATGGATGTATTGGTTGCAGTGAGAAAAATTTCTGGGATAATGGTCCATTCTATCAACATCTTGCATCTTTCCCCGGATTTGGAATTGAATCCACTGCCGATACCGTTGGAGTTGCACTTGGTGTTGCGACTGCAGTTGGAATCACAGCTCACGCAATTACAACAAATATAAAAAAGAAAAAATTTATTTCTGAAAATATTCACAAGAGTGAAGAAAAGGAAGGTGTCTAATGTCTACTCGAATTGTTGTTGATCCAATTACTCGCATTGAAGGTCATCTTCGCATCGAAGTTGAAATTAAAAACGGAAAAATTGTTGACGCTTATAGTAGCGGAACAATGGTTCGCGGTATCGAAACAATTTTAAAAGGACGCGATCCCCGTGATGCGTGGGCATTTACCGAACGAGTTTGTGGCGTTTGCACAACCGTTCACGCGCTTGCATCTGTTCGTACTGTTGAAGATGCAGTTGGCATAACCGTTCCACCAAATGCAGAATTAATTCGCAACTTAATGTTTTGCGCTCAATATATGCAAGACCATGTTGTGCATTTTTATCACTTACACGCTTTAGACTGGGTTGATGTTGTCAGCGCATTAAAAGCTGATCCGAAAAAAACTTCGGAAATTGCTCAAAGCATTTCTCGATGGCCAAAAAGTTCGCCCGGTTATTTTTCTGATGTTCAAAAACGAATTGCCGCATTTGTTAATAGCGGTCAACTCGGAATTTTTGCAAATGGATATTGGGGACACGCCGCGTACAAACTTCCTGCAGAAATAAATTTGCTCGGAGTTGCTCACTATCTTGAAGCGTTGGAATGGCAAAAAGAAATTGTAAAAGTTCACGCAATTTTTGGCGGAAAAAATCCACATCCAAATTATCTTGTCGGTGGCGTACCTTGTGCAATTAATATTGATGAAGCAAATGCACTAAATGCTGAACGCCTCGCGTATGTTGGAACATTATTTAATGAAGCGCAAGCATTTATCGAACAAGTCTACATACCAGATTTACTTGCCGTTGCTCCGTATTATTTGGATTGGGGTGGAATTGGTGGCGGACTTTCTAATTATCTTTCGTATGGCGATTTGCCGATGAATGGTTACGGTGATATTTCAAAATTTAAATTTCCGCGAGGAATTATTTTAAATCGCGATATCTCCAAAGTTCATCCTGTTGATGGAAAAGATGCCGAGCAGATTCAAGAATTTATTGCTCACTCGTGGTACGAATATTCCGATGGCGATGTAAATGGAAAACATCCATGGGTTGGTGAAACAAATTTAAATTACACTGGACCGAAACCTCCGTACGACCATCTTAATGTTGAAGGAAAATATAGTTGGCTAAAAACTCCGCGATGGAAAGGTCAACCAATGGAAGTTGGACCACTTGCTCGAGTGCTTGTTGGTTTTGCATCTGGGCGAGAAGAATTTGTTGATGTTGTTTCATGGGCATTAAAAACTTTAAATGTTCCTGTCGGCGCACTTTTTTCAACGCTTGGCAGAACTGCCGCTCGTGGATTAGAAACTAAACTTGTTGCTGGATGGTCGACAGAAATTTATCAACAATTATTAAGCAATATTAAAAATGGAGATACACGAACTTTCAATAATGAAAAATGGGATCCAAGTACTTGGCCTACCGAAGCAAAAGGTGTCGGATTAACAGAAGCACCACGCGGCGCACTTGCTCACTGGATTGTTATCAAAGATAAAAAAATTGATAATTATCAATTGGTTGTTCCGAGCACTTGGAATGCTTCTCCGCGAGATCCAAAAGGACAGATGTCTGCTTATGAATCTGCGCTAATCGGTACGCCAGTAAAAAATCCAGATCAACCGCTGGAAATTCTACGAACAATTCATTCGTTCGATCCATGCTTGGCATGTGCTGTCCATGTGTACGATGAAAAAGGACGATACATTCACCAATTTAATACAATGTAGGAGGCGAATATGAACAAAGAAAATGTTCGTAGAATTTATGTGTGGCAACTTCCAGTCCGCCTTTATCATTGGATAAATGCATTGAGTATTGTTCTACTTATAATTACTGGATATCTCATCGGAAGACCAATTGCATTACAGATGAGCGCTGAGGCCTCAGCGAGTTATTGGTTTGGAACAGTGCGATTTATACATTTTGTTTCCGCATTTTTCTTTTTCTTTAATTTTGTTTATCGAATTTACTGGGGCTTTGTTGGAAATCGATTTGCAAATTGGAAAAATTTTATTCCTCTGAAAAAAAATCAGTGGAAAGAAATGAAAGATGTTCTTCGTATTGATATTATTCACGCAAAAGGAAAACCGTTGGAATCAATCGGACACAATTCGCTTGCAGGTTTTACATACTTCATTACATTTCTTGCATTTCTTTTTCAGTGCATTACCGGATTTGGAATGTATTCTGCAATGAGTACATCATTTCTTCCAAAAATGTTTGCGTGGATTATTCCACTAATGGGTGGAGATTTTGCCGTTCGTCAGTGGCATCACATTTCATTATGGTTCTTTGTAATCTTTTCGATGATTCACATCTACCTTGTTTTCTATCATGATTATATTGAAGGTCGTGGAGTTACATCATCAATAGTTGGCGGATGGAAATTTATAGAAGATGATAAAAAAAAGTAAAATAATTTGGGAATGATAATTTCAAAGTGACTTCGATACATTCGCTGTAGCGAATTAATCAGTCACCAATTGGATTTTAAAAAATAAATAACCCTAGACTTTAGTCTGGGGTTTTATCTATCCAAATTCTCTCGGACTTTATTCCAGAACAATGTGGCTAAAGTCGAAGACTTGTCGCAGACTCACCGAAGGAGAGCCGAAATTGTTTTTTTATTTTCTCCCCGAGATAAATCTCGGGGTTATTAATTTGTAGAATAGACTTTCCAAGTTTTTGAAACTTGGAAAGTCTTTCCGTCACTCTTCGACAAGTCCGCTATGGGTGCTCACATGTGGGAATGACAATTGTGGTTTTTGATTTAAAAATTGTACAGGTTACTCCTAAAGGAGTTTAAAAATTTTTATGTAAATAGAACTACAAACAGTACGCACCTACGGTGCTTATGACGATAATTATTATTCTAAAAGCTCCATCGGAGCGACATATAAAATTATTTTTCTTTGTGTTCAACTTCGTGTCTTTGTGTCTTGGTGGCTATGATTTTTTAGCTATCAACATAATATTGAAAATTAATTTCTGAAAACCTCAAAAAGAGCAATTTAAATTTTTGCCTGCTCTTTTGTTTTTCTTTATTCTGATTAAAACCAATCGTATATTTTACCTGTCAGTTAAAGGTTAGGATTAAAAAAATTATTTATTCAATTATGAACTCTTCTAAAAATATTTTAGTTCTCGGTATCGGTAATATTTTATTAGGTGATGAAGGAATTGGTATTCATGCAATAAATAAATTACTTCCAAAAAAATTTCCATCTAATGTTGAGTTGCTTGATGGTGGCACAGGTGGATTTCATCTTCTTTCACTTTTCCAAGATTATCCAACAATTATTTTAATTGATGCAACAATGGATGGCGAACCTGATGGCACAGTCCGATTATTGCAACCAAAATTTTCTTCCGATTTTCCGAAGACACTAAGTGCGCACGAAATTGGTTTGCGCGATTTGATTGAATCTTCCGTTTTGATTTCTGCTTTACCAAAAATTTATTTAATTACAATTTCAATAAGTAGTATTCAACCTATGATGATGGAATTATCTCCCAAAGTTCAAGAATCCATTTCGGAAATTGAGCGAATTGTTTTTGAAATTTTAAATAATGAAATCAAACTAACATAGATTTACAAAATTATGCACGAACTTTCTATCGCTCAAAGTATCGTTGAAACCGTAAAGCAAAATGTTCCCAAAGAACAATTGACAAATGTTTTATTTGTAAATGTTAAAGTCGGAGAAATTTCCGGTGTAATTGCAGACTCGTTGGAATTTTCTTTTTCCGCAATCATTGCGGAATCTGAATTACAAAATGCTAAACTTGTTATTCAGAAAATCCCATTTACTTTGCAATGCCAAGATTGTAACGCAATCGAGCAAAATAAATTTGGCGTAAGTTTGTGTTCATCTTGTGCAAGTACAAACACAAAAGTAATTTCCGGGAATGAACTCCAAGTTGTAGATATTGAATTGGAAGATGTTGTATCTTAATTATTAAAGCAAAGATTTGTTATTTTTTTAAATAGAGTGAGGATTCTATGAGTATTATTACCATCGAACGCAAAGTATTAGAAAAAAATGATCAGATTGCAAAAAGCAATCGTGAATTATTTTTAAGCAATCACATTTTTACGATTAATCTTGTCAGTTCTCCGGGCTCGGGAAAAACAAGTTTGGTTGAAAAAACTCTGGAACAAATCAAAGATAAAATTTCAATTGCTGTGATTGAAGGAGATGTGCAAACAGATTTGGATGCCAAGCGTGTTGCAAAATTTAATGTGCCAGTTGTACAAATTATTACCAACGGCGGATGTCATCTTGAATCAAAACTTGTTAGCGATGCAATTGAGTCGCTTGATTTATCCGAAACAAAATTACTAATTATTGAAAATGTTGGGAATCTTGTTTGCCCGGCAAATTTTGATTTAGGAGAATCGCACAAAGTTGTTGTCATCAGCACAACCGAAGGAGACGACAAGCCGCTAAAATATCCTGCAATGTTTCGCAATGCTTCAGTTTTAATAATAAATAAAATTGATTTACTTCCCTATCTTTCTTCAAACATCGAAACGCTAAAACAAAACGCGCTTAGTATTAATCCATCGCTGAAAATATTTACAACTTCTTGCACTTCATCCGATGGAATTAACGAATGGTGTTTGTGGTTAGAGCAAAATGTTTCAGCGATGAAAGATTGATGTGTCTACCAAAATAATTTCTGCACTAATGAATTTGATTTGAAAATAAATGTCAACTCAATTCCTTCGATTAAAAATAATAATTCGCGGAGCAGTTCAAGGAGTTGGGTTTCGCCCATTTGTATTTCGTCTTGCAACAGAAATGAAACTATGCGGTTGGGTTTCAAATACTTCGCAAGGTGTTTTGATTGAAGTTGAAGGTGAACAAAAAATCCTTCAAACATTTCTTTCGAGAATTAATTCTGAAAAACCAAAAATTTCTTCTATTTATAGTTGCGAATCTTCTTTCCTTTTTCCAAAAAATTTCACTCAATTTGAAATCAAAGAAAGTTTTGACGAAGGAGAAAAAAGCGTTTTTATTTTACCCGATATCGCAACATGCGAAGATTGTTTAAAAGATATTTTTGATTTAAATAATCGCCGATATATGTATCCATTTACAAATTGTACAAATTGTGGACCGCGGTTTACAATTATTCAATCATTGCCTTATGACAGGAAAAATACGACAATGAGTAATTTTAAAATGTGTGATGAATGTGAAAAAGAATATCACGATCCAACAAATAGACGATTTCATGCACAGCCAAATGCATGCGCAAAATGTGGGCCAAATGTGGATTTATGGAATCCCGAGGGAAAAAATGAAGTAACTAATCACGATGCAATTCTCCGAGCTGTCAATTTATTATTGCAAGGAAAAATTATTGCGGTAAAAGGATTGGGAGGATTTCATTTGATGTGTGATGCGCGAAATGACGATGTTGTTAAAAAATTGCGTAGCCGAAAACATCGTGAAGAAAAACCATTTGCAGTAATGTTCCAATCGCTCAGTGAAGCAGAAAAAGAATGTGAGATTTCAGAAATTGAAAAACGAATTTTACTTTCACCCGAATCACCAATTGTTCTTCTTAAAAAAATAAATAAAATTTCCAACATCGCTTCATCTGTTGCACCACAAAATCCATTTCTTGGTGTAATGCTTCCCTACACGCCGCTTCATCATATATTACTTTCGATGTTGAAAATTCCGATTGTTGCAACAAGTGGAAATATTAGCGATGAACCAATTTGCACAAATGAACTTCAAGCGATAAAAAAATTAAATTTCATTGCAGATTATTTTCTCATTCACAATCGTCCGATTGAAAGATATTGCGATGATTCCATTGTTCGAATTATTCAAGAGCGAGAACTTGTTTTACGCCGTGCGCGTGGTTTTGCGCCGCTACCAATTCAAATTTCTCGCAACATCGAAAAACCAATTCTTGCAGTTGGCGCACATTTAAAAAATACAATCGCACTTGCGCATCATAATACAATTTTTGTTAGTCAACATATTGGAGATTTAGAAACACCCGAATCATTAAATACATTTAGAAAAACAATTCAGGATTTTCAATCGCTGTACAAAGTTACACCATCAATTATTGCTCACGATTTACATCCAACTTATGTTTCAACAACAATCGCAAAAAATGAATTGGCACAGCAAAATCAAAAAGCAGAAATCATTCCTCTTCAACATCATTTTGCACACATTGCATCGTGCATGGCAGAAAATGAATTGACAGGAAGCGTGCTTGGATTTTCGTGGGACGGAACTGGTTACGGAACCGACGGAAAAATTTGGGGAGGTGAATCTGTGTTGGTAAAAGAAAATAAATTTTCACGAGTTGGAACTATTCGTTCGTTTAAACTTCCCGGAGGAGAAAGCGCAGTGCGAGAACCGCGTCGTTGTGCCGTTGGAATTTTATATGAAATATTTGGCGATGGATGTATTAATAAATCAAAAATAATTGAGAAAAGTTTTAATGATAACGACAGAAAAATGATAATCGATATGATTTTAAAGGATATAAATTCCCCAACCACAACAAGCATTGGAAGAATTTTTGATGCCGTTGGGGCAATGCTTGGCGTGAGGATGAAAAATTCTTTTGAAGGACAAGCCGCGATGGAAGTAGAATTTTTAGCGTACAAAAGTACAACAACGGAATTTTATCCGATTTCAATAATTGAAAAAGATGGAATGTTTGTGTGGAATTGGGAAACGATGTTCACTCAATTATTAAAAGATGTTGCATTGGGAAATAAAATTTTTGATATTTCAAAAAAGTTTCACAATACACTTTCTATGTTAATAGTTGAAATGGCAAAGAAAATAAAAATATCTCGCATTGTTTTATCGGGTGGATGTTTTCAAAATAAATTGTTACTCGAACAAACTATTGTTGAATTACGAAAAAATGATTTTACTCCATATTGGCATCAACGGATTCCAACAAATGATGGAGGAATTTCGCTCGGGCAGGTTTACGCAAATGTGATGTAAGTAAATTAATTAGTCACTCTTCGATTTATCCGCCTTTGGAGGATAGGCTCAGGATGACATCGTTATCTTTCGTTAGATTTAGGATGACATTGTCACTCTGAGCTTGTCGAAGAGTGATAGAACAATACGCTCACTTAGTATGACATTATTTTTTAAACAATAAAGGAGAAATATTATGTGTCTTGCAATTCCCGGTAAAATAGAATCCATAGATATGGAATCCGTTCCTCGTATGGCAAAAGTAAATTTCGGCGGAATCATAAAAAATATTTGCGTCGAATTTATGCCCGACGCAAAAGTTGACGAATATGTTTTGGTGCATGTTGGACTTGCAATTTCAAAAGTAGATGAGAAAGATGCGCTCGAATCTCTCGAACTTTTTCAGAAAATGGGAGATGCGCTTGATGAATTAAAAACAGATGAGCCGCAATGAAATATTTAGATGAATACCGCGATCCTGAAACTGCAAAAAAAATTTCAGAAAAAATTCATTCTATAACTACTAAGCCGTGGATAATTATGGAAGTATGCGGCGGACAAACACACTCAATCGTAAAATCTGGTTTAGAAAAACTTCTTCCCTCTTTAATTTCTATCGTTCATGGTCCCGGATGTCCAGTCTGCGTAACGCCGTTTGAAATGATTGAACGAGCAATCGTCCTTGCGTCGCAATCAAATATTATTTTTACTTCGTTTGGCGATATGCTTCGTGTGCCAGGAATAAAAAAAGATTTGTTGCAAGTAAAAGCCAGTGGCGGCGATGTGCGAATTGTTTATTCGCCACTTGATGCAGTCTCAATTGCAGAAAAAAATCGAGATAAAGAAATTGTTTTTTTTGCAGTCGGATTTGAAACAACTGCCCCCGCAAATGCAATGGCAGTTTGGGAAGCGCATCGTCGTGGATTAAAAAATTTTTCAATTCTATGTTCGCATGTTCTTGTTCCACCAGCAATTGAAGCGATATTATCCTCTCCAAATAATCGCGTGCAAGGATTTCTCGCCGCAGGACATGTCTGCACAATAATGGGTTACAATGAATATTTCCCACTTTGCGAAAAATATAAAGTACCGATAATTGTAACTGGATTTGAACCAATTGATATTTTGCATGGAATGTTAATGGTAATTACTCAACTTGAATCTGGTCGATGCGGTGTTGAAAATCAATATTCCCGAGTAGTGAGCCAAGAAGGAAACCGAATTGCACAAGAAGCAATTTTTCGTGTTTTTAAAATAACAGATAGAAAATGGCGTGGCATTGGCGAAATCCCAATGAGTGGTTATGGATTAAAAAAAGAATTTGAATTATTTGATGCAGAGAAAAAATTTTCACTCGGGCACATCAACGCCGAAGAGTCTCCACTTTGCATTGCTGGAGAAGTATTGCGTGGAATGAAAAAACCGTTTGAGTGTTCTGCGTTTGCAAAAGAATGCACGCCAGAAAATCCACTTGGCGCACCGATGGTTTCATCCGAAGGTGCGTGTGCGGCATATTATAATTTTAGAAGAAATGAATAAAATATTTTTGGAAAAAAACTTAGTGTCATTCCCACAGTATTTTAGCGGGAATCTCACTCTTCGGTGAGTCTGCGACAAGTCTTCGACTTTAGCCACAATGTTTTGGACTAAAGTCCGAGAGAATGTGTGGAGACTTTTCCCCAGACTAAAGTCTGGGGTTATTATGAGAAGTCATGCTTCGACTTACTCAGCATGACAATATTTTTTTTATTCAAAGTGTATAATAATTTAATTTAAAAAAACTATGACAAAAAATATTTTAGAAAATCTTTCCTGTCCTCTTCCGCTTTCTAATTATCCACAG
>CAYIXI010000014.1:0-41412 GCA_964367235.1 uncultured Chitinophagaceae bacterium | reverse complement strand
TTAAAAAATGATTCGCTCGTATCTGCGCAAAAGATTGTTTTGAAAATTAAACTTCATCGCGCAAACGATTCGTTAAGATTTATGATAAACAAAACAATTTATGATTTGGCAAACTTTTTTCATTTAGATGAATCTGATTTTGATTCAGCAAAAGTTTATTATTCGATTTCATTAAAGAATGCAACTACCGATGAAGAAAAATCTAAAATAATATTTTCGCTAGCTGATATTTACAGAGTTGAAGATACGACTTTAACGAAATCCGATTCTCTTTACAAAATTTTAATCAATAATTATTCTGCTTCAGTTTATGCAGATAAAGCTCGTGAGTTTTTGAAAATCTCAAAGATTGATGAAACCTCCGAAGCACAAAAATTATTTTACAAGTACGAAACTTATTTATCGAAAAATAAATATGATAGCGCAAATGTTATTTTGAAAAATATTATTTCAAAATATCCAAACGACCCAATTATACCAAAAATATATTTTTCGCAAGCTTATCTTTATCAAAAACATTTGAAGAAAAACGATTTGGCTTTGGAAAATTATAAAATACTTTCTGAAAAATATCCGTTATCCGAGTTTGCAATTAAAACAAATAAATATTTATTCAAATCAGATTCTGTTTCAGTTATTGCAAAACCAAAAATTGATAGTTTAAAACAGACTAATTTGAAAATAAAAAAAGAAGATGATGTTATACCGAACAATTCAAATGAAACAATTAAAAAACCAATAGAAGATTAATGAAACAGGAATTTGTTAAAATCCAAAAAATTGAAGAGTTCCAATCTGGAATTTTTGAATTAACATTTGCATCAAAATATATTTCTAAAAATTCCAAGCCGGGGCAATTTTTAAATATCAGAGTTGATAATTCGTATCAGCCATTTTTACGAAGACCATTTAGCATCTCTAATATAGATGAAGATTCTGTAAAAATAATTTTCAATGCAATTGGGCAGGGAACGAAAAAATTAATTCATAAAAATATAAATGACGAACTTGATGTTATCGGTCCACTTGGAAATGGCTTTAAATATGAGGAGAATACCAAAACTGCATTTTTAATTGGTGGCGGACTTGGAATTGCGCCACTTCCTTTTTTATCAAAATTTTTAAAAGACAAAACAAATATTTTTACAATTTTAGGTGCGCGAACTTCAAATCAAATAATCAGAAAAGATTTATTTAATTTTTCAGTTGCAACCGATGATGGCACAGAAGGTTTTCACGGAAATGTTGTTGACTTGGCGAAAAAAATAATTTCAGAAAAAAATATTACGCCTGATGTAATTTACGCCTGCGGACCAACTCCGATGCTAAAAGCAATTGCAAATTTTGCAAATCAAAATAATATAAAATGTTTTGCTTCGTGGGAATGTGAAATGGCTTGCGGAATTGGACTTTGCCAAGGTTGCCCAATTGAGTTTAACGATTCAAATAAAAAATATCATTTAGTTTGTAAAGAAGGTCCAGTTATTGAAACTTCCAAAATAAAATTATGATTAAAAACGAATCATTCAAACTTCGCGATGTAAATTTTGCAAATAGAATTTTTGTCGCATCGGGTACTTTTGGCTACGGCGATGAAGTTTCGGATTTAGTTGATGTAAATAAACTTGGTGCGATTGTTACAAAATCTCTTTCGCTAAAACCAAGAGATGGAAATCCGCCACCGCGAATTACTGAAACCTCTTGCGGAATGTTGAACTCAATCGGCTTGGCAAATATTGGAGTTGAAAAATATATTTCAGAAAAAATTCCAAACTTTAAAAATCTTAAAACTAAAATTATTGCAAACATCGCCGCAAGTAGTGTTGAAGAATATTGTACAGTTTTAGAAAAATTAAATCCTTTTGATGAAATTGCGGCTTTCGAAATAAATCTTTCCTGTCCAAATGTAAAAGAGGGTGGACTAAGTTTCGGAACAAATTTAAAATCGTTTGAAATAATTTCTCGCGAAGTGAGAAAAAAAACATCAAAACCAATAATTTTAAAATTAACTCCAAATGTTACTCACATTTCCGAGTTTGCAAAAATTGCCGAAAACGAAGGCGCCGATGCAATTTCGGTTGTAAATACTTTTGTCGGAATGGCTGTAAATATTTATAAGCGAACCCCAAAACTCTCAACAGTTACGGGCGGTTTATCAGGTCCTGCAATTAAACCACTTGCGCTTGCAAAAGTTTACGAATGCGTTCGCGCTGTAAAAATTCCGGTTATTGGAATTGGCGGAATCGCTTCGTGGGAAGATGCGATTGAATTTTTTATTGTCGGCGCAACCGCAATTCAAATCGGAACTGCAAATTATTTAAATCCCGCAACTGGCGAATTTATTCTCAAAGGCATTTCTGATTTTTGCGAAAATCAAAAAATCGATGACTTTAATAATTTAATTGGTTCGCTCAGTGCCGATCATTCTGCTTCAGTTTTAAAAACTTGGCTGTAAAAATTAATGTCAATCAACTCAACTATTAAATATCTCTACTCGATAGAATCTCGAGGAATGAAATTTGGTTTGGAAAATACTTTTGAACTTTTAAAATATTTTAAAAATCCGCAAAATAATTTCAGGTCAATTCACATTGCTGGCACAAATGGAAAAGGAAGCACGACTGCGCTAATTGCATCTGTTTTGATGGAGGCAGGTTTTAATGTTGGGATTTATTCCTCTCCGCATTTGGTTAGATTTAACGAACGAATAAAAATAAATGGAAAAGAAATTTCAAACAAAAATTTGTCGAAATTAACTAATAAATTAAAATCTAAAATAAATAAATCGGATTATACTTTTTTTGAAGTTACTACTGCAATTTGTTTTAAATATTTTTCTGATAAAAAAATAGATTTCGCTGTAATTGAAACCGGTCTCGGCGGAAGACTTGATGCAACAAATATTGTGAACCCAATTGTTTCTGTAATTACAAAAATAGATAAAGACCATACAGAAATTCTTGGAAATAATTTAAAGCAAATTGCTTTTGAAAAAGGGGGAATAATAAAAAATAAAATCCCCGTTGTTGTATCAAGAAATTCTAAAGTTATTTTAGATGAATTAAGTAAAATTGCTAAAAATAAAAATTCTAAATTAATTCTTTCCGATAACATTGAAACTAAAAATTACAAAAGTAAATTAATTGGGAAGCATCAAACGGAAAATTTAAAAACTGCATTGGCTACAATAAATATATTACGGCAAAATAATCTTGCTGAGATTTCCGATTCCGAAATCAAACTAGGAATTGAAAATGTTTTAATCAACACGCATCTTCACGCCCGTTACGAACAAATTTCCAATTCACCAAAAATATTTTGCGATGTTGCGCATAACCCAAATGCTATAAAAAATTTGGTCATACAAATTAAAAAAGAAAGTAAATCCAAAATCAAAATAATATTTGGCGTAATGAAGGATAAAAATTTTAAGCCAATGCTGAAGGATTTACTCAAAATTTCAAATGAAATTTATTTTGTTCATCCAAATATTGATAGAGCGTTAAATTATTTCGATTTACCTTTTGGATTTCAAAACAACAAAAAAATAATTAATCCAAACAAACCAATTGATATTTTTGGCGCCGAATTACTCGAAAAATTATCTCCAACCGATTTTTTACTTGTGACTGGTTCTCATTATGTCGTTGGAGAATTTTTAAAAATTTTTAAAAAAGACTTGACACGAAACCAAATTAACTTTAAGTTGCATAACAATTAGAAACACAAATCGTTAATACTCCGAAATATTTCAAATCAAAAATTTAAATAATTATTTTTTTCATAACAAATAAAAAAAGGACTCTTCCATGACAATGGATTTCTCTGAACTAAAAACAACAAAAATTCTCGATTTACATAAAATCGCAATCGAGCTTGGCATTGCAAACTATGCCGATTTACGCAAGCAGGAATTAATTTTTAAAATCATCGAAACAAAATCTGTGCAAGAAGGAATTGCAATCAGCAAAGGAATTCTTGAAACATTGCCCGACGGTTACGGATTTTTGCGAAGTGGAAATTACAACTACCTTCCTTCGCCCGATGATATTTATGTTTCGCCTTCTCAAATAAAAAGATTTGCACTTCGAACTGGCGACACAGTTAGCGGACAAGTTCGTCCACCAAAAGAGGGTGAAAGATTTTTTGCGCTTCTTCGCGTAACTTCTGTAAATAATGATGAGCCAGAAAAAATAAAAGATCGCGTTCTGTTTGATAACTTAACTCCACTTTACGCAAATAAAAGAATTAAACTTGAATCTGCTCCCGGCGATTACTCGATGAGAGTTATGGATTTACTTTCGCCAATCGGAAAAGGACAAAGAGGAATGATTGTTTCTCCGCCGAAAGCTGGTAAAACAATTCTGCTTCAAAAAATTGCAAATAGTATTATTCGAAATCATCCCGAAATAACTTTAATTATTCTTTTAATCGATGAACGCCCCGAAGAAGTTACCGATATGGAGCGAACTGTTAGCGCTGAAGTTATTGCTTCTACTTTTGATGAACCGCCCGAAAGGCATGTTCAAGTAGCAGAAATGGTTTTGGAAAAAGCAAAAAGATTAGTTGAATCAAAACATGATGTTGTTATTTTGCTTGATAGTATTACACGACTTGCGAGAGCGCATAACACAGTTACTCCGCACTCGGGAAAAATTCTTTCTGGCGGTGTTGATGCAAATGCACTTCAACGACCAAAAAGATTTTTAGGCGCCGCAAGAAATGTTGAAGAGGGTGGAAGTTTAACAATTATCGCAACTGCACTTGTTGATACTGGTTCGAGAATGGATGAAGTTATTTTTGAAGAATTTAAAGGGACTGGGAATATGGAAATTATTCTCGATAGAAAGCTTGCCGATAAAAGAATTTTTCCTTGTTACGATGTTAATCGTTCTGGCACAAGAAAAGAAGAACTCTTAATGGAAGAAGATGAATTAAGTCGTGTTTGGGTATTGAGAAAACTTTTAAGTGAATTTTCAACCACCGAAGCAATGGAATTTTTATTAGATAAAATGCGAGGAACAAAATCTAATAAAGAATTTTTAAAATCGATGAACAGTTAAACAGTTATCAGTTAATGCCAAAGGCATCCCTTCGGGACAATTAGCAATAATCAATTATCAATCCCACTTAATCAAAAAGAGAAGTGGGATTTTTTATTATATCAAAAAATAATGTCATTCCCGAATGTGAGCGCTTTTGGCGCCATATCGGGAATCCACGAATAGGTAAACTGATACAACATAGATTCTCGCTCACCGAGTCGAGTCTGCGACTTTCGCGGGAATGACAATTTCAAAGTGACTTCGATACATTCGCTAAAGCGAATTACTCAGTCACCATAGAAATGAAAAAATAAATAACCCCAGACTTTAGTCTGGGGAAAAGTCTCCACACACACTCTCTCGGACTTTAGTCCTAACTTATTTTTTTCATGACTAAAGTCAAGAGTGATTTTTAGTTTATCTCCCTAACATAAATGTTGGGGTTATTTATTCTCATTCAATCCTTTCTTCATCCCGAAGGGATGAAACATTTATAACAAATAATTTTGGTTTTGATGTACGACTCCGTTGGAGTCGCACACGATTATAAATTCTATTTCTATAAATGTGTGATGCCTTCGGCATCTAAAGGTGCCTTCGGCATCTAAAGGTGCCTTCGGCATCTTTTTATATTGCAATATATTTATTTTTCTTTGTGGCAACTTTGTGTCCCAGTGTCTTGGTGGTTATTTTTTTTGCTACTTAGTCACCAAGATGCACTAAGATTTTTTTTACAACACAAATAAAAATTCCCTCTCCTTTTTTTAAGGAGAGGGGCAGGGGTGAGGTAAAAAACTTTCCAAGTTTTCCGCCAAAGGCGGACAAGTGAAGACTTGGAAAGTCTATATTCAATCACTCTTCAAAAAATATAATTTCGTTTCAAAATTCAAAATAAATATTTATTGATTTCAGACCAATTTCAATGTAGTTTTGTAAAAATAAAAATATTATGGAAACCGTTGTAATTGTTGATGCACTTAGAACTCCAATCGGCTCATTTATGGGCTCTTTAAATTCTTTTTCAGCAACTCAACTTGGTACGCATGTAGTTAAGTCAATTCTAAATCGAACAAAAATTTCTCCCGATGATGTTGATGAATTAATTTTCGGAAATGTTTTATCAGCCGGAATTGGACAAGCGCCTGCTCGACAAGTTGCAATTTTTTCTGGATTAAATCCCAAAACCGAATGCCTGACAATTAATAAAATGTGTGGCTCGGGATTAAAAGCTGTAATGCTTGCGGAACAATCAATTAAACTTTCCGATGCAGAAATTATTTTTGCAGGTGGAATGGAATCGATGTCGAACGCTCCATATTTAATTGAAAAAATTCGTAGCGGAATCAAAATGGGAAACACACAATTAATTGATTCGATGATTAAAGATGGATTGTGGGATGTGTATAACGATTTTCACATGGGCAACGCCGCAGAACTTTGTGCGAAAGAATGTTCGATACCGAGACAAGCGCAAGATGAATTTTCGATTGAAAGTTACAAGCGAGCACAAGCATCAACAAAAAATGGAATTTTTAAAAATGAAATTGCACCGATTACAATTGAAAAGAAAAAAGGCGAATTAATTTTAATTGATGAAGATGAAGAACCATTCAAAACTAATTTTGATAAAATTCCAACATTGAAACCTGCTTTCCAAAAAGATGGAACAGTAACTGCGGCAAACTCATCAAAAATAAATGATGGTGCCGCCGCTTTACTTTTAATGTCCGAATCAAAATCAAAAAAATTAAATTTAAAACCTCGTGCAAAAATAATTGCTTCAACTTCGTCGGCAAAAAAACCGGAATGGTTCACAACTGCTCCAATTGACGCTATCGAAAAAGTTTTACTAAAAGCAAATATGAAAATTGAAGAGATTGATTTATTTGAAATCAACGAAGCATTTTCGGTTGTAACAATTGCGGCGGAAAATAAATTAAATATTTCAAATGAAAAAGTAAATATTTTTGGTGGTGCAGTGGCGCTCGGTCATCCGATTGGTGCAAGTGGTGCGAGAATTTTGGTTACACTATTAAATGCACTTGAGCAAAAAAATAAAAAATTTGGGCTTGCCGCAATTTGCATCGGTGGCGGTGAAGCAAGCGCAATAATTATTGAAAGATTATAAAATGAAAAATATTTCTGTAATTGGTTCGGGAACAATGGGAAGTGGAATTGCTCACTCATTTGCGCAATTTGGTTTCGATGTTTTTTTAAATGATGTAAAAGAAGAATTACTTTCGAAAGCAATAAACTTGATTTCAACAAATTTAGATAGACAAATTAAAAAGGGAATTTTAACTGAGTCACAAAAATCTGAAACTTTAAGTCGAATAATAACTTCGACCGATTTAAAAATCGCTGTAGAAAATTCCGATTTAGTAATTGAAGCGGCAACTGAAAACAAGGAAATCAAATTTTTGCTTTTTAAAAAAATTGATGAATTCGCTCCGAAAAATTCAATTTTAGCTTCAAATACTTCATCAATTTCATTAACCGAAATTGCATCGCAAACCACTCGCGCGGAGAAAGTCATCGGAATGCATTTTATGAATCCCGTTCCGCTGATGAAACTTGTCGAAGTAATTCGTGCTCATCAAACCAGCGACGAAACAACTGAAAAAATTATTTCTCTTTCAAAACAGATTGAAAAAATTCCTGTCGAAGTAAATGATTATCCCGGTTTTGTTTCAAACAGAATTTTATTGCCAATGCTTAACGAAGCATTTTTTTGCGTGATGGAAAATGTTGCAACGCCCGAAGCGATTGACACAGTGATGAAACTTGGAATGAATCATCCGATGGGACCATTGCAACTTGCAGATTTTATTGGGCTTGATGTTTGCCTTTCGATTTTAAATGTTTTGCACGATGGACTTGGTGATGATAAATATCGTCCTTGTCCACTTTTGAAAAAAATGGTTGCGTCTGGTGAACTTGGTAAAAAAACTGGAAAAGGATTTTACAAATATTAAAATAAAAATATGAATATTGAATTTAACGAAACACATAAAATGATTCGCGAGACTGCAAGAGAATTTGCAAACAATGAACTTGCCGAAAGCGCTGATGAACGAGATGAAAAAGAAATTTTTCCAACTGATGCAGTAAAAAAACTTGGCGAACTTGGATTTATGGGAATGATGGTTCCTGAAAATTACGGTGGCGCAGGACTTGACACAATCAGTTATACAATTGCGATGGAAGAGATTTCAAAAGTTGATGCATCGCTTGGAGTAATTATGTCGGTAAATAATTCGCTTGTTTGTTACGGACTAAGTGAATTTGGAAGTGAATATCAAAAAGAAAAATATTTAAAAGATTTAGCAAGCGGAAAAAAACTTGGCGCATTTGCTTTATCCGAACCAGAGGCGGGAAGCGATGCTACGAATCAAAGAACGACAGCAAAAAAAGATGGCGACTTTTATATTTTAAACGGAATTAAAAATTGGATTACAAGTGGAAGCGCTTGCGATTATGTAATTGTGATGGCTTCGATTGATCCATCAAAAGGTGCAAAAGGAATTGGCGCGTTTATTGTTGAAAAAAGTTACGCCGGTTTTACTGTCGGGAAAAAAGAGAGAAAATTAGGAATTAGAAGTAGCGATACTGTAAGTTTATTATTTCAAGATGTAAAAATTCCGAAAGAAAATTTAATTGGCGATGAAAGTTTTGGATTTAAATTTGCGATGAAAACTTTAGATGGTGGACGAATCGGAATTGCATCGCAGGCACTCGGAATCGCGCAAGCATCGCTTGAAGCATCGATAAAATATGCGAAAGAAAGAAAAGCGTTTGATAAACCAATTGCCGAATTGCAAGCGATTCAATTTAAAATTGCTGAAATGGCAACAAAAATCGAAGCGTCACGACTTTTAATTTTGCAAGCGGCATCGTTAAAAGATAAACATCTACCTTACGCAAAAGAAGCGGCGATGGCAAAACTTTTCACATCAAAAGTTGCAGTAGATTCTGCGCTCGAGGCTATTCAAATTCACGGAGGTTATGGTTATATTAGAGAGTACAAAGTTGAAAGATTTTTACGCGATGCAAAAATAACAGAAATTTATGAAGGTACTTCGGAGATTCAAAAAATTGTAATTTCACGGTCACTATTAAAAAATTAAAAAGGAAAAAAAATGAAAAAAAGTTTAATAATAATTTTGTCGATTGTTGGTTTTGTTGTTTTGATGTTTATGTATGTAGTTGGCGCATACAATTCTTTAGTTAGAATGGATGAAGCAATAAATGGTTCGTGGGCGCAAGTTGAAAATGTTTATCAACGAAGAGCAGATTTAATTCCGAACTTAGTTGAAACAGTTAAAGGTTACGCAAAACACGAAAGCGAAACTTTTGAAATGGTAGTTAACGCCAGAGCAAAAGCAACATCGGTTACACTTTCAGCAGATGCTTTGAAAGATCCAATTGCATTTCAAAATTTTCAAAAAGCGCAAGGTGATTTGTCTTCATCTTTGGGAAGATTATTAGCAGTAAGCGAGAATTATCCGAACTTAAAAGCGAATGAAAATTTTTTACAACTTCAAGCTCAATTAGAAGGAAGTGAAAATAGAATTGCAGTTGAGAGAAAATATTTTAATAGCGCGGTGCAAAGTTTTAATGCTAAAATAAAAACTTTCCCAACAAATTTAATTGCAGGTTTTGGAAGTTTTTCTAAACGACCATATTTTGAAGCAGAAAAAGGAGCAGAAGTTGCCCCAGAAGTTAAATTTTAAATTGAAAAATATTTTAATTTGTATAATTTTCTTTTATTCAATTTCTTTTTCGCAAGGATTAATTGAAATACCAAAAGTTAATCAGCCAGTAAATGATTTTGCAAATGTTTTATCAAATGATGAAGTTGAATACTTAAACCAAAAAGTAAAAACTTTTGAAGACTCAACATCAATACAAATTGGAATTGCAATTTATCAATCTTTAAATGGCGAAGAAGACGCTGATTTTTCTCAGAGATTTGTAAAAATAAATCCATTTGGCAATAAAGAAAAAAATAGTGGTATTTTAATTTTAGTTTCGATAAGTGAAAGAAAAATCAGAATTGAAACTGGTTACGGAATGGAAGGAATAATTCCCGATGCGCTTACAAATCAAATAATAAGACAAATAATTAATCCTGAATTTAAATCGCAAAAATATTTTGCTGGATTAAATAGTGGTGTTGATTATTTAATCAAGGCAAGTAAAGGCGAATATAAAAATGACAAAAAGAAATCATCTAAAAATTCTAATTTCTATTTGATTTTACTTATTATAATGTTTTTTATTTTCCCAATGTTTTCAACTTCGCGATACCAAATTGGTTCGCATGGAGTTAGAAGAAGACATTTCGGTGGACCATTTATTGGAGGATTTGGTGGCGGTGGATTCGGCGGTGGAGGAAGTTCGTGGTCATCTGGCGGTGGAGGATTTGGTGGAGGAGGTTCAAGTGGAAGTTGGTAGATTAATGAAACAAATTTTATCGAAAGAAGAATTAAGTAAAATATCTTCAACAATTTCTGAAGTTGAAAAACAAACATCTGGCGAAATTCGAGTAGTAGTAAAAAAGCGTCTTTCGTTTTTTGAGAAGAGAAAAAAAATAAGAGATTTAGCTTTCAAAGAATTTTACAAATTGAAGATGAATGAAACAAAAGATAAAACTGGAGTGATGATTTATATTTTGGTGAAAGAAAAGAAATTTGAAATTATTGCCGATGAAGGAATTCAAAATAAAGTTGCACCTTTTTATTGGGATGTAATTTCGCAAACTTTATCGGAAAGATTTTTGCATAATGAATTTTGCAAAGGGATTTGCGATTTTGTAAATGAAGTTGGAATTGTTTTAATAAAAGAATTTCCGATTAAGCATGATGACAAAAACGAATTATCAAATGAAGTTATTATAAGTTGATGAAAACTAAAATCGCTTTAGCGCAAATTGATTCGGTTTTAGGTGATGTTGAAAAAAATGTTTCTCATCATTTAAAATTTATTAAAGAGGCGATTTCTAAAAAAGCAAAATTAATTGTTTTCCCCGAGTTAAGTTTGTCTGGTTATTCAATAAAAGATTTGGTTGGCGAAGTTGCAATAAATTTAAATGATTCAAAAATTTTAAATCCTATTAAAAAAGCGAGTGAAAAGATTTCAATTCTTTTAGGCTCGGTTGAAGAATCCGATGAATTTGGACTTTACAATTCTGCATTTTATTTTGAAAATGGAAATGTAAAATCAATTCATAGAAAAATATATCTTCCAACTTATGGAATGTTTGAAGAGGGAAGACATTTTTCTGCTGGAAAAAATTTACATGTTCAGCAAAATAAAAATTTGGGAAAAATTGGAGTTTTAATTTGCGAAGACGCTTGGCATATTAATTTGCCGTACTTGCTTGCACATCAAGGCGCAAAAACGATTTTTTCGTTGACTGCAAGCCCGATGAGAATTGGAACAAATCATAATTTGGAAAATTTGGATAAAATAAATCAGGAGCATCAAAAAACATTTTCAAGACTTTTAAGTTTATATTCAATTTACATAAATCGTGTCGGTGTTGAAGATGGAGTTCAATTTAGTGGTGGTTCGCAAGTAATAAATCCATTTGGCGAAGTTGTAGCCAAAGCAAGTTTTATGAATGAAGAATTGATTTTCGCAGAAATCGACGACAATGTAATTAGAAAAGGAAGAAGAAATTCGCGTCATTTTTTAGATGATTCACTTAACTTAACTCAAAGATTAATATCTCAAATAATTAAAAATTCTGGAGGTTAAAATGCATTATAAACATGATTATAGATATAAAGAGCCTGCACCAATTATCAATAAAGAAAATCCTTTTCAATCAATGATGGCAAGATTTGATATTGCCGCCGAGTTGTTGGAACTTGAAGAAGGAGTTTACGAATATTTAAAAACGCCACAAAGCCAACATATAATCTCTATTCCAATTCAAATGGATAGTGGAAAAGTAGAAGTCTTCGAGGGTTACAGAGTTATTCATAATAATATTCTTGGTCCATCAAAAGGCGGAGTAAGATTTGCTCCCGATGTTGACATCGAAGAAGTAAAAGCGCTTGCCGCTTGGATGACATGGAAATGCGCAGTTTTGGGATTACCATTTGGTGGAGCAAAAGGTGCGGTAAAATGTGATCCAACAAAATTAACAATGATTGAATTGGAAAAAATAACTCGCCGTTACACTGCAAATCTTTTAGATGTTTTTGGACCGGAAAATGATATTCCCGCACCAGATATGGGAACAAACGAACAAACTATGGCTTGGATAATGGATACATATTCAATGCATGTTAGACGAACAGAAAATGCTGTTGTAACTGGCAAGCCATTAATTCTTGGTGGTTCACTTGGACGAAGAGAAGCAACAGGTCGTGGAGTAATGATTGTAACTTTGAGCGCAATGCAACAACTCGGAATTCCGATTCAAAATTCAAAAATTGTTGTTCAAGGATTTGGAAATGTTGGATCGATAAGTGCGCAACTTTTAAAAGAACAAGGTTGCACAATTATTGCAATCAGTGATATTTCTGGTGGGCATTACAATAAAAATGGAATTAATATCGAAGCGGCGATGGAATGGGTAAAAAATAATAAATCGCTCGAAGGATTTCCTGAAACAGAAAATATTACGCAGGAAGAATTATTGGAATTGGAATGCGATGTTTTAGTTCCTGCGGCAAAAGAGGATCAAATCACCGAGGATAACGCTGGTAAAATAAAAGCAAAAATAATTAGCGAAGGTGCAAATGGTCCAACAATGTCATCTGCCGATCCGATTTTAAATGATAAAGGAATTTTAGTAATTCCAGACATTTTAGCAAATGCTGGAGGAGTAACGGTTTCTTATTTCGAATGGGTACAGAACAGACTTGGATTTGCTTGGACGCTTAACAGAGTAAACACACGACTTGAAAGAATGATGAAAGAATCTTTTAGTTTGGTTTTTGATGTTTCGAAAAAATATAATCAACCATTAAGAATTGGAGCATATATAGTTGCAATTGATAAAGTTGCAAAGACATTAAAAATTAGAGGAATTTACGGTTAAGAAAATTTTATTTTCAATATTTATTTTTGTTGATAAATTAACGACTCAAAATATAATTGAAGTTGATACAACTTTAATTTCAACAAAAAGTTCTAATGCTTTAAACGATTCAACATTTGTAATTCCGGTTGAAAGTAGTGACGGAAGCGATTTTCAGTTAATTATTTTGTCATCACTTTTGATAATTTTATTTTCATATTTATTATTCACAAAAAGAAGTTAATGCGTAAACACATATATTTATTTTTTATAATTACTTTAGTAGGATGTTCAAATACTGAAGAGGTCATCGAACAATCAGCCGAGGAGAAATTACTTCTCGTAAATAATTTTATTAAAGAAGAAAAATATTTAGAAGCGATTGAAGAATTAAAAATTCTGCGGATTCAATATCCGGCAAGTAGTTTTGCCGATTCAGTTCAATTTATGATTGCAGAGTGTAGATTTTTTAGAGAGGAATATCTGCTTGCATCAGGCGAATATGACCAGTTAATTATGAACATGCCGACAAGCAATTTTGCAAATAATGCAAAATATAAAAAAGCGCTTTCATATTTTTTTATTTCGCCAAAATCGAGTTTGGATCAAAAATATACTTTGCAAGCAATTGATAATTTCCAATTATTTTTAGAAACTGCAACGGCTGACTCAAATTCTCGGTTGGCAGAAAATCATATTTTAGAATTGAATAATAAACTCGCAAAAAAAATATATGAAAGTGCAGAAATATATTCAGTCATGGGATTTAATAAAGCCGCAACGATTTATTACAATTTAGTTCTCGATAAATTCCCAGATAGCGAAATCGCTGAACTTTCACAAATCAAAAAAATAAAAATTCTCATCAAAAGAAAACAGTTTGAAAATGCTGAACGAGAAGTTTCATATTTCAAAGAAAAATATCCAAACTCAAAATATGGAACCGAAGCAAACGATTACACCGAAACAATTTTTAATTTAAAGAAGGATGTAAAATAATTATGAACGAAAAACCAGTTAGCGCTTCGCAAGTATCGATGACGCAACTTGTTTTGCCAAACGATACAAATCTGCTTGGCAATTTACTTGGCGGACAATTAATGCATTGGATTGATTTAGCGGCGGCAATTGCGGCACAACGACACACTCAACATGTTTGCGTTACAGCATCGCTTGACGAATTGGTTTTTTTAAATCCAATTAAACTTGGCGAAGTAATTTTATTGATGGCTTCGGTCAACAGAGTTTTTAAAACTTCGCTTGAGATTGGTGTAAAAGTAATTACAGAAAATCCATTAACAGGAATTAAAAAACATTCCAACACTGCATATTTAACTTTTGTTGCTGTTGATGAAAATGGAAAACCGATTGAAATTTTTCCGATTAAAACTGAAACAAAAGATGATGAGCGAAGATTTGAAAACGCACTTTTACGAAGAGAAGAAAGACTTCGTCGCCGATCTTTATATGTAAAACAGAAATAAATGAAAATTGAATTTTGTTGGAAATATATTTTATGTTTTTGGAATAAAAACATTGCTTCAAAATTATTTACTGCAAGTCTGATTTTTTATTCATATTCTCGAAGTCAAACCGATTCGTCTTTTAATTCAGTTTCAGTTTCTGAATTTAAATTATCTTTCACTCCCGAAATTATTTTATTTTTAAATTCCAACAATGATAAAAATTTGGATTTCGTTTCGCTTGATTCGAAAACAAATACACTTTGGCTTAACGAGGCAGATAGTATTGGAGGATATTTTAATTTTAAAGAAATTAAAAAAAGCGGCACAATCACTTCAATAAAATCTTCCGATGTAAATCGCGACTCACTTGATGATATAATTTTAGTTCATCACTCTTTAAATAAAATTGAAGTTTTGTTAAATAATAAAAATAACAATTTCACTTCAACTTTTTATGATGTTAATTTTTATCCCGATAAAGTTGAGATTTTCGATTTTAATCGAGACGGAATTCTTGATTTATGTTCGTACGGGAAAGTTGCATCGGGAGTTACAATCTTACTTGGAAAAAAGAATGGAAAATTTTCTCAAGGAGAAGTTTTGTTTGACGAAATCCCAATTGAAGAAATTTATCCTGTGTATTTAAATTCGGATAAAGAGATTGATTTAGCAATTAAAAATTGGTTAACCAACGAAATGATTTATTATTTCGGAATGGGTGATTTGCAATTTTATGTCTACGATGTTGTTTCGTTAAAAGATGAAGAATCGAAAATATTTTATTTCCACGCCAACTCAGATAATTTCACCGATTATTTAGTTTCCAATAAAAATAAAATTGATTTATTTTTAACCAATAATATTGGAAGCGCAAAACAAAATATCAGTTTTACTTTAGATGAAGAGATAAATTTTGTTGATACTGCGACTTCGCAAAATACATTAAAAAAATATTTACTTGTTTCCACGAAAAAAAATGAAATCAATTTTATTAATATGCAAAACGGAAATGATTCGTTCGATTATTTTTCGTTTTCAATTCCTTTTGATTACGATAAATTCTTTTTTTGTGATTTAAATAAAGACTCGCAAAAGGAAATTATTTTATTTAATGGCTCAAATATGTACACTCTTTGGTTTAATCAAACGGATAATTTAATCCAAGAAAATATAATTTTCGCAACTCAAAATAATTCGGCAATCAGAATTGAAAATAAAAAATGAAACGGTTTGCATTTATATTTTTATTATCATCTGAATTTTTATTTTCTCAATCAACAAACCAAAAATGTTTAACTCATTTTATAGTTTCATCGACTGAGAAAAAATCTGCAAACGCTAATCTAAATTTTAAAATAGTTGACAAACCTCAACTTCAAACTTTTAAAATATCTAAAAGTGGATTTTTTAAAATTCACTTCGATACAACAAACATAAATAATAATTTACCTTCACTTGTTGATTTTACTGGAAATTCAATTCCAAATTCGTATAAAAATTATATTGATTCAGTCTCTTTCATTTTTGATTATGTTTTGGAAAACGAGTGCACGATTAATAAATTTTCGCAACCACCGAAAAATAATTTTTACGAAGTATTTATTGTAAATCAACCCGACGGTATTTTTGGATACACAGATTTGGAACAAAATATTTATATCCAGTCCGATACTTCGCATAAAAAATATTTTACTTTTATTGTAGTCGATAATGATTTTGGAATTGGCTACCGAACTAAAGGAATTGACGCTTTGAAAGCAACTTGCGCGCATGAATTTTTCCATGCAATACAAATTGGGAATTACGGAATTTGGGAAGAGGAATTTTATTTTTACGAACTAATCGCGGAATCTTTCGAGAAAATTATTTTTCCAAATGTAAAAGATTACCTTTTTGATTTAAAAATATACTTCGATGATATAAGTTCGATTTCACTTTTTCAAAAAGAATTTTATCCCGGTTACGAGAGAGCGATTTGGGGAGTTTATTTAAAAAATAAATTTGGAATTGAATTTCTAAAATCATGGTGGGATGATGTTGAAGAATATTTACCAAGTGTTGCGCTGAAAAATAATTTGAGAAAATATAATTCTACCTTGGAAAGAGAGTTCACGAATTTTTCATTTTTAAATTTAAAAGCAAGTAAATTTAAAGAAGATAATTTTTATGATGATGGATTTAATTTTCCATATCTAAATTATACCGAAACAATTATTTTCCAAAACAATAGTTTGATAAACCGTACTTCAAATCCGTTTACATCTCATTTTTATTTAATCAAAAATGGTGTTGATTCTTCATTTGTTTTAATTTCAAATTTAAATAAATCAAATAATTTTACACCAAAAGCGTATTCTTTATTTTTAGAAAGTAATAACTACAAATTGCAAAATGTCGATTTTAATTTTTGGAATATTACAACTTTAAATGATTTTGGAGAAAATAAAAAAATATTCAGTTCAGTTTATCCAAATCCATTTAAGCCAAGTATTTCGCAACTCAATTTTCCACTTGTAAATGAAAACGATAATCTTGCTACGCTTGAAATTTACAATTCACTTTTTGAAAATATTTTCAGCAATACTTTATCGGTAAATCAATTTACCGGAAAGAAATTTATTTCGTGGAATGGAATTGATTTGAACGAAAAAATAATATCTTCTGGTGTATATTATTACAAAATAAAAACTACTAAAAATAATTACGAAGGAAAGTTTGCGGTTATAAAATGAAAATATATTCTCTACTCGCCGATAAAATTTCAAAAACATTTAACTCTCAAAAAATATTTAAAAATGTTTCCTTTAATGCTTTTGTTGGAAACTCAATTGCAATCACTGGTTCAAACGGTTCTGGTAAATCGACACTATTAAAAATTTTACTAAAATATATTCATCCTTCAAAAGGAGATGTAAAATATTTTTGCGATAATAAAGAAATTGAAAGCCAAATTATCTATCAAAATATTTCTTTTGTTGCGCCATATTTTAATTTGTACGAAGAATTTACTGCGTTAGAAAATATCGAACTCGCTATAAAATTAAAATCAAAATATATTTCTAACGATTTGATTAATGATGAACTGAATCGTTTTAGTTTATTTAATCATTCAAAAAAAGAGGTTGGGCATTATTCGAGCGGAATGAAGCAACGATTAAAATATTGTATCGCAAATATTTTAAAATCAGATTTTATTTTTATTGACGAGCCAACTTCAAATTTAGATGATGAAGGAAAAAAAATAGTTTTTGATTTCTTAAAAGAAATTCAATCCACAAGTTGTTTAATTTATGCCACAAACGAAAAAGATGAATTGCAATTTGCAAACGAGATTGTTGACTTATCTTTATTGAATTCAAACTAAAATTTAGATATTTTTGTTCAGTGAGTTATTCAAATATAATATTTTTAAAAGATGTAAAATCGGAGTTCCGAACAAGAGTTTCGTTTAACACGCAACTTCTTTTTACAATCACAACTCTTTCAATAATTTTATTTGCAGTTGGCAACGAATCAATTTCAATCCCGACTACAATTAGTTTTTATTGGATAGTTTCAATCTTCGCGGCAATGAGCGGCTTATCGCGCGTTTTTGTAAAAGAAGAGGAGAGAGGCACATTTTTATTTTTGTTTCAACTCGCATCAAGCCAAAGCGTTTTCATCGGAAAACTATTATTTAATGCCATCTTTACGATTTTAGTAAATTTTTTCATTTTGATTTTATTTTCACTTTTCATCGATACTTTTAGTGCAAATTTATTTTTTATTTTAGTTATGATTTTAGGAAGCATCGGCATCGCATCAGTTTCTACAATTGTTGCGGCGATAATTTCAAAAGTAAATTCATCGACAACTTTGTACACAGTTTTATCTTTTCCGATTTTAATTCCACTTTTAATGACTTTGATTCAAGCATCGCAACTTTCAATCGAAGGTGCTTTTTTTTCAGAAATGCGCGGACATTTTTCTTTTATGATTGGATATAACATTAGTTTGATTTTAATAAGTTTATATTTAATTACATATCTTTGGAGTGAGTAATGCGGATAATTAAATACACAACAATCTTTTTAATTACGATTCAAATTGTTTTAGGAATTTCTTTTCCACTTGTGGCAAAGCCCGAACATTTTTGGCAATTTCCAATTGTAATTGGTCTTGAAGAAAAAATTCGAAATGTAATTTTTCATGTCCCAACCGCATGGACTGCAACAATTGCATTTACGATGTCGCTTGTTTACGGATTTCTTTATCTCCAAAAAAAAGATTTTAACTACGAATTAAAATCAATTGCATCAGCCGAGCTTGGATTTTTATTCTGTATTCTTGCAACTGTAACTGGCGCAATTTGGGCAAAATTTAATTGGGGTTCGTTTTGGAATTGGGATCCGCGACAAACTTCAATTTTTATTTTGCTGATGATTTATTCAGCATATTTTGTTTTGCGTTCTTCAATCTCAGAAAAAGTTAAGCGAGCACGAATTTCTTCTGTCTATTCGATTTTAGCTGGCGTAACTGTGCCATTTTTTATTTTTATTTTGCCACGAATTACAAGCGGACTTCATCCCGGTTCAAAAGGTGATACTGAAGGTGCAGGTCCGATTGTTCAATTTAAAATGGCGCCAAATATGTTAACACTTTTTTTTATCGGACTAATTGGTTTTACACTTTTATATTTTTGGATTTTTAATTTACGATACAGACTTTTAGTTTTAGAAAATAAAAACGAATCGGAGGAATAATGGATTTTTTCGCACAAAATCAAATGTACATTGTTTTATCAATCACACTTGCAATTTGGATTGGTGTAATATTTTATCTTTTCAAAATAGAAAAGAAACTTAACAATTTAGAAAAAAGGAATTAATTATGAATATCAAAGTAATACTTGGCGTTTTGGTCGTTGCGGTATCGTTATATTTTGCTGTTGATTCGTTTAACTCGAACAACATCGAATACACAAATTTTGAACAAGCCATTACGATGGAAAAAAAAGTTCAAGTTAAAGGTGTTTGGCAAAGCGAACTTGAGACAGATTATAATCCAAACAAAAATACTTTTACTTTTTTTATGAAGGACGATAACGAAAAATCGGTGAAAGTTATTTTGTACGGATCGAAACCAAATAATTTTGAAATTGCTACAAGCATTGTTGCCAAAGGAAGATTTCGCGATAACATTTTTTATGCAAATGATATTTTAACAAAATGTCCTTCAAAATATGAAGGCGATTCAAAAGCTGTTCAACGCACTTTATAAAATTTAATTATGTTCGGAACTTTATTAATAAGAATTGCATTTGCCTCTGCAATATTATCTTCGCTACTTTATTTTTATTCATATTTTAAAAAAACTTCAACCATGACTTCGTGGGCACGAATGTTTTTTCATTTCGGTGTTGTCTCAATTATGTTTTCATCTGCACTGATGATTTATTTTATCATGACTCATCATTTTGAATACAATTATATTTGGGGACACAGCTCAACAGATTTATCACCAAGTCTACTTTTCTCAACTTTTTACGCAGGGCAAGAGGGAAGTTTTACACTTTGGGCTTTGCTCACCGGATTACTCGGAATATTTTTATTACAATATTCCATCAAAAGAAATTATGAAATAGAATTGATGTCGATTTATTCTTTGATATACGCATCGCTACTTTTGATGATTGTAGTAAAAAATCCTTTTACATTTATTTGGGAAGTTTTTCCCGCTGATCTTTTAAAATCCGGAATTCCAAATGTCGATAATTATATTTGGGTTGATCAAGCAAAAGGAATTTGGGCACAAATTCCAACCGAAGGTCGCGGACTAAATCCACTTTTACAAAATTATTGGATGGTAATTCATCCACCAATTTTATTTTTAGGATTCACAGCACTTGCAGTTCCATTTGCTCATGCAGTAGCCGCACTTCTAAAAAAAGATTTTACATTTTGGATAAAAGTTGCAAAGCCGTGGGTTGTTTTTGCATCGCTCTCACTTGGCACGGGAATAATTTTAGGCGGATATTGGGCTTACGAAACTTTAGGTTGGGGCGGATTTTGGGGTTGGGATCCAGTTGAAAATTCTTCATTCGTTCCGTGGCTGACAAGCGTTGCGCTAATTCACACAATGCTAACACAAAGTAACAGCGGAAGTTTTTTGAAAACAAATTTCGCGCTCAGCATTTTGTCCTTTATATTGGTATTGTATTCAACATTTTTAACCAGAAGCGGAGTTTTAGGCGATACATCAGTTCATTCATTTGTTGATCCGGGAATGTTAGTTTACTGGTTATTAATTGGTGTGATGTTTATGTTTATGATTATCGGTTTTGGTTTGATGATTTACAGATCGAAAGATATGCCGAAGATTGAAGTTAAACATACAATTCTCTCTCGCGATTTTGCTTTATTTCTTGGAGCGGCAGTTTTAGTTTTACTCTCTTTTTTTGTTGCGCTTGGTACTTCATCTCCAATAATTACAAATATAATTAAAGGAAAAATCTCAGCGGTTGATATTTCGTATTACAATAATACTGCGCTTCCACTAACAATTATTTTAGCATTACTAATTTCTTTCGGGCAATTACTTTGGTGGCAGAGTTCAAAATTAGATCAATTTTTAAAAAGTTTAATTGTTCCATCAATTTTATCTTTGATTGGAACTATTTTTGCAATTTACATTGGAGTGAATGAAATATTTATTTTAGTTTATATTTTTTCATCACTGCTGGCATTGTTTGTAAATATTTATACTGCTTATAAAATTTCAAAAGAAACTGCAAAACATGTTGGTGGTTCGGTTGCGCACATTGGTTTGGCGTTAATGTTAATTGGATTTATTACTTCATCAAAATATGATGACAAAAAAACTTTATCGCTTGAGCAAGGAAAATCTTATTCTACTTTTGGTTATAATTTTATTTATGAAGGATACTCGCAAGTTTCTCCAAACAGGTATGCTTTTGATATAAAAATTGAAGATGGAAAATCAATTCATAAAGTTGCGCCGATAATGGTTTTTAATCCGCAAGATAATAATTTAATTCGCCATCCCGATATTATTAATCTTTACACAAAAGATTTATATGTTTCGCCGGTTTCGCTTGAAGAACCAAAAAATCTTGGAACAGATTTAGAACTTCTTCCGAATCTGAAATCTACTCATGAAAATTTATCAATACTTTATAAAAGTTTTACTTTTGAAGTCGTTAAAGGAAAAGGAAATTTAATTACAGTTCCACTTGAGATTTCTGAAAATGGAAAAAAAGAAATCATTAATCTTACAATGACAATGGAAAAAGGAAATGTAAGTTATTCGGAATCGAATTTTGGAAAGTATAATTTAAAAATTAAAACTGTTTCCACCGGTGCAGATTCAAAATCAAAACCTATAATTATCACCGTAAATTCAAGCGATATTTCAAATCAAGTAAATAAAGAAACTTTGATTGCAGAAATTAGCGTCAAACCATTTATAAATTTAGTTTGGATTGGAACGGTTTTACTTTTGCTTGGATTTATAATTACAATTATAAAAAGAGTTAAAGAAAGTAATATAAATTATTGACGCGGTTTCCAGTTCGTTAAAACTTCGTACGGAATTTTAACAACATCGCCATCTAACTTGCTATTAAAAGGTTGCGGATAATAATTTGAGCAACAAGCATACGCTTCTAAACTTTCCTTATTCCAATAACTCGGGCAATTTGCACAATGAATGTTTGCTCCTTGCAAATAAAAATCTTGCGACTTACAATTCTCACTCAAACTAAATGCTGTTACAATTCTTCCATCGGAAGTGAAATATGCAATTATCGGAATAGATATTTTTTTCTGAGGGTCAAAAAATCTTACAAGTTTGTATTTATGCAAATCGCTTAAATTAAAACTCAAATAATTTTCATTAAAAGTTGGTGTGATTAATTTGCTTTCTATTTTTTCGTTTGAGATTGTTTCGAAATATTCTATTTTTGGTTGAGAAGAAATTACAGGATGAAATTCTCGGAACATAGTTTTATAAAAAGAATAAATTCCAAAAGTAAAAAGAAGAATTGTAAAAACTAATAAAAGTTTTTTCGGTGAGTATTTCATTTTATTTCACTTTCTATATTTGTGTAAATAAATCATTTATTTTTACTGGTTCGTACGAAAATAATGCTTCGCCATATTTTACACCAATCATCGCACCAAAATGTTTATCGCGCGACTCAATAAAATTTAAAAATTCTTTCGATGATAAAATTGTTTCTGGCTCGATACTTTGCGGATTAAAAAATTGAGAAGCGAATGCTTTGATTGATTTTAATTTTGTCTCGTAAACATCACTCACATCAACAATAAAACTTGGAGTGAATTCATATTTCTGCATAAAGTGAAAATATTTTTTAGGGCGATGTGGCTTTTGAATTTTTCCATTTAATGTGGTTTTAATTTTTTCAAGTCCAGCATAAAACCACGCTTCTTTCGCCAATTGGTGAGCATGTTCGTGGTCGGGATGGCGCTCGTAAAAATGCGGAATTAATAAAATTTCAGGACGAAGTTCGCGAATAACTGAAACAACTTTTAGAATATTTTTTTTAGAAACCTCAATGTTTCCGTCGGGTAATTTTAAATTAATTCTGCTTTGAAGTCCGAGAATTTTTGCAGATTCTTTTGCCTCTTCTATTCTAATTTTTCTATTTCCGCGGGTTCCAAGTTCGCCTTCGGTCAAATCTAAAACGGAAACACTTTTTCCGTTTTTAACATTTTTTGCAATAATTCCAGCACAACTTAATTCAATGTCGTCTGGGTGTGCGCCAATTGCTAAAATATCTGTTTTCATAATTTTCTCTTTTGTTAAAATACTAACTCTTTATGATTTGAACAAATTCTTTAATTGACAAAAATTTATTAAATTCATTTGTGAATTTCACTCCGTTAATATTTTCAGTTTCTGAGTTAACGAGATTAATTAAAAAAAATCTCGAAGAATTATTTCCCATCATTCAAGTTGAAGGAGAAGTATCCAATTGCACTTATCACACTTCCGGTCATCTCTATTTTACTTTGAAAGATTCTTCCGCGATAATTTCTGTTGTAATGTGGAGAAGTAAAGTTGCTCTTCAATCTTTTAAAATTAAAAATGGAATGAAAGTAATTTTGCAGGGAAGTATTACAGTTTACGAACCTCGCGGAAATTATCAACTTGATTGCAATAAAATTATTCCAAAAGGAATTGGCGAACTTCAACTTCGATATGAAGAATTAAAAAATAAATTATTGGCTGAAGGATTATTTGATAACGAAAGGAAAAAATCACTTCCCGAGTTTCCCGAAAAAATTGGAATAGTAACTTCTCCCACAGGTGCGGCAATTCGCGATATGATAAATATTTTATCTCGAAGAATGCCATCAGTTGAAATAATTATTTTTCCAGTAAAAGTTCAAGGCGATGAAGCCAAAAATGAGATTGCCGAAGCAATTAAAATTTTAAATGAACAAAACATTGTTGATTTAATAATTGTTGGTCGTGGTGGTGGCTCGCTCGAAGATTTGTGGGCTTTCAACGAGGAAATAGTTGCACGCGCAATTTCTAATTCTAAAATTCCAATTGTAAGTGCAGTTGGGCACGAAATTGATTTTACAATCGCAGATTTTGTCAGCGACCTTCGCGCTCCAACTCCATCTGCCGCGGCGGAACTTGTTGTTAAAGACAAATCTGAACTAATTGAAACTATAAATAATCTTTTGTATAATTGTAAAAATAGATTGGAAAATCTTATTGATTCTGAGTTTAAGTCAATTTCAGGTTTTATAAATAGTTATGCATTTAACATTCCTAAACAATTGATAAAAAATTATTCTCAACAAAATGATGATTTAGTTCATCGCCTTGATAAATCGATGAATTATTTGATGACGAACAAAAAAAATCAATTAACTAATTTTGATGGAAAGTTAGTTGCGCTTAAACCAGAAAATATTCTTCGACGCGGATTTTCAATAGTTAGAAAAAATAATAAAATAATTTCCGATGCGAACGATTTATCATTAAAAGATAAAATTGAAATTACATTTAAAAAAGGAAAATCAACTGCCGAAATAAGTCAGAAATAATAAAATGAAAAAATCAACCAAAAATAATTTTGAATCTCAACTAAATCGACTGCAAGAAATTGTTGAACAACTTGAAGGGGGAGAAATATCTTTAGACGAATCTCTTCAACTTTTTGAGGAAGCAATTAAAATATCTTCCGAATCTTACGATTATTTAAACAATGCAGAATTAAAAGTTAAGCAACTAATAAAATCTCAAACTGGTAAATTTGATTTATCTAAATTTGAATAATAATGGATTTAAGTAAAACAAAATATTTAAAAGATATAAATCTTCCCGAAGATTTACGAAAACTTCCTGTTTCATCTTTAAAAACTCTTGCATCGGAGTTAAGAGAATTTTTAGTTGATTCAGTTTCAAAAACTGGCGGACATCTCGGTGCTGGTTTGGGAGTTGTCGAGTTAACAATTGCTCTTCATTATGAATTCAATACTCCCACTGATAAATTAATTTGGGATGTTGGACATCAATGTTATCCTCACAAAATTTTAACTGGTAGAAAAGATTTAATGTATTCTCTTCGTCAATTTGGTGGATTGAGTGGATTTTTAAAAAGAGATGAAAGCGAGTTTGATGTTTTTGGTGCAGGTCATGCAAGTACAGCAATCTCAGCGGCGCTCGGAATTGCAACTGCACGAGATTTGAATAAAGATAATTACAAAGTTGTTGCAATTGTTGGCGATGGATCTTTAACTGGCGGAATGGCGTACGAAGCGATGAACAACTGCGGACTGCTCAAAAAAAATCTTATCGTCATTCTCAATGACAATAAAATGAATTCTCTTTCTTCAATTCAACCTTCAACTTGGTCAATCCAAAATTATTTTACAGAAATGCTGACTCATCCAGCGTATAATAAATTTAAAGCTGATGTTTGGAATTTAACTGGCAAACTTGATTCTTTCGGCGACAGACTTCGTCATGTTGCGCAAAAATTTGAAAAGGGAGTTAAGTCAATAGTTACTCCGGGAATGCTTTTTGAAGCTTTCGGTTTTAGATATTTCGGTCCATTCAATGGCCACAATGTTTCAAAATTAGTTGAAATTTTTAATCATACAAAAGAATTAAACGGTCCGATTTTAATTCATCTCATTACGGAAAAGGGAAAAGGTTACGCACCTGCCGAAGCGGAAGTTACGCGACTTCACGGCGTTACTCCTTTTAATATCGAAACGGGAAAAGCAAATGAGATTTCAAATTCATTGCAGAGTTATACTTCTATATTTGGTAAGGCATTAGTCGAAATTTGTAAAGATAATTCGAAGGTTGTTGGTATCACCGCCGCAATGCCAGATGGAACTGGGTTGTCGTATTTACAAAAAACTTATCCCGATAAATTTTTTGATGTTGGAATCGCCGAGCAACACGCTGTTACTTTTGCGGCTGGACTTGCAACGGAAGGATTGATTCCGGTTGTTGCGATTTATTCTTCTTTTCTTCAACGAGCGTACGATTCAATTATACACGATGTGGCGATACAAAATTTAAATGTAGTTTTTGTTTTGGATAGAGGTGGATTAGTTGGCGCTGATGGCGCAACTCATCACGGAACTTTTGATTTAACTTATTTGCGATGTATTCCGAATATGGTAATAATGTCGCCAAAAGATGAAAAAGAACTTCGCGATATGTTGTTCACTGCAATTCAATATAAAAAAGGTGCAGTTGCGATTCGTTATCCTCGAGGAAATGCAATTGGTGTAAATGTTGTCGATAATTTTGAAATACTTGAAATTGGAAAATCTGAAACTGTTGTTGAAGGAAATCAAATTGCAATTTTAGCAATTGGTAATATGGTCGAGCATGCAATTAAAGCATCCGAAATTTTAAACGAATCAAATGTCTCAACTGAAGTAATCAACATGCGTTACGCAAAACCAATTGATGTTGATTGTCTGAGAGATTTATCTAAAAAATTTACAAAAATTGTTACGATTGAAGACAATAGTATTTTTGGTGGATTTGGTTCTGCAGTTTTAGAAGAGATTGCAAAATTAAATTGCACCAACTTGCAAGTCTTAAATCTTGGTTTGCCCGACGAATTTATCACACATGGAAAACCAGATGAGCTTTACAAATTACTTTCACTTGATGCAGTTGGATTAGCAAAAACAATTAAAGATTTTTATTTCAATAATGTTACAGAACAAATATTAATATAATTATGTCAAAAATAAAATTAGGAATTATCGGATCTGGGAGAATTGCGCAAGTAATTCATTTACCAATTCTTTCAAAACTAAATGATGTTGAATTGACCGCGCTTTGTGACCACGATGAAACTCGGGCAAAAGCTGTCGGTGATAAATTCAATATCAAAAATTCATTTTCTGATTACAGAAAATTACTTGATATTGAAAGTATAAATGCAATTCACATTTGTACTTCAACCGACTCACATAAAGAAATTGCGCTTGCGGCAATCGATGCTGGCAAAGATGTCTTTATCGAAAAACCAGTTGCAAGAACTTATGACGATGTAAAAGAAATTGTTCAAGCCGCAAAATCAAAAAATAGAAAAGTGATGGCAGGAATGAATAATCGCTTTCGACCAGATGTAATGTTGCTTCGAAGCATTATCGAAAGCAAAGAACTTGGAAAAATTTATTATGTCAAAACCGGTTGGTTGAGAAAATCGTTGCAAGATTTTTTTTCAAATAAAAAAGAGAGAAATCAAACAAGTGGCGCATTGCTCGATATGGGAATTGTTATGCTCGATTTAGCGCTTTGGATGACTGGTTACCCCGATGTTGAACGAGTTAATGCAGTGAATTATTTTTTGCCAAAAAATAAGGCTGAGCATACTTCTGTTTCTTTGCTCGGAATGAAAAATGGTTCTACTTTTTCACTTGAAGTTAGCGAAGGAGTTTTTGTCGAACGCGAGCTTTTTTATTGTAATATTCACGGCGAAAATGGTTACGGCAAAATCGCTCCGCTTCATGTGATGAAAAAAATTGATGACACAGTTGTAAATGTTACTCCAACAAAAATCCAAAGTTCTGAAAATATATTTTATCGTTCTTACGAAAATGAATTGAAACATTTTGTCGGTGCGATTAAAGGATTGCATCCACTAATTTCTCCTGTTGATGAATCTTTGATTAGAATGAAAATTATTGAAGCGATTGTAAAATCTTCTAAAAATGGGAAGGAAGTAAAATTTAAGTGAGTAGCAATTGGAATAATTTTTTAAAAAAACTATTTCGCTATTTTTTAATTTTATCTGGCGTTTTTTTTCTTTTTATTTTTGTACTTGATAGTTTTATTATGCCTTCGGTTGTTCAAAAAAATTCAATTGCAAAAGTACCAAATGTAATAGGATTAAAGGAAGATGAAGCAATTGAAAAATTGAAAAAATCTCAACTCGAGGCAGTTCGAAGTGATTTTAGAATTGATAATAGATTTCCTGTTGGCGCAGTGATTTCTCAAAATCCGAACCCAAATATAGAAGTTAAAATAGGAAGAAGAGTTTATTTGCTAATTTCTGGTGGTGAACAGTTTGTTGAAACTCCATCGTTAATTGGAAAAACTTTTCGCGATGCAAAATTTATTTTGCAAAGATTTGGTTTGAAAATCGGAGAAGTATTACACGACACTTCGTTAAATTTTCCGAAGGGAACAGTAAAATCTCAAAACATTTTTCCAAGTACAAAAATCCAAAAAGGAAGTTTTGTAAATATAGTTTTGAGTTTCGGTGAAGAATCCTCAAATATTTTAACTCCGAATTTAGTCGGGTTAAAAATTACCGAAGCTGAAAAAATAATTGTAAATTCCGGTTTTACAATTGGTAAATTAAATTATGTTCCATCAGAAATGGAAAAACCAAATATTATTGTTGACCAATTTCCACGCTCGAGCGAGCCAATAATTTTAAATCAACCAATTGATTTATTTATTGCAACCGAACCAAATAAAAAATTAAATATCGAAAATTAAATGTACCCAATCGTAGCTCCGTCAATACTTGCCGCAGATTTTTCGGAATTAGCCGAACAAATAAAAATTGTTGAAGATGCTGGTGCAAAAATTCTTCATTTAGATATAATGGATGGGCATTTTGTACCTAATATTAGTTTTGGTCCCGAGATTGTTTCGACAATAAATAAAATTACAAATCTTCCGCTTGATGTGCATTTGATGATTGATGAGCCAATTAGATATATTTCGCAATTTGTAAAATCGGGTGCGGATAATATTACAATTCATGTTGAGGCGTGCAAAGATGTTTTGGCAACATTAAATGAAATTAAAAATCAAAATATAAAAGCTTCAATTTCGCTCAAACCAAATACTTCGGTTTCGCAAATTGAACCATATTTAAATTTGGTTGATATGGTTTTAGTAATGTCGGTTGAACCAGGTTTTGGCGGACAAAGTTTTATTGAGTCGTCGCTTGAAAAAGTTAAAGAGATTAAAAATATAAATCCGAAAATGATTATTGAAATTGATGGCGGTATCGATTTAGCAAATGCCTCGAGAGTAGTTGAGTCGGGTGTTCATATTTTGGTAGCAGGAAATGCAATTTTTAAATCAAATGATATTGCGGAGAGTTTTTTACAAATTCAAAAAAATGCGGAAATAAAAAAATGAAATATGCACTAAAAAATGTAAAAGTAATTACTCCGTTTCGGATTATCGAACCGGCAACATTAATTGTATCAAAATCTAAAATTGATGCAGTTGGTTTAACAAGTGAAATAAATATTCCTCCATCAACAAAAATTTACGATTGCAAAGGAATGATGTTGACGCCGGGATTTATCGACTTGCTTGTTCACGGTGGTGGAGGATTTGGATTTGCCGATGACTCTACTGAATCGCTAAAAAAAATATCTGAATATTTTTTCAAAAATGGCACAACAGGAATTTTAGCATCGCTTTACTCAAAGCCACTTCCAAATCTTGTAAAAGATGTAAAAAGAATTTCAAAATTCGCTTTGTCAAATAAAAAAACAAATATTTGGGGAATTCACATGGAAGGACCTTTCATCAATAAAGATTTAAAAGGAGCGATGAAGGAAGAATATTTGTGGAAACCCGATGTAAAAAAATGGAAGAAATTATTTTCTGCGTCAAACGGATTTTTGAAAATTATGACAATTGCGCCCGAACTTGCAGGCAATGTTGATGTAATGCGAGAAGCCGCAAGCAGTGGAGTTGTACTTTCGATTGGTCACTCGAACGCTGAGTATCACGAAATTGAAATTGCAATTGATAACGGCGCGGCGCATGTTACGCATTTATTTAATGCGATGAATGAATTTCACCACAGAAAACCGGGCGTAATTGCTGCGGCTTTATTAAGAAATGAACTTAAAGTCGAACTTATTGCCGATGCAATTCATGTCGATCCGATTGTGATGAAATTAATTTATAAAATGAAAGGTAGCGGCGGAATAATTTTAATTACCGATTCGATTCGTGCTGGCGGAATGCCAAATGGCGAATATACTTTTATGGATCAAAAAATATTTGTGAAAAATTTAAAAGCAACTCTTGCTGATGGAACTTTGGCTGGAAGTACTTTAACAATGAATCGCGCAATTAAAAATATGGTTGAGCTTGTCGATGTTCCGATTACCGAAGCTGTGAGAATGGCATCGTTAAACGGCGCGAAAGTTTTAAATGTTGAAAACAAAAAAGGAATAATTGCTGTTGGTAAAGATGCAGATTTAGTTTTGATGGATAAAAATTATGATGTCCACATGACAATTTGCGAAGGAGAGATAAAATATTTAAATAAAATTTCAACTATTAAAATATCAGCATGACAAAACAATCACGCGCTGAATTATATTTACTACTTTTAGGATTTATTTGGGCAAGTACATTTGTAATTTTTAAATTCCTTTTAAATTATTTATCTCCTTTTTTATTTCTTGTTTTAAGATATTTTATTGCTACAATTATTTTTTATTTCCTTTTTCGAAATCAACTCCAAAATTTTTCTAAAACTTCATTGAAAAAAGGAATCTCACTCGGAATTTTAGTTGGAATCGGAATTGTAATTCAAACAATCGGACTAACTTTTACAACAGCATCAAAAGCGGCATTTATCACTGGCATGATGGTTGTTTTTACTCCATTTGCGCAAATATTTATCATTAAGAAAAAACCAAACATCGCAAATGTTATTGGTATTGCAGTTGTAATTTTAGGACTTTATTTTCTTACTTATCCAATCGAAACAAATATCAATAAAGGCGATTTAATGGTTTTGTGTGGATCAATTTTGTTTGGAATTTATATAGTTTATTTGGATGTTTATTCAAGAGATGAGAATATTTACAAAATTTCTTTTTTGCAAATGATTACAACCGGAGTGATTGCATTATTTGCATTACCAACAGAAAGTATTAAATTTATTTTTAATTTTGATATGTTTACAATGCTCGCTTACATGATAATTTTTGCAACAATAATTACAACTTATGTTCAAACTAATTATCAAAAAGATACAACACCGACAAAAGCGGTATTAATTTTCTCTGTAGAGCCCGTAATTGCGTCGATTTTAGCCTTTTATTTTTTATCTGAACGAATTGGTACGATGGGGGTAATTGGTGGAGGATTGATAATTTTAGGAATTTTAATATCTGAATTTATTGGAATATTCTTTAAAAAATTAAATCATAAAAATATTTGAATGAATTTAGTTCGCGCTGAAATTAAAGTAATTGGTAAAGTTCAAGGTGTTGGATTTAGATGGTTTGTAAATCAGCATGCGCAAAATTTAGAGTTAAAAGGAACGGTTCAAAATAATTTCGATTCATCAGTTTTTGTGATTGCTGAAGGAGAGAAGGAAAAGATTGAAAAATTAATTTCACATTTAAAGATTGGACCAAAAAACTCTCGCGTTGAAAATGTTGAAATAAATTGGTCAAACGTAACAAACTTATTTTTAAACTTTAAAATTACAGGATAATGAGAATAGGATACGGATTTGATATTCATCAGTTTGAGAGTGGCGATGGATTTACACTTGGCGGTGTAAAAATTACATTTAATAAAAAAATTATTGCGCACTCCGATGGAGATGTTTTGATTCACGCAATTTGCGATGCGTTACTTGGTGCATCAGCACTCGGAGATATTGGAAAACATTTTCCCGATACAAAATCGAAATTTAAAAATATTTCAAGTTTAATTTTGTTAAAGAAAGTTTCAACTCTTTTAAAAGAGAATAATTTTGAAATATCAAATATCGACTCAACTATAGTTTTACAAAGCCCAAAAATAATTTCATTTGTTGATGAGATGAGGAATAAGATTTCATCTGTTTTAGAAATCGAACTAAATCAAATTTCCATAAAAGCCACAACAAATGAAAATCTTGATGCAATCGGAAACGAAAAGGGTATTGCCGCGCATGCAGTTGCTTTAATCTTTAAAAAATAAAATGGAACAAATTACGCAATTTGTTTTTTCACTCGATCCAATTTGGATTTACTTTTCAATTTTCTTTTTTGCATGGCTCGAAAATATTTTTCCTCCCGTGCCGAGCGATTTGTTAATTGTATTTTGTGGTTCATTAATTTCACTTCAGATAATTAGTTTTATTCCTGCAGTAATATTTGCAACACTTGGTGGCACAATTGGTTTTTTTTCAATGTATTTCCTCGGCAATAAATTCGGAATGGCAATTGTGAACAATCAATATTACAAATTTGTAACAGCCGAATCGCTTGATAAAATCGAAAAGTGGTATGTTCATTACGGTTTTTGGATAATAATTTTAAATCGGTTTTTATCTGGCACAAGAGCATTTATTTCATTCGCCGCTGGTTTGATGCATTTGCATTTGCCATCAACATTATCTCTCTCTTCGATAAGTTCGCTTGTTTGGAATATTTTACTTTTATATTTCGGAATTTCGCTCGGAGCAAATTGGAAATCAATCGGTATTTATTTAAGTATTTATGGACAAATAATAACCGGAATTATTTTATTTGTTCTAATCGTTTTGATAGTTCGCAAATTATTTTTCTCCAAAAATAAATAATGATTGAAAATATTTTAAATTTTGATAGGTTTATTTTCTATTTTTTGAATAATGATTTATCACTTCCATTTTTAGATAATTTCTTTGTAACACTTACCGAATTAAACAAAATAAAATTTATACAAATCAGTTTGATCTGTTTACTACTTTTTATTTTTACTGCAGGCAAAAAGAAATCAAAAATTACAACTCTCTTTTTAATTTTAACTTTAATTATTACAGACCAAGTTTCAAGTCAATTTCTAAAACATTTCTTCGAAAGAGTTCGTCCCTGTTTTGAAACAGAAAATATTCGGTTACTTGTTCCTTGTGGTGGAGGATTTTCTTTTCCATCATCACACGCGACAAATGCATTCGCCTTTGTAACTTTATTTTCTAAATTTTATAAAAATTACAAAACTCATTATTTAGTTTTCGGATTTCTGATTGCTTACTCAAGAATTTATGTTGGAGTTCACTATCCACTTGATATTTTAGCAGGAGCAATTGTTGGTTTTGTAATTTCGTATTTCATTTTATTTTGTATTAAAAAATCTCTACCGAAGATATTTGAAGATGTCACTGCATAAAAAAGTATTTCTATCTTTATTAACTGGAATTTTATTTGGCATTTCATTTCCACCAAATCAATTTGGAATTATTAGTTGTATTGCATTCGTCCCTCTTTTTATTTTATTGGATAATTTAAACGGCTTCAAATCTACAATTCGTTTTTTGTATTTAACTTTTTTTACCGCATCAATTTTTGCGCTTTATTGGGTTGGCGGTTTCACTCATCATAAAGATATTTATTTAATGTTGGCTGGTGCTTCACTTTTATTTTTTCAACCATTTGTTTTAATGCTTCCTTTTTGGATTTACATTTTGATTTCCAAATGGAACAACAAAAATGTTGCACTTTTATTTTTCCCTGCAATTGCGGTTACTTTTGAATGGCTTTACACTTTCAGCGAATTCGCTTTTCCGTGGATGTTACTTGGAAATACGCTGACTTACGAGTTTGACAAAATTCAATTTATAGAAATTACTGGCGTTTATGCTTTATCATTTTGGGTGATGAGTTTGAATGTTTTGATTTATTATTTTTTGATAAATCTTTCCAATTATAATTTTAAAAAGAAATTAAAATTTAAATTTGCAATTTTATTTATTTTCTTCGCACCAAATTTTTATAAATCAGATTTCTCTCCGAATTATAAAAATGAAATTAAAGTTGGAATCATTCAACCAAATATTGATCCTTGGGAAAAATGGTCTCCAGCAATCGATGATAGATGGAACGATTTGATTTCCATTTTACCAAATTTAAATAAATCCGATAGTATTGATATTTATATTCTTCCCGAATCAGCAATCACTTATGATTTACTAAAATTTGATTTCATGAAATATAATCTTTCATCAATGCTCGAAGATGCAAACTCAACTCTTTTAAGTGGATTTGTAAAAGTTCAATATCAAAATAAAAATGAGGCAACAGTTACAAGCAATTACATTGAAAGTTTAAACAAATATTATGAATCGTATAATTCTATTTTTTATTTAAATCCAAAAAATAGTGAAGTTGAAACTTATTCAAAAATTCGTCTCGTTCCTTTTGCCGAAAGAATCCCTTTTGCTGAAACTTTTTCTTTTTTAATTAAACCGATTGCTTGGGGAATTGGAATCAGTAATTGGGGAAAAGGAAAAGACACAACTATTTTTAAATTTAAAGATTCTCGTTTTGCATCACTTGTTTGTTACGAATCAATATTCCCAGAATTTATTTCTAAGTTTGTAAAAAAAGGTGCTGAGTTTATAATTATAGTTACGAACGATAGTTGGTACGATGATTCCGCTGGACCAATCCAGCACAATCGTTTTGCAATTCTTCGTGCAATCGAAAATCGCCGTTGGATTGTAAGATGCGCAAATGGCGGAATTTCATCTATCATTTCGCCAAAAGGAGAAATTATTTCGCAAACAAAAATGTTCGACAAAACTATTTTAAAAGGAAATATTTATTCAGAAAAAAATCAAACATTTTATTCAAAACATGGCGATTGGTTTGTATATTCTTCAGTAATAATTTCAATTTTAGTTTTACTTTTTTCATTTATTAAAAAATATTTTCATGATTGATTTAAGAAGCGACACAGTTACGAAGCCATCAATTGAGATGCGAAAAGCAATGGCTGAGGCAATTGTTGGCGACGATATTTTTGGCGAAGACCCAACAGTAATTATTTTGCAAGAAAAAGTGGCGTCTTTATTGGGGAAAGAAGCCGGACTTTTTGTACCGAGCGGTGTGATGTCAAATCAAATTGCAATTAAAGTTTCAACTTCGCCCGGCGATGAAATTATTTGTGAAGAAGAATCGCATATTTTTAATTATGAAACTTCAGCGCCTGCGGTATTATCTGCGGTGCAGATAAAAACTATTCGCGGAAATTTTGGAATAATGAAACTCGAACAAATCAAAGATGCTATTCGTCCGAATGTTTATTACATGCCAAAATCAAGTTTGATTTGTTTGGAAAATACACACAATCGCGGAGGTGGATCAATTTATCCGATTGAAGAAATTGCGCGAATTTCAAATTTTGCAAATAAAAATAAAATAAATTTTCATCTTGATGGCGCACGACTTTGGAACGCATCGATTGCAACAAATATTTCACTCGCCGAGTATGCAAAATATTTTGATTCAGTTTCAGTCTGTTTTTCGAAAGGTCTCGGTGCGCCAATTGGCTCGATGATTTTAGGAAAAAAAGATTTCATTGATAAAGCAAAAAAGTGGAGAAAAGTTTTTGGTGGCGGAATGCGACAAGTTGGAATTTTAGCTGCGGCAAGTCTTTACGCTGTAGAAAATAATTTTGAAAAACTTTCAGATGATCACGAGAAAGCAAAAATATTTGCAAAAATAATTTCAAATTCTAAAAAAATAAAAATCCAAAACGAAAAAGTTGAAACAAATATTATTTTAATTGATATTACAGAAACTGGAAAATCAGTCGAAGAAAATATTTCTATTTTAAAATCAAGTGGAGTATTACTTTCAGTTGGAACAAAAAAAACAATGCGTGCAGTTTTTCATCTTGATGTTAACGAAGATGAAACAAAAACTGCGGCAGAAATAATCGAAAGAATTTATAAATGAAAAATATTGATTTGCCTCTTTACAAAAACATCATTGAAGTTTCGGTCCGTAATTATGAAGTTGATTGGCAGGGAATTGTGCACAACGCAAACTATCTTCATTATTACGAAGTTGGAAGAATGAATTATTTTAATTCAATCGGCGCCTCAATCGATATTAATTCAATAAACTCCCACACTAAAATTTTGCTTGTGCGAAATGAAATAAATTATATTAATTCGGCAAAATTATTTGATGAGCTAATTGTTCACACAAGAATTTCAAAAATTGGCAATTCAAGTTTTGTAATGCAAGGGGTAATTATTAAAAAAGCGACGAACGAATTAATTTCCGATAATTCTGCTTTTCATGTTTGGGTTGATTTCGAATCTAATAAACCGATTCGTGTTCCTGAAAATTATCGTCAATTAGTGCGAAATTACGAGCCAAATTTAGATGAAGCAAAATAATTACTGTCATTCCCGCGTCATGGTGAGTGAGTGCCTTTGGCGCCATCACGCTTTGCGTGACCTGTCGAACCATAGCGGGAATTTATAAAATGGATGCCAGTTTCAAAATTTTGAGCATGTCATCCTTCGACTGGCTCAGGATGACATCCTTATTTTTTAAGCTGAGTTTCTATCATGCGTAACATCAATGAAATATTAAAAATCTTAAAATTAAATTATCCAAAACCAATAGTCGGTTTAAATCACCAATCTGCATTTGAATTACTGATTTCGACAATTCTTTCAGCGCAGTGTACAGATTTAAGAGTCAATCAAGTTACTCCTTCGCTGTTTAAAAAATATCCAAATCCAAAAAAACTTTCCGTTGCAAAAATAAAAGATGTTGAAAAAATAATTCACTCAACAGGATTTTATCGAGCAAAATCTAAAAATATTATTGCCTGTTCAAAATCGCTTGTAAATAATTTTGATTCCGTTGTGCCGAACTCAATGGATAAATTGATTGAACTTCCGGGAGTTGGAAGAAAAACTGCGAATTGCGTTTTATCGACTTATTATAAAATATTTGAAGGAGTTGTTGTTGATACGCATGTAAAAAGAATTTCAAATCTTTTGGGATTAACTAAAAACTCAAGTCCGGAAAAAATTGAAATTGATTTGATGAAAATTATACCAAAAGGGGATTGGGGATATTATTCAAATGCGCTAATTTCTCACGGTCGTGCAATTTGTACCGCAAGAAATCCAAAATGTACAATTTGCCCTGCGAAAAATTTATGTCCATCAGCAAAAATTTAATTTGCTAAATCTTTTTCCAAACCTTTAATGCAATCCGAACAAAAATATATTAATTTAAAATCACCAATCTCTCGAGTTATCATTTTAGATTTATCAAATTGATTTCGGCAAATTTCGCATTTTTCATTTTCGATAAAATCGATTTCTTTAGATGGCTTCAATAAAAATCCTCGACCATAAAAAATAATCAAAATAAAAAATAAAATTAGTACTGAAGCTAAAATAGTTACAATCATAGTTTTTCAAATTTTGCTTGAAAGAATCGTAAATATTTTGGTTCGTAAACCATTTTCAAACCATTGATTTCATTTCTTTTAGCATAAACTGCTTCAACTGCTTCGGCGGTTACATCGCAGTGAGCTTGCGTATAAACTCTTCGCGGAAAAGTTAATCGAACAAGTTCAAGTTTTGGAAAATAATTCTCACCATTTTTATTTCTTCCAGCAGAAACAATTCCTCGTTCCATTGTTCTAATTCCAGATTCCAAATATAATTCAGCCGCTAAAGTTTGTGCCGGAAATTTTAATTGTTCGATATGTGGCAAAAATCTTTTTGCATCAATAAAAATTGCATGTCCGCCAACAGGTTGTACAATTGGAATATTTTTCTCAATTAATTTTTCAGCTGTATAATGAACCTGTCCAATTCGTGCATTCATATGATTAAAATCCATTGCTTCTTCTATTCCGCGAGCCATTGCTTCCATATCGCGTCCAGCAAGTCCACCGTAAGTATGAAGTCCTTCGTAAACCACAACCATATTTCGTGCCTCCTCAAAAACATCCCAATCGTTTATCGCTAAAAATCCGCCAATATTTACTAACAAATCTTTTTTCGCGGACATCGTTGCAGCATCAGTGTACGAGCACATTTCTAAAACAATTTCGGCAAGAGTTTTATTTGCAAATTCTGGCTCACGCATTTTGATAAAAAATGCATTTTCAATTGCTCGGGTCATATCCAAAACAATTTTAATATTATGATTTGAAGTTAGATTTCTAACTTGTCGAAGATTTTCAATCGAGATTGGTTGACCGCCAGCCATATTTACTGTCGCCGCAACTGAGACATACGGAATTTTTTTTGCGCCAACTTTTTTTATTAAGTCCTCAAGTTTTTGTAAATCTATATTCCCTTTAAATTGATTTAAATTTTGCGAGTCATGTGCTTCATCTATAATGACATCGACAAATGTACCTCCTGCTAATTCTTGATGAAGGCGAGTAGTTGTGAAATACATATTACCGGGAATAAAATCTCCCGGCTTAATTAAAATTTTTGAAATTATATTTTCTGCTCCACGACCTTGATGAGTTGGAACTAAATATTTATATCCATAATATTTTTTAACTTGTTCTTCAAGAAAATAATAATTTTTACTTCCAGCATAAGATTCATCTCCCAACATCATTCCCGCCCATTGTCGGTCACTCATCGCATTTGTGCCACTATCAGTCAATAAATCGATGTAGACATCATCACTTTTCAAAAGGAAGGTATTGTATCCCGCTTCTTTAATTGCAACTTCTCGTTCCTCTCGTGAAGTCATTTTTAACAACTCAACAGTTTTAATTTTGAATGGTTCAGCCCAACTTCTTTTATTTGAATTACTCATTTTATTTTCCTTCTTGAATTTTAATTTATTTTGTCTTAACCTTGGTACAAATATAATGATAAATAAAACTACATTAAATAAAATTAAGGAAATTGTTGGCTCAAAAAATTATTTTGATAGCCACGCATATTTGCTTTCATATTCTTACGATGCTACGCCGTTAATTCATCAAAAACCCGATGCAGTTGTTTTCCCAAATAATGTAGAAGAGATTTCAAAAATTGTTCGTTTGGCAAATGAATACAAATTTGCAATTGTACCGCGGGGAAGTGGAACAGGTTTAAGTGGTGGTTCAGTTCCAATCGAGGATTCGATTATTCTTGTAACTTCGCATTGGAATAAAATTTTAGAATTTGATGAAAAGAATTTTACAGTTTTAGTTGAGCCCGGAGTAATTACTGCAAATCTGCAATCTTATGTTGAAGATAGAAATTTGTTTTACCCACCGGATCCAGGCAGTTCATCAATAAGTACACTCGGAGGAAATGTTGCAGAAAATGCTGGAGGACTTCGTGGGTTAAAATATGGCGTTACAAAGAATTATGTTTTAGGACTTGAAGTTGTTTTACCAACTGGAGAAATTATTTTCACCGGAGGAAAATCAATTAAAGATGTTGCTGGATATAATTTGAAAGATTATTTTATTGGCTCGGAGGGGACTCTCGGAATATTTTCCAAACTACTTTTAAAACTTATTCCACTTCCCGAATCGAAGAAAACTATTTTAGTTGAGTTTAGTACAATCGAAGATGCGATAAACTCTATCAATGAAATTATTCTTTCAAGAATAACTCCATCAATGCTTGAGTTCATCGACAAACTTACTTTGCAATGTATTGAAGCTTATGCGAAATTAGGATTTTCAAATTCAGTCGAGACAGTAATTTTAATTGAAGTTGATGGAAATAAATTTTATGTCGAAGAGAGTTGTGAAAAGATTAAAGAAATTGTTTTAAAAAATAACTCGTTATCATTTCAAATATCAAAAGATACAGCCGAAGAATTGAAGTTAAAAAAAGCTCGTAAAATTGCTTTCTCATCTTTGGCGAGAGTTAAGCCGACTGCAATCAGCGAAGATGTTGTTGTGCCAAGAAGTGAACTTTTAAAAATGGTAACACAAATAAATTCCATATCTAAAAAACATGATGTGCAAATTGGTACTTTCGGACATGCTGGTGATGGAAATTTGCACCCAATTGTTTTATGTGATGAGAGAGATACAAAAAATTTAAATAATGCCTTGCGTGCTGTCAATGACATTTTTGATGCATCAATAAATCTTGGTGGAACTATTACCGGCGAACATGGAGTTGGTATTGCAAAGAGAGAATATTTGACAAAGCAAATTTCAAATCCTGGAATTGAAATGATGCGTAAAATTAAAAAATCAATAGATCCAAATTCAGTTTTAAATCCCGGAAAAATTTTTGATTTAAAACCAAAATGCGAAGGGAAGTTACCTTCAAATCAAAAACAAGTTGAGGAGTATTTAGCAAAGGATCTTTGGATTTGAACTTGTTGAATCAACATCAATTAGAATCCGCAAATAGTTGTATTCAATGTGGTTTATGTTTGCCAACTTGCCCGACATATATTTTAAGTGGAAAAGAAGTTTCATCTCCGCGAGGAAGAATTCAGCAAATAAAATATTTCAATTCTAATCCAATAAATCTTTCCGATGAATTTATAAGTGAAATGAATTATTGTTTGGATTGCCAAGCATGCGAAACTGCATGCCCAGCTGGCGTAAAATATGGCTCACTTGTTGAATCTGCTCGAAATTTCATCACAACTGAAAATCAAACTGTTCTTAAAAAATATCTCAAAAAAATTCTTCTTAACGGTTTCTTCTCAAATCAAAAAAGATTTATAATCATTTCTAAAATTTTAAGATTTTTTCAAAATATTTCTTTCTTTAATTTAGTTAAAATATTTAATCGTAAAATATTACTATTCCCAAACTTAAATCAAACCTTTTATAGTGAAAACAATCTTGAATTTTATCTATCAATCGCAACTAAAAGATTTTCAGTTGCGCTATTAACTGGTTGCATTATGGATATTGCTTTTAAAAAAATTCATGATGATACAATTGAAGTTTTAAGGCAACAAGGTTGCGATGTTTATATTCCGAAAATGCAAGGATGCTGTGGTTCAATTCACGGACATAATGGTGAACACGATGAAGCCAAACGATTAGCAAATCTTTTAAAGAGTAAATTTAATGTTGAAAAATTTGATGCAATAATTTCTAACTCAGCTGGTTGCGGAGCATTTATTAAAGAGTATCCAATTAATTTTGATTCCTCTTTTTCAACTTTTTCAAATAAAGTTTTGGACTTTGCAGAATTCCTCTCGAAAATAAATTTTATCCCTTCAAAAAATAAATTAAATGTAAAAGTTACTTATCACGATGCTTGTCATTTGGCTCATTCGCAAAAAATTTCTTCGCAACCGAGAGATTTAATTAAATTAATTTCTGGGATCGAGTACAAAGAGCTTAACGAATCTTCGTGGTGTTGCGGAAGTGCTGGCGTTTACAATATTACACATTTCGAGGATTCAATAAAAATTTTAGATAGGAAAATGGAAAACATAAATAAAACTGAAACTGAGTTTTGTGTTGCAAGCAATCCCGGTTGCATTATTCAATTAGAATATGGAGCAAAAAAAAGTAATTCCAATGTTAAAATAATTCATTTAGCAACATTATTGAGAATGACTTATGTATAGATTTTCGCTATACTCATACTGGAATGACACTATTATCTGCAACG
>CAYIXI010000013.1:0-46886 GCA_964367235.1 uncultured Chitinophagaceae bacterium | reverse complement strand
AAAAATGATATTGCAGGAAAAGATACAGTTGTTGATTTTTATTTGGAGTTAACTGCGCCAGATACGATTGGCTCGTCAAATATAATTCAGTTTAAACTTGATGCAAATAAAATACCGAGCGTACTTGCAACGGCAATCAGTGGAACAAAAGTAAAAGATATTCTTATCAATTATTTTTTAAGTGATATTGAGAATGATAATCTGAATATAAAAGTAGAATACACAAAAAATAATGAAGCGAATTGGAGCGTTGCCACGACAACAGGGAAATTGACAAATATTACATCAAGCCAATATGGTGGGAGTGTAAATTGGCAAACTTTAAAAGATATCCCAGATAGCGCAAATGTAAAAATAAGAATTAGAGTCTATGATAACGACGAAGGAATTTACTGGACAAGTGGAACATTTAAAATTGACAATTCAAAAATTGTTTCAATTACACTTATCGATGTGGCTGAAACGGTTAGTGGCGATATAAAAATAAATTATCTAATTAAAGATCTTGGAAATCAAATTGTACAATTTTCGCCTGAATACTCACTAAATGGAGGAAACACATTTAAAAAGATTTTAGGATTTAGTGGCGATACATCAAACATAACACCACAAAAATACAGTGGAACATTTATTTGGAAGAGCAGATTGGATATTCCCTTCACAGATACAAACAATGTTGTAGTGCGATTTACTCCGAGAAACTCGTACGGAGAAGGATATAGTGATTCAACAAATATTTTTACGATAGATAATTTGCCACCACTATTTAGTGGAGTGCAAAATTTAATTCCAGACTCCGCAAAAGTAACAGTGAATTGGAATATAGCGACTGATAAACGAGGACCGATTTACTACAAAGTTTATATTAAAAAAGAGGGAGATTTAATTTTTAATATCGCTGATTCAGTACAGGGAATTACAAGTGTTGTAGTTAGTAAATTGGGAAATTTTGCAAAGTATAGTTTTAATGTTTTATCGTTTGATGCATTAGGTAATTGCGATTCAAATTCAGTTGTGTTATCTGCTGTGCCGGGTTATGCGCCAACAATAAAATTATTTTCACTTTTGCCAAGCGATACAAGTTTAGTAACTGACACATTAAAATTTAATTACAACATTAATGCAGATAATCTTGACACAGTAAGATATAAATTTGAGTATTCTAAAAATGGTGGAGCGAATTGGAGCGATGCAAGACCTGAGGCGTTAGTAAATGAATTTTTAAATAAAAATATTAATAGCACATTTTTATGGTTATCTAAAAAAGATATTCCATTTGTAGAAAATAATGAACTGCTTGTTCGCATTACTCCAAAAGGAAGATCTGGCGATGGAAACGCAATGTTATCGAAAAAAATTAAAGTTGATAATGCGCCACCACAATTTTTAGGATTGCAAAATGTAGTTGCTGATACGAGTGGAGGAATATTAATTTTAAATTGGTTTACAGCGCAAGATGTAAATGGACCGATAAAATATTTTATTTATGTAAAACAGAACGATACAAATGGAATTTATGCACAAGTTCCAAGAATTACTTTAAATACTTTTGATACTTTAAGGGATTTAAAAAATTTTACAAAATATTTTATTGCAGTTCGCTCAGCAGATTCAGTTGGCAATATTGATTTGAATAATAATATAATTTCTGCAAGTCCGGGTAAACCAGTTAATGTTATATCGCTTACCTCTCCGATAAAAGCGAGCCGAGACACAGTAAAATTTGTTTATTCACTTTATTCTGCGAATGGAGATTCTATAACTTTAAGCGCGGAATACTCTCTTGATGGAGGATTTTATTGGAACAAAGTTAAAGGACTGAAAGGAAAGATTTCTGGTATTACAATTCCAAATTATTCCGATACACTTTTGTGGGTTAGTAGTTTGGATACTACAAATATTGAAACCAGAGAAGCGAAATTCAGATTGATCCCGAAAGGATTGGCGGCGATGCGGGGAAAAGATTCAATCACCAAAAAATTTAATTTAGATTCTCAAGGTCCAAAATTTCCGGGAATTTTCTTTATCGGAAGTAATCAAAAAACATTAGCAGGTTCAATTATATTAGCATGGCCCCGTGCAAACGATTTGAACGCACCAGTAAATTATCTGGTTTATATTTCTCAAATATCAAATGTTTATAATCGAGATTCTATTTTAAAACAATTGCCACAAGACACTTTACAATATATTTTTAGTGGGCTAAAAGGTGCAACAACATATTATTTTAATATATGGGCAGTTGATTCGCTTGGCAATATTGATAAAGATACAGTTGAAAAATCAATTACGCTATCAATGCTCGGAGATTTTACTTTAGATGGATATTTAACTTCGGCTGATTTGGCTGAGTTTGTAAATGGATGGAAAATACAAAATACAGCCATTGCAGATATCTATCCTGATAGTGGTGCATTACCGTACACAATTTCAAAACCAGATGGAAGAATTGATGTGCGCGATTTGACATTATTCCTTTACATTTGGAATTGGGCTTACGATAACAACAAAGGTGGAAATTTAATTTCAAAATATAATCCGAAGAATTACGCACAAACAACTAATAATGAAAATGCGCCAGTAAAATTATTTGGCACATCTGCAAAATCGTTCAATGTGAATTTAAATAAAGTAAAAAATCTTGATGTTTTAAGTTTGACATTAAGTTACAATCAAAATAATTTAAAGATTGATTCAATTAAACTTGGAGCGATTTGGAGTAGTAATGCAATTTTATGGAAGAGAATAAACCATGAGATTGGTAAAACAGAAGTAGCAGTTTTGAATTTTTCAAAAGATGATTTGAGTCGCTTAAACTCTAATGAAGCAATAGAAATTTATTACACATCAAAAAATAAAGATGAAAAAATTCAATACGCATTTGAACTCTACTATTTGAAAAATAATTCCATTTTAAATGGAAGTGGCAAATACGAATTTACTAAAACAGAAATTTTACCGAAAGAGTTCACACTTTCACAAAACTATCCAAATCCGTTTAATGGCTCAACATTAATATCGTTTGCATTGCCAGAAGCAAGCAAAGTCAAAATAATCCTTTATAGTCTGCTTGGCGAAGTAATTGAAACAATTGTAGAAAATGAATTTATCGCAGGTGTTCATCAAACACAATTTAACACGCAACTTGCAACTGGGGTTTATTACTACAAATTTGAAGCAGTAAGTCTAACCAATCCAAAAAATAAAATTGTTGATACTAAAAAAATGGTGTTAATAAAATAATATTTTTTTAACAAAAATAGTTGCAAATTTAATTTGTCTTTCATATCTTCATCCAAGTTTAGATTTCAAAAATTAGATTTTTTAAGAAAATTCATTAAAAATTAATTTATTCATCATTCAAGGAGTATTATCAAAATGAAACAAGGCACATTTAACACAGTTTTAATATTGGTTGCATTTACTACTGGTTTTGTAGTTTATTATTTGGTCTTCGGAAACGCATCAAAAGATAGCGTGTTGCATGATTTGTATCAAGGTGGACCTCTTATTGCAGTTCTTATTTCAATGTCAATCATGGTTCTAACTTATATAATAGAGCGAGTGCTTTCGTTAAAAAAAGCAAATGGAACTGGTTCGCAAGAAAAATTTTTAGTTGATGTTATGAAAAATATAAATGATAATAATTTTGATGGCGCAGTAAAATCATGCGATAAACAAAGAAGCTCACTTGCAAATATTCTTAAAAAAGGAATTATCCGTTATAACGAAGTAAGCAGTATGAAGGGTTATGACAAAAAAGAAAAAATTGAAGAAGTAAAACGAGTACTTGAAGAAACCACAATGTTCGAAATGCCAATTCTTGAAAGAAACTTAATTGCACTTTCAACAATTGCATCTATTGCAACATTGGTTGGATTGCTTGGAACAGTTCTTGGAATGATTCGATCGTTTGCGGCGTTAGCACGAGCTGGTTCACCAGATGCTTCAGCTTTATCTCGTGGAATTTCGGAAGCACTTTTTAACACTGCTGGTGGAATTGGAATTGCAATTTTCGCAATCGTTGCTTATAACTTCTTCACAACAAAAATTGACGGAATGACTTATTTGATTGATGAGTCTGGCAAAGATGTTTTGCGTAACCTTGAATCTAAACACGATTAATTAATTAAGTTTAGACAAGAGGATTTATTATGTCAAAATCAAAAAGAACGAATTATAAGATGGATATGACCGCAATGGTCGATGTTGGATTTTTATTACTGACATTTTTTATTCTAACAACTACATTTCGTCCGCCACAAGTAACAGAAATTATTTTGCCAGAATCACATTCTGCATTTAAACTTCCCGACGCAGATGTTATGACTGTTACAGTTGGCAAAGATGGTAGAATATATTTAGGTGTTGATTCAGAAAACTTACGCGAAAAAATATTTGGAACTGAATTTAGATTAAAAGCAGGTGTTGAAGTTGATGTTAATAGTCTTGCAGGCTTACTTACAAAAGCGCGTATTTCAAATCCCAAACTTAGAACCGTAATTCGCTCAGATAAAGATGCAGAATACGGAACGATTGAAAGAGTAATGGATGTTTTGCAAAAAACACAAATCACTCGTTTTAATCTTGTTACAAATCTTGAAAAATAAAGGTCTCGAACTATGGCAGATGTAGATGTATCGCAGTCGAAGGGTAAGCAAAAGCATTCGAAGAAAAAATCAAAACGCATTGCTGTTAGAATTGATATGACCGCAATGGTTGATGTTGCATTTTTACTACTTACTTTTTTTATTTTAACTTCTTCGATGAATAAACCTCAAACGATGGAAATAAATCTTCCACCGGGCGAATCGAAAGTTGAAGTTGCTGAATCAAATCTTTTAACTTTAAGAGTAACAGATAATTTTGTAATCTTTTGGAATATTGGAGTTGAAAAACCAGCAAAGATTGCTTTTAAAGATTTAAAAAAATTTCTTGAAGAAAAAAATAAAGCGAACACAAGACTTATTACACTTGTTAAAGTTGATAAGAAAGCAAAATATATTCACATGGTTGATATTATGGATGAACTAAACATCGCGGGTGTATCAAGGTTTAGTTTAGCACCAATGCTTGAATCGGATAAAAAAATACTTGAAAAACTATAAAGTTTAAGGAGCAAATTTAAATGGCAGTAAAAAATGTCGCCGTTCTTTCAAACGAATATGGCGGACTTGAATTAAGACAACTTTATCAAAAACATGCAAGGAAAGCACAAACATTTGCAGTTGGCGCGCATTTATTTTTTTTAGCGGCTTACTTTGCTTCAAATTATCTTCTTACAGAAGATGCGCCAGTTTATTCAGTTAGAATTTTAAAATATAGCGATTTAGGTCCACCGCCATCAATTAATAATTCGCAAGCGGCACCTGCTGTTCAAGTTGCGGCGGCTTCAGCTCGTCCAACAGTTGGTGTGCCAGTTCCAGTCCCAGATGCAGAAATTTCACCCGAGGCAACAATTCAAACTCAACAAGAAATGTCTGCTGATACAGGACCAATGGAAGGACTTGATGGACTTGGCGATATAAAAATTGAAGATGAAGGACCACCACCAGATTTTGTTCCGGTAGAAAAAAATCCTGTTCCGATAAAACAAGTTCAACCAGCGTATCCTGAAATTGCACGACGCGCAGGAGTAGAGGGAACAGTTTGGGTAAAAATTTGGGTTGATAAAGAAGGAAAAGCAAAAAAAGCAGATGTAATAAAATCGGATGCTGAACTTTTTAACGAGCCAGCAAAAAATGCTGCAATGCAATGGTTATTCACCCCTGCAATAATGAACAATGGACCAGTTGCAGTTTGGGTTTCCATTCCTTTTAAATTTAAGTTAAACCAAGGTCGTTAATCAAGGTCGTAGGTATGCAAAACTTCGTCGTTTACCTACGACTTTTCATTTCCACTCTCTATATTTTTCTCGGAATTTATCTTTTGTTTTTTGATTTCGCTTCAGTTTTTTTTATTTCTGAAATTTATAGGAGAATTTTTGGATTTATAATTTTAGTTTACGCTTTCTACAGAATTTATAATGGAATAAAATTATTAAGAAAAAGTATTGATGAGTAAAAATTTTATTATTTTAATTTTTCTATGTTTGAATTTTATTTCTTGTTCCAAAAACGAAGAAGAATTTGAAACAGCAACAAGAGGGAATTTAGTTTTTTACACATCTGAGGATGTGTCGCCAATAATTGAAAAACAAGTTGAAGAATTTACCAGATTATATCCCGAAGCAAAAATTAAACAACTGAGTGCTTCATCGCGAGAAACATTTGTTCATTTACTAAACGACAGCGTTGAAATGATTGCAACCGGAAGATTTTTCAACAAAGAAGAATTAGAAGTTATTAGCAAAAATAAAATTGAGATTGATACTTTTAGAATTGCTTACGAAGGAGTTGTGGCGATTGTAAATAGTACAAATAAACTTTCGCAAATTCATGTTGAAGATATAAAAGCAATTTTGGAGGGGAAGAAATTTAGTTGGTCGCAAATTAAAGGAACAAATTTTCAAACAAAAATTGTTTTACCACTTTGCGATTTAAATGATGGAATTAATGAATATTTACGAACGAGGTTTTTAAATGGAAATAAAATTACTTCAGATATTTTTCCATGTACAACGACTGCGCAGGTAATTTCAACTGTTAGGAAATATGAAAATGCTATTGGTTTTGTTAGTTTAAATTGGCTAATGACAAATAATTACGATGTTAAAACATTGGAGATTGGTGACCCAACATTTTTCCGTGATTCGACAAAAAAAGAGATAGAATATTTTTCGCCACATCAAGCACATATTTACAGAAACTACTACCCTCTTTCGAGAAAAATTTATATTTTCAGTAGTAAACTAAAACATGGAGTTGGAGTTGGACTAATAACTCATGTAGCAACAACACAAGGACAGCATCTTTTTGTAAAATACGGACTTGTGCCGGCAATAATGCCAATAAGGTTAATTCAATTATCATCAGAATAAAAGAAAAGATATGATTAAAATAATTTTTGTTTCTCTGTTTATGTTTTCAAATTTAGTTTTTGCACAGCAAAATGAAATTGCCAAAGCAAAAGAATTTCTTCAACAAAAGAAATATGACGATGCAATTAAAATTCTTGTAAAATTTAATGATGAGAGAGCGGTTGCATCTGAAGTGAATACATTATTAGGTGAAGCGTATTTAGGAAAAAATGAAATCCAATCAGCGTTTGAGTCTTACAAAAAAGCATTAGATTATGATGATCTAAATATGACTACAAGGGCTGGTTATTTATCAACTCTATTTAGATTGAAAAAATTTGATTTAACACAGAAATTTTTTGCCGAGAGTGATAAAATAATTAAAAGAAAAAAAGGAGATAATTTTTACAATTACTATTATGAAGTTGGAAATATTTATTTTAATGCTGATTCAGTTGAAAGAGCTAAGGTTTTTTATTCAAAGGCAAAAGAAGAAAATCCAAATGAAGCGAAAGTGTATGAAGGATTGGCGGAGTGTTATTTAAAACAAGGTGTGCCGTCAATGGCAATTGATAATTACAAATTGGCAACAACTTATGCTCCGAATAATGCGCAATATTTTTATAAACTTGGCAATGTACAGTACAAGCAAAGAAGTTATAGCGAAGCAATTCGATCATTTAACGAATCAATTAAAATTGACCCGAATAACGATTTAGTAATATTGGATTTGGCTGGATTATATTTCCGTGCCAAACTTTGGCGCGATGCGGCATCAACATTTGAAAAATATTCAAAATTAAAACCACAAAATACTTCTATCACAGAACAATGGGCAAGATCGCAATATGGCGCAAGACTTTACAAAGAGTCAATCGTAAATTTTGAAAAATTAGATAAATCAAAATTAAATCAGGAATTAACTTTGATGCTGGCGCACTCTTATTACGAAGCTGGCGATATGCAAAAATCAGCCGATATGTATAATGCAATCCCGATTGACTCGCTGAAAAAAACTGATGACTTAATAAATTTTGGTCGTTCGCTTGTAAAATTAAAAGACACGACAAAAGCATTGTTAATGCTTGAAAAAGCAACGCAAATCGATACTCAATCGGTTGAGGTAGCGGGAGAACTTGCCGCGATATTTATGGCGCAAAAGAATTTTGAAAAAGCAGTTTCGCAATACAATAAAATTTTAACTGTTGACCAAAAAAATATTAGCGCACTTTTTTATGGGGGATATGCTTATAGTGTTTTAAACCAAATTGATTCGGCGAAAAATTTCTTTTTAAAAGTAACTGAAATTCGTCCCGGATATATTCAGGGAAGAATATTTTTGATGAAAATGTATCTTGAACAAGAAAATTATATTGAAATGCAGAAGGAGTCTCAAATTATTTTGAAGCAACTCGATAGTACAGCGTTGCTGGAAAAAGATCAGAAAAAATTAACAGAAAAAATTAATCCGATTTATCTTGATGTTTATCGTACACTTGCAATTATGGAATTCAAGCAAAAAAAATATGTGCAAGCAGTAGATAATCTAAAAAATGCTTTGAAGTATGAACCGAAAACAAAAAAAAATGAATCGTTGCATTTATTTTTAGCGCAAATGTATAATTTGGGTGGAGATAAAGAAAGTGCAAAAAAAGAATATGATTTAGTTTTAAAACTAAATCCGAAAAACGCATCAGCAAAAAAAGAACGAAGTCAATTATAATAATTATAGAAGAAAGGTTTTTATGAAAAAGATTTTCAGAGCAAGTTTTTTTGTAATTCTTTTTGGAGTAGTTTTTATTCCATCTTGCAGTAAAAAAGTAGAAACACCAGTTGTTGCAAAATGGATTTCGCATCACGATCCGTATTTAGGATTTGAAATACAATATCCTGATGGTTGGTTAGTAAATGCTGATCCTAAAAAAATGAAAATATATTCAAGCCAAGATGTTGCAAATACATTTTTTGAAATAAATTCAAATATTCCAATTTCAGGAGAACCAAAAGGAGTTGAAATTGAATTTGGAAATACTTCATTTAAAGATGAACAAGTTGGCACAGTTGCAGATTATCAAAACAAAGAGAAAACTTTTATCCCCGAAGGAATAAATATCACAGATGAAAAAGCAATCACTTTCGGAAAAGAAAATGGAGTTGAATTTTCTTACAGCATTAAAATTGCATCCAACGCAACTATTTCAATTCGTGAAATTATTGTTGCGCGCGACAGTGTTTTCTATTATTTAAAATATAGCGGACTGAATGATTATTTTACTGCGTACGCCGGAATATTTGATTCGGTTATGAAATCGGTAAAATTACCTCGACCAAAAATAAAAGGTGCTAATGATGATGAACTTGTGAAGCCATCGGCGGAAATTACAAATTATTCAAATGAATTTTTTTCAATTGATTATCCTGAAAATTTTGAAAGTTCAAATCCTGCCAAAAAAGGAGAAACGATAAATGCAGTTGATTTTGTTGGTTATCGACAGGATTGTACGATTCAAGTTGATGTGCTTCCTGCAAAAGGATTAACTGTTGAAAAAGTTTTCGAACAGAATAAAGGAAAATTTAATGCGAAATCGGATGGAAGCGTGACGATTGATGGCAACTCTGCAAAATATTTGAATTATTCGCCTGTCGCAAAAATTGATAGACGAGTTTATTTTGTTGTGAAGAATGATAAAGTTTATAGAATATTTTTAACTTGGTTTACGCCAATGGAAAAAGATTTTAAACCTGCATTTGAAAAAGTAGTTTCATCGTTTAAAATAAAATAAAATTAATTTTAAAAATAAAAAGCCCCGATTAGTTCGGGGTTTTTTATTTGTGCCCGAGGAGAGACTTGAACTCTCACACCAATTAAGGCACCGCCCTCTGAAGACGGCGTGTCTGCCATTTCACCACTCGGGCTAAAGAGATTTAAAGGAATTTAATAAAAAACAGATTAAAAATATAGATGAATACAGACTTAATTTATTTTATATTGAGTAAAATTTTGGAGAAGAAGTGCCGCTAAAAAAAGCAATTTATTGGACAATCTTTTGGTTTTTATTGTCAATGACAATAAACTTGATAATATATTATTTTTATGGAACGCAGAAAGCATTAGAATTTTTAACTGGCTATGTGATTGAAGAATCGCTGAGTATTGATAATTTATTTGTTTTCCTTTTTGTTTTTAAAGTATTTGGAGTTGAACAAAATAAACAAAGAAGAATATTAAATTATGGAATTCTGGGTGTGATACTTATGCGTGGCATAATAATTTTTGTTGGCGCAACTTTAATTAATGAATTTAATTGGATACTTTACTTCTTTGGTTTCTTGTTGATTTATACAGGATATTATATGGTGGTTGGAGAAGAGAAAGAACTTCATCCAGAAAAAAATCCAATTGTAAAATATTTTAAAAGATTCTTTCCAGTATTAACTGATTATGAAGGAAAAAATTTTTTTGTTCGAAAAGATAAAATACTTTATGCAACTCCACTTTTTATAGTATTAATCGTAATCGAAACAACAGATCTCGTTTTTGCAATTGATTCGATTCCGGCAATTTTCGCAATAACAAAAGATCCGCTGATTGTGTTTTCTTCAAATTTAATGGCAGTATTGGGACTTCGTTCACTTTATTTTGTGCTTGATCATATTCAACGAATATTTAAATTTGTAAAATTTGGAGTTGGAGTAGTTTTAGTTTTTGTCGGAATAAAAATGTTGTTAATGGATATTTATCATATAAATATTTATGCATCACTTTTTATAGTTTTAACGATTTTAACTTTATCAGTTGTTGCTTCGTACATTATCCCTGAAAAAAAATCAAAATGAAAAAAATAAAATATATATTTTTACTTCTGTTTATAAATTTAATTGAAATTCAAAGCCAAGTTGTTTATTTGCATACAAGCCATGAAGTGTATAATTATTTAAAAAGATTAGAATCGACGCAAATTATAACGGGTTTTAGAGATGCAGTAAAACCATTATCGAGAAAAGAGATTGCAAAATTTATTTTTAATGCAAGTCAAAATCAACATTTATTAACTGATGTTGACAAAGAAAATATAAAATTTTATTTAGAAGAATTTTATGCTGAACTACCAATTGAAGCAAAAAATGATACAACACTTTTTGAAAGATGGAATGTAGTTAATTATGAAAGTGGTGATGCAAATGTAAAAGTAAATTTTGTCGGCGGTTATTCAGTGCATCGTTGGGGAGATGGGAAAACTACTCGAACACGGTTAAATGGTTTAACGACTTATGGTTATTTAGGTAAGCGTGTTGGCGCATATTTATATTTTAGAGATCATCAAGAAGGTGGAAATTGGCTTGATTCAAAAAAAGATTTAAGAAACGAGCAAGGACAAATCACAGTTCGAGCAACATCGCAAAATATTGAATATGATTTTGCAGATGCACAACTTAATTTTGATTTTGATAATTTTGTTTTTTCAATTGAAAAAATGAATAATGTTTGGGGCGCAGGTGAAAATGGAAATTTAATTCTTTCGACAAAATCTCCTTCCTATCCTCAAATTAAATTAAAAATCGAACTTGGTAAAAAAGCGACATTTACTTATGTGCATGCATTTCTACATTCGGAATTGATTGATTCAGTAAATTCTTATATTACTCAATATGGAATTGATTCTAAAATATATCGTCCGATTTATAGAAATAAATTTCTTGCCTCGCATATTTTAGAGTTTAGTCCGATTGATGGAATTGATATTGCACTTGGTGAATCAAATGTATATGGAAATCGTTCGCCAGAATTAATTTTTTTAATTCCAGTTATGTTTTTTAAAGCGGCAGAACATTATACTGTTGACTTGGATAACAACCAACTATTTGGAACCTACGACATAAATTATTTTAAAAATTATAATTTTTACGGAACGCTTTTTATTGATGAGTTTTCAACTGATGAATTCTTAAGAGAAGATAGACAAAGAAATCAAATCGGTTATACTCTCGGCTCGAGAATTTACGATTTAGGATTCGAAAACAGCAGATTAATTTTTGAATTCACACGAGTTAATCCTTGGGCATATAATCATAAATATCCCGATGCAACTTATCAAAGTCATAATGTAGATTTAGGACATTGGATTGGACAAAACGCGCAGAATATTTTTATTAAATATACATTTCAACCAAAAAGAAATTTACAAGTTAGCGCTTTATTTGATCAACTTGAAAAAGGTGGAAAGCTTCCAAATACAGAGCAGTATAAATTACCGACACCAAAATTTCTTTACGGACCAAAAATATTTAGACGCTCTTTTGGATTAGAAGCTAAATATGAATTGTTTAGAGATATATTTTTAAACTCCCACATTTTGATTGAATCCTACAATCAAGAAGAAAATATTCAAAATGTATTTCAATATACTCGAAGAAGCGAAAATTACTCCAATAAATTAGATGTTTTATTCGGTTTGTATTATAATATCCAATAATTTAATTTGAAAATAAATTAAACTTTCAGCACTTAATCATGTCCAAATATTGAATGAAATCATATGACGGAACAAAATGATGCCGAACTTATTAGCCAATTCAAAAATGGAAATGAACAAGCGTTTAACATTATTGTTCAAACTTACCAAAAAAGACTTTATTGGGTTATTCGGCGTTTTGTAAAAGATCATGATGAGGTTGATGATTTATTGCAGGAAGTTTTTATTAAAGTTTACAAAGGATTAAAAAATTTTAAAAGTGATTCAGCGCTTTTTACTTGGATGTATCGAATTGCAGTGAATCATACTTTTAATGAGTTGAAAAGAAAAAAGATTAGGCAGTTTTTTTCGATTGATGAAATGATTGATATTTCGAATAATGAAGATACACCACTTGAAGTTATGGAAAAAGATGAAAGAAGAACGATGATTGAAAAAGCGATTGAACAATTACCCAACAAACAAAAAAAAGTTTTTATTTTAAGATACTATGAAGATATGCCATTTAAAGAAATTTCAAAATTATTAACAACTAGTGAAGGTGGATTAAAAGCAAATTATTTTCAAGCTTTAAAAAAGATTGGAGGAATAATTAAAAATGAAATGTAAAGAGATAGAATTATTATTGCCCGACTTTGTTTTAGGAAACACAACAGAAGAAGTTGAATTGCATTTGAATAAGTGCCATAACTGCAAAACTCTTAAAGATGAATTTGAATTGACTTTTGCTGTTTTGAAAAAAGAAAATAAAATAATCGAACCATCACCTGAATATTTTAATAATTTTTTACCAAGATTGCGAAATAAGATTGAAACGAAACGAGAGATCTTTTCATTATCAGTTTTACGCCCGTCGCTATTTTCATTTTCATCTGCTGCGGCTATTCTAATTGTTGCATTTTTATTTAACACAATGGAACCAGTAAATACATCAAAATATGTAAGTTCAGAAATTAGCGATGAAGATATTTTAATAAATAGTTTCATTGCTGATGACTTTACATCTTTTCAACCAGATTTGGAAAAGGAATTCAGCACTGAAATAATTAATTCGTATATTAATTTAAATTCTGAAAATGATTTTAATCAAACAACAAAAGATTTATCAACAAATGGTAATTAAAAATATAATTTATATAAACAATTTTCAAAAAGAGGTGTAAAATGAAATATTTAATTTTTGCAGTCTTATTATTTATTAATGAACAATTATTTACACAGCAACCGACTTCTCAAATGATGGCTGGCAATTATAACAAAATTGAAAGTTTGAAGAAAGTAAGAGTAATTGAAAAATTAAAATTAGATGAGGCAAAAACAGCCAGATACCTCACTTTAGTTAATCAATTTCAAGATGCAGGATTGCAAAATGATAGAAAAAGAAAAGAGTTGATGAAAGAACTTGAAAAATTAGTTATTCAAGACTCAAATGCAAATGAAATACAAAAACTAGTTACTGCAATTCAAGAACTTGAAAATAAGAATTACGAAATGAGACAAAAATATATGACCGATTTGAAAGAATTTTTAACTACCAAACAAATAGGAGAATATGTTGTAATTGAAAATCAATTTAAAAATGAATTGCGCAAAACTGTTCGTGAAATGATTCGACGCAGAGATTAATTATTTATTTTGATTGTGAAACTTTTAATGGAGTAATTAATTACTCCATTTTTATTTTATAGAATCCTTTCTATATTTCAATAAATGAAAAACAAAATATATTTGGATAATGCCGCAACTACAATTTGTGATAGCGAAGTTATAGATGCAATGTTGCCATATTTAAAAACTAATTTTGGAAATCCATCAAGCCAGCATGGATTTGGGCAAGTAGCAAAAACTGCAGTTGAGCGTTCGAGAGAACAAATAGCAGAAATGTTAAATGCTGAACCTTATGAAATAATATTTACAAGTGGTGGAACTGAAGCAATAAATCATGCAATTAAAGGTGTAGCGTTTTATCAAAAAAGATTCAACAAAAAATTACACATTATTGCTTCGGAAATTGAGCATCCCGCAGTTCTTCAAACTCTTAAATATCTTGAAGATTTCGGTTTTGAAATATCATTTATTAAAGTTGACGAAAACGGTAAAATTAATTTAAACGATTTGCAAAATAATATTCGACCAACTACTGCTCTGATTTGTGTAATGCACGCAAATAATGAAATAGGAACAATTCAACCAATTAATGAAATAAATAATATTGCAAAAAGAAATAATATTATTTTATTTTCAGATACAGTTCAATCAATTGGAAAAATGCCATTTAATTTTAGCACCTTTAACGCAGATTTATGTTCTATTTCTGCACATAAAATAAATGGACCAAAAGGAATTGGCGCATTATTATTAAAAAGAGGAGTTGAATTTGATTCTTTAATTCATGGCGGTTCGCAGGAAAAAAATCATCGTGGTGGAACTGAAAATGTAGCGGCAATTGTAGGATTTGCAAAAGCTTTATCAATTTGGATAAAAAATCAAAATCAATATTCTGAATATTTTAAAAATTTAAAATTATATTTAATAAATAAATTTAAATTAATTGATGGAATAATTATTAATGGAGATGAAAACAACTCACTCAATAATATTCTCAGCGTATCTATTGACTCATCAAAAATAAAAATTGACGGAGAAATGTTTTTAATTAATTTAGATTTGCACGGACTTGCGGTTTCAAGTGGCTCGGCATGTAGTTCTGGAAGCGCGCAATCATCGCATGTAATAAGGGCAATTGGCAGAAATGAAAAAACTAACAGAGCAACTGTTAGATTTTCGTTTGGAAAAGATACAACAAAAGAGGAAGTGGTTTCTGCAAGTGAAATATTTTTAGAAGTTTTAAAAAAAATGGAATTGAAAAATTAACTATTTTCAAATTCGTTAAAAGATACTCCAAATCTTAATCCGCGTGTTGAGACTTTAATATTTTTCCAGCCGAAATATTCCATAAAGTCTAACAAAATAGCATTACCTGCAACAATTATATCTCTTCTTCCTTCAGAAATCTGTGGAATATTTGTAATTTCAGTTTCGTTCAAAGAAGCTAATTTGAGAAAAATATTATTTAAAACTGAAAAAGAAATTGTTTTCATATTTAAATATTCAGAACTAAAATTATGAGTATTTAAATGAATTGATAAAAGAGTAGTAGCCGTTCCCGCAACGCCGATTAATTCTGAACCACGAAATATATTTGGGCTTACATCTTTTAGATTAGTAGAAATGAAATTTGAGAGATTTGATAATTCACTTTTTAATGGGGGAGTATGTTTTAAAAATCTTTCGCTCATTCGAACAGAACCAATATCAAAACTTTTTGAGTAAATAATATTTTGGTTATCGCCAAAAATAATTTCTGTGCTTCCGCCGCCAATATCAATCACCGTGTAATTAGAATCGTGATTGGTAAAATCATTTATAGTACCGATAAAAGTTAAACGCGCTTCTTCCTCACCACTTAATATTTTGATTTCAATTCCAGTTTCAATTCTTACGGATTGAATAAAATCATTTCTATTTACTGCATCGCGTAATGCACTTGTTCCGGTTGCAATTATTTTATCTACATTATAATTTGCAATTATAGATTTATAATAATTGAAAGATTCAATAGTTTTATGAAAGGCATCTGTTTGAATATGCTTTTTGTCATCAACAGATTTACCAATGCGAGGATAAAGAATATCTTCTCTTAGAATTTTGTACGATTTTAAATTATTGATTTCAATAATTAGTAGAAGGCAAGTGTTTGTACCTAAATCAATTGTTGCAATACGCATTTTTATAAATTAGCGCAAATTGCGCTCCATTCATTTTCTCGTAAAATAGATTTGATAACGAAAGAGTTCTCTTTCAATTCTGAGGAAACAAAATCTTCATCGGAATTTAAAAGGCCAGACAAAATTAAACAACTATTTTTCATCATTCTAATTTTAATTTTAGGTAGCAATTCTAATATCGTATTTCGAGTAATGTTTGCAAGGACATAATCAAATTCGTTGAGTTTTACTTCATCGATGCTACCTAAAATAAATTCACAATTATCTGCATTGTTTGAATTTTTATTTTCAATTGAATTTGAAATAGACCATTGGTCAATGTCAACTCCAACAATTTTAGACGCACCAAGTTTTTGACTTGCAATTGCCAAAATACCAGTTCCAGTTCCAATATCTAAAACAGATTTATTATTTAAATTCAAATTCTCCATAACTCTTAGCATTAATCGTGTTGTTTCGTGGTAACCTGTACCGAAAGACATTTTAGGATCAATAAAAAGTTTAATTCGATTTGTATCAATAATATCATGCCAAGTTTGAGTGATTAAAAACTTTTCACCGATTTCAATCGGTGTTAAAGATTTCTCCCATTTCAAATTCCAATTCTCTTCTTTTAGTTCATTGATATTTAGTACTTGTGTTTTATCGAGTGAAAATAACTTTAAAATATTATTGAATGAGTTTTCAATTTCAAGTGTCCAATCCACTTTTGAAATATAAAATAAAATATGATTATCAGTTTCTTGTAATCCTAAAATAGGAAGTTCATTTACCTCCGAAATAAATCTTTCCCGAAATGGTTCGTCGGGTAAAATGGCAACCGATAGCTCGATATAAATATTATTCACTGGATTTAGAATTATTAAAAGTATTTATTGCATCATCTAATATATTGTGATTCATCTGTAACCAAATAATTTGATCGTGATAATTCTCTTGCATTTTTCTATCGGCTTTGTTAAAACGAAGATTAGTAAAATAAATGATATATAAAAGTGATGTAAAAAATCCTTTTGTTGTAAAAATAAAAAACAAATTATTCTCACTTAAAGTGTACGCAAGAAAAAAACTTGCAATTACTGCAAACCATAAAGTGATTCTGCGAATGTTACTCAAGACATGAAATAGAATTCCGAAAGTAAAAATCTTTTCATGCAATATTGGTGGAACTGAATTATTTAAAATGTAATAATAAAGTCGTTGTGCTTCAGTTTCAGTTAAAGGAAAATTTGGTGTTATAATTCTACTTCTTTCAATTATGTATAAACTTGGCTGATTCGTTTGAAAAGCTTTTCTTTTCTTCGAACTTTCCAAAGCGTATAAAGTTAAGCCAGATACAATTCCCCCTATAAATAAAAGGGGATATAACAATTGTGTTTCCGAAAACGGGAAGAGATAAATTTCAAAAACTTCTGAAAATAATATCATTAAGAAAATAAAATATAAACCAGGAACTATAATTCTAACAAATTCATATTTTGCAAAATGTGTTAATTGTTCTTTATTGTTCATTTTAAAAATTCCTCATCAAAAGGTAAATTATAAATAAAATTAAGTAAAACTTTACCGACTGCATCTAAACTATTTTTACTGCAAGATTTTGGCGCATCATGGCTTGTATGCCAATTTGGATAATCAAAATCAATTATGTCGATTGTTGGTATGCCAGATTCATTTAAAGAAATATGATCATCATAAATTTCATTTCCTGGAGATTTTACAAACTGATGTACATTTAATTCTTCAGCGATATTCCAAATTTTTTGAATAAGTTTTGGAGCAAATTTTAGGGAATTAATTTCAATTGGAATTTGCAAATCTGCATCGCCAACCATATCAAGTAAAATTGCAAATTTTGGCTGGTAAGTTGGAGATTTCGTTTTAACAAAATGTTTAGCACCAATCGAATAATTTGCTAAATCAGATGGCTTGCCGTAATCTTCGCCATCAACTAAAAGTATATCGACACCAAAATCTAATTTATTATTTTTAAGTTGATTTGCAATCTCAAGTAAAACAGCAACACCGCTTGCGCCATCATTTGCTCCTAAAATTGGATTTAAGCGTAATTTTGGATTTGGATCATTTTCCGCTCTCGGTCGTGTATCCCAATGTGCAAGTAGCAAAAGACGATTTTTATTTTGTGGATTAAATGATGCAAAAATATTTGTTAAACGAAGTTGTTCGTTGTAACCAGTATGATAAAAAGTTTGTAGTGAAATTGAATCGGCATAAAGTTTTAATTCGTTTGCAAGATATTGTAATGTTCTTTCATGTCCGACTGAATTTGGATTTCGTGGTCCAAAATTAGTTTGAGTAATTAAATAATCCCAAGAACGATTTGCATCGAATTTCGGAACAAATATATTTTGTTTTTCTTTTTGAACTATTTTTACTTTATCGTTTTGCTTTTCGCATCCAATAAAAAATAAAAATACAAAAATTAATATCTTCATTTAATCCCTTTTAAATCGAGCTATTTCGATGCCTATTTTATCTTGTGCATTTCTATAAGCAGTTGGAGAGCCAATAAAATTTTGCATAAAAATTGAAAATGCGAACATCTCACCATCTTCAGATTTTATAAATCCAGTCAGAGAGGAAATTCCGCTGTGCGAGCCAGTTTTTGCGCGAAGATTATTTTCGGCTTTACTTTTTTTCATTCTATTTTTGAGTGTTCCATCAACTCCTGCGATTGGTAAAGAAGCGTACATTCGCTCGAACAATTCTTGGTTTACATAAATTGATTTTAAAAATATAATATAATGATTTGTAGTAATTAAATTATAGTTTGACATACCACTGCCATCAACAATTAAAAATGTTGTAGTGTCGAGTCCTAATTTTGAAACTGTTTCATTTACAATCCAAAGGCCGCTTTGTGTATTTCCCGGCGGAGAATATTTATAAGCCGACATTATTCTTAAAAGATTTTCGGCAGATAAATTATCGCTCGTTTTGTTCAAACGAACTACAATCGAATCTATTGGCTCATTGTGAGTTACAACTTTTAATGATTTTGGATTTACATTTTTAAATAACATATCACCATCAAATAAAATTCCATTTGATGATAATGTCTCTTTGAATAAATGAAGGAAATAATTATTCGGCAATACAACACTCAAATGTTCACTTACAGAATCGGTTTTTGAATTTATTATTCCACTAATTAAAATTGTATTTGATCTTTCAAAAGGATTTCTTTTGATTGAAATTGTTTCTTTCGATGAATCATTTAAAGTAATTGCTTGATTAATAATATTTACAAATGAAGTTGTTGGATTTATTTTTACTATTGGTGATTTACCAATCGAATCATTTGGAAAAACTGAAACAAAAATTGAATTTTGTTCAATTGTAAGTGGCGCCGAATAAGCCGCGTAATAATATGGTTCGTCATCCCACATCCAACCGTTTCCCCAATTATTCTGATCAAAAAAAGAAGTGTCGCCGAAAATATTTCCATCAATACGATTTACCCCAAGAGATTTTAATTGAACGACAACTAAATTTAATTTTGATAAAGTGAAAGATGGATCGCCAAAACCTTTTACATAAAGATTGTAAGCAGTTCCATTTTTTGAAATTGAATCAGTAAAAAATTCAGTTGGAATTGAAAAATCTTTTGAAAAATTTTGCAAAACAGTCGCGCTTGTCAGTAATTTTAAATTTGACGCTGGATGAAGCAGTAAATCAGGCTTATTTTCATACATTATTTCATCATTATCAAGTGAAACTATTTTTACGCTGGCAATTGTATTTTTAAAAATCGAATCTGATAAAATATTTTGTATTTGATTTTGAAAATTAATTTTTGATGAAGTGATTTTAAAAATATGCGACAATGGGAAACATCCCACAAAGTAAATTGAAAAAATAAAAGTTAAAATTAAATTTGTCATAATTTTATTTAATTTACTGAAAAACAATATCTGCTGCAATTTTAAATTTACACAGAATTATTTATATTCAAGAGTGAACAAATCAATTACAATTCTTGGAATAGAATCCTCGTGCGATGAAACATCCGCCTCTATTATATGTGATGGTAAAATTTTATCAAATATAGTTTCTTCCCAAAAAGTACATTCGCTTTACGGCGGTGTTGTTCCAGAATTAGCATCTCGCGCACATCAAAAGAATATTCTTCCAATAGTTCAAATGGCATTAGATGATGCAAAAATAGAAAAAAATAATCTTACTGCAATTTCTGCCGCAATAGGTCCCGGATTGATGGGCTCACTTCTTGTGGGATTAAATTTTGCAAAATCATTTGCGTATGCTTTGGGTATTCCGTTTATTTCTGTGAATCACATGGAAGCGCACATTTATTCAAATTTTATTGATGAACCTGTTCCAGAATTTCCATTTTTAAATTTAACTATTTCTGGTGGACACACACAACTTGTTTTGATGAAAAAAGATTTTGAATACGAAATTTTAGGCGAAACAATCGATGACGCAACAGGAGAAGCGTTTGATAAAGTTGCGAAAATGTTGGGGCTCGGTTATCCCGGCGGACCAATGATTGATAAAATTGCAAAAAATGGAAATGAGGAAAAAATAAAATTCCCACGACCAATGATTGATACTGATGATTATAAATTTAGTTTTAGTGGAGTAAAAACTTCAGTACTTTATTTTTTAAGAGATAATAAAATTATTCCACCAATCGAAGAAAATCTTTTAAAAGATATTTGCGCAAGTTTTCAAAAATCAATAGTTGATGTGTTGATTGCAAAAACATTTAAAGCCGCAGAAAAATATCAAATAAAAAATATTGCAATTGCAGGTGGAGTTTCTGCAAATAGCCGAATCAGAAATCAATTTAAAATTGAATGCGAAAAAAGAAATTATAAATTATTTATTCCACAAATTTCGTATTGCACCGACAATGCCGCAATGATTTCCGTAGTTGGTTATAGAAAATATTTATCAGGGTTTACATCGGCACTTACTTCAACCGCTCATCCATATTTAGAATTATCAAATTTATGAAAAAATTAAAAAATGAATTAACAAATAATCGCAAGAAAATCGATTTAATTGATAGGGAATTGATTAAAATATTAAATAAACGATATGGATTTTCGTTGGTGATTTCACAAATAAAAAGGGAAATGCGACTACCACTTTTGACTAAAAAAAGGGAAGTTGAAATTTTGGCAAATGTTGTAAAAAATAATAATGGACCACTGCCAGATATTGAGTTGAGAAATATTTTCAAAAACATATTAATCCAATCTCGCAAAGCCTCGCTAAAAAATAAATAATTTTGTGAACCAAAAAAATAAAAATATTATACTTTTTATTTTAACACTTATTACAGCATCAGCGTTGACGCTTTCATATTTTCTATTTTTAAAAGGGAACACTTTTTGGCATAAAGAAAAAACGATTTCTGTTAATAGAGGAGAAACTTTTAACGATGTAGTTGAAAAATTTCATAATGCGGGAATAATAAAAAGTAAAAAACTTTTTAAATGGGCAGGAGTAATTATTGGTTATGATAGAAAAATCCAAATTGGAAAATATAAAATCAGTTCAGGCTCTTCAAATCTTTCAATTTTAAATACGGTTACAGATCCAGCTAAGGCAATTAGATTAAATGTAATTTTATGGGAAGGACTTTCCGCAAAACATTATGTTTCGATTTTAAAAAATGAAGTTGGAATTGACTCAGTCGTATTTATGAATGAATTAAAAAAAATATCGTATTTAAAATTCAAAGATAATAGTGTAAAAAACATTGAAGGATTTTTAATCCCCGATACTTATGAATTTTATTGGCAACAAGACGAAACAGAAATCATAAAAAAAATTGTATTAGAGTTTAACAATCTTTTTGTCGATTCGTTACAAAGAAGAATGAAGCAAATGAATTTAACTTTGAACGAATTAATGACAATGGCTTCAATCGTTGAAGGTGAAACAAGGCATCATTTTGAAAAACCAATTATAGCCGGAGTTTATTATAATCGTTTGAAAAAAAGAATGCGATTGGAAGCAGATCCGACCATACAATATATTATCGATGACGGACCACGAAGATTGTTGTATGAAGATTTGAAAATAAATTCTCCGTACAACACATATTTAAATTTTGGTTTGCCTCCCGGACCTGTAAATAGCCCAAGTCGTGAATCAATTTTGTCGGCACTTTATCCTGCAAAACATAATTATCTTTTTTTTGTGTCAAATGGAATTAAAGGTCACACATTTGCAAATACATTTGAAGAGCACAAAAAAAATATTCGCATTTACAGAAAAATTTTAGCGCAAAAAAAGAAGTAATTTTTGGAAATCGTGCTTAATTTTTTTATATTTGTAAAAGATTTTAAGGAAAAAAATGAAAACTAAAATTCACCCAAATTATAAACCAGCAAAAGTACATTGTATTTGCGGCTCTATTTTTGAAACCCGCACAACTGTTGGAGACATTCACATCGATATTTGCAATCAATGCCATCCGTATTACACTGGCAAGCAAAAATTACTTGATGCAGCTGGAAGAGTTGAAAAATTTAATAAAAAATACGCTCGAGCAACCGCTACAAAATAACCGAAGCGAATTACGAATGACTCAAGCGGAATGTATATTAATAAATGCATTCCGTTTTTCATTTTGAAAGATGAAAAAAGAAATCACAATTTCGATTTTTGAAGACGAGCTGACTTCGAGATTTTTTCCGTTAGCTTATTTTCGCCCAATCTACAATCTTCGCACTGGGATTTTTTCCTTAAAAGAAAAAATATTCCTTTCTTACAAAAATATAAATCAAGGAATTTTATGTCGTGAGTATTTATCTGACTACATGAAAATCAAAAACAATTCTTTAATTGTGAATGATATAAAAACTGATGATGTTTTATTTTTAAATGGAAGAATTTTAGCAGATAAACATTTAGCAAAAACAATTCCGCTAAAAGGTGAAGAGGAAGTTTTTATTTCCAATGATACAATTGTTGCTATTCGCGCAAAAGGAAATCTTGCTAAAATAATTATCAAAAATTACGATGGTAAAATCGATTCAAGTCTAATTAAATCTCTTCCCAAAAAAAATGTAAATGTGCGACTAATTGAAAACCTTTGGGATTTAATAAAATTTAATGGAGAAGAAATTGAAAATGACGCAAAACATTTCAAATCATTTTCAACTAAAAATATTGATATTCACAAAAGCGTTCATCTTTTAAATAAAAAGCAAATATCAATCGGACGCGGAACAATTATTAAACCAAATGTTGTAATCGATGCTGAAAACGGTCCAGTAGTAATCGGAGAAAATGTTACAATACTTCCGCAGTCAGTAATTATTGGTCCGGCTTTTATCGGAAATAATTCTACTGTAAAAGTTGGAACAGTGATTTATAAAAATTCTTCAATCGGTGCGATGTGCAAAGTTGGTGGAGAGATTGAAGGAACAATTATTCACGGTTACTCAAACAAACAGCACGACGGATTTCTTGGGCACGCGTATATTGGTGCGTGGGTAAATCTCGGTGCGGATACAATCAACAGCGATTTAAAAAATAATTACGGAAATGTGAAAGTGCACATTGGCGGCGAGCCCGTTGATAGCAAAATGCAATTTGTCGGCTCGTTTATTGGCGACCATACAAAAACTGCAATCAACTCGGTTTTAAACACTGGAACCGTGATTGGCGTTTCGTCAAATATTTTTGGATTTGGTTTTCCGCCGAAATTTGTCCCAGCATTTTCGTGGGGTGCGGCGGGCGAAACTTTTACAACTTTTGATATTGAAAAAGCAATTATTGTTGCAGAAAGAATGATGTTGCGCCGAAAAATAATTTTAACAAATGAGGAAAAAATTCTTTTCAGAAAAATATTTCTATTGACGAAAGCTGAAAGAATTAAACGAGGAATGCCATCGTAATGGAAACTACTGAAACAAAAATGTTGTTCGATGGAGTTCGTGGCGTTGCAGTAAAAATTTTAAACAGAGTTGAACGAACTGACGCTTATCTTGATAAATTAATTTCTTACGAATTAAAAAATAGCGATTGGAATGATCTTGATAAATCTTTACTAAATGAATTAGTACACGGGGTTTTGCGCTGGCAATTAAAACTCGATTGGGTTATTAATGGATTTTTTCATGGAAGTTTTTCGAAATCGGAAGTTATAGTAAAAAATAGTTTACGAGTTGCACTTTATCAAATTTTATTTTTAGATAAAATTCCTCATCACGCAAGTGTAAACGAAGCCGTTACATTTATAAAACGAATTCGTGGTGAAAAAGCGGCGAATCTTGTAAATGCAGTTTTGCGAAATATAATTCGTTCGATTAATCAAATTAATTATCCCGATCCAAAAAAAGATGATGTGCAATATCTTTCAATCATGTATTCTTTTCCATCATGGATGGTGCGAAGATGGAAAGAAAGATTTGGATATGAAGAGACAGAAAAATTATTAACTGCAAATAATATTAAACCAACTTTAACAATTCGGTTAAATACAATTAAGATGAAACCAGATGCAATGATTGAATATTTGAAAAATCAAAATTGCGAAATCGAACGATCAAAATATTTACCACAATTTATTCGTTGCGCATCTTTATCAAGCATTGGTGAGTCTGAACTTTTCAAACAAGGATTTGTAACGGTGCAGGATGAAAGTGCGGGACTTGCTTGCACCTTACTTGATGTAAAACCAAATGAAACAATTCTTGACATGTGCGCCGCGCCTGGAGGAAAAACAACTTTCTTTGGTGAGGTGATGAATAATTCTGGAAAAATAATTGCGGTCGATAAATATTCCGAAAGATTAAAACTTGTGAAGGATTCATGCGCGCGACTCGGACTGAAAAATGTCGAAACAATTTCCGCCGATGGAAAAGAATTGCAAATGGAATTGGTCGATAAAATTTTGCTCGACGCGCCTTGTTCGGGTCTCGGCGTTTTATCAAAAAAACCAGATATAAAAATTAAAAGAGATATTGAAAACATTCGCGAACTTGCGAAATTGCAAACGGAATTGCTTCGACACGCGGCAACTTTAATCAAACCAAACGGCGCGATTGTTTATAGCACTTGCACGACGGAGCCGGAAGAAAATATGGAAATTGTAAAAATTTTTCTTGATGCTCATCCCGAGTTTAAAATTGATGATGCAAAAAATTATGTTAACGCCGAAGTTGTAAATGAGTTTGGCGCAATTGAAACTTTCCCGCATCGACATGGAATTGATGGATCTTTTGCCGTAAGATTTATTAAACAAAATTAAAAATGAGAACGATTGTAAAAAATAGACCCAAAGAAAATGAAGCATGGCAAAACGGTTTTTATTTGCTTGATAAACCAATTCCGAAAATAAAAAAATCAGAAGTTTTGATAAAAGTTTTTGCCGCGGCAATTTGCGGAACAGATGTTGGAATTTATAATTCCAAAGATTCTTTGCGAGTAACGATGTTGAAAGCGAAAACAAATCCAATTACAATTGGGCATGAATTTTCTGGAACTTTTGCTGAGGCAACACCACAAGCAAGAAAAATACTTTCAAAAATAATTTTTAATCGAGCTAAAAAAATACCTCAAATAAAAAAACTTATTCGTGGAATGTCGCTTGAAAAAATTTCGCAGGAAAAATATTTTTCAAAAATAATTAAGCATTTCCATTTTACTGCCGAGATGCATATAACTTGTGGTAAATGTTATCAATGCAAACAAAATGATAAACATGTTTGTCAAAATACAATTATAAAAGGTCTGCACGATGATGGAGCATTTGCCGAATATGTTTCTGTGCCAGCTGAAAATATTTTGCTTTATCACAAATCTGAAATACCACTTGAAATTATGGCGTTCATGGATGCTTTGGGAAATGCAACTCACACAATATTTTCCGCTGATGTAAAAGGGAAAGATATTGCAGTTTTAGGTTGCGGAGTTCAAGGATTGATGGCGATTGCAATTGCAAAAACTGCCGGCGCAAAAAATATTTTTGTAACAGATGCATCGCGTGAAAATTTTTCACACAAAAAACTTATTGAAAAAAGATTTGCTCTTGCAAAAAAATTTGGCGCAACTTTGTGTTTCGATATGGCAGTTGAAAACGAAAGAAATAATTTTTCAAACGAGATTTTTAAAATTACAAAAAATAATGGAATTGAGGCGGCATTTGAAATGTCGGGAAGTTATTCCGCCTATCGCGATGTTTTTAAAGTTTTACGAATGGGTGGAACATTTTCGCTTCTTGGTTTGCCAAGTGGAAATATGGAAGTTGATTTTGCAAAAGAGGTGATTTTTAAAGGGATTACGATAAAAGGAATTATCGGGCGAAGGGTTTTTGAAACTTGGAATCAAATGGAAATACTTTTGAAAAAAGGATTGACGAAGAAACTTATTTCAAATGGTTTTGTTATTCATCAATTACCTTTGGAAAAATTTGATGATGCGTTTGAACTTCTTAAAAATGGTGAAGCATTTAAAATTTTATTAAAACCATAAATATATTTTATGAACTATTTAAGTTTAATTAAAAGCGAACTTACTCGATTAACAAACGAGGAAAGTTTTAAATATGAAACTGCTCTCCAAAGTGCTCAAGATGGAATAGTAAAAGTTCGTGGAAAAGAATTAGTGATGCTCGGATCTAATAATTATCTCGGAATGTCGAACCACCCGACAGTAAAAAAAGCCGCAATTGATGGAATAAATAAATATGGTTACGGAGTTGCATCGGTAAGATTTATTTGTGGTACACAGGAAATTCATTTGGGGTTAGAAAAAACAATTTCAGATTTTGTTGGAGCTGAAGATACGATTTTATTTAGTTCTTCCTTTGCCGCAAACCAAGGATTCATCGCAACACTTTTAAATGAATCATTTGGCGAGGAAAATTATCGCGACGCTATTTACACTGACTTATTAAATCATGCAAGTATAATTGACGCAATTCGTCTTTGTAAATCTCAAACCACAGAAAAAAATATTTACGAGCATGCAAATCTAAATCAACTTGAACAATTTTTAGAAAAAGATAAAAATAAAAATTATCGTTTTCGATTAATTGCAACCGATGGAGTTTTTAGTATGGAAGGTGATTTAGTTGATTTGAAAAAACTTGTTGAACTTGCAAAAAAATATAATGCAATTCTTTTTGTAGATGATTGCCACGGGATTGGAGTTTGCGGAAAATCTGGAAGAGGAACACCTGAGCATTTTGGAGTGTTAGGAAAAATTGATGTGTTATCGGGAACACTTGGCAAAGCAATCGGTGGCGCGGCTGGTGGATATGTAAGTGGAAAAAAAGAATTAATTTCTTTTCTTCGACAAAAATCTCGTCCATATACTTTTTCAAATTCACTTCCTCCTGCAGTAGTATGCGCATCTATCGCGGCTTTTAATCTTTTAAAAAAAGATAAGTCACTCGTAAAAAAATTGCACGAAAATACTTTTTATTTTAGAAATAAAATTTCAAAACTCGGATTTAAAATTATCGATGGCATTCATCCTGTCGTTCCCGTGATGCTCGGTGAAACTGCGCTGACTCAAAAATTTAGTAAGGAGCTTCTAAAAAGTGGCGTATTTGCTAAAGGATTATGGTTTCCGGTTGTGCCTAAAGGCGAAGCGCGAATTCGAGTGCAGATTTCGGCGGCGCATAATAAAGCATCGCTTGATAGAGCGCTTGAAATTTTTTCAAAAGTTGGTAAAAAACTAAATGTAATTTAAAATGTTGCACACATATCACCATAAGTCAGATAGATTTCTTTTTGTAGATATGTTACGTTTTCTTGCAGTGATGCTAATGTTGCAAGGACACACATTTGAAGCATTTTTAAGTGCTGATATAAAAAAAGAGTCTTGGTATTTTGTACATGATTTGTTTCACGGATTAACCGCGCCGATGTTTTTATTTTCCTCCGGAGTTGCATTTGGAATATCAACTTTTAAAAAATGGGAAGATCATATTGAAATTGGATTTCCGATTTACAAAAGGATTTCTCGTTTTGTAGGATTAATTATACTTGGTTACGCATTGCATCTCCCTTTCTATGATTTTTTCAAATTACTTTTTGAAAGCACAGAATCAAATCTTTTAGATTTATTTCAAGTTGACGCATTGCAATGTATCGCGGTTACACTTTTATTTTTGCAAATATTAGCTTTCATTATAAAAGATGAAAAAAGATTTATGATTCTTAATTTAACTTTTGCGTTGATAATAATTTTCATCTCACCGATTTTATATAATTTAAATATTCGCAACTCAATTCCTATTTGGATTGGTTCATACATCAACAACGATTACCGTTCGTGGTTTCCACTTTTTCCATGGTCAGGTTATACAATGCTTGGAATAGTTTTTGCTTATTATTTTATTGAAGAGAAAGAACATGAGCATGCTGTTGTACTAATAAAAAAAATAGTTTTGTTTGCAATTGTAATTGGGGCGATTTCATTTATTTTATCAAACTTAAATATTTTACTTTATCCTCCGCACGATTTTTGGAAAGCAAATCCACTTGTAGTTTTTGGTAGACTAAGTGTAATAATTTTAATTATGAGTTCTTTGTTTTATTTAGAACAAAAAATTCATATAAAATCAAAAGTGCCAACTATCATCGGAAGTGAATCGTTATTTATTTATGTCGTTCATCTTATAATTATTTATGGTTCAGTTTTAAATTTGGGATTAAAATATTTATGGGGAGGAAAATTTAATGTCCTTCAAAGTTTAGCAGTATTCGTTTTTCTTCTTCTATTTATGACTTGGTTCGCAGTTTTTTGGCATCACGGAAAAATAAAATATCGAAAAACATTTATCTATCTTAGAATTGGATTTATAATCCTATTTATTTTCTTCTTTTTATATTAAATGGAAAAATCAAAAAGACTATTATATATTGACTATTTACGAGGTTTGGCGGTAATAGTAATGATTGAGGTGCATGTTGTAAATGCATTTTTGATTCGCGAGACGAGAGCCGAATGGTGGTTTGTGATTGTGAATTACATTAACGGACTTGTTGCTCCCTCGTTTTTATTTATCACTGGTTTTGCTTTTATAATTGTTTCCGAGAGGAAGTGGGAAAATTATTTAAGTGGTGGAAAATATTTACGAAAACAATTGCTAAGAATTTTACAAATTATTTTGATTGGATACGCGTTGCACTTGCCATATTTTTCTTACAAGAAATATACAAATACAATTCCCGAACAAATGTTGACCACCTTTTTAAAGATTGATATTTTGCATTGCATCGCCATAAGTTTATTTTTAATGTTAATGTTTATTTTGATATTTAGAAAAAAAGAAATAGTCTTATCCGTTTTAGTTGTATTAACTTTGTTGATTGTATTTTTAAGTCCAATAGTTTGGAGTACTTCATTTTTAGATTTACCAAAAGCATTCGCAATGTATTTGAATGCAGAACAAGGCTCGCTCTTTCCAATATTCCCGTGGATGGGATTTGTATTTCTTGGAGGGATTTCAGCATTTATATTTTCAAAGTATAAAGAAAAAGAAAAAATATTTGAAAAGATTATTTACATTTCAATTGCGATTATTTTTGTAACAATTGTTGTAAGATTAATATCTCCAAATGTTTTATTATCATTTAAACAGATTCAACCAAGTCCGAGTTTCTTTTTTCAACGCGCGGCAATTGTAACTTTATTATTGGGATTATTTGGTTTCATCGAATCAAAAAACAAACTCCCGAATAGTTTTATTAATATTGCTGGGAGTGAGTCGTTGGTAGTTTACACTGCTCATCTTTTAATTATTTTCGGATTATTTTTTGATGGAAAAAGTTTGTCCTCTATTGTAGGCACCACACAAACTTTTCAAACAACTTTGTTTATGTCATTTGTGCTGATTTTATTAATGTGTTTGACTGCGTATGTTTGGAATTTTATCAAAAATAAAAATATTTTATACGCAAGAATTATACAATATACGATTTTGGCTGTTACTTTAATTCTATTTTTTTCAGGGAGGTTTTAAATGGAAATTATTTATGGGCTTTTAATTGGTGCTGGAATTGCTTATTTCTTTTTTAATTATTTAAAAGGGAAAGGAAACTCAAACAGTGATTTATTTATCCAACAACAAGTTGAAAATTTACGCACTGAGTTACGAGAAAATATGAGTAACACTTCAACTCAAATAGCAAGAGAGGTTCGCAATATTACTGATGGAATGACGGGCACTTTAGAGGAATTTCGTAAATCTGTAAAAGATAAAATGGAATTGCAAAACAATACTTTATCTTCCAATTTCAGTAATGTTTCAAATGCTCTTCAAAGTGTTTCAAAACAATATGGCGAAATAAAACAATCAACTGAGGAGATGAAAAATCTGAGCCAAAGTTTTTTAAAACTTGAAGAATTACTTCGCTCGCCAAAACTTCGTGGTGGAATTGGTGAAGTTATGTTGGAAGAAATATTGAGACAAATTCTTCCAAGTCAAAATTATCAAATGCAATACACTTTCAAGAGTGGAGAAAAAGTTGATGCCGCTGTAAAAACTTCTCAGGGGATTTTACCAATTGATTCAAAGTTTCCACTTGAGAATTTCAGAAAAATGTACGAAGCTACAACTGAAGAAGATAAAAAATTATATTTTAAAACTTTTATTTCAGATGTAAAAAAACATATCGATGCGATTTCTAAAAAATATATTTTGCAGGACGAAGGAACTTTCGATTTTGCATTAATGTTTATTCCTGCTGAAAATATTTATTACGAAACAATTATAAAATCTGAAAATCAGAATGAAGATAAATCTTTAAACGCTTATTGTATTGAAAAGAGAGTTTTTGCTACTTCGCCAAATACTCTTTATTCACATTTAAGTTTAGTCGTGATGGGATTAAAAGGAATGCAAGTCGAAGAACAAGCAAAAGAAATTATGCAGAATTTAGATAGACTCAAAAAAGATTTAGGAATTTTTGAAAAGTCGTACGAATTACTTGGAAAACATATGAAGGATGCTCAAAAAATTTATGATTCTGGTTCAAAACAACTTGATAAGTTTGATATGAAGTTACAAATCACAACTGGCTCAAATGAAATTACTCCGAATCAACTAACTTAAATATCTTTTAGAATTTATTAATTATACATATATTGCATTAAATGGCTGAAAGAAAAATTAAACGAATAGGAATTTTAACCGGCGGTGGAGATTGCCCGGGACTTAATGCAGTTATTCGTGGCGTGGCAAAGCCTGCAATCAACGATTATGGAATTACTATAATTGGAATTGAAGATGGCTTCGAGGGATTTGTTGAGGGACGAATGCGCGAACTTTCTCGCGAAAGTACAGTTGGAATTATCGGGCTCGGCGGCACAATTCTTGGTTCCTCAAACAAGGGCGATCCGTTTCATTTTCCGACTGAAACTGTAAATGGCATTGAAATTGTTGACGCTTCTGCGCGTGTAATTAAGCATTACAAAGGATGGGGACTTGATTGTTTAATTGCAGTTGGTGGTGACGGAACAATGCACATCTCGAAAAAATTAACTGAGTTGGGAATGAATATTATTGGAGTCCCAAAAACTATTGACAATGATTTAGACGCAACTGACCAAACTTTTGGTTACGATACGGCTTTATCAATTGCGACTGAGGCGATTGATAGATTAAATACAACTGGTATGTCGCATCATCGCGTAATGGTGATTGAAGTGATGGGACGAAACGCAGGTTGGATTGCACTTGAAGCAGGACTTGCTGGTGGCGCCGATGTGATTTTGATTCCTGAAATTCCTTTTAAATGGGAAAATATTTTTCAAAAAGTTATCGAGCGAAGTACATCGGGAAAAAAATTCAGCATCATTTGTGTTGCTGAAGGAGCAAAAGCTGAAAGTGAAGAAATTATAATTAAAGAAAAAGATATTAAACGAACAGATCCAATTCGACTTGGTGGAATTGGAGAACATGTTGCAAAAAGAATAAGCGATGAAACAGGACTTGAAACTCGCGCAACCGTTTTAGGACATTTGCAAAGAGGTGGAACTCCAAGTGCATACGACCGAATTCTTGCAACAAGATATGGAACAAAGGCTCTCGAGTTGGCAATTGCCGGAAAATTTAGTCAAATGGTAAGTTTGCGCGGAACATCTGTTACAAGTGTTTTGATTGAAGATGCAATTTCTCGTCAACGACTTGTACCAAGAGATGGTGAAGTTATAAAAACTGCAAAAGCTGTCGGAACTATTTTTGGAGATTAATAAAAAATTCAAGTTTGCACTCGGAATATTTTTATGAATGATGTAATCTCGCCCGAAGTTTTACTCAATGCTTATTGTGAGGGATTTTTTCCGATGGCAGATTCGGTTAATGGCGATATTAATTGGTATCAACCAAAAAAAAGATCAGTTTTTATTTTAAAAGATTTAAAACTTCCGAGAAGCGTTAATCAAATAAAAAATAAAAATATTTTTAAAATAACTTTTGATAAATCTTTTGAAAAAATTATAAGAAGTTGCGCTAAAAGAGATGAGACTTGGATTTCGGAAAAAATTATTAAAACTTATTGCGAAATGTTTGAATTGGGTTTTGGGCATTCAGTGGAAGCGTGGAAAAATGGCGTAATTGCAGGTGGTTTATACGGAATTTCAATTGGCGGCGCTTTTTTTGGTGAATCGATGTTTAGTAATTTTAGCGGAGCTTCAAAAATTGCTTTGGCTAGTTTGATTAAGAAACTCAAATCTCAAGATTATGATTTTATTGATGCGCAATATATGACGACACATTTAAAAATGCTTGGTGCTATAGAAATATCAAACGCCGAATATTTAAATATTTTAAAAATAACTATCAAAAAGGATTGCAAGTTTTATGACAAAAATAATAACACAAACTGACTTTAAAAATTTAAAACTCTTTCATCGTGGTAAAGTTCGCGATGTATATGATTTAGGTGAACATCTTTTAATTGTTGCTACGGATAGAATTTCCGCATTTGATGTAATTTTTAATGAAGGGATTCCAAACAAAGGAAAAGTTTTAACTCAAATTTCAAATTTTTGGTTTGAATATTCTGAAGACTTAATCGAAAATCATATCATAACAACTAATGTTAAAGAATATCCACAAATCTGTAAAGAATATGAAATAGATCTTGATGGCAGAAGTATGCTCGTAAAAAAAACAAAGCCAATTTTAATTGAAGCAGTTGTTCGTGGCTATTTATCCGGTTCAGGTTGGAACCAATATAAAATTGATAATTCTGTTTGTGAAATTACTTTACCAAACGGATTAAAAGAATCTTCGAAATTACCAAATACAATTTTCACTCCATCTACAAAAGCAGAAATTGGAAAGCATGATGAAAATATTTCTTACGAAGAAACTGTAAAAATAATTGGGAAAGAAAATGCTGAGTTTATTCGCGACAAGTCAATCGAGATTTATCAGAATGCAGCAAAGTTTGCATTTGAAAAAGGAATTATTATTGCCGATACAAAAATGGAATTTGGAATTTACAAAGACAATATAATTTTGATAGACGAACTTTTAACTCCCGACTCTTCAAGATTTTGGTCAAAAGAAAAATATGTTGAAGGTAAATCGCAACCAAGTTACGACAAACAATTTGTACGAGATTATTTAATTTCAATTGGTTTCAATAAACAACCTCCGCCACCTGAAATTCCTCAAAATGTAATTGATAGTACAAGTAAACTTTATATCGAAGCTTTGAAAATTTTATCTGGAAAAGATTTGCAATAAAATGAAATTCAGTTTGCTTTTAATCTCTTCAATATTTTTTCTGCAAAATAATTTTGCTCAACAACTGTTAGAAGAAAAATCTTTCGATACAATTGCTGTAATGAATGGAAAATCTATTACAAGTGCTGATTTTATTACGCGATTTGAGTTAATGCCATTTCAAGGAAGCGATAAAAGTGGAAATCGAACTGACCAGAAGAATGAAATATTATACTCCTTAATTGCAGAGAAATTATTTTCACTTGAAGGATATAAGCAAAATGTATTAATTGACTCATTGTTAAAATCAAAAGAGGAATTTTTGATAAAAACTTTTTTACGAGATATACTTTACAAAACTTTAGTTTCTAAAACTATTTCTATTTCGCAAGAAGAATATTTATTGAAATATAAAAAATATTCCGAGCAATTAACTTTACAAGTATTAGCATTTTACGATTTGAAGGATGCTGAATTATTTCTAAAGAAAAATAAAAAATATAAAAATATTAGCAGTGCAATTAGTATTTACAAAGATTCATTATTCGTAATTGCCGATACAATTATAGCGACTGCTGGCTCACTTCAAAATGATTGGGATGAAGCAGCATTTGGAATAAATGAAAATCAATTTACAACCCCTTTAAAAATACCAAAAGGTGGAATTGCAATTCTGCGAATTTTAAAAAGAGAATTGCATCCGAAGTTAACAACACTAAATCTCACTGAACGAAAAAAATGGATTGAGAATCAAATTAAATCAATTAAAGAAGATAATCTTGCAAAAGAGACATTTTATAATTTGTTAAAAAATGAAAATGGAAAAAGTGATTCACTTCTTTTTGAGAAATTAGTTGAAACGATTTACAATATTGCGCAATCAATTAAAGGAAATAAAGATAAAATTATATTTGGGGATAATGAATATAAATCGCTTAGAATTGAGTTAAAAGATTATTTGAATAAAAATATAATTAGCCATACTAAAAATACAATTACGCTAAATTGGGCAATCGAATATTTACAAGCCGAAAGATTAGAATTCAAAGATTCCTCAAAGCAACAGATGGCATTACAAATAAATTCGGTTTTAAAAACAATAACTCAAAATGATATTCTTTCATCAATCGCAAGCCAAAAAGAATTACAAAGTTCAATCGAATTTAAAAATGATGTTTCGTTGTGGATGGATAATTATACTTATCATTTCATTCATCAAAATATTTTAGACACCATTTCTACATCTGAAAAAGAAATTGCCGATTATATTTTAACTAATAAAAATAGTTTAAAAAACATTCCAATTTCAATTAAAGTTTATGAAGTGTTTGTAAAAAATGATGACGATTTAATTACAGCATTAAAAATGATTGCTGAAGAAGTTGATTTTAATGAAATCGCAAAAAAATTTCATCGAGATGATTTTAAGGTAGGAAAATCAGGCTTATTTCACATATCTAAATATCCCGAAATCGGTGTTTACTCACTCTTAAAAAATATCAATGAGATTATTGGTCCAATTAAAATAAATCAAGGGTATTCAATTTTTAAAATTACTGATAAAATTGATTCTTCAAAGTATGATTTTCAGAATCAAATTCAATCAATTAAAAACCAAATTAAACAGGAAAAAATTAATTCGTATATCAATAAATTGGCAGAGAATTATAGTTTAAAAATTTATGAAGATAAACTAAAAAAAATCAATGTTTCAAATTTACAAATGTTTACCGTACGACAAATCGGATTTGGAGGGAGAATATTGGCGGCTCCAATGGTTTCTCCTCAATTTGAATGGGGTAAAAAATTTAAAGAAAATAAAAAGATTAATCCTTAATTGAAGAATACCCAAATAGTTTGTAATTTTAAATAGAGAGAATAATGAAACCATTAAATCAAGAAAATATATTAATTGCTTTACGAAATGTTTTAGATCCCGATTTAAATCGTGACATCGTATCGCTTAACTTTGTAAAAAATATTTCAATCAACGGAAAAAATCTTTCCTTGGATATTGAGTTGACTACTCCCGCTTGCCCGGTAAAAGATGATTTAAAAAAACAAGCTGAAGATTCAATCAAAAATAATATTGATGTTGAAAATATTTCAATTAATATGACTTCCAATGTTGCATCGCGCTCAATTTCGCAAAACTCAATTACACTTCCCAATGTAAAAAATACAATTGCAATTGCAAGTGGAAAAGGAGGAGTTGGAAAATCAACAGTTGCAGTAAATTTAGCAGTTGCGCTTGCACAGGAAGGAGCAAAAGTTGGATTGATTGACTGCGATATTTACGGTCCGAGTATTCCTCTTATGTTTAACATTTCTGAGAGACCGCAATTTCATAATCAAAAATTAGTTCCTATAGAAAAATATAATGTTAAAGTTATGTCAATTGGTTTTTTAGTCGATCAAAAGCAAGCAATAATTTGGCGAGGACCAATGGCAAGTGGTGCTGTAAAACAATTTTTAACTGATGTGGATTGGGGCGAACTTGATTATCTTTTGTTCGATCTTCCACCTGGCACTGGAGATATTCAATTAACTTTGGTTCAACAAATTCCATTAACTGGCGCTGTAATAATTACAACTCCGCAGGAAATTTCTCTCATCGATGCTCGCAAAGGGCTCGCTATGTTTCAAAAATTAAATGTTCCAATTTTGGGACTGATTGAAAACATGAGTTACTATTTGTGTTCTCATTGTGGCACGCGCGAACATATTTTTGATAATGGCGGCGGAGAAAAGTCAGCAAAATCAATGGAAATACCATTTTTAGGCGAAATACCGATTGATATAAAATTGCGAATTGGCGCCGATTCTGGTTTGCCGCTTGTTGAGGCTGAACCGAATAATCCGCAGTCGCAAATTATTAAAATGATAATGCGAAAATTAGCCGCACAAATCAGTATAAATAATTTAAAAGATAATAAAAGTGAAATTGATATTTCTCTCGGAGTAAATTAATATTTTTTGAAATGAGCACTTTAGAAGAAAGAATTAAATTATCGATAGAAAAAATTCGTCCTTATCTAAAAATTGATGGGGGAGATGTTGAATTAAAAAATATTAGCAATGATGGAATTGTTGAAGTTCAATTTTTAGGGAATTGCAAAATATGCCCACTTTCTTCGATGACACTTCGCGCAGGTGTTGAGAGAACAATTTTAATTGATAATCCCGAAGTTAAACGAGTTGAATTAGATTAGATTATTTTTTTAATTTTACTTCTAAAACTCTTCTATCTTTAATTTGTAAAATTCTTCCGCCAACTTTTTTTATCAAATCATAATTATGTGTCGCCATAATTATTGATGTTCCTCTTTTATTAATTTCAATTAAAAGTTTTAAAATATCAAGCGATGTTGCAGGATCAAGATTTCCTGTTGGTTCATCTGCAATTAATACAATTGGATCATTTACGATTGCGCGAGCAATTGTAACTCGCTGTTGTTCGCCACCAGAAAGTTGATGAGGAAAATAATTTTTTTTATGCGTAAGTCCGACATGCGCTAAAGATTGCGCGACTCTTTTTTTAATTTCAGCATTTTTTGTGTTTGTAACCTGAAGCGCAAATGCTACATTTTCAAAAACAGTTCTGTCTTCTAAAAGTTTAAAATCTTGAAAAATTATTCCAAGTTTTCTGCGTAGTTTTGGAATATCATTTTGCGTAATTGCATTTGAAGCAAACTTTTCAATTATAACAACTCCTCGGCGTGGAAGAATATCCATAAACAAAAGTCGAAGCAATGTAGATTTACCACTTCCAGTTGAGCCAACAAGCGAAACAAATTCTTTCGGTTTAATCGAAAAACTTACATTTTCAATTATTGTACTTGCAGAGTAGCCGAAGGTAACTGAATTAAGTGTTATCATTTTCTTTCTCGATTTGTTAAAATATTTTTTGCAAGTTCGATTGCCGCAATCATACTTGAGGGATTAGCAATATATTTATTTGCAATATCATAAGCGGTGCCGTGGTCTGGAGATGTGCGTAAAACCTTTATTCCCGCCGTAAAATTGACGCCATTTTCAAATTCTAATAATTTTAAAGGAATCAATCCTTGGTCGTGATACATTGCTAAAACTGCATCGTAGTTTTTAAATTGCTTTGTTCCAAAAAATCCATCGGCGGCAAATGGTCCTTCGACCAAAATATTATTTTCTTTTGAAATTTTTATTGCTGGCGAAATAAATTCTTTTTCCTCAGTGCCAATTTCGCCATTTTCACCTGCATGCGGATTTAAACCGAGTACTGCGATTTTCGGCATTTTAATTTTAAAATCATTTTTCAAAGTAGTATCTACTATTTTTATTTTTGATAAAATTCTTTCTTTTGAAATACCACTTGCAACATCTTTTATTGGAATATGAATTGTTGCAAGTGCAACTCGTAAACCACCTGAAACTAACATCATTGTTGATTGTTCCGAACGACTTAACATTGCAATCATTTCTGTTTGTCCAGGAAAATTGTATCCTGCTAAATGCAATGCTTCTTTTGAAATTGGCGCGGTTATAATTGCATCAACTGATTTATTAAGCGCAAGCGAAACCGCTTTTTCAATTGCCATTCCAGCGCAAACTCCTGCATCGGGAGAAATTTTTCCGACTTGCAATTGTTTAATATTTATTTTAGAAACTTCAATTACTGGAATTGAATTCTTTTCAATTTCAGTTGGGTAGTTATCTATCTTTACAAGTTTTAATTTCAGTTTTAATTTCTTTGCAACGAAATCAAAAATATCAATCGAACCAATCAAAATAGGATTTACAGTATTTAAAATATTCTTCTTTGAGATAGATTTTAATACAACCTCCGGTCCAATCCCATTAAAATCTCCAATTGTAATTGCAATTCTTGGCTTCATTTTTTCCATTTTTCAATAAACGAAGTAAGTAATCGTACACCAACTCCCGAGCCACCTCGTTTTGCGTAATCAAAATTTTCTTCTAAAATTGCAGTTCCGGCAATATCTAAATGCGCCCATTTATAATTTCCAATAAATTTTTTCAAAAATAGTGCGGCAGTAATTGCGCCAGCCCATTTTCCACCAACATTTTTTACATCAGCAATATCACTTTTAATTTGCGATTCGTATTCTTCATAAAGTGGCAATTCGCATAATCGTTCAAAAGTTTCATCGCCAATATTTTTAAGCGAATCATTTAAAATTTTGTCGTTTCCCATCAAACCGCTTGCATGCTGACCGAGCGCAACAACGCAAGCGCCAGTTAATGTAGCTAAATCAATAACAATATCAGGTTTAAATTTTTCCGCGTAACTTAACGCGTCCGCCAAAATTAATCTTCCCTCCGCGTCGGTGTTGTCAACCTCCGAAGTTTTTCCATTTAAATGTGTGATGATGTCTCCGGGTTTGAGAGAATTTCCGCTCGGCATATTTTCGACCGAAGGAATTAATCCGACAACATGCATTGGAATTTTTAACTTTGCAATCGAATAAAAAGTTCCGATAACTGCGGCCGCACCACTCATATCCATTTTCATCTCAGCCATTCCATTTGATGGTTTGATTGAAATTCCACCACTATCAAAAGTTACACCTTTTCCAACAAGTGCGATAGTTCCCTTATATTTATATTTTGAACCATGTTCTAAAATAATAAATCGAGCAGGTTTGTCGCTTCCTTTACTTACGGCAATTACTCCACCCATTTTTAATGATGAAATTTTTCTTTCATTCAAAATCTTAATTTTGAAATTTGCTTCTCGAGCATATCTTTCAGTTTGCTCTGCAAGTGTTTTCGGATAAATTTCATTTCCCGGCGCATTGGAAAGATTTCTTGCAACTATAACTCCTTTAGAAATTATTTCTCCTCGTTCAACTCCATTTTGGAATTCCACAATGTGTGTAGATTCATTTAAAAGAAAAAGTACGCTTTCAAGTTTATCATTTATTTTTTTAGTTTTATATTTATCGTACGAATAAAGCCCGAGTAAAATTCCCTCTACGAATGATTGAGCTAATAATTGAGTTGAAAAATTTACTTCCTCAATTAGTGGAATAGAAATTGCAAGAGACTTTGATTTTAATTTCTGTGCTTCATTAGCAATTTTTGAAGAAACGCGTCTGATTATTTCATTAGAAAATATTTCTTTTTTACCAAGTCCAATTATAGAAATTCTTGGAGAAATGGATTCTTCATCTGAAAAGAATGTTATAATTTCTTTCGCTTCACCTTTAAACTTTTGTAAGCGAATGACATTTGCAATTTTCTTTTGAAGGTTTGGAGAAATTTGTAAAATTTGCTCTTTTTGAAAATCAGAGTTCTCAAAAAGAAATATTGCCGATACTCCAACATCAACAACTTCAGGTTTTTTATGCGAAAGTGTAAAAATCATAATTTCCTCAATTAATATTATTTAAATAAAAACTAACTCTTTCTAAAACTGTTTGTTTTACCTCATCAATTTTACCGTTTAAAACCGTTGCACTTGCGGCATTTAAATGCCCTCCGCCACCAAACTCTTTTGCAAATAAATTTACTGGCATACTTCCTTTTGAACGAAATCCTATTTTTATTCTTCCATCAAGTTCGGTAAAAAGTATTGTCAAGATAACTTTTTTTAAAGTCAAACCAAAGTTAATAATATTTTCTACATCTTGCTCATTAGTTTTTGTTTCGGAAAAATCTTTTTTTAATAACTCCATTGTAGAAAGTTTTCCTTCATGCGCAATTTCGATTGAAGATAAAGCGCGTGAAATCAATTGCATTTTTTCAATTGATTCCTGCTCATAAATATTCTGATAGATTTCATTTGGAACTGCGCCAATAGAAATTAATTCAGATGTTATTTTGTGTGTTTTGTCGGAAGTTGAACCGAATCGAAACGAGCCAGTGTCGGTCATTATTGCTGTGTACAAAGCAGTGGCAATTTCTTTTGTTATTTTTGTTTTATCAATTTCAGAAACGATTTCGAAAATCAATTCACCTGTTGATGCGCTCATTTCATCTATCAAACTTATAGAATAAAACATTTCCGGTTCTGTGTGGTGATCAATGCAAATTATTTTTGCATTACTTTTTTTAATGTCATCAATTAAAGAAGGGAATCTTTCAAGTCTGTTCGCATCCAATACGGCGATTGCATCGCAGGATTGCAGAAAATTACTGTGAGAAGTTTTATTGTAAACTTCAGTCTCAAAACTCTTCAGCAAAAAATTATAATTTTCTGTAGCAGGATTGTCATTAATAATTCTAACTTCAATGCCTAAAGATTTTAAAAAAATTCCCAACCCAATTTCAGAACCAATTGCATCGCCATCTGGTTTTATGTGAGTTGTAATTGCAATCTTTTTTGCGTTTAAAAAGGTATCGCAAATAGATTTAATTTGTTTTTGTCGTTCAATCATTATTAAAATAAAAATAATAAAAAAAGGTGAGGCGTCAAACTTACCTCACCTTTAAATTAAAAAGAAAATAATTTATGCAATCTCCCAAGTTTCTCCACTATTTAAAATCTTTTCAAGTTCACCTTTGCCCAATTTATTTTTGGAAAATTGAATTTGCTTCTCAACTTCATTTTCGTAAATCGGTCTATCAATGTTTTGAAAAACTCCAACTGGTCGTGGCAATTCCTCATTATAAGTCATATTTGCAAGGATAAATGCAAGTGTCGAATCTTTTTCGTTATGAACCATTAAATCACTTTCAGAATATTTTCCATCGGTTAAAGAAACAACCTTTGGCGTAAATCCATCAAGCCGAATTCCTTTATCTTTATTGATTCCAAAAATAAGTGGCTTGCCATGTTCGAGAAAAATAACAGATTCACTTTTCGTCTCTTTTTCTGTGAATTGAAAAAATGCTCCATCGTTAAACACATTACAATTTTGGTAGATTTCAACAAACGATGTTCCTTTATGCTCAGCCGCGCGTTTGATAATATTTTGCATATGTTTCGGATCTCTATCTAATGTGCGAGCAACAAATGTTCCACTTGAGCCAAGCGCAAGCGCCACAGGATTAAATGGATTATCAACCGAACCGAACGGAGTTGATTTTGTAATTTTTCCAAATTCGGAAGTAGGTGAGTATTGTCCTTTTGTCAATCCATAAATTTGATTATTGAAAAGTAAAATATTTACATCGAGATTGCGACGAAGCAAATGAATGAAATGATTTCCGCCGATACTTAATGCATCACCATCGCCAGTTACAATCCAAACCATTAAATCTGGGCGAGCAATTTTTAATCCAGATGCAATTGCAGTTGCTCTTCCATGAATGGAATGAAAACCGTAAGTGTTCATGTAATATGGAAAACGACTCGAGCAACCGATTCCCGAAACAAAAACTATTTTTTCTTTCGGCACATTAAAATCTGGCATCACTCTTTGAACTTGCGCCAAGATAGAATAATCTCCACAACCCGGGCACCATCTTACATCTTGATCGGAAGAAAAATCTTTCGCAGTATATTTTTTTTCGCTCGATTGAATTTTATTTACAACTTCTTCTATTAAAGTATTCATGTTATGCTCCAAGTATTTCATCAATTTTATTTGCAATTTCGCTCGACTTAAATGGCAAGCCTTGAATTTTATTAAGTCCGATTGCAGGAACTAAAAAATTTGAACGAAGTATTTTTATTAATTGTCCATTGTTAAGTTCTGGTACGAGAATATTTTTGAAGCCACTTAGAATCTCTCCAATATTTTTTTGAAATGGAAAAATATATTTCAAATGTAAATGCGAAACAGATTTACCTTCGGCTTGTTTTTGATCAACCGCAGTTTTGATTGCGCCATAAGTTCCACCCCAACCAATAACGAGTAAATCGCCTTGTTTTGCGCCATCAATCTCGGCAAGAGGAATATCATTTGCAATTCCATCAATTTTTGCTGCGCGAAGTTTTATCATCTTCTCATGATTTTCAGGATCGTAACTTATATTTCCACTCCCATCAGCTTTTTCAATTCCACCAATTCGATGTTCATGACCAGCAGTTCCGGGTATCGCCCATTGTCGTGCAAGAGTTGAGTCATCTCTTTTGTAAGGAATAAAATTTTCATTTTCTTTTACAAAATGAACAGGAATTTCTTTTAAAGAATTAGGATCGGGAATTAACCACGGCTCACTTCCGTTTGCTAAATATCCATCGGTCAATAAAAAAACTGGTGTCATATATTTTAGTGCGATGCGTGAAGCTTCGTATGCCATATAAAAACAATCGCCGGGAGTTGAAGCCGCAATTACTGGGACAGGCGCTTCGCCATTTCTTCCGTAGACTGCTTGCAACAAATCTGCTTGTTCGGTTTTAGTTGGAAGCCCAGTTGATGGACCACCGCGTTGCACATTTATAATTACAAGTGGCAATTCAGTCATCACTGCAAGTCCGATGGCTTCAGTTTTTAATGCAACACCCGGACCACTTGTTGTAGTGATTGCAAGCGAACCACCAAATGATGCGCCGATTGCACTTGCGATTCCGGCAATTTCATCTTCGGCTTGAAAAGTTTTCACACCAAAATTTTTAAAATAAGACAACTCGTGCAAAATTTCACTTGCAGGAGTGATTGGATAACTTCCTAAAAATAATTCAAGTTTAGATTTTTCTGCCGCGGCAACAAAACCAAGCGCAGTTGCTGTGTTACCATTTATGTTTCGATATTTTCCTTTTGGGAGTTTTGCGGGTTTAACATCATATCGAATTGCAAAAATTTCTGTAGTTTCGGCAAAATTCCAACCAGCTTTTAAAACTCGAATATTTGCATTTATAATTTCTGGTTTCTTTTTAAATTTATCTTCAATAAAACGAATTGTTTGATCAAGCGATCGATTGAACATCCAATAAGTCATACCGAGCGCGAAGAAATTTTTTGTTCGCTCAACAATTTTTATCGAAAGATTTAAATCCTGCAAAGCAAGCGTAGTCAGTTTTGTAACATCAGCCGAAAAAAGTTGGTAAGATTTTAGCGAATCATTTGTAAGTGGATTTTCAGCATAACCTGCAAGCTTTAAATTTTTATCATTAAAGCCATCGGTGTTTGCAATAATAATTCCGCCAGCAATTAAACTTCGCAAATTAACTTTTAAAGCCGCGGCATTCATCGCAATTAAAACATCGCAATAATCGCCGGGAGTGTTGATTTCGGAGCTTCCAAAATTTACTTGAAAACCGCTAACGCCGTACAAAGTTCCCGCGGGCGCGCGGATTTCGGCAGGATAATCTGGAAAAGTGCTTAAATCATTTCCCATCGCGGCAGTTGTAAGTGTAAACTGCGAACCAGCGATTTGCATTCCGTCGCCAGAATCGCCAGCAAAGCGAATAATTACACTATCTAATATTTTTGTTTCTTTACTCATATAATTTTTGCTTCCTAATTTTTAAGATAGATCGTTTAAAAAGGGAAGAAGGTTTTGCAGTTTACTAGCAAGAATTGATAAATAATTTGTGAAAACTAAAACTCCAACTATCACAAGTAAAATTCCTCCAACCACTTCAATTGTGTGAAAATATTTTTTAATTTTATTGAAAAATGAAAAAAATAAATTAATGCTGATTGCTGTAATTAAAAAGGGAATTCCAAGCCCGAGAGAATAACTTGTTAAAAGTAAAATTCCCTCGCTGATGGTTTCCTGTTGTGCCGCGATTGATAAAATTGCGCCAAGCACCGGACCAATGCAGGGAGTCCAACCAAAAGCAAAAGCCATCCCGATTAAAAATGAGCCAGCAACACCAAATTTTTTTTCCTGCAATTGAAATCTTTTTTCGTAATTCAAAAAAGAAATTTTAAAAAGTCCAATCATGTGCAAACCGAAAATTACAATTAACACTCCAGCAAATTTACTAAGGATTGGTAAATTATCGTTAAACGCAATTCCAATTTTTGTGGCGGCCGCACCAAGTAAAATAAAAATTAGTGAGAAGCCAAAAATAAAAGCAAGCGCATTAAAAATAACTTTTTTATTTATTTTTGAATTTCCATTTTCATCTTTTAAATCTTCAAGTGTTGAGCCAGAAATAAACGAAATGTAACCTGGAACAATCGGTAAAACACAAGGCGAAATAAAAGAGAGGAGTCCAAAAATAAAAGCAGTAAATAAATTTATTTGTTCCATAACTTTCTCGTACAAATTTACACCAATATTGAATTAAAATCAATTTAGGAATTACATCAATGATGAATTATATTTATAAAAAAATTGGAGAAAATATTTTATGGGTTTTAATTGTGGAATCGTAGGGTTGCCAAATGTAGGTAAATCAACATTATTTAATGCAATAACTTCCGCTGGCGCTGAAGCGGCAAACTATCCTTTTTGTACAATCGATCCGAATGTTGGAGTTGTCGCAGTGGAAGATGTGCGAATGGACGAACTTTTAAAAATTTATAATTCTGTAAAAATTGTTCCAACATCGATTGAATTTGTTGACATTGCTGGGCTTGTAAAGGGCGCAAGCAAAGGGGAAGGACTCGGAAATCAGTTTTTATCACACATAAGAAGCGTTGATGCAATTGCGCATGTTGTAAGATGTTTTGATGACCCAAATGTAATTCATGTTGATGGAAATGTAAATCCGAAAAGAGATATTGAAGTTATTGAAACGGAACTAATTTTTAAAGATTTGGAAACGGTTGAAAAAAAATTGCAAGAAGCGGAAAGAAAAGCAAAAACTGGTGATAAAAAATTTCGCGCTGAAGCAGATTTTTTTATCAAACTACAAAATCATTTAATGGGATCACGACTTGCACGATACATAAAATGCGAAAATGATGACGAAAAAATTTCTCTTCGCGATGCACATCTTTTAACAAATAAACCTGTAATGTATGTTTGCAATATTCACGAAAAAGATTTATTGAAATCAAATCCGTACATCGAACAAGTTAGAGAAATTGCCGCGATTGAAGATGCGAAAGTTGTTGTCGTAAGCGCGGCAGTTGAAGCAGAAGTTGCCGAATTACCAAAAGAAGATCGCGCAGGATTTTTACAAGAACTTGGTTTGAAGGAATCTGGTTTGCAACAAGTTATAAGAGAAGGAATGGAACTTTTAAAATTAATTACTTTTTTTACCGCAGGTCCAAAAGAAATTCACGCTTGGACAATTACAAAAGGTTCAACTGCTCCGCAAGCCGCTGGCGCAATTCACTCCGATTTTGAAAAAGGATTTATAAAAGCAGAAGTGATAAAGTGCGATGATTTATTTCGGCTTCGAGATGAAGTGAAAATAAAAGAGGCTGGTTTGCTACATATTGAAGGAAGAGATTATATTTTTGAAGATGGCGATATTGCTCATTTTAGATTTAATGTTTAAATGAATAATGACGAAATAAAATTGTTATTCAAGCGAGTTGAAGAAAAAAATCTTTCGATAAAGCATGTTTGCGAGGTTGGTGTTTATTTACCTCAAACATCAAACATTTTAAATTTTATACAAAATGGAATTAAGGCGACTTTAGTTGAGCCAGATAAAAATAATATTGAAGCAATTAAAAATTATTTTGGAAAATTTAATATTACAATTTACCCATTTGCAATTTACGATTATAATGGAACGCTTGAATTAATTCAATTTGGAGCATCAACATTTGCGGCGCCACTTAAATCAAGCCCTGCGCTTGTAAATGAAAAAAATAATTTAAATGATAAAAATAAAATTGAAGTTGAATGCCGACGATTTGATGAAATTGACGATGGCTCAATTGATCTTTTGAGTATTGATACGGAAGGTTGCGAATGGTTTGTTCTAAAATTTATGAAGAGTCGCCCAAAAGTTATTTCGATTGAAACGCACGGTGATGCTTATGTAAATCCTTTTATAAATGAAATTAGAAAATGGATGAAAAATAATAATTATAAAATTTGGTACAAAGATTTAACCGATAGCGTATTTGTTAAAAGTGATTCAGTTGAAATTAGTTATAAAGAAAAATTTGAGTTATTGAATAAAACTATTATAATTAATTGGCGTACGATTGAATACAGATTTAAGAAAA
>CAYIXI010000012.1:0-47043 GCA_964367235.1 uncultured Chitinophagaceae bacterium | reverse complement strand
ATTTCCTTTTGTAAAATATTTTCCTTTTTCTAAACTTCTGATTTCTTTTCCAGTAACATCAAAAATTATTAAAGAAATAATTTTATTAAGTGGAAGTTCAAAAGAAATTTTTGTCGAAGGATTAAAAGGATTTGGATAATTATTATTTAAAATAAAATCATCGGGAGTAATGATGACGCGATCTTTTCCATCGACACTTCCAGCAATATCAGTTTCGAGTGAACGAACTCCCCATTTTTTTGGATTTGAAATTTTAATTGTAGAATCTGTAAATGATTTTATAGAATCTTGCACCCACTTGACTGTATCATTTTTATATTTCAACCAAGTATATTTTCTTTGATAAGTTCTTACAGTAAAAGTATCAACAACAGATTGATAGGGAAGAAAAACTTCCAATTTAGTATCGCCATCAAAATCAATTGGCTTTGTAATTTTGGAAACAAATCCTTCGCCTAAAACTGAAGTTGAATCCTTTATTTTAAAAACAGTGGTATCTTTTTTTAAACCAATTGAATCGCGATAAACAATCGAATCTTTAAAAGTCATCGAAGGGACATAATTATTTTCGCCAGTATAAAAAACTTTTCTTGTATAATTTGAAGCAAGTCGAATATCGCCACCATTAAATTCAACTGCGACAACATTACTCGGATAAGCCGAACCGACTAAAATTTCTTTTTTACCATTTCTATCTAAATCTGATTCAACACCATAAAAAGATGAAATTTTTGCGCCCGAAGTACTTAAGGAAACTCCTTCCATAACTTTAAAAGAATGATTAGAATCGGCTTGCAAAACATTATCACCAGATTTGTAATCAACCATAAATAAATCTCCACCTTCGGCAGTTGCGCCGTACCAAGGAAAATAAACTTCCTGATTTCCATCGTTATCTAAATCTGCAACAGCGCCACCAAAAAGTGCAACATTATCTCCATTAATAGTTTGATAAAAATATCTCCAAGTGGAATCAATTGGAGGTAAAATTAAAGTATCGGCATTTGTAGTTTTTGCTACCCAATAATTCCCAAAATTCCAATTGTGAAAAACAATTTCATTTTTTCCATCACCATTTAAATCTGCTGGATGAACACCATACGGACCACCGCCGCCATAAATTGCGATTGTTCTTCTCGTGCTTGCTTCGATTTGAAAAGATGAAAAACCGGGCTCTTCAAAATCCCACGAACCAACTGCGGAAATAATTAAGTAATCATCATTTGCAACTGCAGTAAGATTTTTTGGAGTAATTAATTCTTGCGCACCATCTTTATCGACATCCATTACTTCAAAATTTTCAACAGTAAATTGCAAATTTCCTTCGTTGGCGATTCCAGAAAGTGAACCCATACTCGGACCGTATTGAACATTTTTTGGAATTAAGGCAGAAGGTTTATTTCCAAATTTGTGAGAGCCGATTACACCATCCCATTCATAAACAAAAAATCCGTAACCATTAACTGGAAAAATAATTTCTCCTTTTCCATCTCCATCTAAATCGCCAGAGCGAATTGTTCGAGGAGTTGAATTTGCGCCAAGTGAATTTAAAATTGGACTTGACCAAATCCATTCGAGCGTATCATTTCCGACTGCTTGAAAAGCATGAACGCGACCTCGTTTTGTGTAATCGGTAATTAAAAGTTCGGGCTTGCCATCTTTATCGATGTCGTTAGAAATCCACGCGCCACGAATTCCGATATCGCCGAAATATGCGCTATCAGGTTTTGTGGTAGATTTTTTTGGGATAAATTTTGCGCCAATATGAAATTGAGCATTTGAAATTGAAAAAATAAATAAAAGTGTAAATATTTTAAACATTTTTAAATCCTTTCTTTTGATTGTTACATTATAATTAAATATTCAAAATAAATCAATAAAAATTTTTGAATAAAATATTTGATTTCGTAAATTTACAAACGAATGAAAATACTTTTGATAAAACTCCGAGCAATTGGAGATATAATTCTTTCAACTCCGGTGATTGAAAATTTGAGATTGGAATATCCGCAAGCAAAAATTGATGTTTTAGTTGAAAAATTTGCGATGCCAGTTTTAGAATCAAATCCATTTATAAATAAAATTTTAGTGTTTGATAAAAAAATTGATTCAAGTTTCGGATTGATAAAAAAAGTCAGAAATGAAAAATATGATTTGGTAATTGATTTATTTGGGAATCCGCGAACTGCGTTAATTACATTTTTAAGTGGAGCAAAAAAAAGAGTTGGTTTTGATTTTAGATTTCGAAGTTATGCGTATAATATTTTAGTAAATCCAAAGGGAAATGAAATACATAATATTGAATTTAATTTAGATTCTTTGAGAAAAATAAATATCCCAATTAAAACTAATGAACCGAAATATTATTTAAGCGAAAATATTTCAGATGAAATTAAAAATTGGAAAAATGAAAATATAAATGCGAATGATTTAAAAATTGGAATTAATGCTGGCGGTGGTTGGGAGATTAAACAATGGAAGAGTGAATCGTTTGCAAAGTTATCGGATAAATTAGTTGAGAATTATTCTGCAAAAATATTTTTATTTTGGGGACCGAACGAGTTTGAAATTGTAAAAAATATTTCAGACAAAATGAAAAATAAATGTGTTTTAATTCCAAAAACAAATTTAAATGAACTTGCATTTATAATTAAAGAGATGAATCTGATTATTTCAAATGATAGTGGACCGATGCATATTTCTTCTGCACTAAATTTGCCAACACTTGGAATTTATGGACCGACAAATCCATTTTTACAAGGACCAACGGGGGAAAAATCGTACTGGATTAGAAAAGAAAATTTGGATTGCATCGCTTGCAATAAAATAAAATGCGACATCGGTAATATTTGTATGAGGGAACTTGAAGTTGAAAATGTGTACCTTAAATCAAAAAATATTTTAGAGAGAGAATTAAATGTCAAAGAAAATATTTAAAATAGAAAATTGTAAAAATTTTACAGGATACAAACCATGTTTTCCATTTTCCGAATGCCATCAAAAAGGAAGATGCGAAAAACCAAATCCAATTGGAAAAAGAATTTTAATAATTAATCTCGACGCGATGGGAGCAGTTGTTCAAACCACATCGATGCTCAAAGCGATAAAAAGAAAATTTCCGCAAAGTACAATTTCGTGGATAACTTTAAAAAACGCAGTTCGGCTTTTGGACAACAATCCATTTTTAGATAATGTTTACGAATGGAATGCGGAGAGTTGGTTGGTGCTTCAAAATTTAAAATGGGATTTAGTCTACTCCGCCGACAAAACTAAATTGGCTTGCTCGTTTGCAAAAACTTTAAAATCAAAAAAAAATTTGGGATTTGGAATTAATGAAAATGGAGTAATTAAGCCATTAAATAAAGAGGCAAAATATCTTTTCAAACTTGGGCTTGATGATAATTTAAAATTTAAATTAAATAAAAAAGTTGGAACTGAAATTTTGCAAGAAGCGATGCAGTTAAATTTTAAACGAGATGAATATATTTTAAATCTTTCAAGTGAAGAGGAAGAATTTTGCGCAAAATATAAAAAAGAAAATAATATTTCGGAAAAAGATTTAGTTGTCGGATTTAACACGGGTTGCTCAAATTTATTTCAAAATAAAAAAATGACAATCGCTCAACATGTTTCGATTATAAAAAAATTGTTGAATGAAAAAAATATTAAAATAGTTTTACTTGGCGGAAGAGAAGATACAGAACGAAATTTAGAAATATCTAAAATCATCGGGAATAAAATTATAAACACTCCAACAACCGAAGGAGTACGAAATGGAATTTGTTACGAAAATATTTGCGATGTCGTAGTTTCTGGCGACTCATTTGGAATGCATGTTGCAATTGGACTCAAGAAATTTGTAATCGCGTGGTTTGGTTTGAGTTGTTGGAGTGAAATTGATTTATACGATAGAGGTGTTAAATTAATTCCTGAAGGATTGCAATGCGCGCCGTGTTGGAAAAAAAATTGTCCGTACGATTTAGAATGTATTCAGATGATTGATTTAGAAAAAATTGTAACGGAAATTTTGAATTATAAAAAACGAAAATAAATAGATTCCCGCTTTGGCGAGAATGATGATTATTTATTTTGTCACTCTTCGACGAGATCAGAGTGACATTTTTCTTTGTGTTCAACTTAATGTCTTGGTGGCTTTGTGGCAATTATTTTTTGTCTCCTTACTTTCTTTCCAAGAAAGAAAGTAACAAAGAAATCTTTTCGAAATCGTAACGCACGGAATCAATCGCCGACGCGCTATTCCGCTCGCCGAGTCTGCGATCTTTGGCGGACAAGCCTAATTTCTCTGCATCAAGCATTTACAATTATTTATCATTTTTTATTTGCAGAGAAATTAAATACGCTTCGATTGATTCCTGCTTGTTCGCTCATCCTCCGACGATTTCGATTGCCTACGCAAAACAAAAAACCCCTCTCCTTTTTTAAGGAGAGGGGTTGGGGTGAGGATTATTTTACAAAAATCATTTTATATTTTTTTCTTTGTGTTCAACTTAGTGTCTTGGTGACTTGGTGGCAATTATTTTTTGTGTCACAATTGGATATACTCAGAGTGACATTTTATTTTGGATTACTGATTTAGCGAGAATGACGATTATTTTTTTATTTAATGAATAAAACTTTATGTTATTTCCGAAATCTTTTATCGGGAATCCATTTTTTAAATTTAAATAAATAAATTTCCGCTTTGGTTAGACAGGATTAAATTTACGCAGAAATGTCAATTATTTTTTAGTCTCGATGTATTTATCAAAATCCATCGTTTTGTATTTCTCTTCATTAATAAAAGATAATACTTTTAAAAACATTGGCGCTTCGTTATAACCGGGGAGTAAAGTAATTATATCACCATTTGATTTTAAAAATAGAGTTGCAGGATATCCATCGACATTAAAATATTGTGAAAGCTCGGGAGAGGAATATTTCTTTCCATTATAAACAAACGAGTCGCTTCCTTCGGCATTTAATTTTACAACGACAAAATTTTTATTTAAATATTTAATTACATCGTCGTTTGCGTAAGTATTTTTATCCATTTCCTTGCACCATTTGCACCAATCGGTGTAGACATCAACCAAAATAATTTTGTTCGATTTTTTTGCTTCAACTAAACCTGAAGAAAAATTTTTCCATTTCAAATCTGGCTCTTTTGCAAGCGAGATAAAACAGATAAATAAAATAAAACTTTTTAAAATTTTCATAACTTAATTCACTAAATTTAAAATATTTTGATAAACTGATTCAACGGAAATCTCGGAAAGTGTGCATTGCCGCGAATTATTTATACAAATATCGTTACAAAAAGTTTCTGATGCTACAATGTTTGTGGAAAAATTTCCAAGCGCTCCCCAAACTTTTGGCGAACAAACTTTAAGTGGGCAATAAAAAGTTAAAGTCGATGTGCCAAGCGCGGCGGCAATGTGCATTGTGCCAGTGCTTGATGAAACAAGTAATTTTAAGTTTGAACAAATTAAAATTAAATCTCGAAGTTTTGGAGTTACAATAAAAATATTTTTGTTTTTAATTTTTGACATTTCGTTTTTCAATTCCAATTCGTTTGAACCGATATTTACAATTATTTGAAAATCGTTTGATAATTTTTCTGTGAGTTTGAGATAATTTTCCAATGACCAATTTGGTACTGAGCCACCTGAGCCGGGATTAATCCCGATTATTGGTTTTGAAATATCAATTCCAATTTCAATTAAAATATTTTTTGATTTATTTATTTCATCATCAGTTAAATAAATCTTTGGGATTGGAGATGAAATATTTTTGTCAAACAATCTTGCAAAATCCATCATGTAGTCAAATTCATGACGAGGCGGATTGTAAGATTTATTTAAAATTTTAGAAAATGTAATTAGATTGAAAGGTTTTCTGCTAAAAGTAAATCGTTTTGGGATTGCAGATAAAAATGTTAAGTATGCAATTTCTTTTTCTGGAAGAGGAATGATTGCTTTTGTGAAATGATATTTTCTAAGACGAAGAGATTCTTTAAATAATTCTTTTTTGGATTTGTAAATATTTTCATTAACAAAAATAATTTCGTTTATGTGTGGATTATTTTTTAAAATTGAGGAAACCGCTTCTCGAACATAAACTGCAATAAATGCTTTCGGAAAAATATTGCGAAGCGATTCTAAAAGTGGAGTCATTAAAACAACATCGCCAACCCTATCTTGTCGAACGACTAATATTTTTTCAATCATTTATTTAAAACAGATTTATAGACTTCTAAAGTTTGCTCAGCTACATTTTTCCACAAAAAATTATTTTTAATATGATTTTGTAAATCAGAATTTGGAGTTTCGTTTAATTTATTTTCAATTCCTTTTCGTATGTCATCAACATCAAAAGGATTTACATATTGGGCAAAATTTTTAAAATAATCTTTAGTTCCGCCAAAAGGTGTAATTACAATTTTTGCACCGGCAAGTCCGGCTTCAAGCGCGGCAATTCCCGGAGTTTCGTAAAGTGACGGAAGCGCGAAAACTTTTGCGCATTTAAAAGCTGAGGCAAGCAGATTTGAAGAATTGTCAATATGGTCGAGCATTAAAATATTTTTCGATTTTTTTGATTCGGAAATACATTGTTGCGCATATTGGGAATTGTCATTTCGCCCAATAATTACCGAAGGATAATCAATTTTTTGAAGCGCTTTAATTAAGTTTAGCGCATTTTTCCGTTGAGGTCCGATGTGGCCGACAAATAAAATAAAATCATCGAGTCCAAATTTATTTTTAAAAAGTTTTTTTGATGATTTTAAAAATCGTTCGCTTACTCCGTTTGGCACGACAGTGATTTTATTTTTCGACTGACCGAGTCCACCAGAAATTAATTTTGCTTCAGCAATTGTATTTGGTAAAAGATGTTTTGACCAATCGCAGATTTGTTTTGTGATTCCGTAATCTGTATAAAATCCGGGACGAATAGATTTAATTATATTTTCAGATTTAATTATACTTTTTATAAATAAAGAAGAATGTTGAGTGAAAAATATTGGGGAGGTTACAATTGGTAATTTTAATGGAAATAAATTCCGAGCAATACTATGTGTGGAAATATTTGCGGCAAATAAATGTACCAAATCATATTTCGCAGGATTGAAACTTTCCCACATATCGAATAAGTCAACTTTTACACCAAGTTTTTCTAATTCGAATTTGGTTTGAAGTAATTGAGTTTTTGGTCCGCCTCGCAAGATTGCAAGAGCTTCGTAACTTGTAAAGAGAATTTTCATCTTGTTTGAATATAAAATAAAAATGATTGAATTAAATGTCGTAAATCGAAATCGCGAATTCTGTTGTAATCCTCTGGAAAAGAATAAATATCCTTTTTAGTAAAATTAAAATTAGAAAAATTAAATTCATCTTTATCATTTACAAGATGAAAATTATTTTCATCGGAGGAAACAGAGAAAAAAGAATCTGAATCAGATTTGATTTTGAGAATATTATTTTGTTGATTGAAATCAAATTCAATTTTTGAATTCATTCGAGCCATCCAAAAATTAAAATAGTCATCATAGGAAATATTCGGAATTGCTTTCTCTTTTATATAGTCAAATATATTTTGCAACACTTCGTGGTTTTTATCCAAAGGATGATGATAAAGCATAATTGGTAAATTTAATTTTAAACATTTATCAATATGATTTATAAAATATTCAGTCATTTCGTTTTGGTTATAACCAGATTGACGAAGTGAGCCGATGCAAATTGGATGAATTGGAATTTGTAAAGTTGAAAATATTTTATTTTCTGTAAATGGAAAAAAGGGAAGAGTATCATAAGTAAAAGAAAACTCCGAAGAATATTTTATATTTTTTTCCTCGTACAATTTTGCAAAATCTAAATTCCATTTTCCGTAAATCGCAGATGCCGAATTGATTTCAAAATCATTTTGAGAAAAATATTTTTTAGCATTTTCAAAATCCTTCAATAAGTCGTTGTAATTATTGGCGATTTTATGTTTGTAACAATGGTAACCAAACGACTGATTTTGGAAATCCTTAAAAATTGAAAACCAATTTTGATGACTTGAAACATCTAAAAACCAATTTGCGGAAATTTTATTTTTATTTAAAAGATTGTACAAACTTAAAATAGTTGATTTGTCGGATTTGTCGGAATCGATTCGGAAAGTAAAAATTGATTTTGAATTGAGCGGATAAAACCATTTGTGCGCAAATGGAAGATTTCGTTTATGATGAAGTTGCTCGATGATTGATTTAATTAAAAAAGTAATTGCACCTTTTGATGTTTCGTTTACAATTTCAGAGGACAATCTCTCTTTTTTAAAATAAAAACTTTTGCGTTTGGTTGAAGTATTTAAAAATATTTCTGATAAGTTTAATGGGAAATAACATATCAATCCTTTTTGGTTTGCAAAATGAAAAAGAGAATTATTTGCAAAATTAATTTTAGTAGGAAAATCTAAAACATCAATTGTTTTGTACTCGTTTGGAAAAATATTTCTAACAAGTTGCGAAGAAAATGAAATGTTTGAATCAAAATAATCTTCACTCAAATTATTAATTACTGCGCCACCATTTTCCAAGTAATATTTTACTGCAGAAACTTCGTCGCCATTTAATTTATCATTTATAATTAGCAACGAGTAATTTTCTGAATTTATATTTTTAAAATCAAAATAATCCCAATCGCAACCAATTTGCTCTAAAACTGTTTGCCACGAAAAATCTTTTTTAAATAATCCGATTTTAATTTTCATCAGAAATATGCCAAAAGAGTTTTTAAATCCTGTCTTAAATTAATTTTAGAAAATAATTTTAACTTCATAATCTTTTTAATTTCTTTCCAAAAAAGAAAAGTCGTTAAAATCTCTCCCAATGAAATTGCGAAAGCCGAGCCAACTGCGCCAAAATAAAAAGTCAAAGTAAAAATCAAAAATATTGTAACGAAAGAATAAATGTAAATTGTTTTGGCGTAAAACTTTTGCCTTCCGTTTGAAATCAAAATCCCGGATAAAATTGAGTTGTAAAGTGTTGCACCAAAATATAAAAGCAAAAACGAAAGTGGTAAAATTGTAAATGCAAAATTACTACCCCAAATAAAATTTATAATTGTTCCGCCAAAAAATAAAATTAAAATAGAAATAATTAAAACATAAGCGAAAAGTAAATTAAAAACCGATTGAAGTTTGGCTTGCAAAACAAATTTATTATTTAGCGATTCCTTCGCAACCCTCGGAAATATTACCAAAAAAAAGAATCTGTCGACAACTAAAAGTGTTAAAATAATTCTAAATGCAGTTGTGTAAAAACCTGTTTCTTCAAAAGTTGAAAAATATCCGAGAAATAAAATTGGAAGATTTAAAATTATTTGAACCAGTGCTCCGCTAAAACCAATTGGGAAAGATTCAGCGAGAATTAATTTTAAATTTAATTTTGCCGATTTTATTTCGCCGAAAAATATTTCTTTTTTGAGATTTATAAATTGATAAAGAAATAATATCGAATGCGAAGCAAATAAGATTATCGGGACAAAATATAAATCTGCAAACGATTTTACAAAAATAATTGAAAGAATAAACTGTAAAAGAATATATAATAATTTTGAAATATTAATTACTGAAAAATTTTCTTTTGCTTGAAAGTACCACTCAAATTGAAATATAAATGGAATTACAGTTACTGCCGAAATAATACAAATTAATTTTAATGTGGGATTGCTAATAAAAATATTAACTACAATTAAAATCAAAATTGAAACAGCAACAGAAAATAAAATTCGCAAACTTGTAACTTTTCTAAAAATCTCTTTTTCCAAATTTAAATTTTGCGATAAATACCTCACTCCAAAAATATGAAAACCGGGAGATGATAAAAGACCACCATAAATTAAAATTGAAGAAGCGATGCCAATCATACCAACTCCTTCAACTGAAATAATTCGTGCAACATAAACTGAGGTTACAAAACCAACCAATCGAAAGATGATTTCGTTAGATATAATTTGGAAAGAACTATGTGATAATATTTTTTTCAAAAATTATTTATAATATTTGTTAAAAATTCAATTCTCTTTTTTATATCAAAATTATTTATAATTCTTTGACGAGCCTTCGCTCCTTCAAAATTCTCAAATGAAAATAAAATAGCATTTCTAATTGTCTCAATTTCGTTTGTGGGTAAAACAATCCCAGTTTCGCCAATCGCATTTTTAATACCACCAACATCAGTACCGATTGGAATGCATTCGCAAAGCATTGCCTCGCAAAGTGTATTTGGTAATCCTTCAATTAGTGAAAGTTGGCAATAAACTTTTGCTCGGCTATACTCAATTTGCAATTGCGATTGGTTTACAAAATTTATTACTTCAACATTTTCTGGAATATTTATTTTTAAATTTTTATCAAGACCAATTAATTTAAATTTTATTTTTGGCATTAATTTGGCAACATCTAAAAAAATATTTATCCCTTTAATTTTTAATCTAATTTCATCACGCACATTTGCAACCATCAAAACAAAATTTTCTTTTTCAGTTATGCGACGCCAAAAATTTTCATCGTAACCTGTTGGCACAATATTTATGTTTTTTCCATTGTATTTACAAAGCGAAATGGCTTTTTGTTTTAGCGACTCGTCAACCGCCAAAATTAAATTTGCATTCACAATCGCAAATCGCACAAAATATTTTCGCCACCAACTATTCCAAATTCCGTAATTCAATTCTTTTTCCATCGCAACATCAACTCCGCCAATTACGATTATTGTTTTTTTATTTAACAATTTTGATAAAAAAACTAAAATTGAAGAATAGGTTGACGCAAACCAAATAAAGCAAATATCATTTTTGAATAAATGATTTATCTTTTTCGCTAGTCCGATAAAACCTTTTGCGATTACAACATCGAGTTGATAAAATGATTTGAATATTTCAATATCTTTTTCGATGAAAGTAGTTTTAAAAGTAGATGTGAAAAGAACTCGTTTTGACATTTAAAAATTAATTAGAAAAGAAATTCCATGCTCTTCACCGATTATATTTTTTAATGGTTGATAAGAATAATCGACTTGAATGTTTTTTAATTTTGCGCCAAAACCAAAAGTGAACCATCTACTATTATATCCAATTTGATAACCAATTCTTCCGAAAATATTTTTATACTCAATTTCATTTCCAATACCAAAGTAAGTATTTTTATTCTTTAAAAAATAATCGGTTTCAATTTCGGTTGTTGATTTAAATTCTTCAAAAAGAAATAATTTTGATGTTGCAAAAGAAATTGAAGAGGGAAGTAGAATCTTTTCATTTCGGAAGTTATCCATTTCGCCAAAATTATTTAAAGTAAATGCCAAAGCGATTTCATTGTCAAAAATTTTATAAATGCCAAAGTCAATCCCGTAACCAGTTGAAGCATCAATAAATAATTTCTCATGCAAGAATTTTAAATTCACACCAACTGAAAAAGTTGAATCAATCTCATAAGCAATTGAAGTGCCAAGTGCAAAATCGCTGAGTGAAGTTGTGCCAATTAAATCACCGGGTTTTTCACGAATTTCGATCTCATTAATTTTGTGTGAAATAAAAAATAAATTGGTCGAAATATATCCTTTATACAAATTTAAAGAAAAAGCATTTTGCGAAGCCGCAAATGGTAAAATAAAATATGAAACCTGCGATGAATTCTTTTGAAAGTTCATCAAAAGCGAAGGATTTGAAATTGTGGAAATAAAATCGTTTGAAATTATTTTTGTACTTCCCATTGCAGATGAGCGAACAGAATTTGATCGTTCTAAAAAAATCAAACCAGAATTTTGCGCCGATAAAAAATTTAAGTTTAAAAATAAAATAACTATTAAATATTTTTTCACAAATTATAATTGATTGTTAAAACATGTCGAGAAAACAAGTTAAAAGGCTCATTTCCAAAGGAGTATTCGAGCGAGAGGTCTTTTACGAAATCCTCAAAATTAATTATGAATCCACCACTAAATGTTAAATAATTATTTTTCTCAAAAGTAATTCTATCAAATCCAGTTTGCAATTTTAAAATTTTATTTATTTCAAATGAAGCGCCAGTTCTGAAAATATAATTTTTAATTAGAGATGATTTTTCTACTTCGGCGGAAACAATCAATTTTTCATCTAAAAATAATTTTGTAATTGAAAAATTATTTAGTGTCGGAAAAATATTATCAGTTGAGTTTCCAGATTCATTGTACAGGTTTGAAGTATCCCACTTGTAAGATGAATTTATATCTTTTATAACGAATGCAACAAAAGTTGTAGAGTTTATTTTATAAAGAGTTCCAAAATCAAATCCAACAGTAGTTGAAGTTAATTCCTCAAACAATTTTGCGTAAAATATTTTCGCATTCATTCCAACAGAAAAATTCTTTCCAATTTTATTTCCGAATGATAAAATATATTGCTGTTCGGTAATGCTATAATCTTCTGTGTGGAAACCATCGTTATCGCGTCCATCAATTTTATTTGTTGAAGAGACAATTGCAGTAATTCCAAATCCAGCCGATGGTTTTATATTTTTTGAAAATCCAAAATTAAAAAGTTTTCTATCCAACGAAAGAAAATTTGTTGTTGCACTTATATTTGTTTTATTCATAAAGGGAAGAAGCGCAGGGTTTGCAATTCCATTTGAAATATATTTTGCATTACTCATTACAGCGTTGCCAACTGAAACCGAAAAAGCACTTGTTCCCAATCGGGAATATGAACCAGCAAACCCACCGTATTGTGAAAACGCAGAAAAAGTTAAAATTAAAAACCCAAAAAATATTTTATTGAATGACAAGTATTTTTCCCCAATCAGATTTTTGTGAGTCAATTGTTAATTGATAAAAATAAATTCCATTTGCAACAAAATTGCCAACTTCATCTTTACCATTCCAAATTTCTTCAACTTTACTATTTGCGTTTCTATCATAATTTTGCAAAAGTGTTTTAACTAAATTCATTCCGAAATCAAAAATTCTTAAAGTTACTTTCGAATTTTTATCAAGTGAATAACGAATTCGTACAACTTCGTCATCGGGCGAAAATGGATTTGGAAATGCGTATGAGAGTTTTGCTAAATCCTTCTGCGAGGTGCGATAAATAAGCCAATTTCTACCAAACTGATTTTTGGTCGAGTCAAAAGTCGAAACCAAGCCATCAGTTCCGCCAGCCCAAAAATTTGTTTTTTGTCGAGCAACGGAATAAAATTTATTTGAAGTATAAAAATAATTATTTTTCAAATCAAAAATCGAACCATTTTTAATCCAACTATTTCCAAAATCATCCGAGCGAAAAATTCCATTATCGGTAGCGACATAAACAACCGAATCGTACGAAGCGAAATTATGCGCAAACTCGCCGAGCAAAGTTTGCTTCCAAGTGATTCCATCATCAATAGTAAAACTAACTCCTCGTTTTTCATTTTGGCTTTCAGCATTTATTGTTGATGCCCAAATTATTTTTTTGTTATTAAAATTTTGTTCGTAAAGCGCAACAACAAAATTTCCACTAATTGGAGAGGATTGATTATTGTAACTAAATTTTTTCCAACTCACTCCGCCATCAATTGATTTATTAATTCCATTTGCAGTGCCAACCCAAACAAATTTATTTTTATCGATGATGACAGAAAAAACTCGATGATTTAAATTTCCAACAAGTTCAAGCGCGCCAGAGGATGGCGACAAATCAAATTTAAGTGTGTCAGTTGGTTTGATGCTACTTAAATAATCTGGTGGAAGAATTACGCGCGACCAAGTGATTCCTTTATCGATTGACTTGCGCAACATTCCGGCAAACGAGGCAATGTAAATTGCGCTATCGCTTGCGGCGATGTCGTAACATAAATTATAAACTTTTGTTGTAACTCCAATCGCACGAATTTTATTTATTCCGTATTGGAGAGTGTCAATATTATTTATATCAGTTGGTTGCTCAAAACTTATCCAAGTTGCGCCACCATTATTTGAGAAACGAATTCCGGAACCAACAGGAAGATATTCATCATTTTTATTTTCGCTATGTGCAGTTGCAATCCAAAATTCATTTTTGTTGATTGACATTGCAGAAATATCTTCTTGTGCAAAATCATTTGTGTTGAAAAAATTTTTCCAACTAAGTCCGCCATTTGGAGAAATCGAAAGTCCTTTTCCAGTTCCGAGAATTAATGAATCGCCTTTTGCAATAATATCTGTTACACTATTACTCAAATGCGATTCGGATTCAGCATCAAACTTAAAGGAGTTTGGCGATTGCGCAAAAATAATTTGGAAGTAAAAAATCGAAATAAAAAAATATTTTATCATTTTAATAAATTACAATTTCTTTTAAAAGTGGGATGGAAGCGGCATTTGATTTATCGACTGCAATAAATTCAAAACGATATTTCGCCTTAATTGTTGATGGCGGAAGTTGAATCGCGAGCGAAAAAATTCCATCGCCGGGAAATTTATCGATGTTGCCAGAAATTTTATTTGCGCCGCCATCGTCGTACAAATCAAAAGTGCCACGAATTGTAATTATGTCGGGCAAGCGATACGAATTTATTTTTACACTTGCGATGTCCGAAATCCCATTGCTATCATTTGCGGTTACATAAATTGGAATGATTTGAACTTCGCTTGAAAGTTTTACAGAGTCGGGCAAAATTGCATTTGATAAAAATGGAGCGGAATTATTTCGTTTGATTTCTATCGGAAGCAAAAATGAATTTGTTGAAATATTTTTATTTATTGATTTTAAGTTTAGATAAAACTTTCCAACAATTGAACGAACAAATTTTAAATTTATTTTTGATGAAACTAAGTAAGTTCCATTTTGCGATGGAGTAATTTCAAAATCATTTGAAGAAGCAAAAATATTATCTTCGCTATTTTTAAAAATTATCGCAGATAAATCTTTCGACTCAATTATTTTTGAAATTTTAAAAGTTAATTTTATATCGAGCGAAATAATATCGGTAAGTGATTTTGTGCCATTAACAAAAATCGTATCAGTATTAATTTCGTTCGGAGAAATATTTAAATCGGAAATTTCAATTGCTGTTGGAATATTTGGAGAGATAACAGAATCATTTTCGATTTGGCAACCGAAAAAAGAAAAAATCAAAAAAACAAAGATGGAATATTTCATTTTAATCAAGTATAAAAATTTTTAAAATGTTCAAAATCGATAAAGTAACAATGCCTTGATTAAAATTTTTCCTTTCTGTTTAGTCAATAATAATAAAAACTTTGCTGAATTTCAATATATCGGAAAAGGGGAAGCGATGAATGATAAAATGAAAATTAAAATTGCAAAATAGCCAATTAGTTTTCTGTTCGAATCAAGTTCAACAATTTCGTCAATTGGCGGATGTTTTAGTTTTATAAAGAAAAATAAAATTGCGCTCCAAAAAAGCCAGCCGTTCCAACCATTGATATTAAAAGATGAAAGAATCGGAAAAAAATCTATCAAGCCAAGAAAAATTAAAATCGCTAAAAATATTTTTGCAATTGTAAATTGAAATTTAGGAAACATCGCAAAAATAATATGTCCACCATCGAGTTGACCTATTGGTACTAAATTCATCATTGTAATGAAAAGTCCAAACCAGCCTGCGCATAAAAATGGATAATGATAAATTTCGGACATTGGCGGAATAAAATGCGAACTTGAATCGGCGAAAATAAATTTGATTGCCTCAAAAATAATTGAAGTGCCAAAAGAAAATGAAACGCCTTCGGTTTGTGTTGATGAAAAATAATTTGGATGAATTTGTAAAATAAATTTTTCGTTTGGCAAATTTGTAAAACCAATTATCAAAATTATTATTGATGCAAAAAAACCAGCGATTGGTCCGTAGACTCCAATATCAAAAAGTGCCTTTGAGTTTGGAATTGGTGATTTTGTTTTTATAACTGCTCCAAGTGTTCCGAAATTTAAAAATCCGGGAATAATTGGAAATGGAAGAAAATATGGAAGTGAGGATTTTACTTTATGATAAAGTGCGGCGAAATAATGACCAAACTCATGTGTTGCCAAAATAAAAAGTATGCTTAGCGAATATGGAATTCCAAATTGAAAATTATAAAGTTGAGTGAAATCAATATTAAGCCACTGAACCCCAGCAAGTGAAATTGTAAAAAACGAAGCGATGAAAAGTGCGCTGTGAATTAATAAATCTTTAGTTTTTATTTTCATTTGTCCAGATTGGATTTGTTATGCAAAAATTATTTTTAAAATTTCCGATTCCATTTTTTGTGTAGACTTCAATTCTATAATATCCATTATTAGAATTTAATTTTGGTTTGAAACTATTTTGAATTGAAAATTTCTTTTTGAAATTATTTTCAAATATGATTGTTTCTTTTTGCAAATCAAAATCGCCAAAAATAATTTTAAGATTTGAAATTGTTCCAAATTCTTCAGTTGATAAAATTTTATATTTTAAAATATTATTTTTAGATAAAGAAAAATCTACCAAAGGTCCGCTTGTGATTACAGAAAAATTATTTTTGAGTGAATCAATTATATCTTTTTCATTTTTAGAAATAGATTTAACCGCAGTTTTCATTTTTCCAAAAAGTTGAAAATCTTTTTCAACAATTTTAAAAAATGGAATTGAAAGTTGTCGAAAACGATTAAAATTTCCATGAGCATCGTTGCCAGCAAAAATCAAAATCTTTTGTCCATTTAATATTAAATCAATCCAAATTTTTTTCGACTCAAAAAACGAATCATTGATTTCGCCATTTAAAATCTGCATTCCAGTAAGCTTATGATTTAGCAAATCGAATTCGCTCCAAGTATCGCGACCAAAAAAAAGTTTATGCAAAAAAGGAATTTTCTCTTTTGGATGAGCAGAGATTGCGATTGTGTCGGGAGAAATATCGCTCACAATTTCCTCGATAGTAAATTCAGATTTTGTGCGAAACCATTTTTCTGCTCCGTCGCCACTTCCTTTAAAATAATTTTTATTACAGAGAAGCAAAAGATGAACATTTTTTCCATTTGAATTACTGCAAGAAACTTCCTCGCCACGAATGATTGTACAAAAATTATTTTTTTTATTTAAAGTCGAGACTTCAGTTTGAAAATTATTCCATTTTGGAAGCAAGTCATCATTGAGTAAAAAATTATCAATTTTGTCATCTAAATCGTACGAGTGGTCAGTTGCGCCAAAAAATGAAAGTCCGATTGCATTTGAAATAATTTGTGATGCTTCAAGTGGTGCGCCAAACTCAACTTGGTCGTGAGTGTAATTAGAATGAGAATGAATATCTCCATATTTAAAATTTAAAAGTTTCGGTAATTTATTTTTTGAGCGAAATACAATTAGTGGAGATTTATTTGTTGTCCTATAATTATCGATTGAAATAATTTTTATTTTTGATTTATTTTTGATTTCGATTTTTACATCAATATTAAAAAAACCAAAAGGGTCGCTACTTTTAAATTTAATTTGATAAATATAAAACCAATTGCTCAACTCAATTCTTTTTAAAATAGAAGTGGTAAATTCTTTTTTAAATCCTTTATTGTTAGAAAGAATTATTTTTACATTCAAAACATCAATTGGAAAAAGATTTGCATCTTTTATGAAAATTAAAATCGGGAGATCTTTATCTGGTTCAATTCGGTAAGGAGCATCGGCTAAAATTTCAGGTTCACTTTTAAATAAAAAACTGAAAAAATATTTGAAGCGATAATGAATCTCTGCATATAAAATATTGGGTGCGAAAAAAAATGGAACTATTGGCAACATTTAATATTTTCTCCCTTTCCATTCTAATTTCCCAGTGAAAAAAACTACGAATGGCAAAATTATTACATAAAAAATAAAATACAATTCAAAACAAATAAAATATTTTAGTTGATGCAATTCGTTTAATTTTCTTAAAACCAAAAAAACAAAAATAAAATCCAAAATTATTTTCGAAGACAAAATAACCGAGCTGAAAATAATTTGATTAGAAAAAAATGGAGTTAAAACAAAAAACAAATGCATTAAAAAGCCACTAAACATAATAGATAAGCCACTTAATTTCATATCGAGTCCACCAATGCCCCAGCGTTTTTTTTGTTTAATTAAATCGGAAAAATTTTCGCAAGGATTACTTTTTATTAAGTTATTTTCTTCGATAGGAAATTTTGCTATCCAATGTGTTGACTCGATCACTTTTTTAAAAAGAGCAAAATCTTCTGTTACACTAAATTTTATATTTTTGTAGCCACCAACTTCGTCATAAGTTTTTCGACGAACTGAAAAATTATTTCCAATTATGCTAAATGGCATTTTTAGATTTATTCCTGCTGAGCCAATCCCAAGTAAAAATGCCCAATCAAGTGATTGCATTCCTGTAAAACATGAATTGCTTTTTTGTAAAGTCATTCCAGCTACAATTCCAATTTTATCATCAAAATATTTTATTGTAGTTAAAATCCAATTTTGGTTGACAACGCAATCGGCGTCAGTCATCATAATTATTTCTCCCGACGAATTTTCAATTCCAAAATCTATTGCGTTTGATTTACCAATTAGTATTTCTCTTTTTGGAACATTAAATATTTTTAAATTAGAATTGTTTAAAGAATATTTTTGCAAAATGTTTAATGTGTTGTCGGTTGATGAATCATTGATGACAATGATTTCTAATAATTCTTTTGGATAGTTTAATTTTAAAAGGGAGTCGAGGCAATGGGAAATATTATTTTCTTCGTTTCTTGCGGCAACAACAACAGAAACTTTAAATAATATATTTTCATATTTAGTATGATTGTTTTTAAAAAGTCCAAAAATAAAAATTAAACTTTGAGTGGCGTAGTAAATAAAAACTACCAACAATATATTTTCAAAATCAAATTGCATTGAAAGAATATCCTAAATCTTTAATTCGTAAAATAGTTTTTCTTAAAGTAATTTTGATTCTGTTTGCAGTCGTTTCGTTATCGTGAAAAACAATTATTGCTCCCGGTTTTAAATATTTCTCAATATGGATTAGAATTTTATCATCACTCCAATTTAAAAATTCCCCTGCAAGAATATTCCACATTACAATTTTATAATTAAGTTTTTGTATAGCGCTAATATTATGCGGTAGAAAAAATCCGAAAGGTGGACGATACAATTTTTCAAATTTAATTTGATTTAGTTCAAACTCTTTTTCAGTTTTAATTATCGAATTTGTAACTTTACTATTTGAAAACGCCAACAATCTTGAATGATTAAAACCGTGATTTCCTATTTTATGTCCTTGAAATTCAACTTGTTTTAAAAGTTTTGCGTTTTCGCTAATTTTTTTTCCAATCGAAAAAAAAGTTGCCAAAATTTTAAATTCGTTCAAAACTTCTAAAATTTCATTCGTTGCTTTTTCGTTCGGTCCATCATCGAATGTTAAATAAATAGAATCATCTTTGCCTGTCCAAATTATATTTTTAAATATTTTATGAAATAAAATTGGTGTGTGATAAATCATTTTCTCTTCCAAATTATTTTTCCGAAATATCCAAACAACGCAATGTACAATGTTGTCGGTAAGTGAAATAATTCTGCTTTCAAAAAATCTTTCATCAATTCTCTTTTATCAATTAAAGTAAAATATTTATTTAAAAATAGGTAATCGAAAAATATTTTGGTAACAAAAACTGCAAATGGGAGAGGATGAAAATAAATTACACTCAATGGTAAAGCAAAAAGTAAAATTATGTGCATTAATGCAGTTGAGTATAAAAATATTTTTAGTGGCACAGAATAATATTTTGTTTGCCGGGACCAACGAATCCTCTGATTAAAAAATTCGCTCCAACTTTCAACAGGATTTGTTTTGACAATTGAATCTTTTTCGAAAATAAATTTTACTTTCCATTTAGTATTTGTGAATAACTGCGCGAGATAAGAATCTTCACCAGAAAAATGTTTTGCTACTTGTAATATTCCACCAACTTGGTTTAAAGCAATTCGTCGAATTGCAAAATTTGTTCCATTTGCATTTGTAATTAAATTTTGTCCAATTGTTCCTGCGGAAATTGCATTGTGGCTTGAGTAATCTAATTGTTGCATCGAAAAAAGAAAATTATTATTTCTTTTATTAAAAATTGTTGCGCCAGTAACAATTGCAGTTCCATTTTCAAAATTACTAACAAGCGATTTTATCCAATTTTCATTTACAACGCAATCAGCATCGGTTAAAATAATAATTTCATTTCTGCTATTTTCGATTCCATGATTTTGCGCAACAACTTTTGGCGACAAGCCATCAACAATTTTAGTTGAAGAAATTATATTAAAATTAATATTTTCACTGCTAAATATCTCTACCAATAATTTTGTTTTATCGGTTGAATTATCATCAACAATTATTACTTCAAATTTATCTCTTGGATAATTTTGATTTTTTAAACTATTTAAAAGAAGCAGAATATTATTTTCCTCATTATGTGCTGGAATTACAACCGAAACCATCAATTCATTTTCAGATTTGATTATTTTATTTTTTTTCAGTCCGCAATAAAAAAAATAAATATACGAAGTATAAATTCCTGTAGAGAAAATTAAAATTGAAAATATTATTTCGATCATCTCGTTAATTTGTTTTTAAATTCCATTTTGGTTTTTTAAAAATACTAATAACGCCAAAGACAAAATAATATATCACTAAAAATATTTCCAAATAAATTGATTTGAAAAACTGAATCTTCGATTTCAAATTATATTTTTGCGACTCAATAAAAATTAAATCCACAAATATTTTTAAAAATAAAAATAAAATTCCAAACGCTGGGATTAAAAAAAGATTTATCAAAATTAAAATTGAATTTAAATGAATCGCTCCAAAAAATAATTTACCAAATAAAGAATAATGTTTGCTCGCAGATAAGTGTCGCAATCTTTGAGTGTAAAAGTCTTTAAAATCTTTTGGTGGATTTGTAAAAACAAAACTATTATCATCACTCATGTATTTAATTCTCCAATTTGTTTTTGTTTGTATCTGTTGCAAAAACAAATCATCATCTCCACTAATGGAATGATTTATATTTTTATATCCTTCAACTTCATCATAAACTTTTCTGCGATATGATAAATTTCTTCCTGTTGCTAAAAATCCATTTCCAAGACCAATTGCACCGAAAGAATAAAGAGAAGTTTTCAATTCTTCATATTCAATAAAATCGTTTAATAATTTTGGAAGTGTGATTGAATATTTATAAGGTGAATATCCAACCACTGCGCCGGTTTTTTCATCAAAGTAATTGGAAATATTTCTCAACCAATTATTTTCTGGTAAACAATCTGCATCGGTAAAAACTAAAATATCATTTTTCGATTCTTCAATTCCAATCCTCAAAGCATTTTTTTTTCCAAAAACTCCAATCGGAAGTTCTTCAATATTTATTAATTTAATTTCTTTAAATTCTTCAACTATTTTTTTTGTTCCATCACTACTTCTATCATTTACTACTATTATTTCAAATTTATCTTTTGGATAATTTTGGTTTAAAATTGATTTGATGCAATTGGAAATATTTTCCTCTTCGTTTCGTGCGGCAATAATTACAGAAATATTTTTCAACTGGCTATCGGATTGTAAAAAATATTTTGCTAATTTAATCCCAATAAAAATTGCCAAATGTAAAAGCAAATACAAAATGCCCGAAATAAAAACTAAATTAAAAAATATTTCTTCGCTCATATTGCAATTTTACGCAAATACTTTTCTTTTTACAAGAGGAAGAAAATTACTTTCACAAAATAAATTTTTAAAATGAAAACTTTAATTATCGGAATCGCTGGAGGAAGTGGTTCGGGAAAAACTACGGTTACAAAAAATATTCTTGCTGAATTTGGAAAACAAAATTCAACTTTAATTCAGCACGATTCGTACTATCGTAACATTTCAACTTATGCTGATAAAAATCCTGCGCATATAAATTTCGATCATCCCGATTCGCTTGAAACTTCTCTTTTGATAAAACATTTGCAATCTTTAAAAAAAGGGAAGAGCGCAGAAATTCCTATTTACGATTATTCAGTTCATTCTCGAAAAAAAGAATCTCGAAAAATCTCTGCAACTAAAATAATTATTGTCGAAGGAATTTTAATTTTTGTTAATGAAGCGCTTCGAAATCTTTTTGATTTAAAAATTTATATCGATACAGATGCTGATGAAAGAATTATGCGCCGAATTAGAAGAGACACACAAGAGCGGGGAAGAACAATTGAATCTGTAATTCAACAATATAGCGCGACTGTTAAGCCGATGCATCTTCAATTTGTTGAGCCAACAAAAAATTGGTCTGATATAATTATCCCTCATGGCGGAGAAAACGAAATTGCAATTGATGTTGTTGTCCGCGCAATAAAATCTTTAATCAACAAAAAGTAACTTTGTTGATTGGCTGGCAAATTGTATTTACATTCGTAAAACAAATTTTTCTTTAAAACAATTTAAGGACCTTTATGATTATCGGAATTCCAAAAGAAATTAAACAGAATGAAAATCGAGTTTCACTTTTACCTGTTGGAGTACAAAATTTAAAATTATTCGGACACACAGTTTATGTTGAAGATAACGCTGGCGTTGGCAGTGGATTTTCAAATGAAGATTACATTGCTGTTGGCGCAAAAATTGCAAAAAATGCAAAAGATATTTATAGCAAAGCTGATATGATTGTAAAAGTTAAAGAGCCAATCAAACCAGAATTTTCTATGATTAAAAAAGACCAAATCATTTTCACATATTTTCATTTTGCATCGAGCAAAGATTTATTAAAGTCGATGATGAAAACTCGTGCGGTTTGTATCGCTTACGAAACAGTTCAAAAAGATGATGGTTCGCTTCCACTTTTAATTCCGATGAGTGAAGTTGCTGGTAGAATGGCGCCGCAAGAAGGAGCGAAATATTTGGAGAAATCGCAAGGTGGACGAGGAATTTTGCTCGGTGGTGTGCCGGGAGTTGAGCCAGCAAATGTTTTAATTCTTGGTGGCGGAATTGTCGGATCGAACGCGGCAAAAATTGCGGCAGGACTTGGTGCACGAGTTACAATTTTAGATAATAATTTAAATCGTCTTCGATACCTCGATGACATTATGCCAAAAAATGTTGTTACGATGATGTCCAATCCGTACAACATTTTAAAATTAATTAAATCAGCTGATTTGGTTATCGGTGCAGTTTTAATTCCCGGAGCGAAAGCGCCAAGTTTAGTTACTCGTCAAATGTTAAAATTGATGAAAAAAGGTTCAGTAGTTGTTGATGTTGCAGTTGACCAAGGTGGATGTATCGAAACTTGCAAACCAACTACACACGACAATCCAACTTATGTAGTTGAAGATGTAATTCATTACTGCGTTGCAAATATGCCGGGCGCTGTTCCGTTTACTTCAACTATTGCATTGACAAACGCAACACTTCCTTATGTAATTAAAATTGCAAATAAAGGTTGGGAGAAATCTGCAAAACAAAATAACGATATTCGTCTCGGTGTAAATATGGTTGATGGATTTATTACTTGCAAAAGTGTAGCCGAAGCATTTAATTTACAAGAAACTCCAATTGAACAATTTTTAGTCTAATTATTTTTTATGCCCATTTGCAAAGTTACAATTGATGGTAACCAAATTGAAGTTGAAAATTCTTCTACAATAATTGAAGCCGCCGAAAAAATAAATAATACGATTCCTCATTTTTGTTGGCATCCAAAACTTTCTGTTAGTGGAAATTGCAGAATGTGTTTGGTCGAAGTTGAAAAAATTCCAAAACTTGTTATCGCGTGCATGACAAAAGTTTCTGATGGAATGATTATTTACACAAATAATTCTCGTGTCATCAAAGCCCGCGAAGCAGTGATGGAATTTATTTTAATTAATCATCCGCTTGATTGCCCAATTTGCGATGAAGCAGGCGAGTGCAAGTTGCAAGATTACGCTTACAATCATTCCGCAGGTTACAGTCGTTTTGTCGAAAATAAAGTTCACAAACCAAAAAGAGTTGAAATCGGTCCGCGAGTTATGTTTGATGCTGAGCGATGTATTTCCTGTTCGCGTTGTATTCGTTTTTGCGATGAGATTGTTGGCAAGCATCAATTACAATTTGTAAATCGTGGCGATAAAGTTACGATTGAAACTTTTCCCGGCGAGTCGCTTGATAATAATTACTCGATGAATGTTGTCGATATTTGCCCTGTCGGTGCTTTAACTAATCGCGATTTCAGATTTAAGTCGCGCGTTTGGGAAATGTCTTTTACCGATTCGGTTTGCGTTGGTTGCTCGAGAGGTTGTAATATTGAAATTGGTTCTCGCAATAATGAAATCCTCCGATTGACTCCACGAAAAAATGAAGAGGTAAATAGTTATTGGATGTGCGATAATGGAAGAATAAATTCTTTTAAATTTGTAAATGATGAAACACGACTTGCAACTTCTAAAAAAGAAAATGAAAATTTAAATTGGATTGATGCAATTGCACAAACTTTAAGTGAATTAAAAAAATACAATTCCAACGAGATTGGTTTTGTTGCTTCTCCGTTTGCAACAAACGAAGATAATTATTTTTTAAAAAAATTAATTTCCGATAAATTTCCAAATTCATTTGTAACTTTTGCAACTTATTTAAATCAAACCGACGAAGATAATCTTTTAATAAAATCTGATAAAACTCCAAACTCAAATGGAGTGAAAGAGATTTATTCACCTTACAAAAAAAATATTGCTTTCGATTTATTTTTAGAAAAAATTAATTCAAAAGAAATAAAATGCGTTTATACTTTAGATGAACATATTTTGGATAAAATTAAAAATATACAATCTATAATTTCTCACGCAACAAACGATATTCAAAATGCAAAAATAGTTTTAGCTTCATCAACTTTTGCCGAGGTTAGCGGAACAGTTACAAATTTCAATCGCAGAGTTCAGCGATTGCGACCAGCATTAATGACAACCGAACCTGAATTTATTTTCGACGGAATTAATTTAAGCCGTTGGGAAAAATTCAAATCTTGGAACGACAGATGGGGAAAAGGTCCGCAAAGAGATTCAAAACAGAATTGGAAAATTTTACAATTAGTTGCAAACTCACTCGGCGCAAAATATAATTTCAAAACAACCGAAGAAGTTTTTAACGAAATGGCTTCAATCATTCCATCATTTAAAAATTTAACTTATTTAAAAATTGGTAAACTTGGTTCTCAACTAAATTAATATGTTAGAAATTATTTTAAAAATTTTATTTATCATCGTAATCAATCTTTCAATTGTTGCCTATTTGGTTTTGGTCGAACGGAAAGTTTGCGCGCTAATTCAAAACAGATATGGTCCAAATCGCGTTGGTCCACAAGGGCTTTTACAGCCTGTGGCGGATATCGTGAAATTATTTTTCAAAGAAGATATTGTGCCAAATGACGCAAATAAATTTGTTCACTCACTTGCGCCGATTATTTCTATAATAGTTGCATTCTCAACTTTTGCTGTTATTCCTTTTGGTGACACAATAAATATTTTTGGAACTGAAATAAAATTATTGATTGCTGATGTGAATGTTGGTGTGCTATATCTTTTAGCTCTTGCTTCAATTGGTGTTTACGGAATTACTTTGAGTGGTTGGGCATCAAATAATAAATATTCGCTTCTCGGCGGATTGCGTTCATCAGCGCAAATGATTAGCTACGAACTTTCGATGGGACTTTCAATTGTTGGAGTGATTATGGTTGCAGGTTCATTTCAACTTGATGCAATTGTACAAAAGCAAGGCGGACTAATTCTTGGATTCATTCCAACTTGGAATATTTTTCTCCAGCCAATTGGTTTTGTAACATTTTTAGTTTCAGCATTTGCCGAAACAAATCGTTTGCCTTTTGATTTACCAGAAGCCGAACCAGAACTTATTGGTGGATATCACACGGAATATACCGGAATGAAATTTGGACTTTTCTTTTTAGCTGAATACTCAAATATGATTACAGCATCGGCGCTGATTGTAACTTTATATTTTGGCGGATGGCAAATTCCATTTTTACCAGCCGATACTTTTTCCCCATTTGTTTTTGCGTTGTTAAAAATGTTCGCGTTCGCACTGAAAGTTTTATTGACACTTTTATTTTTTATTATTATCAGATGGACTTTGCCAAGATTCAGATACGATCAATTAATGAATATTGGTTGGAAAGTTATGTTCCCAGCGGCAATTGTAAATATTATAATTGTCGGCGGTTTAATTCTTTTAGGAATTTTATAAAATGAAAAATAATAATTTTAAAGAAATTCGAAAAAAAGATCTCTCCTTATTTCAGTTGACTTACATTCCAGCAATCCTAAAAGGAATGAAAATCACCATCGCAAATATTTTCAGACCAAAATTTACAATTCAATATCCCGAAGAAAAATTTACACCACCAGATTCATTTCGCGGAAGACCAATCCTTGTTGTAGAAAACGGAATTGAAAGATGCGTTGCTTGCGGATTGTGTAGCCGCGTTTGTCCCGCGCTTGCAATCGAAGTTCAAGCAAACGAAACCGAACATATAAAAGAGCGATACCCAGAAAAGTTCGAAATCAATATGCTTCGCTGTATTTTCTGCGGTTTTTGTGAGGAAGTTTGCCCCGAAGAAGCAATCATAATGAGTAAAGATTATCTTTTGACTTTCACGAATACTGAAGATGCAATTTACCCGAAAGAGAAACTTTTAGTCCCAGTAGAAAAAGTTAAAAGCAGATTAGAATTTTTACGAAAATTTCGTTAATCAATTAAAAAAAATAAATGCACACAATTGTTTACAGCTGTGCCACATTTGGAATAAATGCTTTTCCTGTTGAGATAGAAACAAATATCGAAACAACTGTTCCGAATTTTTTTTTAGTTGGTTTGCCCGATAACGCTGTCAAAGAAAGTAGAGAACGAGTTTCGACTGCAATAAAAAATTCCGGTTTTATTTATCCAACAAAAAGAATTACAATCAATCTTGCGCCAGCCGATATTAAAAAAGAGGGCTCGAGTTACGACTTGCCAATTGCAATTGGGATTTTAGCATCGAGCGAACAAGTAGAAATAAATAATCTCGGCGATTTTATTATTTTGGGCGAACTTTCGCTTGAAGGAAATTTGCGTTCTGTCCACGGAGTTTTACCAATTGCACTTGAAGCAAAAAAAAGAGGATTCAAAAATATCATCGTGCCAAAAGATAATATGACTGAAGCGGCGATGGTTGATGGATTAAATGTTTATGATGTTGAAAATTTAAAACAGACTGTTGAAATTTTAAATAATAAATCAGAAAAAAAACCTGTCTCATTTAACTCAAAAGAATTTTTTGAGAAAGAACAAAAATATTCTCTCGACTATGCAGATGTTAAAGGACAAGAAAATGTAAAACGCGCGCTTGAAATTTCTGCCGCTGGTGCGCACAATATAATTATGATTGGTCCGCCCGGTTCCGGTAAGACAATGCTTGCTCGGAGAATTCCGACAATTCTTCCGCAATTAAATTTTGAGGAATGTATCGAAGTTACAAAAATTCATTCTGTCGCTGGACTTTTATCTTCAAACTCTGCGCTTGTTGCAACTCGTCCATTTCGTTCGCCTCATCATACAATAAGCGATGCCGCACTTGTTGGCGGCGGAACAATTCCTCGACCGGGAGAAATTTCACTTTCACATCACGGAGTTTTATTTTTAGATGAGTTGCCGGAATTTGCGCGAAATGTTTTGGAAGTTTTGCGTCAACCGCTCGAAGATAATAAAGTTACAATCAGCCGCTCTAAAATGACAATTGATTTTCCCTCAAATTTTATGCTGGTTTGCGCAATGAATCCGTGCCCTTGCGGAAATTTTGGAAATCCATTGCAGGCTTGCACTTGCAATTCACAGCAAATTCAAAAATATATGGCGAAAATTTCTGGTCCTCTTTTAGATAGAATTGATATTCACATCGAAGTTCCTTCGGTAAAAATTACTGAACTTCAACAGAAAAAAGATGGGGAGAAATCAATTTCGATTCGCGAGAGAGTAATTAAAGCCAGAGAGATTCAGCAAAAAAGATTTGCAGATAAAAAAAATATATTTTCAAACTCAAATATGCAATCAAAAGAAATAAAAGAATTTTGCAGAATTGATTCCAGCGGAGAGGAACTTTTGAAAAAGGCGATGACGAAGTTGGGACTTTCTGCTCGTGCTTATGATAGAATTTTAAAAGTCTCTCGCACGATTGCAGATTTAGAAAATTCTGAAAATATTAATTCAGCACATTTAAGTGAAGCAATTCAATATAGAAGTTTGGATAGAAATTACTGGAATAAATAATGGAACAAGTTTATGTAAAAAATCTTTTCAACTCGATTGCAAAAAAATATGATTTCTTAAATCATTTTTTAAGTGTTGGAATTGATTTTTATTGGAGAAGAAAAGCAGTTAATCTTTTAAAAAAATCAAATCCAAAAATAATTTTAGATTTAGCCACTGGCACTGGAGATTTCGCAGTCGCTTTATCAAAATTAAATCCAAATAAAATATTTGCAATAGATATTAGTTCGGAAATGATTTCGGTTGGAATTGATAAAATTGCAAAAAAGAAATTAGATAAAATAATTTCATTTGAAATTGGTGCGGCGGAAAATATGCGATTCGAATCAAACTCAATTGATGCAGTAACTGTTGGATTTGGAGTAAGAAATTTTGAAAATCTTGAAAAAGGATTGAGCGAGATATACCGCGTTTTAAAAAATAATGGTCAAACTGCAATTTTAGAATTTTCTCGTCCGAGAAATATTATTTTTAAAAAGATTTATTATTTTTATTTCAAAAATATTTTACCACTTGTTGGTAAACTAATTTCTAAAAGTGATTTCGCTTATCAATATTTGCCCGAGAGCGTGATGAAATTTCCTGATGGCGAGGAATTTATCTCAATTATGAAAAATGTTGGATTTAAAAATATTTCAGAGAAGCGACTTACTTTTGGAATTGTTACAATTTATTTTGCAGTTAAAGATTAACCGAATTTAAAGTCTCCATTCTTTTAATTTTGCCTGAATTTGTGTAAATAAAACCTTTAATTGTTATTATTTTACGAGGCATTTCGAATTTATTCAAATATTTATTACAAGATTCTAAAATCGTATCAGATTCGATTTGAGTGAGTGAATTAGACTCTAAAACTAAAACCACTTTTCTTCCCAAGATTTCGTCTTCAATACTCGATATAAAATATTTTTTGGAATTTAATAATTCAGACAATTTATTTTCGACAAGTTCGGGAAACATTTTTACACCACCAGAGTTTATTACTGTGTCAAATCTTCCAAGTAAATTAAATTCTTTTTCAGAAATTAGTTCAACAATATCATTTGTAATTGTAATTTTATTTAAATGTGGCGATTTAATTATTAAACAATCTCGTTCATCTTTTGAAAAAGAATTATTGCCAACTGCATAAAAATGTTTACCATTGTATTTTCGAATTGCAACATGAGTAAGCGTTTCAGTCATTCCATAAGTTTCGAAAATATTTTCGAGATGGATATTTTGAGAAATAGTTTTTGCTCCACCAACTAAAATTATTTTTATATTTTTAACAGCGTCAAGATTATATTTTAATCCATTTTCAAGTTGCAATGGGACAACAGCACAAAAATCAATATTTGAAATATTTTCAAATGGATTGGAAGTTGGTTCTTGCAAAATTAAATTCATTTCAGTTACGAAGGAGCGAACAATCATCATTTTTGCCGCAACAAAATCTGCTGGCAAAACTAAAAGCGCGTTCATTCCTTTTAACAAATTGAAAGTAGATTCGGTTAATTTTGCAGAAGCAATTAAATCGTTGCGAGAAAAAGAGATTAGTTTTGGTTCCGATGTTGAGCCAGAAGTATGAAATTCAAAAATATTTCTATCGCTAATCCAATCACTTATAAATTTGTAAATAGATGATTCCCAATTTGAACAACTTGACTGTATTTTTGAATTAGCAAACTCTTTTAATTCAAACGGCGAATAATATTTTCCATTTAAAATAAGAGACTTCATTTTAGTAATTCCGTTAAGTCCCAATTATTATTTGGATTAAAAAATAATTTATCATTTTTAATTGAAAGTGGGGAAGTAAAATTATTTTTGTAAAGTTCCCCAGTTCCTAATCCATGAATGGAATTATTTTTCAAAGTTGCAGTCCACTCGGCAATCGAATTTAGCCCGATGTTCGATTCGAGAGCTGATGTAATCCACCACGAAACATTATTTTTTTCTGCAATCTCAATCCATTCATCGCAACTTTTAAAACCGCCTAAAAGTGATGGTTTTAATACTAAATAATGAGGTTTTACAAAATCAATCAATTTTAATTTTGACTCAAAATCATTCACACCAATTAATTCTTCATCCAGAGCAATTGGGATTGGTGAAGTTTCGCATAAAACTTTTAGATTTTCAATTTGATTTTTAGCGATTGGTTGCTCGATTGAATGAATTTTATATTTTGAAATACGATTGAGGATTTCTTTTGCAGAATTAAAATCGAAAGCGCCATTTGCATCTAATCTAATTTCAACATCAGCAGATTTATTTCTGATATATTTAATTAGTTCAATTTCATCTTCAAAATTTATTGAGCCGATTTTAATTTTAATACATTTGTAAATATTAATTTTAGAATCAATCTCACTTTTCATTTTGTCAAAATCGTTCATCCAAATAAGTCCGTTGATTGGGATGCCAACATTTTGATTTGTAAAAGGAGAATGAAATAAAATTCTTTTTCCGCCGTTTTGTAAATCGAGAAGTGCCGTTTCAAGTGCAAAAATAATTGAAGGTAAAGTTGATGAAAAATTACTATTTAAAAATTTTAAACGATTTAATTCCGATTCAACTTCTGATTCAGTTTCAATACTTAAACCGGGAAGTGGAGCAACTTCACCAATTCCAATTTTATCATTTTCTTTTAAAAATATAAACCACGAAGTTCGCGTTCTCATTTTTCCACGCGAAGTGCCAATTTCATTTTTAAAATGAAAAAGATATTTCTTAAAATCTAATTGTATCATTTTAAAATTATTATTTGAAGAGTAAAAATAATTGAATAAGCGAACGAAAATAAAGCTAAATATTTTAATTGGCTATCTAATTTATTTGAATCGATTCGAAAAATTGTTGGTAAATGTAGAATTAAAAACGAAAGTAACATTATATGCATAGTATATAAATTTGTGGTGTTATGAAAAAAAGCAAAATATAAAAAAGAGGATAGAATTGAGATACAAATTAAAAGCAGATGATAATATTTTGCATTTCTCAAACCGATTTTAACTACAATTGTATTTTTATTTGAAGATTTATCGTTTTCAAAATCACGCATATTGTTTAAGTTTAAAACTCCAACTGCCAAAGAACCAATTGTAATGGCTGGCAAAATAATTTCAAATTTAAAATTATTCGTTTGCAAAAAATAATTTCCAATTACTCCAATCAATCCAAAAAAAATAAAAACAAACAAATCGCCAAAGCCGGAGTAACCGTAAGGATTTTTTCCAATCGTATAAAATAGTGCAGATGCAATCGCAAAAAATCCCAGAAAATAAAAAAATAAAATATTTGAAATATTTTCAATCGAAAGAAAAATTAAAATCGAACCAAATAAAAGTGAAATAAGTGCTGTAATTACAATAGCAATTTTCATTTTGGCTTTGGTAATCAATCCACTTTGTAAAGTGCGAGTTGGTCCAACGCGATTTTCGTTGTCGGTATTTTTAGAAAAATCGCCGTAGTCGTTTGCAAAATTTGATAAAATTTGAAGTGCGATTGTTGTTAAAATTGAAAAGAGAAAAATTTTGGAATTAAAAATATTTTCTTTGAGCGCAAGCGAAGTTCCAATTACAACACAGGAAAGTGAAAGCGGAAGTGTGCGAAGTCGTGCCGCGTTAATCCAAATTTTAAATTTATGCATTACGGAAATTTTGGATATTTCGAAAAATCAGGTTTGCGTTTTTCTAAAAATGCATCTTTTCCTTCTTTGGCTTCTTCGCTTAAATAATAAAGTAGTGTTGCATTTCCGGCAAGTTCTTGGATTCCACTTTGTCCATCAAGTTCTGCATTGAAAGATGATTTCAACAATCGTAAAGCAATCGGAGATTTTTCTAAAATCTTTTTACACCATTTAATAGTTGTTGATTCTAATTTTGAAAGAGGAACAACTTTATTTACAAGTCCCATTTCAAGTGCATCTTTTGCATTGTACTGGTCGCAAAGATACCAAATCTCTCTTGCTTTTTTTTGTCCGACAACTCTTGCAAGATATGAAGCACCAAATCCTCCATCAAACGAACCAACTTTTGGACCGGTCTGTCCGAATTTTGCATTCGTAGCTGCAATTGTTAAATCACAAACTACATGTAAAACATGTCCGCCACCAATTGCCCAACCAGCGACCATTGCGATTACTGGTTTCGGAATAGAGCGAATAATTTTTTGCAAATCCAAAACATTTAATCGTGGAATTTTATCTTTGCCAACATAACCGCCACTACCACGAACAGATTGATCGCCACCGCTACAAAATGCTTTTCCTCCTTCGCCAGTTAAAATTATTACACCGATATTATTTTCTTCGCGACAAAAATTAAAAGCATCAATCATTTCTTTTACAGTTTGCGGAGTGAATGCGTTATGTTTGTGCGGACGATTAATACTAATTTTTGCAATTCCTTCGTGATATGAAAAAATTATTTCTTCATATTTTTTAATTTCTTTCCAAGCGATTTTATTTGGCATAATGTTTTTGCATTTCTTTTTTTAATTTTAAAAATATTGTTTTTGTTTTTTCCATTGAAGTAAAAATTTCAATTATTTTTCCATTTTTGGATTTTGCGAAAAATCCTTTCAATGATAAATCTAAATCATTTTGGTTCTTGACTTTAAAATATTCAAAATTAAATTGTTTCGCAGTAAATTCTGCAGTTAATTTTTGAGGAGTTGTAAAATATTTTTGAAGAGCTGGAATATTATTTGGTCCCGAAATTAAATTAAAAATTCCGCCACCAGAATTATTCAAAACAATTATTCTTATATTTTTCGGTAAATCGCTTGTTAAATAAGCGTTTTTATCAAAATGAAAAGCCAAGTCACCAATTATAATAGTGTTAATTTCGGTTGAAGATTTTGCGTGACCGAATGCGGTGCTGATGCAACCGTCAATTCCCGAAGTGCCACGATTTGAAAAAACTTTGGTAGTTTTATTTTTTAAACCGATAAAATTCGCCCATCGGACTGCCATTGAATTTGCTAAATGCAAATTGGAATTATTTGGCAAAGATTTTAAAATAGTTTCTACTGCGCTAAGTTCGGTGAAATTATTTTTTATAACATTCGTTAAACGATTTTTTGAAATTGAATTTAGTTTATTCCAATTCTCATTTGAATGAGAAATTATTTTTCGATTCAGAAGTTCCTGAAAAAATATTATTGGATTTAAATTGATTTGTTTCGTTAAAGTTTTGAATGTATCAACTTTGATATTATTTTCTTCGAAATGAAAATGCTTGTTCGGTTTATTATTTCTTAAATAGGTTTTTAAATTTTTAGATAAAACTGACCGACCAAAAGATAAAAGCAAATCTATCTTATTTAATTTTAAATCGGGGTTCATCAAAAATAAATCTGAAAACTGAATTGTATTTTTTACTGCGTGAAGATTTGAAGTTATGTCGGTTAAAAATTTATAATTGAATTTTTCGCTCAGTTTATTTAAAACATTTATCAACTCTTTATCAAATTCATTTTGTCCAGCTAAAATTAAAGTGTTGCTCGATTTCTCAATCAATGAAAATATAAATTCAAATTTATCATTTGAAAAAGGAATTTTAACATTTTCAAAATCCTTGAAATATATTTCAGATTTAATTTTTAATTCATTTATATTTTCAGGATAAAATGGTTCTCTAAAAGGTGCGTTAATATGTACCGGTCCCATCGGTTTTGAAGTAGCAATTTTAATCGCATCAAAAATTATATTTTGGTGTTGTAAAAAAGATTTCTCCGAATCTTTTTCTATCGGAAGTTCGTAAAATCCTTTTGAAAAATTCTTATAAATATTTTTCTGATTAATCGTTTGCCCATCTCTTTGGTTTAGTAATTCTTTTGGTCTATCGGCAGTTAAAATAATTAATGGGATATTACTATAAAATGCTTCACAAATTGCTGGTGAAAAATTTAAAGTTGCTGTGCCGGATGTACAAATTAAAATTGTCGGCAATTTTGTTTGTTGCGCAATTCCAATCGCCGCAAAACCTGCCGAGCGTTCATCTAAAAAAGTATGAATTTTAAATCTTTTATCGGAAGCGAAAGTTAAAATTAACGGCGCCGAACGAGAGCCGGGCGAGTGAACAATGTTTTTAATCCTGAATTTAAAACAGATTTCTTTTAGTGCGACAAGCCCTTTGTAATTCATTTAAGATTTAAAACCGAAAGAAGTGTGTTAAATTTTGATTCGGTTTCTTCAAATTCACTTTCGGATTCTGAAAATTTTGTGATGCCCGCGCCAGAAAATAATTGCGCAAATTGATTGTAAATTTTCATACATCGCAAATTAACATAAATATTTGTTGAACCTGAAAAATTAATCGGTCCTAAAAATCCTGCATAAAGTTCTCTGTTAAAATTTTCATTTTCAAAAATAAATTGTAGCGATTCGTTTTTTGGCTCGCCACAAACTGCTGGTGTTGGATGTAAAAGTTTTAACATTGTGGTTGGCAAATCGGAAAAATTTATTTCATTTAAGTTTACGGAAAAATCAGTTTTTAAATGTAAAAGATTTCCTGCTAATGTAACAGTTGGTCCGTTTTCAATAAACTCTCGTACTCTAATTTTTTTAAATTGATTTACGATATAACGAGAGACTAATGCTTGCTCTTCAATTTCTTTCGGTCGCCATTCAGTTTGGATAATATCACTTCCGGGAATATAATTTTTTGTGCCAGCAATTGAGACAGTTTTTAAAATTCCATCCGAGTTTGTTTCCAGTAAAAGTTCCGGTGTTGCTCCCATCCATAAACCAAAATCGGGATGAAAATTAATTGAAACAAATGCGTAAGGATATTTATCGCTCAATAAATTAAAAACTGAAATGGGATTAAAATCATTTTTTAATTTTTCTAAAATTGTTCTGGCTAAAACAACTTTTTGAAAATCGCCATCTTCAATTTCTAAAACTGCATCTTCAACTATTTTTTGATAATCGAGTGAACGAATATTTATTGGATTTGGTAAAAGTTCGAAAACAGATTCACTTGTTTTATTTTGAATCACTGAAATTATTTCGCTAATATCAAAATCAACCGAAAAGATTTCGATAGAATTTTCAATTTTAAAATTTATATCTGCAGATGAAAAATTTATTTTGCTCGTTCTTAAATCAAACGGACTTAAAATAAATCCTTGTGGAAGTTCTTCTAATTTAAAATCATCGTTTAAATAAAAATTACTGAAACACAAAATTCCATTAATGGCTCGGCTATTTGGCAATCGCCAAAAAGAAAATGAGTAATTATTTTTTATCGCATAAATTAAAAGACTGGAAATTGAATTCTCAATATTTTCTCTCTTTGCAATATTTATTTTGTGAGTTAGTGTCTTCATTATTTTTTCAAATTTACCGATTTTTTAATTTCAATTCAACAAAGTTTTGTAGAAGTCTGAATAATAAATTTGTATATTTAATTTCAAAAAAAGAAAATTTATTATGAAAATTACATTAATTCCCGGCGATGGAATTGGACCGAGTATTACCGCATCAGCCGTTAAAGTCATTGAATCTACTGGGGTAAATATCGATTGGGATTTGCAGTTTGCAGGATTAACTGCGGTCGAAAAATTTAAAGATCCGATTCCAGAACAAACAATTCAGTCAATCGAAAAAAATAAAGTTGCATTAAAAGGACCACTCACAACTCAACTCGGTAAAGGTTTCAGAAGTGTGAATGTTGCGTTACGAAAAGAATTTGATCTTTACATAAATCTTCGTCCTGCAAAATCGTTTAATGGAATTATTACGCGATACGAAAATATTGACTTGATAGTTTTTAGAGAAAATATTGAAGAATTTTATTCTGGAATCGAACATTACATTGACGCACAAAAAAGTGCCGCTGAAACAATTGGAATCGTAACTCGATTTGGTTCCGAAAGAATTATTCGCGCCGCATTTGATTACGCTCGAAAACATAATCGTAAAAAAATATCTGTCGTGCACAAAGCAAATATTATGAAATTCACTGGCGGACTTTTTTTAGAGTGCGCACAACAAATCGCAAAAGAATATCCAGAAATTAAAATGAATGATGTCATCATCGACAACATGGCGATGCAATTAGTTTTAAATCCAAATCAGTTTGATGTAATTGTTACGACAAATTTATTTGGCGATATACTTTCGGATTTATGTTCCGGACTTGTTGGCGGACTTGGACTTGCTCCCGGCGCAAACATCGGTAAAAATGTTGCAATCTTTGAAGCTGTTCACGGAAGTGCGCCAGACATCGCAGATAAAAATATTGCAAATCCATCTGCGCTAATTTTAGCTGGAGCGATGATGCTCGATTACATCGGTGAAGAAGTCGCCGCAAATAAAATCAGAAATGCAGTCGCAAAAGTATTTCGCGAAGGGAAAAAAGTTACTCGCGATATAAATCCAAATTCATTTGTCTCAACTACAGAAATTACTGACGCAATTATTGAAGCAATGGAAAAATGAAAATAGGAAATTTAATTTTTGATAAACCACTTATGCTTGCTCCGATGGAGGGAGTTACAGATATTTCTTTTCGTTTAATTTGCAAACGACTTGGCGCTGATTTAACTTTTACCGAATTTGTAAATGCCGAAGGATTAACCAGAAAAAATGATAAAACAAAAAAGAAAATGTTTTTTTTGGAAGAGGAGCGACCATTCGGAATTCAAATTTATGGTGGCAATTCAAACTCGATGGAAACGGCAACAAAAATTGCAGAGGAATTAAACCCTGATATTATAGATGTAAATGCAGGTTGTTGGGTAAAAAATGTTGTCGGAAGTGGTGCTGGCGCTGGTTTGCTTCGCGATTTGGAAAAATTAAAATTGGTAGTTTCCAAAGTTGTAAATGCAACAAAACTTCCTGTTACTGTTAAAACTCGTTTGGGTTGGGATTTTGAATCGATACAAATTATTGAAGTTGCAAAAATGTTGGAGGATATCGGAGTTGCATCTTTAACGCTTCATTGTCGAACTCGGACTCAAGCTCACAGCGGTGTGCCAGATTATTCTTGGATCGAAAAAATAAAAAATGTTGTAAAAATTCCAATTGTTGTTAATGGTGGACTCAACACAGTTTTTGATGTCGCAAAAGTTTTTGATGAAACAAATTGTGATGGCGTTATGATTGCTCGAGCTGCAATAAATCATCCATGGATTTTTAGAGAGATAAAAAATTATTTCAAAACAAAAAATCTTTGCGAAGTAAATATTGATGAAAGAATAAAAACCTTTATTGAACATTTAAATTTGTCTATAGAAATTAAAGGATTGAAAAGAGGAGTTGTTGAAATTCGAAAACATTATGCTGGATATTTAAAAGGACTTCACGGAAATGCAAAATTGCGAAATGAATTAATGACTTATGTTGATTCTCATAAAATAATTGATACATTAGAATTGTACAAAGAAAATTATTATTCAAAAAATTTGGTTGAGACTTGATTAACGAATCAATTGCATTTTTGGCTGGAGTTGTAATTGGATTTTTGACATCGATTTTTGTCGGACCGATTACAATATCAATTATGCTTCGTGCTTTATCAAATAAAACTGCACAAGCTGTTGCAATAAGTATTGGTTCCGGATTTATGGATGTAGTTTATTGTAGCGCCGCAATGTTGGGAGTTGCATCAATAGTTGAATCCGAATCGGCACAATTAATTTTACAAATCAGTGCAATTATTTTGTTTTTTATTTTCGGTTTAAGTGCTGTAATTTTTGGAATCCCAAAAAATAAATTTCAAGATAAAGAAGACCCAAACGATAATTCCCCCAGAATTAAAAGACATTTCTTGCTTGGCGTATTTTTATATTTTTCAAATCCCGGTTACATTCCATATTGGCTAACAGTTGCGAGCATAATGCAGGGATATCACATATTAAGTAGAGATTTTTCGGTTAGCATTTCTTTTGCTTTTGGCACAGGAATTGGAACAGTTTTATGGTTTATAATTTTAATTGGATTGATTGAAAAATTTAAAATGAAAATTTCAGAAAAAACAATTCATCATGTAACAAAATCTTTCGGAGCATTACTGCTTATTATTAGTTTAATTCTTTTGTATAATTTTCTAATCACTCAAAAATTTTTATAAAATATTTTTTGGAGAAAATATGACAATTCAAACTTCTCAAAACATAAGTTCATTATTAAAAGAAAAAAGAAAATTCAAACCATCTAAAAAATTTGTAAATCAAGCAAATTTAAAATCAGCTTCGTTGTATAAAAAAATGTACAAAGAGTCGGTTGAAAATCCAGAAAAGTTTTTTGCAAAAATGGCAAATGAGTTGCATTGGTTTAAAAAATGGAAAAAAGTTTTAAGTTGGAAGTCTCCATTTGCAAAATGGTTTGTTGGCGGAAAAATAAATATCACTTACAATTGTATTGATAGACATCTCGACTCGTGGAAAAAAAATAAAGCCGCAATAATTTGGGAAGGTGAGCCGGGCGACGAACGAGTTTTAACTTTTCAGGATTTGCATAGAGAAGTTTCTAAATGCGCAAATGTTTTAAAAAAACTTGGTGTTAAAAAAGGGGACCGCGTTATAGTTTATTTGCCGATGATTCCTGAATTAGCAATTTCAATTTTAGCTTGCGCAAGAATTGGCGCAGTTCACTCTGTGATTTTTGGCGGATTTAGTTCCATTGCGCTTGTTGATAGAATAAATGACGCGAAAGCAAAATTAATTATTACTTCCGATGGTGGATGGCGTCGAGGACAAATAATTCAGTTAAAACAAAATGTTGATATTGCTGTAAAAGATACTCCGACAATCGAAAGAGTTTTAGTAATCAGACGAACAAATTCAATTGTTGAGTGGGATAATATTCGCGACCGTTGGTGGCACGATGAAATGGAAAATTCATCGATGAATTGCGCTGCTGAAAAATTAGATTCCGAGCATCCACTTTTTATTCTTTACACAAGTGGCACAACGGGAAAACCAAAAGGCGTTTTGCATTCAACTGCCGGTTATTTGCTCGGAACTTATTTATCAACAAAATATGTTTTTGATATAAAAGATGAAGATGTTTTTTGGTGCACTGCGGATATTGGTTGGGTTACTGGACACAGTTATGTTGTTTACGGACCTCTTGCAAATGGAGCGACAATTGTAATGTACGAAGGAGCGCCAAATCATCCTGAGCCAGATAGATTTTGGAAAATGATTTCTAAATATCGCGTATCAATTTTTTATACTGCGCCCACAGCAATTCGTGCTTTCACAAAATGGGGAACCGAGTGGCCACTTAAACATGATTTGTCTTCTTTGCGATTACTTGGAACTGTTGGTGAACCAATTAATCCCGCAGCGTGGATTTGGTACAATAAAATTATCGGAAAAAATAAATGCCCAATAGTTGATACTTGGTGGCAAACTGAAACTGGTTCAATTATGATTACACCAATTCCGGGAGTTACTGAAACAAAACCGGGAACTGCAACTTTACCTTTTTTTGGAATCGTGCCAGATGTTGTGAATAAAAAAGGAGAGAGCGTGAAAAAAAATCAAGGTGGATATTTGGTAATTAAAAAACCTTGGCCTTCGATGATGCGAGGAATTTATGGCGACAACGAAAGATATAAAAAAACTTATTGGAGTGATTTTCCCGGAATGTATTTTACCGGCGATGGCGCCAGAAAAGATGAAGATGGATATTTTTGGATTATGGGAAGAGTTGATGATGTAATAAATGTTTCTGGTCATCGACTTGGAACAATGGAAATTGAAAGCGCGCTTGTTAGCCACAAATATGTTGCTGAGTCGGCTGTGGTTGGAAAACCAGATGAAATAAAAGGTTCATCGATTTGTGCTTTTGTTACGCTTGAAAGTGCATTTAAACCATCAAACGAATTAAAAGAAGAATTGCGAATTCATGTTGCAAATGAAATTGGCGCAATGGCAAAACCAGATGAAATAAGATTTACAGATTCATTACCAAAAACTCGTAGTGGAAAAATTATGAGAAGACTTTTAAGAGAGATTGCAATAGGAAGTAGTTCAGTTGGCGATACAACTACGCTGGAAGATTTTTCAGTTTTGGAAAAACTTAGACACGATGATGATTAAATAAAAAAGGTCTGCATAGCAGACCTTTTTTTTATTAGTTAAAATATAATTTATACTTTTTTCTTTTTGCAACAATCTTTTTCCGACTTGCCATTTTTCTTGGCTTCATCTTTACATTCTTTTTTATCTTTGCTGGCGTGTTCTTCATCGCATTCTTCTTTATCCGATTTTTTAGAATCACTTTTTACAGCTTCAGCAAATAATTTTGCAGAATATTTTTCATCAGTTTTTTTAACTGCTGAAATTAGTTCATCACTTTTTACATCATCGCTAACAGTGATTACTGCAACTGCAGTTTTAAAATCAACATCAACTGCGGAGACACCTTTTACACCTTTGATATTTTTTTCAATCTTGTCGCCACAATCTGCGCAACACATTCCATCAATATTTAATTTTATAACTTTTTCTTTTCCATTTGTAAAAGAAAAAACAAACGCAACTAAAACAAACAAAACTATTTTTTTCATTTTATAATCCTCAATGATTTATTGAATTGTTAATTACTATCCTGAAACTATACAAACTTAAACACAATTTAGAAAATAGTAAAGAATTATTTTTGTGAGAATAAAAAAAGTTCTTGACATAGAAACAAAATTCTTACATATTATAGTCGACCTTTGTAACAGTTCCTCCCCTAACTGTTACATTTAATTGGGTCGAGGCTCGTGATGTTCCCCATAACACGAGCCTTTTTATTATTTATTTTAAAGGAAAAAAATATGTCTCAAAAAATTCAAAAGAAAAAATTATTCGAATCGTTTTATTTTTCAAAAGAAAATTATTTAATTCTTTCTCTTGGCCTTATAATTATTGCGATTGGTTATTATTTTTCAAGCATTAATCCGTGGGATAGTTTTTTATCCTTAACTGTTTCACCGATTCTTCTTGTTTTCGGATATTGTATCGTTATTCCATTTGGAATTTTGTACAAGAAAAAATAGTTTTAAATCAAAACTTATTTAAAAGTAAATTGACATTTAACTAAACCAGTAGTATATTTGCAAACCAAAACGACGAAATTGTAGATTTTAAAAATTAATAACATAACTGTAATTTAAATTTTAAAAAGGCAATGAAAAAAATGTCGAGCGTGTAGCTCAGCGGTAGAGCATCTGCCTTTTAAGCAGAGGGTCGATGGTTCGAGACCATCCACGCTCACTCAAGCGGAAGTGGTGGAATTGGCAGACACACCATCTTGAGGGGGTGGCGCTCACAAGGCGTGCGGGTTCAAGTCCCGCCTTCCGCACTGAAAGAAATTATGAAAACAAATATTAAATTTTTTGCGATTCTGATTTTTGTTTTAATAACCACTGCAAATCTTTTTGCAAGTTTTATAAAAGATGGCACACTGCAAGGAAGAAGCGACGGAAATAATGTTATCATCTCTTGGCAATCCGACAACGAAGCAAATCTAAAAAATTATATTATCGAACGACGCGCAAATGGTAATGGCGATTTTATTTCTATCGCAATAATTAATACAAAAGGAAATAATTATTTTTATCAATTCATCGACGAATCTGCTTTTAAAACTACAGTTACGATGTATCAGTACCGAATTAAAATTGTTGAAACAAATGGAAATATAAATTATTCGGCAATTATTACTGTTGCTCACAATGTTTCGAGCGTTAAGCGAACTTGGGGTAGTTTAAAAGCTATGTTCCGATAAAACGATTGCGAAAATATTTCGCATGATTCAATCCCACAAATTTATTCTTGCTTCAAATTCTCCTCGAAGAAAATATTTATTAAATCAAATTGGTTTGAAATTTAAAATTCATCCAAGCAAGATTTCTGAAAATGTTTTGAAAAATGAAACTCCAAAAGAAAATGTTTTGCGTTTATCATTGCAAAAAGCAATCGATGTTTCAAAATCATACAAAGATGAAATTGTAATTGGTGCTGATACTATTGTGGTTTTAAACGATAAAATTCTTGGCAAACCAAAATCAAAAAATGATGCTGTAAAAATGTTAAATCGATTAAGTAATAATTCACATTTTGTTTATACTGGTTTTGCGTTTGTAGATTCTAAAACTAAAAAATCATTTACAGGTTTTGAAAAAACTAAAGTTACATTTCGCAAACTCACAACTGATGAAATTAAATTGTATGTTTCAAGTGGTTCGCCAATGGACAAAGCTGGCGCTTATGGAATTCAAGATGATTTTGGCGCAGTATTTATCAAAAAAATAAATGGATGCTATTACAATGTTGTTGGTTTGCCACTGCAAAATTTTTTTATCTCACTAAATAAATTTATAAACGAAAATGGAAAATAAAATTAGAGTACTAATTGCAAAAGCCGGGCTTGATGGACACGATAGAGGAGCCAAAGTAATTGCCGCCGCACTTCGCGATGCGGGAATGGAAGTTATTTATACGGGACTTCGCAAAACTCCCGAGATGATTGTGAACGCGGCAATCGAGGAAGATGTTGACGCGATTGGAATCAGTTCTTTGAGCGGTGCGCACATGACTATTTTTCCGAAAATTATTAATTTGATGAAAGAAAAAAAAGCAACTGATATTTTAGTTTTCGGTGGTGGAATTATTCCGCGGGAAGAAATTATTGAGTTAAAAAAAATTGGAGTTGGAGAATTATTTATTCCCGGAACTTCCATGAATACAATTGTACAGTATTTAAAAAGTTGGGTTAAAGAAAATAAAAAATAATTATGGCAAATTCTAAAGAAGCAAAGGCACGAATAAAAATAAACAAACTGCTTGAACAAGCAGGCTGGCGATTTTTTGATAATGAAAAAGGACAAGCGAATATTTCTCTTGAACCGAATGTTCCCGTTAATGTTTATATGAGTTAATTCAAATAATTATTATGAAAAAATTACCAGATAATCAAATTGCTTTTTATCAATCACCTGACGGCTCGGTGAATATCGAAGTTTTGTTTGCTGAAGAGAATATTTGGCTAACTCAGAAAAAAATGGCAGAGCTTTTTGATTGCTCAACTGATAATATTTCACTTCATTTAAAAAATATTTATCAAGAAAAAGAAGTTGATCAAAAATCAACTAACGAGGAATTCTTGTTAGTTCAAAAAAAAGGAGCGCGCGAGGTTTCAAGAGGTTTAGAATATTATAATTTGGAATAATTATGAAAAAACAATCAAAAATTAAAGAAATCGCAATTTTTGAAGGAAGCCAAATCCGCCGTCATTGGGACAAGGAAAAAGAGCTTTGGCATTTTGCTGTTATGGATATTATCCAAGTATTAGCTCAAACTGATAGACCAAGAAAATATTGGAACGATCTAAAATCCAAGCTCAAAAAAGAAGGCAGTCAGTTGTCCGAAAAAATCGGACAACTGAAAATGCAATCTACCGATGGCAAATTCTATCTTACGGACACTGCCGATACCGAGACAATGCTCCGCCTTATCCAATCTATTCCTTCGCCAAATGCCGAGCCATTCAAGCTTTGGCTGGCTCGCGTTGGTTATGAGCGACTCGAAGAAACTGCCGACCCGGAATTGGCTATCAATCGCGCGCTCAAAACCTATCTGCAAAAAGGATATAGCCCCGAATGGATCAATCAAAGATTAAAAAGCATTGAAATTCGCAAAGCACTCACCGATGAATGGGAAAATCGAGGCGTAAAAGAAGGTCTTGAATTTGCCATTTTAACGGATGAGATTACCAAGGCGTGGACAGGGATGACTACCAAAGAATACAAGAAGCACAAAAATCTCAAGAAAGAAAACCTGCGCGACAATATGACCAATCTGGAATTGGTTTTGAATATGCTGGCGGAAACCGCGACCACGGAAATTTCCGAAAAGCGCGAACCAAAGAATTTGGAGGAGAACAAGACCGTGGCGCACGAGGGCGGAAGCATTGCTGGTAATGCCAGGCGTGAAATAGAATCCAAGACGGGCAAGAAAATAATCACCAGCAAAAACACTAAAGTTTTACAGGGTAAGGGTGAGATAAGGAATCTAAAATAATTATGGCAGATCAAACTTCTACAATTCCGAAGGACTGGAAAATGACGACACTGGGAGAGGTGATAAATATTCAGCCTGGTTTTGCATTTAAAAGCCAAGATTTTGAGACAAAATATGTTTTTCACCTATTGTTTACTGATGATCTTCAGAATTAAATAGCTGGCGGGAAACCGTCCCAACATATGTCAAAGATTATGTTCCTGTAAATGTTTATTTGGGGTGACCAAAAATTTTATGAAAAAAGATAACCAAAAATCACAAATCATTATTTATAAAGCTGAAAATGGTCAAGTGAAAATTGATGTTCGTTTTGAAAACGAAACTGTTTGGCTTACGCAAAATGCGCTGGCCGATCTTTTTCAGACAACTAAGCAAAATATAAGTTTGCACATCAATAATATCTTTGAAGAGGCGGAATTAACGCGGGAAGCAACTGTCAAGTATTACTTGACAGTTCAAAAAGAAGGCGAGCGTGAGGTTTCCAGAGATCTTGAATATTATAATCTCGACCTTATTATTTCCGTCGGCTATCGCGTTAAAAGCAATATTGCCACTGCTTTTCGCCAGTGGGCAACGACGCATTTGCGCGAGTATATTGTTAAAGGTTTCGTATTGGACGATGAGCGATTAAAAAATCCCGATCTGCCATTTGATTATTTTGAGGATTTAACCCGTCGCATATCGGATATTCGCACTTCCGAAAAACGATTTTATCGAAAAATTACCGATATTTACGCCACGAGCGTTGATTATGATCCAACTGACGAGCAAAGCATTCTCTTTTTTAAGACTGTCCAAAATAAAGTCCATTACGCGATTACCGGAAATACTGCGGCAGAAATAATTGCCGGCAGAGCCGATAGCAAAAAATCAAATGTAGGACTGACGAATTTTAGGGGAAACAAGCCGACAAAAGAAGAAGTTGTAGTCGCAAAAAATTATTTGAATGAACAAGAGCTTTTAGTTTTAAATAATTTAATTGAGCAATATTTGGTATTTGCCCAGGGGCAGGCAATACAAAGAATCCCAATGTATATGAAGGACTGGATAGAAAGACTTCACGAATTTTTACAGATTAACAGAAAGGATATTTTGAAGGATGCCGGCAAAGTTTCACATGAATTAGCAAAAGAATTGGCAGAAAAAGAATACGATATTTATTATAAAAATAGATTAAAAGATCCAAGTAAGGCGGATAAGGATTTTGAGGATTTTGCGAATAAATCTGTTAAACTGATTGATAAATTTAAAAATAAAAAATAATTATGGCAAATTCTAAAGAGGCCAAAGCGCGAATAAAAATAAACAAACTACTTGAACAAGCAGGTTGGAGTTTTTTTGATAATGAAAAAGGACAAGCAAATATTTCGCTTGAACCGAATGTTCCCGTTAATGTTTATATGAGTTAATTCAAATAATTATTATGAAAAAAACAAATTCAATAGTCTTATTTAATCAAAAGCAGGTTCGTCGTTTCTATGATGACAAAAAAGAAACTTGGTATTTCTCTATTATTGATGTTATCGAAATTTTGACTGACGCTAGTATTCCAAGGCGATATTGGAGTGATTTGAAAAGTAAGCTGAAAAACGAGGGCAGTGAAGTGTACGAAAAAATCGTACAGTTGAAAATGACTGCTCCTGACGGAAAACAAAGAAAAACAGACTCTTTTTCCACAGAAGACTTGCTTCGTGTAATTCAATCAATCCCTTCTCCAAAAGCAGAACCTTTTAAATTGTGGCTGGCAAAGGTTGGATATGAACGGATAGAAGAAACAGAAGATCCAGAACTTGCCTTTGAGAGAGCAATGAAAACATACTTGCAAAAAGATTATTCAAGAGAATGGATAAATCAACGATTAAAAAGCATTGAAGTACGCAAAGAATTAACCGATGAGTGGCAAGAGCGGGAAATGAAAGAAGGGCTAGAATATGCGATACTAACCGATGAGATTACGAGAGCATGGGCAGATAGAAACGTGAGAGATTACAAAAAGTTTAAGGGACTGAAAAAGGAAAACTTGAGAGATAATATGACCAATCTTGAATTGGTCTTGAATATGCTTGCGGAAGCCTCAACAACAGAAATATCTAAAAAGAAAAAACCGCAAGGACTGGAAAACAATAAACAGGTTGCCAGAGCAGGAGGATTTGCCGCAAAAAAGGCAAGGCTTGAAATAGAAAAACAAACAGGCGAAAGCGTGATAACCGCTCGGAATGCAAAAATTTTAAAGGGTAAACAAAATCCCTCCTTACCCAATAAAAATAAAAAATAATTATTTTAGCATTATTAAAATAAATTTACTTTTCTCGATTGCTTCAACTGCATGAGAAATATTTTGAGGAAGTAAAATAAAATCCTCTTTACAAATTTGGTTTGGCTTTTTATCGATGTTGACAATTAACTTTCCTTCCAAACAATAAATCATTGCTAAAAATGGCGTAGTATGCTCGGAGATTATTTCCTTTTCGTCCATTGCAAATAAAGTAGCATTACCCGAATTATTTTTTGCTAAAATTTTACTGACAATTGAATTTGGTTGATAATTTATTTCGTTTGGTAAATTCATAATATATAAATTGGACTAAAGTCCATTTCTTCCTCTGTTTTTAATAACCCCGACCTTAAGGTCGGGGTTATTGTAAAATAAATTGTTTCGGGCTTTAGCCCAAATTATTTTTTGTGGATTATTTTGGCGGAGAGGGAGGGATTCGAACCCTCGTGGCGTTTAAGCGCCAACACGCTTTCCA
>CAYIXI010000011.1:7299-49696 GCA_964367235.1 uncultured Chitinophagaceae bacterium | reverse complement strand
AACCTGGAACCCACTGATTAAGAGTCAGTTGCTCTACCAATTGAGCCATGGGTGCCAATTTTTATTTTGTTTGCAACGGAATTTGTGGTGGTGGAACAGTTGATTGTCCCGTTTGTATTACACTCTCTTGCGAAGTTTTACCTTTTCCCGGAAGAAAAAATAAATTGATTGCCAAAATCAAAACAAAAATTAGCGTTGCTAAAATTGTTGTTGATTTTGTTAAAATATCTGATGCACGACGAATTCCAAACATTGTTCCGATTTGTCCTCCGCCAAGTGATCCTGCTAATCCTCCACCTTTTGAACTTTGTAAAAGAATTACCATCATCAACAAAATTGAAAAGATTATAATTAATACTATCAGTAAACTATACATTTTTGTCTTCCTTATTTTTTCTTAAAATACAAATTGGTTGATTTGAAATCAAGAAATAATACTAAAATATATTTTTTAAAAAGATGTAAATTTAAATTTCTTTTTTTATATTTGTGAAAATTAAATTAGAAAAAATATGGAAGCAACATTATTTTCAAAACCAAATAAAATTGGTTGGATAGAAGTAATTGCAGGATGTATGTTCAGCGGAAAAACTGAGGAACTAATTCGCAGACTTCGTCGAGCACAAATTGCAAAACAAAATATAATTATTTTCAAACCGAAAATTGATAATCGTTATAGTGCAAATCATATTGTATCTCATAGCGAATTATCGCTTCCCTCGCTTGTTGTTGAAAACTCAAAAGAAATTTTTAATCAATCAATTGATGCCGAAGTTGTTGGAATTGATGAAGCGCAATTTTTCGATTTAGATTTGGTTGATGTTTGCGAGCAACTTGCAAATAATGGAAAGCGAGTTATTGTTGCAGGACTTGATCAAGATTATTTAGCAAAACCTTTCGAACCAATGCCGCAACTTTTAGCAGTTGCAGAATATATTACAAAGACACTTGCGATTTGCATGGTGTGTGGAAATCCTGCTGATAGAACTTACAGAACTTCTGAATCTACTGAAAGAGTTATTGTTGGAGCAAAAAATCTTTACGAAGCGCGTTGCAGAAAATGTTACACTTTACCAAAAGAATAATTTTTTAATAAATATTTTATTTTTTCTGTAAAAGAGTTCGTGCGTCGGTTACAAGTTTCACTAATTCTTTTTCATTTGATGAATCATAATATCCTCTGAGATATCCTCGCTTGTCAACTAATACAAAATAAATGCTGTGAAGAATTGGTTCGTCATCAGTTCCTAAATTTGGATCAACTGGTAATCGAAATCCTTTTTGAATTAGAGAATACATAAATTTCTTTTTTCCAGTTAAGAAAAGCCATTTTTCTTTTTTTGCTCCGTAAGCATTTGCATACTCACTTAATGATTCAACTGAATCTCTATCGGGATCAACAGTAAAAGAAACAAGTCTAATTTTTGGTGTGTTAGCAAACTCTGCTTGAAGCTTTAACATATTTTCAGACATCGAAGGACAACCTCCACCGCAGTTTGAAAAAATAAAATCTGCAATCCAAACCTCACCGTACAAATCATCTTTTGTTACTACTCCTCCACTTCGTTCGTCAAAAGTAAAATTTGGAACGAAACCAAATTTCGGAATTGTAGTATTTTCTGGTTCATAATTTGCTGTGTAGACAAATGTTACTCCAAAGCAAAGCATTACGAAGCCGATAAAAAATGTCATAAAATATTTTGGGAATTTTGATTTGTTTGTCATACTCTATCTTTCGAAAAAATAAATTAAAATAAAAATAATTGGTAAATAAATTAATGAAACAAAAAATAATTTTCTTGCACTTTTGTTGGCATCGTTTGGTAAATTCAAATTATATTTTTTTATGTCTTTTGAAAATCTAAAAGCAAAAGCTAAAAAAATTAAATTGAGAACTAACCCAATATAAAAATACTCAATAGTTGCCATTCCTACACTATAAGGATAAAAAGAAACTGCCAACAAAAGTATTGTGTTGAAAATTATTTGTCGAGAAAGCATTGTACCGGTTTTATCAACTACCGATAGAATTTGAAAATCTGCTTTTGCGTAATCGTTTCTGTACATCCACGCGAGAGAATAAAAATGTGGCATTTGCCAAAAAAATAAAATTAAAAATAAAATCCAGCCTTCAATCGTAATTTCCCCTTTAATTCCAACCCATCCGATGAGTGTTGGCAAAGCTCCCGGAATTGCGCCAACAACTGTCGAAGCAACTGAAATTCTTTTAAGTGGTGTGTAAATGAAAATATAAATTGCCCAAGTCGCAAATGAAATTAAAAATGAATATGTGTTGACGAAAATTTGTAAGAGTAAAAATCCGATTATTGTTACAATTATTCCGTACGATAAAGCATGATTTGGCAAAATTCTATTATCGGGAATTGGTCTTTTTTCTGTCCGCTTCATTTTTGCATCAAGTGCTCGCTCGATGTATTGATTTAAAACCCCCGCTCCTCCACCCACAAATAAAGTTCCAAATCCTAAAAATAAAAAAATAGAATAATTTATCGGAGTTGAATTATCCAATGCAATTATCCCAGAAAAAATTGTTGTAAAAACAGATAAGCCAGTCAATTCAGGTTTTAATAAAATTATTAAATCATGAATAAGATTTTTGGAATTTGATTTTGAAGCTGGATTTAGTTCTTTGTTCACAAATTTATAAAGAAATTATTTTTGATTTATTATTTTTATAAATCATTAATAAAAGAATTAGAGTAACTGCAAGCGTAAGTGCTCCAAAAGTTACATGAATTGATGCGATAATAAAATATTTTTTTGTTAAAACCGTCAACACGCCAAGTGTAAATTGTGTAATCAAAATTAAAATTAAAAAGTATGAAACATTTTTTATCGGTTGAGATAATATTTTATTTTTTAATATTTTATAAACTAAAAATATAATTCCGAATGAAACAAAATAAGCCCAAGTGCGATGCAACATGTGTGTTAAAAGTTGATACCAAGTAATTGTTCCATCGGCAAACAATCTCACATTTTGGTTTATAAGTTGGTTGTTGTATTCAAGAATTGAATTTTCATCAAGCGATGGAAATATTTCTCCAAATGCAAGTGGCCAATCTGCAACTGCAAGCCCAGATTTGAAATGTCGCATCGTTGCACCAAAAATTAATTGGAGAAATACTGCGCAGAAAACTAAAATTGCAAATCGATAATATTTTTTTCCAACTTCAATATTAAAATTTAATCTTTCTTCTTTCCAAAAAGATGAAGTAAAAAATGCAATCGAAGTTGCGATACATAAAAAAGTTTGTGCAAGTGTTGCGTGCGAAATTGAAATTGCTGGAGGTAATAAAAATAAAACTGTCAAACCACCAAGAACACCTTGCAAAATAACTACGAAAATCGCTAAATAGCCAAGATTTACAACGAATTTTTGAGGCTCATATTTTTTTAAAAGAATTGCAAGAATTATTGTAAAAAGCCCAACTGCCGATGCAATTAATCTGTGGAAGTGTTCGTAAAATATTCCGCCTATCCATTTTGAAAATGGAAATAGAAATAAATTTTCGCCGTAAGTGTTTGGCCAATCAGGCACAGCAAGTCCCGAATCTGTACTTGTTACAAAACTACCTGCAGTGATAAGTAAGAGAATACAAATGGAAAGAAAAATCGCAAAGCGATGTGTGTTGCGCTCGCCTCTGTTCATAAATTATTTTAGTAACTTGCCGCTAAATATTCAGCTTCAGTTTTCATCCAACTATCAAAATCTTCCTTCGATTGAATTGTCATGTAACCACGCATTCTGTAATGACCGAGTCCGCACAATTGTGCACATGCAATTTCATAATTCGGAGTTGCTTCATTATTTTTTAAAGTTGGAGTAAACCAAACAGGAATTACTTGTCCGGGAATTACATCTTGTTTAACGCGCATTACAGGCAATCCAAAACTATGTATTACATCTTTTGATGAAAGATAAATTAAAGCTGGTTTATCAACTGGCAAATTTAATTGATTGATTGTTGTAATATCATCTTTCGCCGATTCGTCAGTTCTATCAAGTCCGAGAGGATTATCGGAAGTTACAAGTTCAATTTTTGATTTTCCAAAAACACCATCTGCTCCGGGATAATGAATATTCCACGCAAATTGTTCGGCAACAACACGAACTACTGTTGCATCTTTTTCTTTTGGAAAATTTCCAACTCTTTCAGCCCAAAGTGGAATTGAAAATCCAATTAAGTCGAAAGCTTCAATTCCTGCAACTACAAAAACTAAATAAAGTGGAATTTTAGTTTTAGCTCCGACATAACTTGCATTCGGATTATTTTTTTTGCGAAATTTAATAATTGTGAAAATAAAATAAATACTCCATCCAAAGAATAATACAAGCATCATATAATGCATCGAATAAATCATACTATCAATCGATGAACCATGTGCTGATGCGTTTAGTGGTAAGTTTAAAAAATCTTTCATTTTAAAATTTCTCCTGAGGTCAAATTATTTTTTTGTTTTTAAATTTTTTGCTCTTTTTTTCAAATAAAAAAAATATGTTGCAACCGAACTTAACATTGTTCCAGTAACTCCAATCATACTTAAAATCGCTATATTTAACGCCTTAGTTGTATTGGCAGTTGGGTCGCCATAACATGTTGCGCAAGCAAATAAAATATTTTCAAAATTAAATAGAATAAATGTTAAAGCTAAAATCGAAACTCTTTTCATGAATGAATATTTTTTAATTTCTTAAGAAAATTTATTCCGTAAAATACTAATCCGATAACTAATAGTAAGGAAAGAATAAAATAATATAAATATGAAGAGTCTGTTGATTTATTCATCATGTTGTATGACCAATAAGCAAATCCTAATGAAAATAAAATGCTTATAACAATAAAAAATATATGAAACGCTTTTAGTGACATATTAGTATCTAACTCCATTCATTTTAACTAAAATTGGCAACAATAATAAACCTGTTAAAAAAATTGCTGTAAAAATTAACAACCAAAAAATAATTTTCTTTTCGTGAAGTAAATGCATAAAAAAACTTGCAACGAGTGTTCCTTTTGTTGCGGCAATTGCCATAGCAATTATTATTCCAGTTATAATTCCAACTTCAAGTGAAGAGACATAAACTGTTACAAAAGTTAAAATCATCAGTCCAACAAAAACTAAAATATATTTTTTTACCTCTTTTGATAAATCATGTGCGCTCATATTGCCTCCTATAAAAGATAAAGAAGTGGAAAAAGAAAAATCCAAACTAAATCTACAAAATGCCAATAAAGTCCAGAGACTTCAATTCTGTTAGTAAATCGCTGTGGTTCGGTTTCCCACATTTTTTTTCCAAAAAGTAAATGATATCCATTTACAATAAGTCCACCCAAAATATGTATAACATGCAAACCGGTTAATGTATAATAAATTGCAAGGAATGTATTTGTACTTGGGAATAAATGATGTTCAAACTTTGCTGTGTATTCAAAATATTTTACAACTAAAAATATTGTTCCTAATAAAATCGTACTAAACATATATAAGGAAAATTTTTTATAATTTTTTTCCATCAAACCAACCCAAGACATTACCATTGTTATACTCGAAGTAATAAGTACAACTGTGTTAAATGTCGCCATTGGAATATTTAAAATCGATGATCCATCAGGCCAATTGGTCGAACCAACTCTCAAAAATATATAGGACGAAAATAACGCTCCAAAAAGCATTACCTCAGAAGCAAGAAAAAGCCATATCCCTAATTTTCCGTTATAAACTGCTGTATCTTCTCTGTTTTCAACTGTAAATGGTATTTGCATCAATTACTCCGACTTTTTGTTTTGAGGAATAAAATCTGTTGATGAACCTTTGACACTATATTCGTATGGTCCACGATAAACAACCGGTGTTTCTAAAAAATTTCCGTGTGGTGGTGGTGTTGGTGTTGCCCACTCAAGTGTTGTTGCATCCCAAGGATTATCATTTTCAACTTTCTTTCCTTTTTTAAGTGATAAGAAAATATTTATGATAAATGGAATTTGAAATAGTGCTAAAAACCATGCGGCAATCGACATCATTTCGTTGTAAGGAAGAACTGCTTGTGCATGCGCATATTGCATTCCACCATCGTACAATCTTCGGCTAACTCCTGCCAATCCAACAATCAACATTGGAAAGAAAATATAATTCATTGCTACAAGTGAACCCCAAAAATGTACTTTTCCCAACATATTATTTAATTGTCTTCCAGTAATTTTTGGATACCAATAATAAATTCCAGCGAATAAACCAAAAATTGAACCCGGCGCTACTACATAATGAAAATGTCCGATGACATAATATGTATCGTGCAAATGAATATCCGATGTAGTCAAACCAAGTGGCAAACCTGTTAAGCCACCAATTCCAAACATTGGTAAAAATGCAAGTGCAAATAACATTGGAGTTGTAAATCTAATTGAGCCACCCCATAATGATAAAAACAGTGCAGTTAAAATAATTACTGACGGAATTGAAATTATCATTGTTGTAGTTTGAAAAAATACACTGATTGCAGTTCCCATTCCTGTAATGTACATGTGATGAGCCCAAACAATCATCGACATAAATCCTAAAAATATGATTGAATAGACAACATATTTATATCCCCAAAGAGGTTTGCGTGTATTGTTTGCGATTATTTCAGCAACAATTCCCATTGCAGGTAAAATTAAAACATAAACTTCTGGGTGAGCTAAAAACCAAAATAAATGTTGATAGAGTAAAGGACTTCCTCCTCCACTAACATCTAAAGGTGTACCAGAAACTACTAATCCGCTTGGCATAAAAAAACTTGTTCCAGCAACTCTATCCATCAATTGTAAAACACCAGCGGCTTCAAGTGGTGGAAATGCTAACAACAATAAAAATGAAGTTACAAATTGTGCCCAAACAAAAATTGGTAATCTCATCCAAGTTAATCCTTCGGCACGAAGTTGAACAATTGTTACAATAAAATTTACCGAGCCAAGCAGTGAACTTGTAATTAGAAATACCATTCCAAGTAACCAAAATGTTTGTCCTTGCGATTCAATAACTGAAAGTGGCGGATACGATGTCCATCCTGCTTGTGCTGGTCCTTGTGGCAAGAAGAAACTTAAAATCATAATTACGCCACCAACAAAAAATACCCAAAAGCTTGCCATATTTAATTTTGGAAAAGCCATATCTGGTGCGCCGATTTGTAGTGGAACTATATAATTTCCAAATGCACCGACTGCAAGAGGAACAACTCCGAGGAAAATCATAATCGTTCCGTGCATTGCGCCAAGTTGATTGTAAAACTCAGGCAGCATAATTCCATCGGAAACTCTTGTATCATTTGAAATTAAATATTTAACTAAAAATGCAATTGAAATTAATAAAACTCCAATTAAAGTATGAATTCCAATTTTCATTCCACGAATTAAAATTACAGCAACTCCAACTATTCCTGCGGGATAAACAAATTTATCAAATGGAATTGGTTGGCCGGGATACGCAAGTTGCCATCTCATAATAGAGACTAATCCTAATCCCAATAGAAGAAAAAGTAAAGATGCTAATCCGTATTGAATTCCTATAACTTTGTGATCTTGAGAAAAAATATATTTTTCCCAAAATTTCAATTCATGATGTTCAGATTTATGTGAGTGTTCGCTCATATTTTATTTTAATTTAAATTGAAAAATAATTACTTACTATTAAAAAGCAAAATCTGCGGTAGTGCCTTTATCGGTAACTGTTACTTTTATTTCTTTTACTCCAAATTTTTCGTGCCATGCTTCGATTGTATAAGTTCCAGCTGGAACATTTTTTAAAGAGAAAGATCCATTTGCATCAGAAACATCAAAAAAAGGATTATCAACAACTCCAGCATAAGTATTCATCCAATTATGCACTTCGCATTTCAATTTCATCATAACTTCTGATTTGTCAAATTTCTTTTTTAGTTTCATTCCTTTTAGTGGTTGCGCTGTGTTGAATTGTGGATTCTTTTTTCCAAGCCCGTGGACATTATGAAGAGTTGCATCACTATTTGTAACGAGCAATTCCTGACCAACTTGAATACCAAAAACATGTGGTGAGTATTCGCAACCTTTTTGATCTAATATTACAGATGTTGATGGTGCAGTAAATTTTTGTGTCAAACCAGATTTAACATAAACAAAAACATTTTTCAAAGTTTTGTTTGAATTGACAACTACTTCTTCGGAAACAATTTGTGACGAATGCGAACCTTTACAAACTTTGTCAGCATCCATTCTAATTAAAACAGGTTTTGGCGCAACTCCTGCGAAACTAATTTTTCCAGTAACATCTCCTGCTGAAAGTTTTGCGAAACAAATCAAAACAATTATTGATAAAATCTTACTCATTTATTTCTCCTAAATTTTTGTAAATGTAGTTAATTATTTTTTAAACTCAAATAAAAAGTAGCAACTATTTTTTATTTAAATTGAACAGATGATCACGAATTGCTTCCATTTGAAGTTTCACATTACCATTTTCTAAATCTGGTAATGGTGATTCTCCATCAGGAAAATATCCTGGCATCATCGTTCCGGGTTGTATTGCTTGCGGATCTTTTAACCAATCAACAATCCACTCTGGTTTTAAACGCTTTTGCGCTAATTTTAAATCTGGCGCCAAGCTTGCCGCGTCTGCAACATCTCCTCCAAGTTGATGACATTTGATACATTGGAATGCATCAAAAATATATTTTCCGGTTGGAAGAGTTTTCTCATTTGGTTTGAACGAAGCATAATCGCGCACTTCTAATTTCTTTTTTGATACTGCGAGAAAATATTTTGTAATTGTATTTAATTCTTCTTCGCTAAATTGGAACGATGGCATTCTAACTTTTAACCAAGGACGAATTGGAGTTGGAGATTTTAAAAAATTATTTAGCCACGGCTCTTGAACTTTTGCTCCCTCCATTGTTATCATCGGTGGTCCCATCGAAGGATCTTCCAAACTTGCGGCAAAATAATTTCCTTGATCTTCTAAATTGTGGCAATTGATACAAGCATAATGAACAACAAGTTTTTGTCCTTTGTTAATATCCGATAATCTTTCCGGTTCTGCTTGTTGATATTTTGGCAAAGGATTATCAACTCTGTAACTCATCAACATTAATTTTAGATTTTTTATTTCTTGTTCGCCAAAATTAAAGATTGGCATTTTTTGTATAATTCGTTCAGTTTGGAATAAACGAGAATTATGCAACTTACCAGTTACCCAACCATTCCAATCATGTTTAACTTTTATTTTTCCATTTTCATCTTTTACAAAATCTTCTTTTGAGCTGTGCGGAAGTTCTGCGATGTCGCCGAAATCCATTTGCTCGTGTCTTTTTCTTCCGAAGTCAGAAAGGTTTACACTAATTTTTCCATCTTTTTCAAATCCTTTAATTTTGTGGCAACCGTAACAACCGTACTCGCGAATTAATTTTTCACCTCGTTTAATTTTTTCACTCGATGAAATATTTATATTAATTTTTTCTTTTGTGGTTTCATCTTTATTACTTAAAATAAATGCAACGATATGTTTTGCTTCAGCATCACTCAATCTTAAACTTGGCATTTTTGTTTCGGGAGAAAAATGTTGCGGATTTTTTATCCAATCATAAATCCAATCACCATTTAATTTGCTTCCAGCTTTTGTCAACTCAGGAGCAATGTCGTAACTCGTTCCGCGTGCTTCTCTAACTTTTGTATTTTTTCCAACAACATGACAAGATTGACAGCCGACAGTTTCAAAAATTTTCATTCCTTCAGTTGCATTTCCACCTTTGTAAGTTCCATTTGCAAAATTAGATTTGAACTCGCTCTCTTTTCCAATTTTAAATAAATAAGCGGTAATTGCTTCAGATTGATCATTGTTGAATTTAAAATTTGGCATTCTTGTTTGAGTATTATAATCCCGAGGATTTTTAATCCATCGAAACGCCCAATCAACCGAAACTTTTGCTGGCAAACTATTTAAATGTGGACCGATTGGTTTTACATCGTTATAACCATTTAAATAATGGCAACCAACGCAACCAACTTCGAGAAAAGTTTGCTTTGCTTTTGAAAACTCAACACCATTTTTTAAATAAACTTGTTGATAGTGACAACTATTGCAACTTGCATAGACATCTTTTCCTTTTAAGATTGGAGTTTCCCAATAATGATCTTCGTCTCCGTGCGCAAAACCTGCAGTGAGTGCGTTGCCTTGTCCGCGATGACACGGAGTGCAACCAAATTTTTCGGGATTATGTTTTTCTAATAATTCGGGAAGTGAATGTTTTGCGTAAGGTTGCGGCACATCGGACATTAATTTTTCCATTGCACCCAAATGACAAGTTTGACATCTATCGATTCGAGCTTTAACATCTCCGAAACTTGTTTTTTCGAAGTCGTTCATCATCACTTGTCGGATTTCGATTGGAGCAGTTGAAGTTTTATTTGCGCGAATTAAAATTTTTTCTGTTGCGTCAGTTAAAAGAATAATTTCTTTTTCTAAACTATCAATTTTATTTTTAAATTTTCCGATTTGAAATTTTACATCAGCAACTTTTTTATCAACTTCAATCATCAATCTTGCTGATTGAGCAATTGAAGTATCAAGTTCAACTAATTTATTTTTTAAATCTTCGTCGGCAACGCCAGTAGAATTTAATTTATGTTTGTATTCGTAAAAAGTTGCGTCCGATTCGCTTTTTGCAAAACGCCACTCGCGAGTTGCATCGATATAATTTTGTTGTTCATCAGCTAACTCGTTTGAAAGATTTTTGTACTCGTCACTTTCAAGTTCTTTTTTAGATTCATTAATTTCATTTTGCAAACTATTTATATAAGCTGTATCAATTTGAGCTAAATGTTCCTGATAACTTGTAAGAAGTTTTTCTTTAAATAAATCATAATATTCTGTTTGGTAATTTTTCCAAGGACGACGAGTACTAACTTCATCAATCACAGCCCAAGTTGTACTTAAAAAAAGTAGCAAACTCAAAACCAAATAGATTTTGGAGTAACTCCTTTTTTCAACTTGTGTATCGTATCGTTTTTTAAAATAATTTAAAAGAGACATGCTTTACCTAAAATTAAATGTTAAACCATGGAGTTACCCAAATATATTTTACTGGGTAGCCACCAAAAACAGGAGGCAATAATCGTAAAAAGATTTTTAAAACTACAAACATCATTGTCCAAAATAAAAATGAAGTTGTCCAATATCTTGTTGGTCCTAATTTTTTAAAAAATTCTGTTGATTTTATTTTTGTGTAATGCCAAAGTCCAAAGCCAACATAAAAAATTGCAACAACTAAAAATCCAAAAATTGATGCGAAAATATTTAATGTGTTGTCACTATTAACTGTTGGTATTCCAAAATATTCGGACAAGTCGAGATTGTTTAAAACTACAACTTTATGCGCATCCCAAATTTCCCACGGAAGAAAAAAATTCCAACCCGGACCGCGTAAAAAAGTTCCCAAAATAATTAACGCAATCCATAGAATTAAAAATCCAAAACTGAAAGTTAAGATTGCAAATTTTCGTTCTTTAAAAGTATAATATCCATTTCCTTTTGGATTTATATCGATGTATGGAATTGCCATCAATCCAACAATTATAATAGTTGGTAAAATTACTCCTGCAATCCACGGATCAAAATAAACTAAAAGTTCTTGCAAGCCCAAAAAATACCAAGGCGCTTTTGATGGATTTGGAGTTAACGCAGGATTTGCAGATTGCTCAAGTGGAGCATCAATTAAAATTGACCAAACTGCGAGAATAATAAAAACAGCAAGCATCGCAAGAAATTCAACTCGAACCAAATTTGGCCAAACTTGTACTTTGTCATCTTGTTTTGCTTCTTCTGGGATTTCTTGACTATCATTTTTTATTGCTTTTGAATAAGCAAGCCAAGTATAAAAAACTATTAAAAATAACAAGCCAACAATTGGCACATTATCTGGTTTTGAAATTAATTCTAAAAAATGATTCATATAAAATATTTATTAAAAGTTTTTCTTGCCTGTATCAGGTCCGGAGATTCCGCCATCTTTTCTAATTCTCCAAAAATGAACTACCATAAATACTGCGGCAACTATAGGAAGTAAAATACAATGACCAACATAAAATCTTAACAAAGTCGGAGGTCCAACTTGAGTTCCACCTAATAAAACAAATCTGACATCGTTATCAATTTTCATTCCTAACTCGGGACCGAAAGGTCCTTCGTGCCCAAGCAGCGGAGTTGCACGAGCCATATTTGTGCCAACAGTTACAGCCCAAATTGAAAGTTGATCCCAAGGGAGTAAGTAACCAGTAAAACTTAAAAGAAAAGTTAAAACTAAAAGTAACACACCAATTGCCCAATTAAATTGTCTTGGTGGTTTATACGAGCCAGTTAAAAAAACTCGAAACATGTGAAGCATAACTGTGATGACCATTGCATGCGCCGCCCATCTGTGCATGTTTCTCACAAAGGGACCAAAGGCAACATCGTTCATTAAATATTTCATATCGTCATAAGCATACTGCGCAGTTGGACGATAGTAAAACATTAAAATTACACCTGTCAAAGTTAAAATTAAAAATAGAAGAAAAGTTATTCCGCCCATTCCCCAAGTGTAACCGATGTTGGTTGCATGTCTTGGAACTCGAACTGGATGAAGATGTAAAAAAACATTGTCGACAATTTGTAAAGCACGATTGCGTTGCGTGTCATCATATTTATGTCGAAAGATTGATTTGTAGACTTCACTCTTTCGAAATTTTTCCATTGGACTTATCATTATCTAAAAAATACCTTTCTCGATTAACCTAAAAATGGAAGAAATGAACCTGGCTTACCCCACTCACCAAGCTCGTAACGAAATTTTACACTTTTATCAATTTCAATTAATCCTTCTTCGTTTAAAATTATTTGCGCGCGTTCAAGTGGTCGCGGAGTTGGTCCTTCAAAATTTACTCCATTAACATAATAACCACTTCCGTGGCAAGGACATTTAAATTTATTTTCTGATGGAGACCAACGAGGAGTGCAACCAAGATGTGTACAAATTGCAATTAGTGCGTAAAATCCTTCTGGCTCGCGAATGATCCAAATTCTTTGTTCGTCAGTAAATTTTTCGTTCACTTCACCGATAACAAAATCATCTGGTGGACCAGCTTTGAATTTTGTTGGTGGTTCAAATAAAACTCGCGGAAACATCGAACGCAAAGTTCCTAAAATTGAAATACCGATGAAACCAAAAAAAGAAATCCACGCGGCAAAATTTAAAAAATTTTTTCTTCCCATTCGCCACAAACCGGGATCATTTTCTGGTGCGCGATCTTGTTTTGGTTTTCGCGGTAATGGTTCAGTAGAAATATTTACCGATGAAACTTCATTTGGTTTTTGTTCTTCTTGTTGTGGTGTTATTTCGTTTGTCATTTATTTCCTTGAAAAGAATTACGCAAGAATTTCTTCTTCTCTTTTTACCATATCAATTATTTCCCACGGGCAATATTTCACACAAAGTTTACAGCCGATACATGCCTCTTCATCAACTACGCAAATTGCATTAACTAAATTGTAACCATGTTCATCAGGATTTTCTGGTCCCGGAGATTTATAAATACAATCTACTGGGCAGAATTCAATACAAACCTCGCAACCAGTACAACCCTCAGCATGAATGATTGCGATTAGCGGAGATTTTTTTTTCTTTTTTGCGACGACAACATTTGGAGTCGTTTCTATTTTTGAATTTTCCAAAATTTTCCGTGTTGATGTGTTTTTCGAGACAAATATAGATAGAAAAGATATTTCAGTCAATATCTTTTTAAGATTTTGTTTTATTTTGAAATATAAAATTTGTATTTTGCAAAAAAATCAAAAAGGATAATTATGAAATTTATTTTATTTGCTGTAACAATTTTATTTTCACAAAATATTTTTTCCGATTCACTTTCAACAAATCAGGAAAAATATTTTTCATCAATAAAACAAATTACTTTTGGCGGAAGCAATGCGGAAGCGTATTTTTCAACTGACGGAAAAAAAATAATTTATCAATCAACAAAAGATGGATATACTTGCGATAGAATTTTTACAATGGATATTGATGGCGCAAACGATAAATTAATTAGCACTGGCACAGGAAGAACTACTTGCGCTTTTTTTATCCCGAATAGTAAAAAAATAGTCTACTCCTCCACTCACGAATTTTCCTCCGATTGTTTGCCACGACCAGATCGCTCGAAAGGTTATGCTTGGGCTGTCTACAATGCGTACGATGTTTTTATCGCAGATGAAGATGGAAAAAAATTAGTGAACCTAACCAAAAGTAATGGTTACGATGCTGAGTCGGTTGTATCGCCAGATGGAAAAACTATTTTGTTCACTTCCGATAGAGATGGTGATTTGGAAATTTACTCGATGAATTTAAAAGGTAAAAATTTAAAACGATTAACTTTTGAAAAAGGTTACGATGGTGGAGGATTTTTTTCTCCCGATGGAAAAAAAATTGTTTATCGCGCGCATCGTCCAATAAATGATTCTGATAGAATAATTGGTGAAGAATTATTGAAACAAGAATTGGTCAAGCCATCGCAAATGGAAATTTTTACAATAAATATTGATGGGACAAATAAAGTACAAATTACAAATAATGGTGCGGCAAATTTTGCTCCTTATTTTACACCTGACGGAAAAAAAATAATTTTTTCTTCAAATTTACATAATCCAAAAGGTTGGAATTTCGATTTGTTTTTAGTTGATATTGAAGGAAAAAATTTTGAGCAAGTAACCTTTAACGAAGGATTCGATGGTTTTCCGATGTTTTCAAAAGATGGAAAACGATTTATTTTTTGCTCATCGAGAAATGCGAAAACTGCGCACGAGTTTAATATTTTTTTAGTCAACTGGAAATATTAAATCATTTTGGAAAAGACTTCTTTCAATTCTTTTTTTGAAAGAAATTTTTTTACAAGTGGGAATAAAATATAATTTTCTTTATGGATATGATTGACCATCAATTGAACAATTTCGTTTGAGGCATCAAAAAGTTCAGTTCGCGAAACTAAATCGTTTGGCAATTCTTTCAGCACTTTTAAACTTCTAATTAATTTTTTATAAAGTTTAAACATTTTTGCGTGATCATCTTTTAAAGAAATTGTTGGTCCTTCCACAAATTTTTCAATAACCGGGAAAAGCGCTTTCTCTTCTTTTAAATTATGAACCATTACCTCCTCTTCAATAAATTGCAAAGATCCTTCTAATTGTTTTAACAATTTATTATTTAAACCGATTTTTTTTATTTCAACAGCAGTCCGTTTTAATTTTTCCAAATGAAGTAATGCTTCGTCGTGCTCTTTTAAAAATATTGCAATCGGATCGTGCATTAAATTTTTTGAATTAAGAGAGATGATTTTTGACTTCCTTCAATAAAATTACTCAAAGCCATTCCCAATCCTTCGTAGACTTGGTCATCTGACTCGTTAAATTTATTGTATTCATCTAAGTTTTCGAAACTGTAAATTTCAATAAAAGAATTTGGTTTTCCTTTGACTTCAAATACATTGTAATCAATTTCGTTTTCAGTTTCGAAATGATCTTTTAGTCTTGAAAAAATTGATTCAACACTTTGGGCTTCACCCTCTTTTATTTGAAATTGAATTGTTAATAGAACTTTTGACATTGTGTTTCCTTTTTTATTTTTTTAGAGATTGATTAATTTATTAGTTATAAAATATATGAATGTATAATTAGCTACGGCTAACAAAAATGATTTTTGAAAATTAATTGTTAAAAGATTTTTAAATCCAATTATTAATAATACAAAACTCCAAATAAAAGTAATCAAGTGCAAACCAATTATGAGGTAAAAAATATATTTAAAGTTTTCCATCACAACTTCTAACGAGTCGTACAAATCAAGTCCAAATAAAATCCACTCGGTTGGCACTATAATAGTGAGTAGTAATAAAAATGGTAAAAACGACCAACAAATTACAGAAAGCATATTTTTAAAATCAACTTTTAAAGTTACAATCCGTGCGATAAATATGCTTAAAATTGCTGTTGCTGGTAGAACTAAAATCGCGATTAATAAACCAGAAAACATTCCACTAAAAATTAAAATTAATAAATTGCTAAATTTATCTCCAACTTGATTTGAAATCATCAAAGTAAAACTTAAAACCAACCCAAAAATAATCATCAAGAGAATATTAAAATTTTTATGTTCGGCTAAAATTATATTTTCAAATCCCTTCTTTGGAGACTCGACAATTAATGTCGCTGTTTTAAAAAAATCAACATTTGGGATTCTATCTCTTAAATATGCGCCACACTTTTTACAAACTAAATATTTTTCAGAATTATTTTCTTGACAAACCGTGCACTCAATCATTTATACAAACTTACTTAAGTTTATTTTTTCAATCAACGAAATTATTTTTAAATAATTTTTACTTTTGCTCAACTTAAAATTGATTATTTCTTGCTTATATTCTTTGGTTGTTTTGTCACTCCATGCTTTTGTGATGATGTCGGTAAGCGTTGCAAACTGAATGCCTTCTCTTAATCCTCTTTTCTTCCATTCATCTGTTAGTTCTTTTCTAATCTCAATACTTTTCAGTCGTTGGTTAATCCAGTTCTCAGAATAACCCAATTGCAGATATTCTTTCAAAGCCCTGTCAATAGTTAGTTCAGGATCTTGCATTTCATCTAATCTTTCAGCCGCTACTTTCGCCAACCAAAGTTTAAATGGTTCTGCTTTTGGCGATGGAATTGATTGTATGAGACGAAAAAGTTGTTCAGTGTCGGCAACATCAGTCATTCTCATTTTGCCGTCTTCAGCAGCCATTTTCAACTGTCCCAATTTATGGGACAGTTCACTTCCTTCATCTTTCAGTTTTGTTTTTAAAGCATTCCAGTATTTTCTTGGTCTTGGGCTTCCAGTGAGTATTTCAATTACATCAATAATTGATAAATACCATTTCTCCTGCTTTGCATCCCAAATGGTTCTTACTTTTTTTTCTTCAAAAATTTTTATTGCTGTTTGTGGTTCCATATTATTTATTTTTTCAATCAACGAGATTATTTTAAATGATTTTTTCAAACTTGGCTGTGAAATGACGAAGCTCTTTTGGCGCATAAGTAAATCTATATCCTTTTAAATTTTTTCTGTTTTCGTAAACTTCAATAATAACTTCGGCAACATAATCGATATGACTTTGAGTATAAACTCTTCGCGGAATTGCCAGACGAACTAATTCCATCGAAGGAGAAATAATATTTCCATCGGAATCATTTTTTCCAAACATTACACTTCCAACTTCGCACGAACGAATTCCGCCAACCTCGTACAAAGCGCAAACCAAACTTTGACCGGGAAATTCGCTTGGTGGAATATGCGGCAATATTTTTTTCGCATCTAAATAAATTCCATGTCCGCCAGTTGGCAAAACAATTGCGATTCCCTTCTCGGTTAATTTTTCACCTAAATATTCTATCGAACGCAAACGATAAGTTAAATAATTTTCATCGACAACTTCTTCAAGTCCCTGCGCAATTGCTTCGAGGTCGCGACCAGAAAGTCCGCCGTAAGTTGGAAAGCCTTCGGTTAAAATTAATGTGTTGAGACATTTCTTTGCAAGCTCATCATCGTTCATCGCAAGAAATCCACCCATATTTACAATCGCATCTTTTTTTGCGCTCATCGTGCAACCATCGGCATACGAAAACATTTCCTGCGCAATTTCTTTCGGTGTTTTATTTTCGTAACCCTTTTCTCTTTTTTTGATGAACATCGCGTTTTCGGCAAATCTGCAAGCATCTAAAAAAAGTGGAATATTATATTTTTTTAGTAACGATTTTGTTTCGCGAATATTTTGCATCGAAACAGGTTGCCCGCCATTTGAATTATTTGTAATTGTGATTAAACAAAGTGGAATATTTTCAGCACCTTTTTCAATAATATATTTTTCGAGCGAAACTAAATCGATATTTCCTTTAAAATCCGCAATGCGTTCGGGATGTTTTCCATCTTCATTTAAAAAATCAGTTGCGATAGAATTTGTCGCTTCGATGTTTGCGCGAGTTGTATCGAAATGAGTATTGTTCGGAAAATATTTTCCTTTTCCACCAAGATTTGAAAATAAAATTTTTTCAGCCGCACGACCTTGATGAGTTGGAATAATATTTTTAAAACCAGTTAAATCTTTTACCGCTTTTTCAAAACGAAAAAAACTTTTCGCTCCAGCGTACGATTCATCGGCGTCCATTATTCCCGCCCATTGCTTTGAGCTCATCGCCGCTGTTCCGCTATCAGTTAGAAAATCTATAATTACATCTTCTGCTTTAATTTGAAAAATATTATAATTTGCATTTTTAAGGATTTCAATTCGTTCAGTTTCAGTTGTAAGTTTTAAAGTTTCAATGGATTTAATTCTGAATGGTTCAATTATTGTTTTCATTTTTTTACCAAGTTAATTTTTTTTTTGAGAGGAATTTCTCAACACCTTTTTTGCAATCGTGTGATAATCTGATTTTTGCATTTATTTTTGCTAAACGGGATAATGCTTTTTTTTCAGTTGATGAGATTTTATTTAAAATTTGTTTTGTCGCGATAATAGAATTTTGACTTGCGCTTTCACAAATCTTTTCTGCCATTTCTAAAACTTTAGAATCAATTTCATTCTCGCTAAAAATATGATTTACAAATCCAATCTTCATTGCTTCATTGCTATCAAAAATTCTACCAGTTAATAATAATTCATTTACAACTCCGCTCGCAATTTTTTTCTTTACAAAAAAAGATATTATCGCAGGTACAAATCCTATTTTAACTTCGGTGAATGCAAATTTTGCATTGTTGGTGGCGCAAATTAAATCGCACACAACAGCAAGTCCCGCTCCGCCGGCAAATGCTTCTCCTTTAATTTTTGCAATTGTTAATTTCGGAAATTCATAAATTACTGAAAGGAGTTTAACTAATTTTTTTGCATCGGATAAATGTTGGGAGAGTTTATAATTTTTAAAAGATTTTAAAACTGCTAAATCCATCCCTGCGCAAAAAGATGTTCCCTTACCTTCCAAAATTACAACTTTGCAATTTTTATTTTTTTTATAAAATTCAAACAGATTCGTAAGTTCCAAAATCATTTGCGGATTTAACGCATTTCTTTTTTCACTTCTATTTAATTTTACAGTTAAAATTCTATTTGAAAGATTTACTTTTATAGTCTCGAATTTCATATTTTAAAAATATGAAAAATGAATTCTATTACCAAACAAAAAAGCCCAATCGAAATTGGGCTTTAAATAAAAGGCGAATATAACTTACAAAGTCAAAAGCATTTCTCTGTATTTCGGTACAGGCCACGAAGCATCTGGGCAAATTTGCTCAAGTTCGTCAATCACACTTCTAAGTGCGCTGACACCTTTTTTTACTTTTAGATATTCAAAAGATTTTTTTTCAAGCGATGAAACTTTCTCTGTGTTTGATAATAATTTATCTAAATCGGCGACTGATTTTTGCAATCCTGAAATTTTATTTGCGATAACTTTCAACAAATCAATAAGCGATTTGACACCCGATTTACTATTTGTTGCATCAGCAAATCCTTCAACTGTATCAGAAAGTTTTTTCAAATAATTTATTGCGACAGGTAAATAATATGTTACAGCCATATCTCGTGAAACTCTTGCTTCAATCTCAACTTGCTTGATGTAGTTTTCGATATAAATGTGATGTCGTGATTCGAGTTCTCGTGGAGAAAAGATTCCAAACTTAGAAAATAGTTCGATTGTTTTTTTAGAACTATAAATCTTCAAAGCATCGGGAGTTGTTTTGAGATTTGGCAATCCTCTTTTTTCTGCCTCTTTTTCCCAAGCAGATGAATAATTATCTCCTTCAAATAAAATTTTTCTCGATTCTTTAATCATCTCTCTTAAAACTTTTACAGTTGCAGTATTAAAATCTTTTCCTTTCGAAATTTCTTTTGAGATTTTATTTTTTGTTTCAACAAGTATTGCGGAAACTGCAGTATTTAAAACTGTAATTGGTCCAGACGGACTTGCTGAAGAACCGACTGCGCGAAACTCAAATTTATTTCCAGTAAATGCAAAAGGCGAAGTTCTATTTCTATCGGTGTTATCTTTTGGTATCGAAGGAATTTTATCAATGCCAACTGAAAGCCATGCTTGCTCAGTTGTTTTTGTAGTTTTTCCTTCAGCCAAATCATTTAAAACGCTGTGTAAAAGTTCACCAACAAAAACAGAAATAATTGCCGGCGGCGCTTCGTTTGCACCAAGTCGATTATCATTTGCGCAACTTGCGATTGACGCTCTCAACTCACTCGAGTAATCGTAAACTGCTTTTATTGTCGAAACAAGAAAAACTAAAAATTGTAAATTCTGATGAGGAGTTTTTCCGGGATTCAATAAATTTTCTCCAGCATCTGTGCTGATTGACCAGTTGCAATGTTTTCCACTTCCATTAACACCGGCAAAAGGTTTTTCGTGCAACAAGCAAGCAAGTTTTTGGCGCTTCGCAACTCTGTCCATCAAATCCATTAAAACCTGATTGTGGTCAACTGCGACATTTACATCTTCAAAAATTGGCGCGGCTTCAAATTGATTTGGCGCTACTTCGTTATGACGAGTTTTTAGCGGAATGCCTAATTTATAAGCCTCTTCTTCGATTTCTGTCATGAAAGCAAAAGCGCGTTCTGGGATGTTCCCAAAATATTGATCTTCAAGTTGCTGATGTTTACTCGGCGCATTTCCAAAAAGTGTTCTTCCTGTTTGAAATAAATCTGGTCGGCGATTGTAAAGTTCTCTATCAATTAAAAAATATTCTTGTTCGATTCCCAAAGTTGAATAAACTTTTGTTCCGGGATTTTTGAATAGTTTTAAAATTTCAACTCCCGCATTATTGAGAACTTGGATTGAACGAAGTAGCGGAGCTTTTTTATCTAACGCCTCGCCAGTGTATGAAATAAAAATTGATGGAATGCAAAGTGTGTTGCCGTGAGGATATTCCAAAACAAATGCCGGACTTGTTGGATCCCAAATTGTATAACCACGCGCTTCAAAAGTTGCGCGAATTCCACCCGATGGAAAACTTGATGCATCAGGCTCGCCTTGAATTAACTGTTTGCCAGAAAATGATTCAATAATATTTCCATCATCTCCATATTCCAAAAACGAATCGTGCTTCTCTGCAGTAAATCCTGTCATCGGTTGAAACCAATGTGTGTAGTGAGTGCATCCTTTTGAAACTGCCCATTCCTTCATTGCTTTTGCAACAGCATCAGAGGTTTCACGATCAAGAATTTGACCATGATTTATTAATTTTTTTAATTTCTCACCAACTTCGGGAGAAATATTTGATAAAATTTTATCCAGAGAAAAAACATTTTCTCCGAAGTAAGTTGAAATAAGTTGTCCGCGTTTTGTCATTTAAATATCCTAATTTATTTTTTATTTATTTTGATGTTTGTGGATTCTTTTGAAGTTGATAAAACTAAACTTGTTGATGATTTAATTACTCCACTCCAAGATTGAATTTTGGAAAGAAGTTTTTCAAGAGTTGAAGTATTTTCTGTTTTGATTTTTAAAAGATGAGTTCCGCTTCCGGTTATCGCGTGTACTTCCAAAATCTCATCAACTGAAGATGTGTGATCTTTAAAACTATTGTAATGTTTCGACGAGTCAACAGTTACTAAAATAAATGCGGTAATATCTTTTCCTAAAAGCTTTGAATTTAAAACTGCATGATAACCAGAGATGTATTTATTTTCTTCTAGTTTTCTCATCCTTTCACTAACTGATGGAATTGATAACCCAACTAATTCAGCAAGTTCATTCCTGCGAGTTCTTCCATTTTTTTGAAGAATTTCTAATATTTTAATATCTATTTCATCGATTGAATACACAAGTAACCTTATTAGTTTAAGTATTATTAATTATCTACTTAACTATATAAGGTTATTTTAAATTAAAGTCAAGTATTTTAATGATAAAATATTTTTTTTTATTTAAAATATTGCTGGTTCCTCAAAAGTTCCAAAATGGAGTTTCAAAGTATTGCAAATCTCACCAAGTGTGGCGTAAACCTTTGTCGCGGTAATTAAGGCAGGCATTAAATTATTTCCATCAACTGCAACTTTTTCTAAATCTGAAAGTGCTTTTTTTACATCTTCATTATTTCTTGAATTCCGAATATCAATTAAATTTTTAATTTGTTCCTTCTCAACTTCTTTTGATATTTTTAAAATCGGAATTTCAATTTTTTCTTCCTCTTCAACAAAGTCATTTATCCCAACAATTATTTTTTCTTTTCTATCCAACTCTTGCTGATAACGATAAGCTGATTCGGCAATCTCTCTTTGAAAAAATCCATTTTCAAGTGCGGGAATAACTCCACCAAGTGAATCAATTTTTAAAAAATATTCTTCCGCTTCTTTTTCCATTTTATCAGTCAATGATTCTAAATAAAAACTTCCGCCGAGTGGATCAACAACATTCGGAACTCCAGTTTCGTAAGCAATAATTTGTTGAGTGCGAAGTGCAATCTTCACAGCCTTATCAGATGGAAGTGCAAGAGTTTCATCCATAGAATTTGTATGAAGCGATTGAGTTCCGCCAAGCACACCAGCTAAAGCTTGAAGCGCAGTTCGAACAATATTATTTTCAGGTTGCTGAGCAGTTAAACTACAACCTGCAGTTTGAGTATGAAAACGCAAAGTCCACGAGCGAGGATTTTTTGCAGAATATTTATTTTTCATTCGCTTAGCCCAAATTTTTCTTGCGGCTCGGTATTTTGCAATCTCTTCAAAAAAATCATTATGCGCGTTAAAGAAAAAAGAAAGTTTAGGCGCAAAGTCATCAACATTAAGTCCAGCAGAAATTCCAGCTTCGACATAAGCAAATCCATCTGCGAGAGTGAAAGCCAATTCCTGCACAGCAGTCGAACCAGCTTCCCGAATATGATATCCGCTAATTGAAATTGGATTGAACTGCGGCATCTCTTTTGAGCAGTACGAAAACATATCAGTAATAATTCTCATCGAAGGATGCGGTGGATAAATCCATTCCTTTTGCGCAATGTATTCTTTTAAAATATCATTTTGAATTGTGCCACGAAGATTTTTAATTTCAACATTTTGTTTTTGCGCAGTAACGATGTAAAAAGCTAATATCATTGCGGCTGGCGCGTTTATTGTCATTGATGTTGAAACTTTATCAAGCGGAATTTCGTGAAAAAGTTTTTCCATATCAGCCAGCGATGAAACCGAAACGCCACAAATTCCAACCTCACCTTCCGATAATTTATCATCTGCATCTTGTCCCATTAAAGTTGGCAAATCAAACGCTGTTGATAAACCTGTTTGTCCATGCTCCAAAAGATATTTAAATCTTTCATTTGTATCTGCTGGAGTTCCGAATCCTGCAAATTGTCTCATCGTCCAAATTTTTGTTCGATATAAAGTTTGATGAATCCCGCGCGTGTAAGGAAAATCTCCCGGCATTTCTAATTCTTTTTGATTGATATCCTCTTTTGTATAAATTAAATCTACTGGCATTCCACTTATCGATGTAAATGGAATTGTGCGAATAGGATTTTTCGCTTCAACAGATTTTATCCAATCTTTCTTTTTCATAAGTGCCTCAATTAAATTCTCATAAATCTTTTATCAAGTTCCGAAATTGGAATGCTTACAATTACCGGACGACCATGCGGACATGCGTATGGAATTTTTGTTTTGAAAAGTTCGTCAATTAATTTATTCACTTCCTCGTTTGATAGTTCATCGCCAGCTTTTATTGCGGCTTTGCAAGCGAGCGATTTGGCAATATTATCTCGAACATCAATTTTTTCTTTTTGAAGATTCATTTTAAATTCATCAATTACTTCTTGCAATATTTTTTCTTCTTTACCAATTTTAATTTCAATTGGAATTGCATCGATTGCAATTGTTGTTCCGCCAAACTCCTTAATTTGAAAACCAACTGAATTTAATTCTTTAATAATTTCTTTTACAATTGAAAAATCCGATTGAGATAATTTTATTGTAATCGGAAAAAGTAATTGTTGCGACTTAGAACTATTTGAATTAAAATATTCTGAAAACTCTTCGTATAAAATTCTCTCATGCGCAACATGTTGGTCAATAATCAAAATTCCATCTTTAGTTTGAAAAAGTAAATATTTTTTGTTTATTTGCCCAAGAAATAATTTATCATTTTGATTTGGAATTTGATTTTTGGTTCTTTCAGTAATTTCCTCTTCACTTCTATTATATACATTATTCTGAGTAGGATTTTGCTCAAATCTATTTTTAAAATTGATGGTTTGAAAATTAAACGATTGATTTGTTTGAGGAGATTGAGCGCTATTTGGGATATTAAATACAGGGGTTAAATTGGTTTTCATTAAAGCGTGGCGAACGGCACGATTCACACTTCGGTAAATCATATTTTCGTCACTAAATTTTACAGTCAATTTTGAAGGATGGACATTTACATCAACATTTTTTTGCAAAATTTCTAAATTCAAAACAAAAAAAGGATAACTCCCCTTTTCAATTAAATGCTCGTAGCCACTATAAACTGCATGTTGGATTGTGTGAGATTGAATAAATCTGTTATTTAAAAAAATGAATTGATCTTTTTTCGCCTTTCGTGCAAAATTTGGCTTGCTAATAAATCCACTAACTTTTAAATAATCATTTTCTTCTTTAATCGGCAAAATTGTTTCAATAATTTTCTCGCCGAAGATTGATTCGATTCGACTTGGTAAATCTTCGTTTGAAAGATTTAATAATAATTCATCATTACTTGAAAATTTAAATTCAACATCGGGATGGGCAATCGCAATTTGAGTAAAAGCATCGAGGCAATTTCTAAACTCTGTTTGATTTGTTTTTAGAAATTGCAAACGAGCCGGAATATTAAAAAAAAGATTTTTAATAATTATTGTAGTTCCAACTTGATGCGAAATTGATTCTACATTATCAGTTTTGCCACCAGAGATTTTTAACGAAGTTCCAATTTCATCTTGTGCGGTTTTGGATTTTAATTCGAACTGCGAAACAGATGCGATTGATGCCAACGCTTCACCTCTAAAACCAAAAGTTTCAATTTTAAGTAAGTCATCAATATTTTTTATTTTACTTGTTGAGTGGCGTTCGACTGATGCAAGTGTATCTTCCTTCGACATTCCGCAACCATTATCTCGAATTAAAATAAAAGTTTTTCCTCCCTCTTTTATTTCAACTTCAATTTTTGTAGCGCCAGAATCAATGGAATTTTCAAGCAATTCTTTTAAAGCGGCTCCCGGTCGTTGAACAACTTCTCCTGCCGCAATTTTATTAACAACATTATCTGGTAGTATGAAAATCTTTTGAGGCATTATTTTTTTGGAATCGCTCCGTGACCAATTCTATCAATAATTTTTAATTTACCATTTTCATTTTCGCATCCTTCAAACGGATCGTTTGTAATTAAAACATTTCCATCGAGGTCGGCGTAATCTACAAGTGGCGACAAATGAATCGCGGAGGAAATCGCAACCGAAGATTCAATCATACAACCCAACATGATTTTCATGTTCATTGCTCGGGCAGTATTTATCATTTTAATTGCTTCGTGAAGTCCAGTTGACTTCATTAATTTTATATTTATTCCATCAAACGCATCTTTTATTTGTGGAATTGATTTTGAGCTCATTACACTTTCATCTGCAATTAAAGGTAAAACAGATTTTTCGCGGAGCCATTTTAAATCATCAAGTTGAGAGGCAGGCATTGGTTGCTCGATAAATTCTACATTTTGATCTTTCAACCATTTTATTTTTTCGAGCGCAACAAATTTATCTCTCCATCCTTCGTTTGCATCAACTCTTAAAACTTTATCTGTAATTTTTCTGATGGTGCGAATTATTTCTTCGTCATTATCTAATCCAACTTTAATTTTTAAGATTGGATATTTTTCTGCTTCGTGAACTTTTTTTTCAATTATTTCTAATGTGTCAATTCCAATTGTAAAAGATGAAACCGGCGTCGGCAAATTTCCTATTCCTAAATATTTTGATAGCGGAAGATTTAATTTTTTAGAAACCCAATCGTATAATGCCAAATCAATTGCGCATCTCGCGGCTGTATTACCAGAACCAAGCGAATCTAAATATCTATTTATTTCTTCCAGCTGAAATGGAGATTCAAATCGGGATAAGTCAACTATTTTTAAAAAATCAGAAACTGTTTCTACAGATTCGTGATATCGTGAAATCGGAGATGATTCTCCGTAACCGATAATTCCATCATGCTCAAGTTCAAGAATTATTATTGGCTCAACCAAACTTGCTCCGCGAGCAATTTTAAAAATATATTTTAATTCTAAATTAAATTGCTTCCAAGATAGTTTCATACATTATTTTTTATAAAAAGTGATTGAATAAATTCTTCAGAATTAAAATCTTCAATGTCATCAATTCCCTCTCCAACTCCGATATATTTTATCGGAATTTGAAACTCATTTACAATCGAAAAAACAATTCCACCTTTTGCAGTGCCATCAAGTTTTGTAAGAATAATTCCAGTTAACCCAACTGCAGAATTAAATTCTTTCGCTTGCGCAAGACCATTTTGTCCAATCGATGCATCCAACACAATTAAAATTTCGTGCGGTGCAGTTTCGTCAGTTTTTTTAATCACTCTTTTAATTTTACTAAGTTCTTCCATCAAAGAGGATTTTGTGTGAAGTCTGCCGGCGGTGTCAATTAAAACAACATCAGCATTGGTTGATTTTGCTGATGAAATCGTGTCAAACGCAACTGCCGCAGGGTCGGCGCCCGGTTTTTGCTGAACGAGATTTACTTTTGCACGATTTGCCCAAATATTTAATTGCTCGTTTGCGGCAGCGCGAAAAGTATCGGCGGCACCGATTACAACCTTTTTATTTTCTTTTACAAATTTGTGCGCAAGTTTACCAATTGTTGTAGTTTTACCAACTCCATTTACTCCAACAATTAAAATTATGTGAGGCTTTTTATGATTTATATTTTGCTTGATAGAATTTTTTTGCAATGATTCCGTAAAGACTGATTGAATTATTTTTTCTACTTGTAGATTTAATTCCCCATTCGGACTTGAATTAATTTCCTTTGCATTTTCTTTCAATCGCTTTAAAATTGTTTCGGTCATTTTCACTCCAACATCAGCTGAAAGAAGATTTTTTTCGAGTGAGGTTAAAAACTCTTCATCAATTTTGTGGAATGAATTTACTAATTTTTGAACTGTGCCAAGAATTGCTTCGCGTGTTTTTTTTAAGCCAGAAAATAATTTCCTAAACACTTTAAATCTTTTCCTTTAAAACTTTAAAATATATTTTTACATATAAATAAAAAGAATAAAATAAATACAAAATATTTACAGCGAGAATTATTTTTGCGAAATAATCAAATGATGGATTATCTATTAAAGATAAAAGAATATAAATTGTTGTAAATACAACTGTAACTTTCCCTTCCCAATTACTCATCAACACAAACCCTTTTGATATTTTTAAATGTACGCTTCCAAGCATAATTGCTAAATCTCGTACAAAAACAAGTGCAACATACCAAAACTCTAATTTATTTATTAGAAGCAAATAAATAATTAATCCAATTACACAAAATTTATCTGCAAGTGGGTCTATAATTTTTCCGAACTCGGTAACTTCATTATTTTTTCTTGAAAAATATCCATCAAACGAATCTGAAATGATTGCGACAAAAATTAAAAACCAAGCGATTTCAATTTTTTCAACTTCAAAAAAATAAATGATTGGTGCAATTAAAAATAATCGCATCACACTTAAAGCGTTTGCAAAATTAATTGCTCGTTTCATTAATTATCTAAATCGTTTTTGTTTGATTTTGTTTCAATTTTCGTAGGATAATCGCCACCAAAGCAAGCCGTACAATAGCCTTGTTTTTGCTCGCTCGGAACAGATTCTAAAAGTTTTTCACAACTTAAATAGTGAAGCGAATCAACTTCTAATTCTTCACGAATTTTTTCTATGTCGCCATCAAATTGATGCGCAATTAATTCGCTTGTACTTGGAAAATCCATTCCGTAATGACACGGTTTTACAATTGGTGGAGAAGTAATTTTAAGATGAATTTCTTTTGGTCCCGCTTCACGCAAAAGTTTTACAAGTTTTTTTGATGTTGTTCCTCGAACAATTGAGTCATCGATAACTACAACTACTTTATCTTTCAAAACATCTTTTACAGTATTGTATTTTGTTTTGACTTTTAATTCTCTATCAATCTGATTTGGCTGAATAAAAGTTCTGCCAACATAATGATTTCGAATTAAACCAATTTCCATTTTTAAATTCAAATTCATTTTTACTCCTTCCGACACATAACCAAGTGTTGCAGTATTACTTGAATCTGGAACAGAAATTACAATTGCTTTTTCATCGCCAGAATTTATTGGTGACTCCTGTGCTAAAGCTTTTCCCAATCTTCTTCTAACTTTATCAACCGTATCACCTCCAAATATTTTACTATCGGGACGGGAAAAATAAACATATTCAAAAATACAATGATGAGTTGAAGGAGTTTTATTTTCTAAAAATAAACTTTTCATTTCTACTTCGTTATCATTTTTTCTTTCAATAAATAAAACTTCACCTGGTTGAATGTCACGAATATATTCTGCGTTGATTATATCAAACGCACAAGTCTCCGATGCAACAATAAATGTGTTATCTTTTTTCCCAAGTGCGAGTGGACGAAATCCGTGAATGTCTCGTGCGGCAACTAAAAAATTATCAGTCATTATTAAAAGCGAAAATGCTCCATCAACTTGTGAAAGAGCATCCATAATTTGTTCGGCTTGATTTCCCTTCGAACTTTGCGCAATCAAATGCAAAAAAAGTTCCGAGTCCGAAGTTGTTTGAAAAATAGTTCCAGCGTTTTGAAGTCTTGTTCTATGCGATTTGAAATTCGTCAAATTTCCATTATGCGCAATCGCCATATTTCCATTTCGGTAATTTACAATAAACGGTTGAATATTTTGTTTGTTATTTGACGAGCCACTTGTGGAATATCGATTATGACCAATTGCAAAATCGCCCTTTAATTGCTCACTTATTAGCTTGTAATCTTTAAAAATATCTGTGATTAAGCCGAGACCTTTAACATGATTGAAAGTAATTTTTTTGTCCGACTCGGATTTTTCTTTCGTAACAATTCCGCTTGCTTCCTGTCCGCGATGTTGAAGCGCATGCAATCCGTAATAAGTTAATAAAGATGCTTGTGGATTATTTACAACTCCAAAAATTCCGCAAGCACATCTGGGTTTATCGTTCGGTAAGGTAAATTTTTTCATAATTGATTTTGATGAAGCAAATGTACAAATCAATTACTGAAATTTCAATTTCAGACAAATCGAGAAATAATTGTATCTCGTTTAAATTCTTCTCGAGTGTTTGGATAATCGGTTGTAAAATGCAGACCGCGACTCTCTTTCCTTAAAAGCGCGGAGTAAATAATTAATTGCGCAACAATTGCAAGATTTCTTAATTCGATTAACTCTTCGATTATTTTTGTTTTTCGATAAAACTCCATCACTTCATTTAAAATTAAATCGATTCTTCTTTTTGCTCTTTCAAGTCTGAAATTTGAACGAACTATTCCGACATAATCCCACATCAATTGTTGTATCTCTTTTTTATTGTGAGAAATTAAAATCCACTCTTCGCTGTTAATTGTGCCACTGTCATCCCACTCTAAAATTTCAGGATAAGTAAAATTATTTTTTTCAGATATTATTTTTTCAGCGGCTCTGTGTGAAAACACCAACGCTTCCAAAAGTGAATTGCTTGCTAATCTATTTGCGCCGTGCACCCCTGTCATTGTAACTTCGCCAGATGCAAATAAATTATTTATTGTCGTTTCACCAAATTCATTTGTTGAAACTCCTCCGCAAGAATAATGCGCCGCTGGCACAACTGGAATTTGCATTTTTGTAATATCAATATTTTGACTTAAACATCTTTTATAAATATTTGGAAAATGTTCGATAATTATTTCTGCTGGGAAAAAACTTAAATCGAGCAAAACAAAATCATCTCCCAATCTTTTTAATTCCGAATCAATCGCACGAGCAACAATATCTCTCGGCGCAAGCGCTCCTCTTTTATCAAACTTAAACGCAAACTCTTCTTGCGAACTATTAAAAAGTTTTGCACCAAATCCTCGTACAGCTTCCGAAATCAAAAAAGAAGGCGAACCAGAATTGTACAAAGTTGTCGGATGAAATTGAATAAATTCTAAATTCGCAATTTCCGCACCAGCACGATAAGCCATTGCAATTCCATCGCCTGTAGCGATTTTTGGATTAGTTGTGTGAAGATAAACCTGTCCAAGTCCGCCAGTTGAAAGCAAAGTTGCCGATGATAAAAATGTTTTTACTTCATTCGTAGTATTATCGAAAACATAAGCGCCGTAACAATTTGAAGTTTGAATATTTTTTCGATTTAATAATTGATAGTCAGTCAACAAATCAATTGCTGTATGATTTTCAAAAGTGGTAATATTTTTATTGATTGAAACTTGTTCGAGTAATGCTCGTTCAATTTCTTTTCCAGTTAAATCTGCGGCGTGAACAATTCGGTGAGTTGAATGTCCTCCCTCTTTTCCAAAATCAAGTTCATTTCCCTTTTTTGTAAATTCAACTCCGAGAGAAATTAATTCTTTAACTTTTTCTGGTCCCTCTTTAACTAAAATTTCAACAATATTTTTATGAGCAAGTCCCGCCGCCGCATCTAAAGTATCTTTAATGTGAGAGTCGAATGAATCTTGATTTGATAAAACTGCCGCCACGCCACCTTGCGCGTAATTTGTGTTTGAATCAGATTTTTCTTTTTTAGTTACAATTGCAACTGTGCCATGTTTTGCAACTTTCAGTGCAAAATAAAGTCCAGCAATTCCAGAACCAATTACTAAAAAGTCAAACTTATATGTTGAGTTACTTTTCAATTTCGGTTAATACATCTTCAAATGTTTTATAAAATATTTCAAATTCATTTTCAGTTGCAATCAGTGGAGGAAGAATTCGTAAAACATTTGTTCCAGTTGCTAAAATTAAAACACCCTTCTCCCTCATTTTTGAAACTATTTCTGCGTTATCGCAATTAATTTCAATTCCAATCATATATCCAATTCCACGAATTTCTTTTATGGTTTTATATTTTATTTTTAACTGATTTAATTTATCAAATACTTTTATAGAATTACGAAAAACATTTTCGATTATATTTTTATTTTTCATTTCATTTAAAAGTGCAAATCCTGCGGCGCAACAAACCGGATTTCCTCCAAATGTAGTTCCGTGAGTACCATGCGTCCAAACTTCGGAAACTTTTTTATTTCCTAAAATTACTCCAAGCGGAAGTCCGCCACCAATTGCTTTTGCCATCGTAACAATATCAGGTTGAACTGAATAATGCTCAAATGCAAAAAATTTTCCGGTTCTTCCAACACCAGATTGGATTTCATCAGCGACAATTAAAAACCCATATTTCTCGCGTAAATCAAACAGTTTATCAACAAAATCTTTCGACGCAGGTAAAATTCCTCCTTCGCCTTGAAGAAATTCTAAAAAAACTGCGCATGTTTTGTCATTTATTTTTTCATTGAGTGAATCAACATCATTAAAAATAATTCTATTAAAATTGGGTAAAAAAGGTTCGTAACCGGAAATATATTTTTCCTTATCCATCAGCGAAAGCGCACCCATCGAACGACCACTAAAACCATTTGTCATTCCAAATATTTCAGTTTTATTATTTAATTTTCCCCATTTTTTTGCAAGTTTAATTGCTCCCTCGGTAGATTCTGTTCCACTATTTGTAAAAAATAATTTTTCATAATTTGTGATTCTTAAAATTTCATCTGCTAAATTATTTTGCGATTCTTGCGAAAATAGATTTGAAAGATGAATATATTTTTCAGTTTGTTTGAGGATACTTTCTTTGATTTTTTCGTTTCCGTGTCCAAGCGCATTTACGCCGATACCGCAGAAAAAGTCTAAATATTTATTTCCATCTACATCTTGCAAGTAACATCCATCGGCTAAAACTATATTTAGTGGTAATCTTTTGTAAGTAGCAAAATATTGTGAGTCGGCGAGTTCGTTTTGATTCATTTTAGCGATAGAAATATTTTATGCAATACGGAAACAGATTTTTTTAAATCAGCCTTTGAAGAATTGTTGAGTAAAATAAAGTCGGCATATTTTTTCATTTCTTTATCACTCATTTGAGATTTCATTCTTGATTTTATTTGTTCAGATGATAAATTTCCAGCGTCAATCAATCTTTTAATTTTTATAGTTTTATCTGCTTCAACCATAATTATGTAATCAATAATTTTTTGAAGTTGCGTTTTTAAAATAAGTGCGGCTTCAATAATACAATATTTATTTTTCTGTGGTTCTAATAAATTTATTTTATTTTTAATTTTTACAAATGTCGGAGGATGAATAATTCTATTTAAATCTTTTAATGCTTTTTTATTTTGGAAAACAATTTTTGCAATATATTTTCGATTATAATTGTTAAAATTGTAGGATTCAGCACCGAAACGAGAAACTATTTTTTGTTTAACTCGTAAATTATTTTCCGCAATACTTTTTGCAATTACATCGGCATTAATAACTGGCACCGAATATTTTTCAAATAATTTTGAAGCGATGGTTTTGCCAGAACCAATTCCACCAGTGATGCCAATTATCATCACTTTATTTTTCATCTATTTTGCAATTGCTGATGAGCGAAATTCACGAATCACCATTACTTTAATCTGTCCGGGGTATTCCATTTCTTGTTCAATTTTTTTCGCAATATCATTTGCAAGTTGGTCAGCCTGAGAGTCATCAATTTTATCGTGCTCAACAATTACTCTAATTTCTCTTCCGGCTTGAATCGCGTATGTTTTAGCAACACCTCTAAATGATAAAGCAATTGCTTCTAATTTTTCAAGTCTTTTTGCGTAACCTTCAACCGATTCTCTTCTTGCACCAGGTCGAGCGCCACTGATTGAATCTGCGATTTGCACAATTGCTGCAATCGGATGCTCCATTGGAATATCATCGTGATGAGCGCCGACAGAATTTACAATTATTGGATGCTCGTGAAATTTTTTTGTCAATTCATATCCGAGAATTGCGTGAGGACCCTCAACACTTTTATCTACCGTTTTACCAATGTCGTGCAACAATCCGCCTCGTTTTGCTAAAGCAGGATCGAGTCCCAATTCGTTTGCAAAGACACCGCACATATTTGCAGTTTCGATACTATGTTGCAAAAGATTTTGTCCGTAGCTAGAACGATATTTCATTCTTCCAACATGTCGAACAATTTCTGGATGACCAACAGTCAATCCGATTGTTAAAAAAGCATTTTCACCTTCTCGTTTAATTTCTTCTTCCAATTCTTTTGTAACTTTTTCTACAACTTCTTCGATGCGTGCTGGATGAATTCTTCCATCAGCAATTAATCTTTCAAGTGAAACTCTTGCAACTTCTCTTCTAAAAGGATCGAAGGCAGAAAGAATTACTGCGTCTGGTGTGTCATCAACAATTACATCAACTCCGGTTGCGGCTTCAAAGGCGCGAATATTTCTTCCTTCGCGTCCGATGATTCGGCCTTTCATTTCATCACCTTGAATTTGAATTACACTAACGGTAGTTTCTAAAGCGTAGTCTGTTGCGGATCTTTGAATTGCTTGAATAATTATTTTTTGCGCTTCTCGTTTGGCTTCTTCTTTGGCTTGATCGCGAACATCTTTAACTAATTTTGCGGCATCTTTTTTTGCATTATCTAAAAGATTTTCAAGTAATTCTCTTTTTGCTTCATCACGAGAAATTCCACTTGCTCGCTCAAGTCGAACATTTTCTTCTTCGATAAGATTTTGAAGATCTAAAAGTTTTACATCAAGTGTTTGATTTTTTTCAGCAATAGTTTTTTCTCGCTGAAAACTTTCTCTCTCTTTTTTATTTACAAGTTCAAGTTTTCTATCAATATTTTCTTCGCGACCATTTAATTGTTTTTCAAACTCTTGAAGTTTGTTTCTTTTCTGATTTGCATCTTGGTCGTATTGCTGTTTTTTCTGATACCATTCCTCTTTTACTTCTAAAAGTTTTTCCTTTTTAATCATCTCGGCATTTTTTTCCGCCTCAGTAATTATTTTTTTGGAATTGGATTCAGCAAGAGTTAATTTATTTTTACCAATTTTTTGGTTAAAATAAAATCCTAAAAAATATCCTGCAATTATTAAAATTAAATATATTAGAGCCGTGTTCGTTTCCATTTTTACCTCTCTTAAAAAAACAAATCCGCAAGAAAACGATATCTATAATTAAGAACCTTCTGTAAGACATTGTCTGGAATCTGCCGAATTGTTTCTTACTTCCACTGGTGCATTGCACTCCGTTTTGCGGATGAGGCCTGTAATATGACAATCCTAAGTCAAAAACCTATTACAATAATTGTTAAGGTTCTTATTATAAATCTTCGACTGACTTGCGGATAATCGAACTTAAATTTTTAATCATTTTGCGTAATGATGTTTTTAGCAAACTCATTGATTTTCGCAAATTCACCATCTATGTAAATTGAAAGTTTATTAAACTCAGCTTTCTCTTTAAACATTTCTTCGGTAATATTTAATGCGGCAAGCACAGATATTGTTAGTGGTGGCTGTTCGGGAATTTTTGTATGAATCGATTGAAACATTTCATCAACATAATTTGCAACATGTTGAGTTAATTCTTCGTTCTCTCCACGCAATGGAAACTCGGAGCCAAATATTTTAACTTTTACACTCTTCATTTCTGTACTCACTTTATTATCCTTGTTCGATATCGTTAATCAGCTATTTATTATTACAAATGTGAATTAATTTTTACAATCATTTCTTCAACTTGCAATCTCAGCGATTGCTTTTCATCTGAATCTATTACAACACTGTTATTGAATTTATCCGTAATCATCATTGCTTGCTCTCTTAATTTTTGCAATTCAGATTTTTGAATCAAAGATTCATTTCGTTCTGCAGAAATCACTTCCTCAGATTTTAATAATTGTTCTCGCAAAGAATAATTTTCGCTTCGCAATAAAGAAACTAAATTCCCAATCTCTCTTAATTGTTCCCAAAGAACCGAAATATTCGCTTCGTATTTCTCTTTTGCAATTTCGATTTCACTTTTTTTCTCGCTACTCATATTATTGTGCTCTTAATGATGCGTTGAAATTCTTTTTTAATTCGTTTAAAATTTTAGCAATTGCATTTTCAATTTCTTTATCTTGCAAAGTTTTTTCGCTGGACTGAAACTCCAATCTGTAAGCGAAACTTTTTTTATCCTTACCAAGCGATTCTCCCTCAAATAAATCAAATAATTTAACATTTTGCAAGTATTTTCCGCCACTACTTTTGATTTTTTCAAAAATCTCTTTTTGATGTAAACTCGAATCTACAACAATTGCAATATCTCTTGAAGTTTTTGGAAAACGAGAAATCTCTTTAAATTTTTTATCACTCTGGTTACTCTCTTCAAAATTTTCTAATTGCAATTCAAAAACGAAAACTTCCTCTTTAATATCGTACAATTTCACAATCTCGTCAGATATTTTAAATATTTTACCAACTAAAATTCCGTTCATTGAAATTAAAATTTCACCATTTTCGTTCTCATCATAAGAAATTAACTCGATATTATCAAAAAGGATTTTCTTTAAAATATTTGATGCAATTCCCTTCGCATCATAAATATCAAAATTTCTTTGGTTGGAAAACCAATTTTTTTCCGATGCAAAACCTGTTAATGCAATTAGTAAAACATTTTGTTCGATATAACTTTGAAAATATTTTCCAGATAAATTCTCACTTCCGCTAAAATATATTTTTCCGATTTCAAATAATTGTAAATTCAAATTTCCACGATTTAGATTGAACTTAATAATTTCAAGCATCGATGGAATTAACGAAGAACGAAGCGAACTCAAATCTGTTGAAATTGGATTTTTTACATTTGTTGGATTTTCAGAAAATAATTTTGCTTTATCATCAGTTACAAAACTGTTTGTCAATATTTCGTTAAATCCGTTTGAGGAAAGATAAATTCTAATTTCATTTAAAAGATTTCTATTAGTTTTGTGTTCGGAAAAAGTAACTGACGAAGTAATTGCATTTGGGATATTGTCGTATCCAAAAAGTCTCGCCGCTTCTTCAATCAAATCTATTTCCTGAATTAAATCCGGTCGATATGTTGGCACTTTACATTTCAAAATTGCATTACCAACTTGTTCAATTTCAATATCAATGGATTTTAAAAGTTCAACTAAATTATCTGTTTCAATTTTTACACCAAGAATTTTTGAAACTTTCGAAACTCTCAACTTAATTTCTTTTCTTTTTATTTTTTCTGGATAAGCATCAACAATTTTTCCAACTTTTGCATCGGCGCATATTTCCGAAATTAATTCTGCGGCAAGTTCCAAAGCTTTTGCAGTAATGTTTGGATCAGTTCCTCTTTCAAATCTTTGCGAAGCGTCGGTTGAGAGTCCTAATTTTTTTGCAGTTCGCCTCACACTTGTTGAAGAAAAATATGCCGATTCTAAAACAATATTTTTTGTCTCATTTGTAATTGAAGAATTCTCGCCACCCATAACGCCTGCAATTGCAATGGAATTCTGCGAATCGCAAATCATCAAATCAGATGAACTTAAATTTCGCGAAATACCATCGAGTGTAAAAAAATGTTCAAGTTCGTATGCGGTTTGAATTTTTATTTTTTTGCCCGCAATTAAATCATAATCAAACGCATGCAATGGTTGACCAATTTCCATCATCACAAAATTTGTAACATCAACAATTAAATTTATCGGACGAAGCCCAACTGAAATTAAAAGATTTTGCATCCATTTTGGAGAATCTTTTATTTCAATATTTTTAATTACGAGAGCGGAATATCGAGGCGAAAGATTTTGGTCAACAATTTCTACATTTATTTTTTCTTTTAATTGTTTAGAAATTTTTCTGAAATTATTTTTTGTGATTGGTTTTAAATTCTTTTTAAATCCTGCCGCTAATTCTCTTGCAACTCCCAAGTGACTTAAACAATCAGCGCGATTTGGTGTAATGCCAAGTTCGAATACAACATCTTCACTTCCGAGATATTCCGAAAGCGAACTGCCAACGGAAATATTTTTTGGTAATATTAAAATTCCATCTGCATCATTGCCTAAATCAAGTTCGTAACTCGAACAAATCATTCCGTTGGATTCGATTCCGCGAATTGAAGTTTTCAATAATTCAAATGGATTTCCATTTTCATCATGTTGGTTTTTTGGAACAATTGCGCCAACTAATCCAACTGCAACTTTTTGATTTTTTTTAACATTTGGCGCACCGCAAACTATTTGAAGTGGAACAGGATTTTTTCCTCTTTTAATTTGAACTTTGCAAATCGAAAGTCTATCTGCGTTTGGATGTTTTTCAACAGATAATATTTTTCCAACTACAAAATTTTTATACTTCGAAGAATTATCTTCAATCGATTCAACTTCAAGCCCAGCCGAAGTTAAAACTTTTGCAATTTCTTCGGGAGATTTTTTTAAATCGATTAATCTTTTTATCCAATTAAGTGAAATTCTCATTTTAAAATTGCTTTAACATTCTTAAATCATTTTCATACAAAATTCTAATATCGCTAATTCCGTGACGAAGCATTGCAATTCGCTCAACTCCCATTCCAAAAGCAAAACCGCTAAATTCATCCGCATTATATCCAACTTTTTTATAAATATTCGGATGAACCATTCCTGCGCCAAGAATTTCAAGCCATCCACTATTTTTACAAACGCGGCAACCGCTACCTTTACAAAGGAAACATGTAATATCCATCTCTAAACTTGGCTCGGTAAATGGGAAAAAACTTGGGCGAAATTTATATTTAATATTATTTCCATAAAAACTTTTTGCGAACGAAATTAATGTTCCTTTAAGTTCGCTGAACGAAACATTTTTGTCGATGTAAACTCCATCAACCTGATGAAAAAGACAATAACTTCTCACACTGATTGCTTCGTTGCGAAAAACTCGTCCAGGCATAATTGCGCGAATCGGTGCACGCTTCGTTTCCATTATTCTAATTTGAACTGAAGTTGTGTGAGTGCGAAGTAAAATATCATTTTCTAAAAAAAATGTATCTTGCATATCGCGAGCAGGATGATCGGGAGGAAAATTTAATGCTTCAAAATTGTGATAGTCATCTTCAATCTCGGGACCAAGTTCAATATCAAAACCCATCGAGATGAAAATATTTTGAATTTCTTCCATCGTTTGAGTAATTAAATGAATTGAACCTTGATGGAGTTCTCTTCCGGGAAGTGATAAATCTATTTTTTGTTTTTCTTTTTGAGATGAAAAATTTTTAAGCGAATCTTCTAAAAAATTATTTGCATAATTTCTAAGTTCGTTTAAAGTTTTTCCAAATTTTGGTTTTTCTTCTGCGGAAACAGTTCGGAGTTCATCGAAAAGTTCTGCGACTTTTCCTTTTCGAGAAAGATATTTAAGTCGAAACTCATCGCATAATTCATTGCTTGATAAAACTTCTTTTGAAATTTCTTTATGCAACAAATCAATTTTCAGCTCAAGAGATATTTTTGATTGATTCATTTATAAAAAAAATAGCGAGTTAATAAAAAAACTTCCCATCAAAATAAATTGATGGGAAGTCTCGATTTATGATTTTACAATCTCAACAATTTTTGTGAAAACCTCAGGATTCGATGCGGCTAAATCCGATAAAAGTTTTCTGTTGATTTCAATCTGTTTATTTTTTAATCCGTTTATTAACGCGGAGTATGTGATGCCATTTGCGCGAGCAGCGGCGTTAATTCTTGTAATCCACAATTGTCGAAAAATTACTTTTTTTGCTTTTCTATCACGATAAGCATATTGCAATCCTTTTTCAACATGATGCTTTGCAATTGTGTATACTTTACTTCTCGCACCCCAATAACCTTTCGCAGATTTTAAAACTCTTTTGCGACGGCGATGGGAGGCAACTTTATTTTGCGAACGAGGCATAGTTGCGCTTCTTTCTTTGTTTGATTGTTATTTGATTACATCTGCAAAACAGATTTTAACCGTGATGCTTCACCTTTAAAAACTAATGACGAGCGTTTAAGCTGGCGTTTTCGTTTTTTAGATTTGCTGGTTAAAATATGTCGACGGTTTTGACTTCGTCTTTTTACTTTGCCTGATGCTGTTAGTGAAAATCTTTTTCTTGCACTTTTGCTTGATTTTGTTTTTGGCATTTTGTTATTCCTTAACTTTATTTTCTGAAACTTTATTCTGTTTTTGCTTACTCTTATCGGGAGCTAACATTAAGTGCATATTTTTACCCTCGAGTTTTATCTCTTGTTCAACTTTTGAAACTTCTTTTAAATCGTTTATAAATTTTTGAAGAATTTCCTCTCCTTGCTCTTTATAAACTATTTGTCTTCCTTTAAAAAAAACTGAAACTTTTACTTTATGTCCTTCTTCAATAAACTGAATTGCGTGCCTTACTTTAAAATTAAAATCATGCACATCTGTATTTGGTCGCAACCTAATTTCTTTTACTAAACTTACATGTTGATTTTTTCTTTGAAGTTTATCTTTTTTCTGAATTTCATATTTATATTTTCCAACATCCATTATTTTACAAACAGGTGGATTTGCATTCGGAACGATTTCGATTAAATCGAATCCTCTTTCTTTTGCTAATGAGATTGCTTCATTCGGCGTGAAAACTCCAAGCTGTCCACCAACTTCATCAATAACACGAATCCTCGGTGATCGGATTTCGTGATTTACGCGTGCGTCAATACTTTTAATATTTTTTATTCCTTAAATAATTTATGATTTGTTTTTTATTTCTTCTATAATTTTTGAAATGAAATCTTCTATTTCAAAACTGCCTAAATCTCCTTTTCGATGTTGACGAACAGAAATTTTATTTGCTTCTTTTTCTTTTTCTCCGACTACAATCATGTACGGAACTTTTTGAGACTCGTGCTCCCTTATTTTGTATCCGATTTTTTCGTTTCTTTCATCAACAACGATCCTAATATCGTAAATTTTTAATTTATCGGCAATATGTTTCGCAAATTCAAATTGATTTTCTGTAATTGGCAAAATTGCAATTTGAACTGGTGCAATCCACAAAGGAAAATTCCCAGCGTAATGTTCAATTAATAATCCGACAAATCTTTCCATTGAACCAAACGGCGCACGATGAATAATTACAGGACGATGCTTTAAACCATCATCGCCAGTAAACTCCAATTTAAATCGCTCGGGCATTACATAATCAACCTGAACTGTGCCGAGTTGCCAAGTTCTGCCGATTGCATCTTTAACCATAAAATCAATTTTTGGTCCGTAAAACGAGGCTTCGCCAACTCCGATAAAATAATCGAGTTTCATTTCATCAGCAACTTCTTTAATTTCTCTTTGCGCACGATTCCAAAATTCCGCTTCTCCTCCATACTTTTCGATATTTATTTCATCGCGATACGACAGACGAGTTTTCACTTCCATTTGAAATGTTTTGAAAACTAATTGCGTTAGTTCAACTGTGGAACGAATTTCTTCTTTTAATTGTTCGGGAGTACAATAAATATGTGCGTCATCTTGTGTGAATCCTCGAACGCGAGTCAGTCCATTCATCTCTCCCGATTGTTCGTAACGATAAACTGTTCCAAACTCAGCGAGCCGAACCGGTAAATCGCGATACGAACGCATCTTCGACATATAAATTTGATGATGATGCGGACAATTCATCGGCTTCAACAAAAACTCTTCACCATTCTCCATTACGATTGGTGCAAATTGAGAATCTTTATAATATGGATAATGACCGGAAGTTTTGTATAAATTTATATTTGCAATGTGAGGAGTTACAACTTGCAAGTAACCTCGTTTTTTTTGTTCGTCGCGCAAAAATTTTTCTAAAGTTTCGCGAAGCACTGCTCCTTTTGGCAACCACAATGGTAATCCACTTCCAACATTTGGAGTGATGTGAAATAATTCTAACTCAACACCAATTTTTCTGTGGTCGCGTCTTTTTGCTTCTTCAAGTTGAAAAAGATATTGGTCAAGTTCTTGTTTTGTTGGAAAAGTAATTCCGTAAATTCTTTGAAGCATTTTATTTTTTTCGCTTCCACGCCAATACGCGCCGGCAATCGAAAGTAATTTTACAAATTTAATTTTTCCAGTTGATGGAAGATGCGGTCCGTAACACAAATCAACAAAATTTCCAGAGTGATACATGCTAATATTTTTGTCGCGTAAATCTTCGAGCAATTCTAATTTGTATTCATCACCTTTATTTTTAAAATAATCAAAAGCAAAGTCCCAACTAACTTCATTTCTTTTAAACTCAACATCCCGCTCGGAAAATTGCTGCATCTTTTTTTCGATTAAATTTAAATCATCTTGCGTAAGTTTTCTTTCACCAGTATCGATGTCGTAATAAAAACCATTTTCAATTGCAGGTCCAATTCCAAATTTTGTACCGGGATAAATTTCCTCAATCGCTTCAGCCATCAAATGCGCACTCGAGTGCCAGTAAGTCATTTTTCCATCATCATCAGCCCAAGTATTTATTTTTATCGAGGCGTCGAAATTAATTGATCTTGCCAAATCCCACACTTCGCCATTAACGCTAATAGATAAAGCGTTTTTTGCGAGCGAACGACTGATGTTTTCCGAAATAACTTTACCAGAAATTCCTGAATCGAATTCCTTTATTAAGCCATCGGGAAATGTAATTTTAATTTTTTGCATAATAAAAAATCGGAGAGTTACTCCGAAACTTTGACAAGTTAAGAATTTTTGATAGAATTTTCAATCAGTTTTTCGTGAGTTTGATAAATAGTTTGAATGAAAATCTAAATGCTCTCGGATGTGTTTATTCCAATAATTCCAATCGTGAGGTCCAAGATTTTCTGTGTAACTGAATGGAATTTTTTTTGATTGAAGTAGCAAAGAAAATTCGCGGTTATCAATTAAATATTTATCTTCCAATCCAATATCAAATTTTATTTCTACTTGATTTCGAAAATTTTCGACAATTAAAAATAAATCGTTTTCGTTCCAAATATTTTTATTTTCAACCGAACCGAATGCAGTATCTAAAATTTGTTTTTGCCCAGCATATTTTTTGATATTTAAAACTCCACTTAATGAAGATGCGCTGGAAAATATTTGTGGATACTTTGCACCAAAATGTAAAGCACCAAATCCTCCCATCGAAAGTCCACAAATGGCTCGACCATTTTTATTTTTAATTGTATTAAAATTTGAATC
>CAYIXI010000011.1:1705-7199 GCA_964367235.1 uncultured Chitinophagaceae bacterium | reverse complement strand
GTCATCAAATTATAAAGATGAAGTGAAGTTTTGCCACCATAAATTCCATGATTTTTATTTGGATAAAACATTGTTTCAAATTGCATCGCATTTTTTTGAAGCGCAGTTGCAAGTTGTGCAGAGTTTTGAAAATGCACATTATCATCACTTGCGCCGTGAATCAACAAAAATTTTCCTTTAAAATTTTTCACATAAGTTATTGGCGAACTCTTCTCATAGCCATCGGGATTTTTTTGCGGCGTACTCATAAATCGTTCGGTGTAGATATTATCGTATAATTTCCAATGCGTTACGGGCGCAACTGCAATTGCGGTTTTAAAATAATCGGCGCCTTTCGTAATTGCCAAACTTGCCATATATCCGCCGTAGCTCCATCCCCAAATTCCAATTCGGTTTGCATCAACAAAATTTAAATTTGATAAATATTTTGCTCCTTCGATTTGATCTTTGATTTCCCACTCGCCAAGATTTTTATAAGTGATTTGTCTGAAGTCGCGACCACGCGCGCCGGTTCCGCGATTATCAACCATAAAAATTATGTAACCTTTTTCTGTTAAAAGTGTATTCCACAATTGATTTCTATTCCCACCCCAAGCGTTTCGAACAACTTGCGAACCGGGACCGCCATAAGTTGAAACGAGCACTGGATATTTTTTATTCGGATCGAAATCAACCGGTTTCATAATTGATGCATTCAGTTCGACACTATCAGAAGTTTGAAATTTTAAAAATTCAGTTTTTGATAAATTGTAACCTTTAAAAATTTCCATCGAGTTATCAACCAAAACTTCTAATCGTTTTCCATCATTCTGTTTTAAATAAACTTGATTTGGTAAATACGAATTAGAATAATAATTTAAAAAATATTTATGATTGGGAGAGAATTTTGCCGAGTGAGTTCCGCTTTCCGTAGTTAATTGTTTTTTATTTTTTCCACTAAATTTAATAGAATAAATTTGTCGCTCGAGCGCTGAGATTTCACTCGATGAGAAATACAAAATTTCTTTTTCCTCATCAACTCCGTAAAGAGATTCAACTTCCCAATTTCCTTTTGTAATTTGTTTTGCAGTTTTTGTTTTATAATCATAAAGATAAAAATGCAAATAATTATCTCGTTCACTTGAGAAAATAAAATTACCATTTTCTAAAAAATAAAAATGGTCGTGAATGTCGAGCCAATTTTTTGCGCTTTCATTCATTACAACTTCGGTTATTCCAGTTTCAACATTTGAAAATAATATTTCTAAATTATTTTGTTCTCTATTTAAACGCAATATTGCAAGTATGTTTGGTATTTTCGTCCAATAAATTCTCGGGATATAAATATCAGTTTCATTTCCAATATCAATCCATTTTGTTTTTTTAGAATTCAAATCATACACGCCAATTTTTACAAGTGAGTTTTCCTCGCCAGCTTTCGGATATTTCATTTTTACTAAATTCAAATAAGTCGAATCCCATTCGGTAAAAACAAATTCCTTCACATTTGTTTGGTCAAGTCTCCAAAACGCTATTTTATCGTTATTTGGCGACCATTTCCAACCGTCGCTAATTCCAAACTCCTCTTCGTAAACCCAATCAAATCTTCCATTTATTATATTAAAATTTCCGTCGTTTGTGATTTGATTTTCTTTTGCAGAATTTATATCAAAAACAAAAATATTATTTTCGCGAACATATCCAAAATATTTTCCATTGGGAGAAAATTTTTGATTGTATTGTGGTTCAGTAGCATTTGTAAGTTGCGTAATATTTTTTGATTTCAAATTGTAAAGATAAAAATTTCCCGATGGAGTTAATCGCGAAAGATATTGTTTATCTGGCGGAGAAGAAGTTAAAAGCATTTGAGTTTCATCTGGCGTGTACTGAAAACTCATAAATGAGAGTGGAGATTTTGTAATTGGATCAATTAAATCTTTTGAGGTAAGAAATAATTCTTTCTTTTTGGATTTTACATTGTACAAAAACAAATCGGAAGATTTTGTTTCAGCATTAAATTCCATAAAAGTGTATCGTTCACCGTCGTTCATCCAATTTGGAGCAGAAAGCGATTTCATTTTAAATTTCGGTGCGCCAAAAATATCATCAATGGTTAATTTATTTTGACTGAATAATTGAGATGAAAAAATAAAAATGAGGATATTATAAAATATTATTTTTTTGTAGTTTATTTTTTTCATTGTTGTATTTTGTTTTTGGAAGGTTGAATTAGATTGTAATTTGTGGACTCTAGTGGGGTCGAACCACTGACCTCTACAGTGTCAATGTAGCGCTCTAAACCAACTGAGCTAAGAGTCCTAAAATTTTTCATACAAATATAATTTTTTTTTTGCTTGCTTGCAATAAAACTACTTCATAATTAATTTCATCAGCCAAAATTTTATTTTTGTGTAAGGTGGATATTTTAAGAATGGCTCAAACCAAGTTGGTTTATCAATAATACTTTTTGAATGTGAAAAACTCTCAAACCCATTTTCGCCGTGATACGAACCAATTCCACTTGCACCAACTCCACCAAATGGAAGCGAGCAGTTTGCAACATGCATTAATGTATCGTTTAGTGCTCCTCCGCCAAATGAAAGTTTCCCGAAAATATTTTCCGCGTTTTTTTTATTTTTCGAAAAAACATAAAACGAAAGTGGTTTCTCCATTTTTTTTAATTTCAAAATTACTTCATCGATTTTTTTGAATTTTATTACTGGCAAAATCGGTCCGAAAATTTCCTCTCTCATAACTTTATCTTTAAAAGTTACATCACTTAAAATAGTTGGCGAAATATGAAGAGTTTTTTTATTGTAAGTTCCACCATAAAATATTTTTTTTCTATTTATTAAAGTTACGAGTTTATCAAATCTACTCTGGTTAATTATTCTCACATAATTTTCAGTTAAAATATTTTGTTTCTTAAAAATATTTTTTAGTTGTATTTTGAGTTCGTTTAAAAATTTATTTTCAATTTTCTCATCAACTAAAATATAATCTGGGGCGATGCAAGTTTGACCAGCATTTAGGAATTTTCCCCAAGCAATTCGCTTCGCTGTAATTTTTAAATTTGCATCATCAAAAATTATTGCGGGACTTTTTCCCCCAAGTTCTAAAATTACTGGCGTTAAATTTTTTGCCGCCGCTTCGTACACTATTTTTCCAACTCTTGTGCTACCAGTAAAAAATATTTTATCAAACTTTAATTTTAAAATTTCTGTAGTCGCTTCAACTCCACCTTCAATTACATTAAAATAACCGACATCAAAATTTTTATTTATCAAATCTTTTAATGCGACGGAACAATTTTGCGCAAGCTCGCTTGGTTTTAAAATTACAGTGTTACCAGCCGAAAGTGAGGAAATTGATGGAAGAAGTGCTAATTGCAAAGGATAATTCCATGCCCCTATTATTAGCGTATTGCCGTATGGCTCTTTTAAAATGTAACTTTTTGCTGGAAAATTTACCAAATTAGTTGAAACTCTTTTTGGATGACTCCAAAATGGAAGATTTTTTATTGCAGAATTAATTTCGGAATAAACAAGTGAAATCTCAGTTGAAAAGGCTTCGTATTTCGATTTTCCAAAATCCGAATATATTGCATCGTACAAAATATTTTCATTTTCTTTTAAAATTGATTTTAATTTTTTCAGTTGTGAAATTCTAAAATCAACCGATTTAGTTTTATCGGTAAAGAAAAATATTTTTTGTTTTTCTAAAACTTGTTTGGGAGTCATTTATTTCTCCCAGTAAAATTATTCATCGTATTGTAAGTTCGTAATAAATCTCCAACTACGAAATCAAAAACCCGAAGAGGTAACAATCCTTTAAAAAGCGGAAGCAGTTTTATCAAAAAAGGCATTTTAATAAATATTTTATTTTTTTCAATTCCATTAATTATTTTTTTTGCGGCATACTCAGGTTTTAAAATTGGTATTAAAGTTTTCACTCCGGCAAACATTCCCGTATCAATATAATATGGCGTAACGGTTGAAACATGCACGCCAGTTTTATTTCGCTCCATTTCCAAACGCAAACTATCGCTCCATCCAACAACTGCAAATTTGCTGGCAACATAAACCGACATTTTTGGATTTGAAACAAATCCCGCAGCCGATGCAATATTTACAATATGTCCACTTCCGCGCAAAATCATTTCGGGCAAAAGTTCGAGCGCGATGTGCATCAAAGCATTTGTGTTGATTGAAAGTGTGAAATCAATTTCTTTGTGCGAGTGTTCGTTAAAATTTTTTCCAATTATGATTCCAGCATTATTAATTAAAATGTCGATGCTTCCGATTTTCTTTTTTACGATTTGCAAAGTTTTTATAATTTGATTTGTGTTCGATACATCAACTACAAAACCAAAAACATTTTGGTTGATTTTTTTAAATTGATTAACAACTTCTGCAAGTTTAATTTTGTCGATATCAAATATTACAAGTTTGCCAATTCCTCTATCTAATGCCATTTCGCACATCAATTTTCCAATTCCCGATGCGCCACCAGTTATTAATATATTTTGATTTAGTAATTTACACATGGTTTTTTCCTTATTATAATTCAACTTAATTTAAGTGATTCGAAATTGCAAGTGCAAAAAATAAATAATAAATTGAATTATATGAAAGCAATATTATTTTTTTTATTTACAGCTCAAATCTATTCACAAGATTTCTCAAAAGCAATTGAGGATAATTCATTTTTTATCGAAGAGGCTTACAATCAAGAAGAAGGAATTATCCAACATATTTTTACTTCATCATATAATTTTTCCTCAAAAACTGTTGAGCCAATTTTTACGCAAGAGTGGCCAATGTTTACACAAAAACATCAATTCAGTTATACTTTGCCGATGAATTATTTTTCTAAGAATGAAACTGAACTACTTTTGAATTACCGATATCAACTCATAAATAAAAATGGATTTGCTGTTTCGCCTCGTTTATCTGTGGCAATTGAAAATAAAAATTATAATTTTAGCGGAATGAAATTTAATTTGCCGATTAGCAAAAGATGGAGTAACGATTTTATTTCACATTTTAATTTTGAACTACCAGATTTAAAAAACAATAATGATTTAAATTTAGGAATGAGTGGAATTTATTTGCTTAACGAAAATTTTAATTTAATGAGCGAATTACTTTATTCTAAAATTGAAAACTCAAACGAAATTATTTTTAATCCCGGATTTAGGCACGCTTTGAATTTTGATAATTTGCAAATTGTTTCTGGCGTTGGTTTCCCTCTATTTATAAATTCAAATAAAATTGAAAAAGGAATTTTTCTTTATTTATCTTTTGAGCATGGAATTTAATTTTAGATAAATGCCGAAGGCATCCCTTTGGGACAAAAAAGGCGAAAACTAATTTCGCCTTTGCTTTTAAGTACCGAGGGCCGGACTTGAACCGGCACGGAGCTTGCGCCCCTCAGGATTTTAAGTCCTGTGCGTCTACCAATTTCGCCACCCCGGCAATATTACTTCTTAAATGTAAATTGTTATTTGTTAATT
>CAYIXI010000011.1:0-1605 GCA_964367235.1 uncultured Chitinophagaceae bacterium | reverse complement strand
GAGGCGCCGATCAGATTGAATCCGCCTTTGGCGGACGAGCTGATGCATTTATTTTTTTATTTAATTCACAATACATTCGAGGCGCCGATCAGATTCGAACTGATGCATAAAAGTTTTGCAGACTTCTCCCTTACCACTTGGGTACGGCGCCAAAATAAAAAAGCAAAAATAAAAATAAATCTGTTAGATTTTACTTTTGCATTTTCGAGCGGGAAACGGGGATCGAACCCGCGACATCGACCTTGGCAAGGTCGCGCTCTACCGCTGAGCTATTCCCGCAAAACTTTTCTACCAAACTTTACAAAAGTAAAAAAACTTTGCTACTATCGCAACAAATTAAAATATTATCTCGAAATTTCTAAAATCTCGTAAGTTAAAATTCCTGCAGGAACTTTTATTTCAAATTTATCGCCAATTTTTTTTCCCATCAATCCTTTTCCAAATGGCGAAGTAACTGAAATTTTATTTGAATCGAAGTCTGCCTCTTCCTGCGAAACAAGTGTGTACTCGATTATCCTTTTCGTTTTAAAATCTTTTATTTTAACTTTCGATAAAATATAAACTTTATCATTTGGCAAATCTTTGCTTTCAATAATTCTTCCGCGTGAGATTGTCGATTCCACTTTAGAAATTTTATATTCAAGATGTTGTTGCGCTTCCTTAGCAGCGTCGTATTCGGCATTCTCACTTAAATCTCCGTGACCGCGTGCCTCTGCGATTTTTGCCGCAATTTCTTTTCTACCATTAATTTTTAATTCGCGCAACTCAATTTCTAATTCTTTTAGTTTTTCGCGTGTTAAATATATAATGTCATTTTGGTTTGCCATATTTTTTATGAATAGTTAAAAAAATAAGCCATCACTTTTCAGCAATGGCCATTAACTTGTACTCAATTTAAGTTCTATATTTTATAAAAGCAAGAAGAATTATTTCTGCTCGGGCGCCTCAACTTGAGCGACTGGTTATCTGGCATTTTTAGAACCCAACTTTTTATTGTGAGTAATGAGATGAATATCTGTCAAGAAGGTTTCTAATAACTTTTTGATATTGGCTCCCATGTTTTTGAGCAATATCTTTGAAAAAATTTATACTCGATTTGCTTAAATTAAGTGTAATTTTAATTGTTGATTCTTTAAGAATCAAATCCTCTGGTTTTGGCAAGAAATCTTGAACTCTTTCTATTTGCCCAATATTTTCATCACTATATTTTATTTTCTTTTTCATAAATTTGTTTACCTTTCCTCCAATAACCTGCACCGATTATTCTAATTTTGTTATTTCGATGTACAAAACGAACCGTTACAATATTTTTATTAACTTTTCCAAAACAATAGTATCTATCTTCAATTTCACTATGTTCTAAATCTCGTGCAATTATTCTTTTTGAATCGAAAAAAGCAAATTGAGCATCTTCGAAAGAAATGCCATGCTTTTTTATATTGACCCTATTTTTATTCTTGTCCCATTCGAAGGTTGAAATGTAAGTCAATGTAATCTTCCACTTTTGTTGATATAATATACATACTTTTATATGGCTTTACAACTGGTGAATGATGCCAGATAACTGACTGGAACTAATGCCGAAGGCACCATTCGGAAGTTGCG
>CAYIXI010000010.1:39763-50413 GCA_964367235.1 uncultured Chitinophagaceae bacterium | reverse complement strand
TAATCCCTAATGGGACAACACGCCCCTGTTTGATTTGTGTTACCAATATTTAATCCCTACGGGATTGTTAAATTGTTATTTTATTTAGAAATATCTAATCCCTAATGGGACAACACGCCCCTGTTTGATTTGTGTTACCAATATTTAATCTCTAACGGGATTTTAGAAATATTAATTATTTATTCGTTTTATTAGTCCCGTAGGGACTGAATATTGGTAGAAATAAATAAAAATAAATAAAAAAGTTCCGTTAGGAACGAAATATTATTCAGGTTCTTTTAAAATAAATCGTTCATCAAAAGTAACATTAAAAGATTTAAGGAATGATTTATACTCATCAATAAAGGTTACTTTTTTATGATGCTGTTCTTGATTTTTTATATAATTAATTACTTTTGATAAATGTGAATGGCTGTACGAGAATGCTCCGTATCCTTCCTGCCAAGCAAATTTTGTGCGAAAAAATTTCTTTTCATTAATCCATTTAGATGAACTACCTTTTATATCCTGCACCAAATCGGACAATGATTGATTTGGTCTGTATCCAAGTAGGATATGAATATGGTCAGCAACACCACCAATGATAATTAATTTATGATTTTGCTTTTGAATAATTCCTGCAATGTATTTATACAATTCATCTTTCCAAATAGGGTCAATCATTGCTATTCGGTATTTCACAGCAAAAATTATTTGAATATGAATTTGTGTATATGTGTTACTCATTATTTTTTTCTCAGCAGTCGCATGCTATTTAAAATTACAGCAAGCGTAACGCCATCATCGGCAACAATTGCAAACCAAAGCGAAGCGTAACCAATAATTGATAAAACAAGAAAAACAGCTTTAATACCAAGGGCTAAAACGATATTTTGTTTTAGAATTGAAACTGTTTCGCGCGAAATTTTTATTGTTTCAGAAAGCAAATTTAAATCCTCGCGCATTAAAATTACATCGGCAGTTTCAAGCACAACATCGGTTGCGGAGTGCGCCAAAGCGATACCGAGCGAACTTGAAGCCAAAGCCGGCGCATCATTTACTCCATCGCCAACCATTGCAACATGATTAAATTTGCTTCTAATTTCTCTTACTCGATTTAATTTTTGTTCGGGCAGAAGTTCGCTCGAGTGTTCGTCAATATTTAATTCATCAGAAATTATTTTTGTAACAACTCTATTATCTCCCGACAAAATAATTTGTTTATCAATTCCAAGTTTCCTTAAATCATTAAGTGCGGATTTTGCTTCGCTTCTAACTTTATCGGATAAAGCGATAACACCAAGTGCAGAAATTTCATCCGCAATTATTACTGGAGTATTTCCGCGAGATTCGATTTCAAGTAAAATATTTTCTACTTGTTTTGAACAAAGATTTAATTCCTCGATGTAAGCATGGCTACCAATAAAATATATTTTATCATTTAGTTTTGCTTTGATTCCTCTTCCTGGGAGAGAAGTGAATTCTTGCAAATTAATTTCAACTGATATATTTTTAAAGTGCGCATCTTTTACAATTGCAATTGCAAAAGGATGTGTTGAACGATTCTCAACACTTGCAGCAATTCTTAAAATCTCATTTTGATTAAATCTATCCAGAGGAATTATATCTTTAACAGAAAGTTCGCCAGAAGTTAAAGTGCCGGTTTTATCAAAAATAAAAGTTTTAACTCTCGCCGCTTCTTCAATTAATCTTCCACCTTTTACTAAAATTCCTCGTCGAGCAAGCGTAGTCAATCCACTTACAAGTGTAATTGGTGTAGAAATTACAAACGCGCATGGGCAAGCAATAATTAATAAAACTAAACTTCTGTAAAACCAATCAACAAAACTTGCGCCTAAAATAAGTGGAGGGACAATCGCAATAAAAATTGCCAACGAAAAAACAGAAGTAGTGTAAATCGAAGAAAATTTTTCAACAAAAGTTTGCGTTGTTGATTTTTGTTCGTGCGCTTTTTCAATTAAATGAATTATGTGCGAGAGCGTTGTGTCGTCGCCAACTTTTAATGCGCGAAACTCAACTACGCCACTTTCGTTTATTCCGCCAGCGCGGAGAAAATCGCCAATATTTTTTTCGATAGGCACAGATTCGCCTGTAATTACAGCCTCATTTACAAATGTTGAGCCAAAGATGATTTCGCCATCAACTGGTATTTTTTCTCCAGGACGGACGATAACCAATTCATCAATTTTAACATCTTTTGCATCAATTATCATTTCGACATCAAATCTTCTTACTCGTGCTTTTTGCGGAGCAAGCGAGACGAGCGATTTTAATTCTTTACGAGTTCTTTCGAGGCTGAATTCTTCTAATAATTCGGCGATTGCAAATAGAACAATTACAGCGGCGCCTTCTTCAATCTCTCCAATCATCACCGCGCCGATTACTGCCGCAGTCATCAACGAATTCATATCGAGCGAAAAACTTTTTACAGAGTACCACGCTTTTTTTGCAACACTCCAGCCACCAACAAAAATTCCAAATAAAAAAAGTGTTGATGAAATATTTTCTGTAGATTTAAAAAACGAAGTTGTAATTGCAAAAATAATTATAGCTGATGAAAAAATTGTTGTTTTGAAAAGTAAAGATTTTATAATTGGCTTATCTTCGATTATATGAGTTGAACTTGTCAGAAGAGTTGAATCAAAGCCCGCTTTTTTTACCGCATTAGAAATATCTTCATCGTTAATTTCATGCTCGACTGTAATAGTTTTATTTATTACATCACATTTAATTGATGAAATATTTTTTACACCGCGAAGTTGTTTTTCAATCACTCGTTGCTCGGTTGCGCAACAAAGGTCGGGAATATGTAAAGTTGTTTTTTTCAATTATCTTTTTTTGGTTAACCAATTTTCTGGATTTAATTTTTCTTTTTCTCTCCAAACCTCAAAATGAAGAATACTTCCAGAAATAGTCTCACCGCTCCGTGCAATCAAACTTCCTTTTTTTACATCTTGTCCTTTTGTAACAAAAATATCCGAAAGATTTGCATACACAGTTCGCAATCCGTTTCGATGATTTAAAATTATCAAATTCCCATACGAAGGCAACCAATAAATAATTGAAACCTCCGCGTCCGAAACCGCTTTAACATCCGAGCCCGATGGAACAGAAATATCAATTCCATTATTTTCAGTTTGGATTTTTAAAATCGGGTGCGTACTAATTCCGAAACGAGTTACAATTGTACCTTTTACGACAGGCCACGGCAATTTGTTTTTTTCAGGCAAAGGGAGAATTGGATATGATTTTACAATTGGTTTTGCAGTTTTTAACTTTTTATTTTTTGCAATTTGCTGTGCAATTTTTTTCTTTTCCTCTTCCTCTTTTCGAACGCGTTCATCTTCAATCAAGTCAACAATTATTTTTTCGAGATCTTTGCTTGCTTTAATTTTTCTCAATAATTCTCGTTCGTATTCTTTTTGATTGTTTCTGATTTCGGACAAAAGAATTTTTCTACGCGATTTCATTTTTACAAGATTATCAAACTCATTTGATTTTTGCGAAATTAAATTCTTTTCTTCGATTAACGCTACTTCGAGTTTGGATTTTTCATCTGCCAATAGCGCCGATTTATTTTGAATCAGCGAAATATCTTTTTTCCTCTGTTCTGAAAAATATTTTAAGTAAACAACGCGTATGCCAATTTGGTTTAGCGAATTGGCTGAAGCGATAGTTTCTAAGTCGTGGATTTTACCTTTTGTATAAACCGATTTTGCATATCGAGCATATTGAGAAACTATCGCGCTTAATTGCGATTCAAGTTCAATTATTGTCTTTTGTAAAAATATAATTTGCGTGTGAATTCTTTCCGCTTCGCTGGTTAATGCGGTAACAAGTCTATTTACCGTATTACTCTGTTTTTCAATATCATCAATTCTTTCGAGTGTTAATATTTCTTTTTTTTCACTCTCCTGAATTTTTTTTTCGTAGCTCTCAATTTCTTCTCTCAATCCTTCAAGAGCGCGCTCTTTTTTGTTTATTTCCTTTTGCTGAGCAAAAGAAATATCAATCGCAAATATAAAAAATAAAAATAAAATCAATTTCATTTTCTGGTGTATCCTTCCTCGCTTGGCAACTCTTTTGCAATTGATGTGAAAGTAGGGGAAGTATTATATTGGTCAACGAAAATATCTAATATTGTTTCTGAATATATTTTAGAAATAATTTTGAATGAACGAGGTGAATATTTTTCTGTCAAATAATTAAAATTTGCAAGCAACATATAATTTGTATAATTCGTATCCTGCATAAAAGCTGTAATTAAATTTTTAGTTTTATTATCAAACTCATAAGAAATAAATTTTTCTTCTTTTGCAAACATTACAGTCGATTTATTTCCATCATTAAACACTGAATCTATTGGGCTTTCAAGTGTAAATTCAATTTTTGGAGTTGCTGTTAAAAACGAAAAAATATAGTTTAGATAAATGCTATCGACTTGTGGAAATTTTGCAAACTGAGAATGCTCCGAAATCGTTCCATTGATGTTGTCGTAAACAGTAAATTTATTTTTCGTTATTAATAAATTTCCAATTGAAATCCCAAATGGTCCACTTGCACGAACTAAAACCGAATCAGGAATTTTTGCAAATATTTCAAGTTTGCCGCTTGCAGAGTTATTATTAAAATTAGCTTCAACGCTGCATTTCATCTCTATTATATTAGAAACTATTTGGCGGTTATTGTTGTGTTTGATAAATTCATCTCTAAGTAAAACTTCGGACGAAATTATTTCGTCACTTGAAATAATTTCTTTTTCCGTAGAGCAACCAATTAAAAAAAGATAAACTAAAAAAATTAATTTAGTTTTCAATTTATTTATCTCTTTCAATTATTTTATTTTTCACCGAAGTTAATGTTGGATCAGTTTCAATCGCTTTCTTCCAATTATAAATTGCAAGATCTTTGTTATTTAATTTTTCGTATAAATCTCCCAAATGATCAAAAAGTATCGCATTTGGTTCTGGAGAAAACTCAATTGCTTTTTTTAAATATTGAAGTGCTTCGTTGTACAATGCAAGTTTAAAATAAATCCACCCGAGCGTATCAAAAAAAGATGAGTTTGTTGAATCAATTATAATAGTGCGAAGAGACATTTCTAAAGCATCTCTTAATTTCAAATTTCTTTCAGCTAAACTGTATGCGTAATTATTTAACGATGTTGCATTTAGTGAGTCGAGTCTTAAAGCATTTTGATATGCAATGTCTGAGTTTGCAAAATCTTTTAATGCGTCATACGAAAAACCAAGAGAAGAAAAAATAGTTGCGTCTTTCGGATTTAATTTTTTTGCTTGTTCAAGTCTTTTAATCGCCTCAACATGATTTTTATTTTGCGATTGCGCTATGCCTAAATAAAAATATATTTTCGATTCATTTGGGAAAATAAGCAAAGCCTTCTCAAGTATGCGTATTACTTGAGTATATTCCTCTTTTTGAAAATAAAGAAAAGTTAAATTTGTCCACGCATCGAGATTCCAACTCGCAACATTTGTAACGCTATCAAAATAAAAAGCGGCTTCATCAGTTTTATTTTGCTCAATACTCATTAGCCCCAAATAAAATTTTGGTCGCCAATCAGTTGGATAATTATTGCTCATTGTTTGTAACTGCGAAATAGTTTCCAACAATAAAGATGAATCTTTTTCAGTTTGCGAAAAATAAACTACAGCAATTCTCCATCTTGTTTCGGCAGTTAGCGAATCGTTTTTTAAAACATTCTTAAAATGATATTGCGCTTTCTCCCAATTATTTTTTGACAAATAAATTTCAGCCAGCATGCCATTAATTTTTAAATCATTTTTATTTTGTTTATGAAGGAAATCAAATATAATTAATGAGCTGTCAGGTTTTTCGAGTGATATATAAATATCTGCCAAATCCTCTTTTAAATAATTATTATTTGGTTGCAGTTTTATCATTGCATTGTAAATATTTGCAACTTGCTGAAATCTTCTCAACGATAAATTTATTACACTCATGCGAGCATAAATTTCGAGCGGCTCATCTGTTTTTAAAATTAATTTTTCAAAAATTGAAAGTGCTTTGAGCGGTTCTTTTTGTTGTAAAATAATTCCAAGCGCAAGTTGGCTTTGGAAGTTAGTCGAGTCAATTTTTAAAATATTATAATATTCGTTGAGCGCTAAATCATTTCTGCCGAGCATAATTAAATTTTCCGCAAGCATAAACCGATAATCAAGTTTTAGCGTGTCGCGTTTAATTGCCTCCCGAGAAAATATAACTGCATCTTCAAAATTTTCTAATCGCGTGGAGTTCAGTGCAAGCGCAAAATAAATTGCATCAGCATCGTCATATAATAGTGCTTCTTTGTAAGCCTCAATTGCTTTTTGAAATTCTTGATTGCCTTCAAACATCGAGCCCTGCATATAAAGCTCAAGCGCTCTACTTTTATCGATTTCTCTTTTTGGCTCTTTATCAACCAAAGTTAATTTACTTGGCGAAGTGCAACCAAAAAATAATACAATTATTAATGGATAAATTAAATTTGTCTTCATTTTATACTTAAATATATGATTAAGATTTTCTTTTTACAATAAGATGAAATTTTAAACTTTAAGAATTGATTTTCATCTAACAATAAACTAATTTTCGACTCATTAATCATCACACGGAAAATATAAATGTCAATTAAAAAAATTATTTTAAAATATTTCTTCATCCTTTTTGTTTTTCAAATTTCACTTTCTCAACAATCAACTTGGAGTGTAATTCAAAATAAAATTTTTGATAGCCGTTGCGTAAATTGTCATAATGTAAATTCATATTTCGGTGTGCAATCTGGTTTGATGTTGTCGAAAGATACAGCATATAAAAGTTTACTAAATGTCGAACCCAGAAATATCGCGGCAAAAAACGATCAATTAGTTCGCGTCAGCAACGCGGGGAGTTTTCAAGGAATTGGGAAAAGTTTTTTGTGGGAAAAAATTGACGCATCGAAGCAACAACATTTTTACGATGACCATCCTTTTTATGGCTCGTTAATGCCACTTGGCGATAATTTTTTAACCAATGGCGAATTAAAATTAATTTATCAATGGCTTTATGCTGGCGCGCCTGAGTTTGGCATTGTTGCAAGCGACACTTTACTGAACGATACTACTCGTTATCAACTTCCGGAGTTTAAACCGTTGACTCCGCCTGCCGCAGGTAAAGGAATGCAATTTCATTTAGGCCCATTTAATGTGCGACCAAATACAAACAACGACAGAGAATTTTTTTATTACTGGCCATTAAATCATCAAGAAGATTTATTTGTTAGCAGAGTTGAAATTTCGATGAAGCCTGGCAGTCATCATTTTATTTTTTATACATTTAATTCAAATATTCCTCCCGCATTGATGAAGTTAGTTGATTCTTTACAATTTCAATATCGCGATTTACGCGACACAGTAACTGGGCTCGTAAATATTTATACAGCGTACTCAATGGGATTTCATCAATTTTTTGCTGGGACGCAAACATCATATCTCAACAAAGGATTTCCAAAAGGAATTGCTTTGAGATTGCCTAAAAAAACTGGTTTTGATTTGAACTCGCACTATGTAAACCGATCGGGAATTTTGCAGACTGGAGATATTTACGCAAATCTTTATACCGTTCCTTTAAGCGAAGTTAAAGCAATCGCGGAGGTTTTAAATTTAGGAAATCAAGACATCACACTTCCACCAAATCAAACTACAACTATTACAAAAGTTTTTCCAACGACTGAAAAAATAAATATCATTCAATTATTTTCTCACGCTCACGAAAGATTAAAAGAATTTAAAATTGAAGTAGTTGGTGGTGCGCTTGATGGCAAAACAATTTATTGGACAGACGATTGGTCGCATCCACCAATTTTGGAATTAGAACCACCACTTACACTTTTACCGGGGCAAGCATTAAAAGCAATTGCGACATATCATAACAGCACATCTCAAACAATTCGTTTTGGTGTGCAAAGCACAGACGAGATGATGATAATTTTTGGCGCATATTACAAAGGCGATGTGCTTTCGGTTGAAAATAAAAATTTATTTCCAAATAAATTTTCGCTTGAACAAAACTATCCAAATCCATTTAATCCTTCGACAGTAATCAATTATCAGTTACCAACAACCAAACATGTATTATTAAAAGTGTACGATGTAATTGGAAGGGAAGTTTCAACTTTAGTAAATGAGAAACAAAACGGAGGGAAGCAATCAGTAAAATTTAATTCAAAAAATTTATCAAACGGAATTTATTTTTACACACTTCGATCTGGAAATTTTAGCGAAACAAAAAAAATGCTTCTCCTAAAGTAGAAGCAACACTAATTTGGGCTAAAGCCCGATAAGATATGTTTTACAATAACCCCGCCCTTAAGGGCTGGGTTAGAAAACCCAGAAGAATAGTTGGACTTTAGTCCAATCTATAACCTTGGCAAAATTTTTACTGATGTTAAAAAAATGATTTTGCTTAAATAAAAATTAAAAAGGCAGATTGATTTTTTATCAAACTGCCTTTTTGTATTTACTCACTCTTCTTCGTCACTCTGAGCCTGTCGAAGAGTGATTTATGCAAACGCAAGTTCAAACTCGGGGAGTTTTATTTTATGATCTTCGCTAAAAAGATAATCTTGGAAAACATGTTCAGCAGTTAAAAGTTGATAAACACCATCAATCAATTTGTTGGTTGTATCTTTTAATCGATAAACATAATGCCCACAAGTCCAACATTTAAAAGTTTGCATCCCGGTGCACAAACAAACTTTTTCTTTTATAAAAACATTTGCGGCAGAAATTCCTTTTTGAATTTCATCGTAATAAGCGCCAAGATAAGAGCAATTGCCTTTTGAATCTAAAAGATAACCTAACCCTTCGCAATTTGGCTTCACACTTTTTTGCAAAACAGGGGATTGTTTTAACATTCGCATCGGATAACCAGTTGGAGAAACTGTGTTGACTTCAACTTCTTCTTCAAGCGCTTGAAAATATTTTTGCTTAACAAAATCTGGCAAACCAGATTCTTTTGTAACTGTAAATCTTGTTGCAACTTGAACTCCGCTTGAGCCACTTTGTAAAAATTCAACAGCGTCGGTGCCAGTAAAAATTCCACCAGCAGGAATAACAGGAATTTTTAATCCATGTTCTTTTAAAAATTGCAAAACTTCATCGGTGATAGATTTTAAATTAAATTCTTTCCAATTATTAATTCCAAATCCTAAATGCCCGCCAGCAAGTGGACCTTCAACTACAATATAATCAGGTTGGCGTCCAACGCGTGCGGCTTTAATTAGAAAAAGATTTAATGCTTTAGCAGATGAAACTATTATTCCAAACATTGTATCAAAAAATCGTGAATGATTTTTTATAAGTTCAAACGAACGAAGATGAAGTCCAGCGCTCAAAGTGATTCCATCGATTCCCGCATCCATCGCCGCACTCAATCGAGTTTTTAGTGTTTCCAAAGGATTATTCATTGTCAGCTTTTCCATGCAATTCATAAAAATTGCACCGCTACCTTTTTTTGCTTCCATTGTTTTTGAAACATGCAATCCTTGCGCTTCTGCAAGTTCATCAATATTAAATTGAACCTCAGGTTTACTTCTTTGATCTTTGCTCGCAAAATATTTTTCTCTTTTTCTTTCAATAAAATTTGTTCCAAACCGTTTATCGGCAATAGCATGTACTTCTGCATCGGAAATATGGCCAATTCCGCCCAAACGCGCCGCCTCTAAAGCAAGCTCGGCAGTTGAAATATTTACACCCATTCCACCAATAATTATCGGGACATATTCTTTTCCGTGTAGATTTAAGCGAAAATCATCTAATTTCATTTATTTCCTTTCACTTTATTTATTTTGTTTCGACAAGATAAGCAAATATAATTCCAATAAAAAAAATATTTTTGAATTAAAACTTGGCATCATTATTTATTTTTGATAAATTTAGAGAAGTAATCACTAACATTGAATTATAATTTAATTGATAAAACGAAATGAAAAAATATTTATACTTTTTGTCGATATTATTTCTTGGATGCTTGCAAGATAACCCAACTATAATTTTTCTTACCGAAGTTGGTGAGATTGAAGCAGAGATTTATTTAAACGAAGCGCCAATAACTTCAAAAAATTTTTTATTTCACATAAATGAAAATCATTTTAATGGCGCAACTTTTTACAGAACAGTTAAAACTACAAATCAACCTTACAGCAAATCAAAAATAGAAGTAATTCAAGGTGGACTTGACTCGCTTGAAAATAAATTTTTACCAATTCCGCATGAGCGAACAAATAAAACGGGAATTAAACATTTCGATGGCACGCTCTCGATGGCGAGAAACGAACCCGGCACAGCAACTACCGAATTTTTTATTTGCATCGGTGCACAACCAGAACTTAATTTTGGTGGAAAAAGAAATCCCGATGGAGAAGGTTTTGCCGCTTTCGGGAAAGTAATTCGTGGAATGGAAATCGTTAAAAAAATTCAAAATCAAAACGATTCTCTGCAAAGAATTCAACCACCAATAAAAATTTTATCAATTAAAATTAAAAATTGAATTTAATAATCCCAAAGGGATTAGATATTGGAAAACTTTTAGTGATAAATATATTTTGTCCCTAACGGGACAAGATACTTTTGTTTAATTTTGGTTACCAATATT
>CAYIXI010000010.1:0-39663 GCA_964367235.1 uncultured Chitinophagaceae bacterium | reverse complement strand
TGTTTTTAAATTTTTGAAGTCAATAATCCCAGAGAGATTAGATATTGGTAAACTTTTAATTATAAAAATATTTTGTCCCTAACGGGACAAGATACTTTTGTTTAATTTTGGTTACCAATATTTTATCCCTACGGGATACTATAAAAAATAAATCAAAAGTTAAATTTCCAAATGATTTTAGATTGGTAATTATTTCAACTATTTGTTTTTAAATTTTTGAAGTCAATAATCCCAGAGAGATTAGATATTGGTAAACTTCGAACCAGAAAAATAAAAAAGTCCCGTAAGGGACGAAATACTTTAAAATGAGATATTTGAAAAAAACGAAAAATACACTGAAAAAACGATTGATTTGCAAATAATACTTGCTCCGCAGGTAGGATTCGAACCTACAACCTATCGGTTAACAGCCGATTGCTCTGCCATTGAGCTACTACGGAATAGTTTTAAGCGAGCACAAAAATACAAATTTGAAATTTAAAAATCAACTCGTCAGTTAATTCATCAAAAATAATATTTAGATTTAAACAGCTACGATAAATTTCTTTTACAAAAGAAATATTTTAGTTGCTTTTTAATCCAAACAAAAATATATTGGCATATATTTATTATGGCACTCACAAAAGAAAAAAGACACTTCCTCCACTATGTTCCAATTTTTGGAGATTTAACCGATCAGGTTCTCGAAAAAATTGTTAGCCTTGGTACTATAAAAAAATTTAAAAAAGGCGAAATGATTTTGATTGAAGAAGAAACAGGCGCCGCTATGTTTATTATAATTAGTGGTAAAGTAAAAGTTGTTCGCATGGACGAAAAAGGAAAAGGAGTAATTCTCTCAATTTTAACCGAAAACGATTTTTTTGGAGAGATGGCAATTCTTGATGGTGCAACTCGATCGGCAAGTGTAGTATCCTTTGGCATGTCGGCAATTTTTATAATTCACCGTCACGACTTTTTAAATTTAATACACGAACATCCGCAAGTTGCAGTAGCTCTTTTAAAAGAATTAACCATTCGTTTGCGTAAAGCAGATTCTCAAATAAAAAGTTTATCGCTAAAAGATGCCGCCGGTAAAATTGCGTTTGTAATTTTACAACTCGCTGATGAAATAGGAATGTATCGAAACGGTCATGTTGAAATTGAAGATTTGCCTTTGCAACAAGATTTAGCAAATATGGCAGGCACTTCGCGTGAGACCGTTTCAAGAATGTTTCACAAATTTGTAAAGAAAGGATTAATAAAATTACAGGGAAATAAACTCATCATTAACGATTACGAAATGTTTCGAAATCTTAATTTGTAACAATCTCTTTTTGTGGCGATTGATAATGTGCCGTTACTTTAATTTTATTTTATGTTGAAGATGTTGTGCGACCTACACACGCACACTAATTTTTCTGATGGTGTGCTTACTCCAATTCAATTAATTGATAAATCAAGCGCATTTGGGCTTTCCACAATTGCAATTACAGACCACGATTCCACCCTTGCTTTTACCGAAGCACATCAATATGGATTGAAAAATAATATCGATGTTATCTCTGGCGTTGAATTAAGTGCATCGGTTGGCGATTATGAAGCGCATATTCTCGGCTATTTTATTAATCCAAATGATAAATATCTTTTGCAAACGCTCGACGATTTTCGTCACGCGCGTAAAACCCGTGCATTTAAAATTGTTGAAAAATTAAATAATCTTGGTGCTAAAATTAATATTGACGATTTACTCCCAAATGAAAACGAAACAAAATCTGTTGGCGCAATTGGTAGAGCGCATATTGCTCGCAAACTTGTAGCAAGTGGATTTGTAAAAAATTTTTCCGATGCGTTTAGAGATTATATCGGAAACGATGGACCAGCCTTTGTGCCAAAACCACATTTTACAATTCACGAAACAGTTGAACTAATTGCAAACGCTGGCGGAGTTTCTTTTTTAGCTCATCCTGGTAGAAATATTGAAGAGATAACTCTTCATACAATTGTAAAATCTGGAATTGATGGAATTGAAGTCTACCATCCATCGCATAAAAAATATGTTGAAAGATTTTATCATTCGTTGGCAAAAGAAAAAAATATGTTAATTTCCGGTGGATCAGATTTTCACGGAGGAGGAAATCACGAAGAAGAAAATCTTGGTAAATTTGGTGTAAGTATTCCTCAGTTGAATAAAATAAAAATGTTAGCCGAAACGAGAAAAAAATAAAATGAAAATTAAAATTTTTATTTTTTTATTTTTTATTTTTTCAGTTCTTAAATCTCAAACTGGAAATTGGAAAAGTTACACAAACATGAGCGAGACAAAAATGCTTGCCGCAATCGGCGATACAATTTGGGTTGCAACAAATGGCGGAGTTTATAGTTATGCAAAAAAAAATAATTCATTTTCTAAACTAACAAACACCGACGGGCTTTCATCGAATAATGTAACCGCAATTGCAGTTGACAAAAATAAAAATATTTGGATGGGGCACTCCACTGGCGCGATTGATATTTATTCTCCAAAAACTGGAAATTGGAAACAGATAAAAGATATTTTGCTTTCTTCGAGAACGCAAAAAGCAATTACAAATTTTTATTCAATTGGCGATACAATGCTGATTTCGACTATATTTGGCGTCAGTATTTTTAACATTGAAAAATTTGAGTTCGGCGATACTTATTCAAACTTCGCAAATTCAACTTCAACTGAAATCATTTCGGCTTTAATTTCTGATGGAAGAGTTTTTATTGCGACAAATAAAAATATAATTGTTTCGAAATTGGGAAGCATAAATCTTGTTTCTCCCGATTCGTGGATTATTGGTTTAGCTGACATTAATCCAATTGGGATTAAAAAATTTAACAATAAAATTTTTGTTGCCGCAACCGAAGGAGTTTTTAAATTTGAAAACGAGTCTTGGAATAAAATTCAAAATATAAATCAAACTCCAGTTGCAATTGCGTCAAACGACACATCGTTAATTGTAGTTGATTCAATCGGAATTAGTTTTATTTCAAAACAATTTTCAGTTTCATTTTTACCTTTTACTAAAAAAAGAAATATTACTTCAATTGCTTTCGATGAGATTGGAAATATTATTATTGGCGCAAAAGATGGAATAAATTATTTTACTCTTGGCGCGCAAAGTTGGAAAATGATTTCTCCAAATGGACCAGCGTCAAATATTTTTTACGATGTTGTAGTTGATGAAAATAGTGTTGTGTGGACTGCAAGTGGACTTAATACTGGAAAAGGATTTTCAAGTTTTGACGGCGTTGAATGGAAAAATTTTACAAACGCTTGGGCTTTTAAAATTCTTTTAGGTCCCAACAATATAAAATTGATTAGCACTTTTGGCGGAGGAATTTATAAAGTAAATTCCAAAAACGAAATCGAAAAAGTTTTTAATCATATCGATCCTGGATTTGTTGGCGAAGCAAAAGCCGTAACGCAAATTATTCCAACTGGGATAGCATACGATAACGAAGGAAATCTTTGGGTTTTAATTTTTCAATCAAGCAATTACAAAATTCTTTGGAAACTCAATCAAAAAGATTCAACTTGGGAATCATTCAGCGCGCCATCAATTGATAATTATATTTATCAATCAAATTTATTGGTTGATAAAAACGGAACGAAATGGATGGGAAGTGCGATGTACGGATTTGTTCCGCTTGTTACGAAATGTACTTTTTTTAATGAAAAAATTAATATCGCTGGAACGAGCGATAATTGGGGGCTGTTTTCAGAGTCGAATGGTTTGACAAGTTCGCAAGTCAGCGCGCTTGCAATTGATAAAGATGATGAGCTGTGGCTTGCAACAAGTTCGGGCGTAACAATTATTCGCGACACTCGTCATCCGACACAGCAAGTTAGCAAAGTTTATTATGGCGCAGTGAGAGATTTGCCAATTAACACAATTGCGATTGATGCGTTAAATAATAAATGGCTTGGTACACAAAAAGGAGTTTTTGTTTTATCGCCCGATGGAAATTCACTCATCGCAAGCTATGATGTTCAGTCAACAAATGGAAAACTAATTGATAACGATGTAAATGTAATTTCGTTTAACAAAAAAAAAGGAATTGTTTATTTTGGCACCGCCAAAGGATTATCATCGCTTGAAATTTTAACTGTTGAGCCCGAAGAAGAATTTTCTAAATTAAAAATTAGTCCAAATCCATTTATTGTAAATCAAAATCAATCTGTAATGATTCGCGGACTTGTTTCAAATTCAAATATAAAAATATTTTCGATTTACGGTTCGCTCATTACCGAGTTTGCCGCGCAAGGTGGCGGTCGTGCATTTTGGGATGGAAAAGATTCAAACGGAAAACTTGTTGCATCGGGAATTTATTTTGTTGTGGCTTATTCCGACGATGGAACAAAAATAGCTAAATCAAAAATTGCAGTAATAAAAAAATAAATTATTAATCACTAACAAAAAAAGAAGGAGTAAAAATGGAATCACGAGATGGCTACAAAGATAGAAATAGCGACAGTAACAGAGAAAGAAACGAAGAAGTTTTTAGCCGACGAGTACGCGCCGGAAAACGAACTTACTTTGTTGATGTAAAATCTACAAAATCGGAGAACGATTTATACATCACAATTACCGAAAGTAAAAAAATTAGCGAAGACGAATACAAAAAGCATAAAATTTTTCTTTACAAAGAAGATTTTGACAAATTTGTAGATGCGCTTGAAGAAGCAATTGTGTATGTCGAAGAGAATGTGCCAAAAAAATCTTTTTCACCGCGACAAGAAGGATCAACCGAGCAAACTGAAACTGAAGCTTCGTAATCTTGATTATTGCCTCATTTTTTTTTATTTTGGCACTCGAGTAAAAAATTTTTAGAGATTTTCCCCATTTTTTAAGCTAATTTCTAAAGGAGGAAAAATGAAAATACAACTCGCGCAACTTTCGGAAGGGAAGCATTCCCTTGATTTTAAATGGGATTCGAAGGAAATTGGACTTAAAGAGCCATTTCAAAACGAAGTTGATGTACATATTGCACTTGAGAAGTTTGAGTACAAAGCTGTTTTAAAAATAGAAGCAAGCAATGTTGCAATGTTTTGTTGCGACAGATGTTTAAAAGAGTTCTCAAAAAAAATTGAAATTGTTTTTTCGCTCATTATAAATAATGGCGAAGGCGATTCGTATCGAGATTTTGAGATGAATGAAATTGTAATAAGTCATTGGTCGCAGGCAGTTGATATATCAAAAGATTTGTGTGAATATTTCGAACTTGCTATTCCGCAAAAAATACTTTGCGATGATGATTGCGCAGGACTTTGTTACAGTTGTGGAAAAAATTTAAATGAATTACCCGGCTTCAAGTGTGATTGTGAAAACAATCAAATTGATCCGAGATGGAACGAATTAAAAAAAATATCTGGAAACTAATTATTATTGAAATTATTTTGTGAGAATGGAATAAACTATGCCAAATCCTAAACGAAGAAACTCTAAAACACGCGGACGAAAACGCCGCACACATTACAAAGCCACTGCTCCATCAACCTCCGAATGTCCAAATTGTCATGAGGTAAAATTATCTCATCGCGTTTGTCCAAACTGCGGTTTTTACAATGGCCGATCTATAACAACTCCGAAAGAAGCCTAATACTTTTTTCTAATTTTAAATTGAAAATTTAAAATGAAAAAATTACGCATCGCAATTGACGCAATGGGTGGTGACCATGCGCCAGTTAACGAAGTTTCGGGCGCTATACTTTCTCTTCGCGAAACCAACAATCGTTTTCAAATTGATTTATTTGGGGATGAAACTTTAATAAAAGCCGAAATCAAAAAACAAAACGCCGAAAAATTATCAATTGAAGTTCATCATACTAAAAGTGTGATTGATATGAATGATTCGCCAGTTACGGCAATCAAACAAAAAAGCGATTCTTCGCTTTCGCATGCGATGATGTCGCTAAAAAATGGCGAAACAAACGCTGTAATTAATACGGGAAACACAGGCGCAACAACTGCCGCGGCAATTTTAATTTTAGGAAGAATCCCGGGAGTTAGTCGCCCAACAATTGCGGCGCCACTTCCAACTTCTTTCGGTCCGGTTTTGCTGACTGATATTGGTTCGGTTGTAGATTGCCGAGCGCAATTTTTAGTTGAGTTTGCTTTAATGGCTGGAATTTATTCGGAAAGAATTTTTAAACGCACTCGCCCAAGAATTGCTCTTTTAAATATTGGCTCGGAAGAAGGAAAAGGGAATGAACTTGCGAAAGAAACTTTTGAGCGATTAAAAAAAATTGGGAATGAAATTAATTTTATCGGGAATATTGAAAGCAAAGATATTTTAAAATTTAAAGCCGATGTAATTGTTTGCGATGGCTTTGTTGGAAACTCAATTTTAAAATTTGCCGAAGGAATGGTTAGCGTTTTAAAAGAAAGATTTAAAAATTACGCAGAGAAAAATTTTATAAATAAACTTTTAATGGGAGTTGCACAGTTCCCTTTAAAAAAAGTTTTTGGAGATTTAAATTACGAAGATGTCGGCGGAGTTCCGCTTCTTGGAGTTAACGGAGTTGTAATTATTGGACATGGTCGTTCATCGCCAAAAGCAATCAAAAATATGATTTTGCGCGCAGAAGAAACATCGCTTCAAAATCTGCCGAAAATTATTGAAGAAACTTTATCAAGGTATCAAAATGAATAAAATTATTTCCACTATCACTGCTGTTGGCCATTATGTGCCAGAAAAAAAAATCACAAATTTTGATTTAGAAAAATTAGTTGATACAAACGACGAATGGATTCGCGCACGCACAGGAATTAGCGAAAGAAGAATTATGGAACAAGGCGCAACGAGCGACATGTCGGTTAAAGCAATTGAAATAATTTTAAAGCAACGAGGAATTTCTGCCCAAGAAATTGATGTTATAATTGTTGCCACTGTTACGCCCGATATGTTTTTCCCTGCGACAGCATGCGTAATACAAGCAAAAATCGGCGCAAAAAACGCTTGGGGTTTTGATATTTCTGCAGCTTGCTCGGGATTTGTTTACGCAATTACAGTTGGCTCGCAAATGATTGAAACCGGTCGATACAAAAAAATTATTGTTGTTGGCGCAGATAAAATGAGTTCGATTTTAAATTATTCCGATAGAAATACTTGCATACTTTTTGGCGATGGTGCTGGAGCAGTTTTGCTTGAGCCATCTTCCGACGAATCTTTTGGAATAATTGATCACAAACTTTATAGCGACGGTAACGGTGGAAATTTTTTATATATGAAAGCCGGCGGGAGTTTAAATCCACCAACACATGAAACGATTGACAAAAAGATGCATTACATTTATCAAGATGGAAAATCTGTTTATAAAAATGCGGTAGTTGGGATGGCAGATGTTTCAGCTGAAATTATGAAACGAAATAATTTAACCGGAGATGATGTTGCATGGCTTGTGCCTCATCAAGCAAATTTAAGAATCATCGATGCATGTGCGGAAAGAATGAAGCTTGACAAATCAAAAGTTATGATAAATATTGAAAAGTACGGCAACACAACTGCCGCGACAATTCCACTTTGTTTATCCGAATGGTATTATGCTGGAAAAATTAAAAAAGGCGACAACTTAATTTTATCAAGTTTTGGCGCAGGTTACACTTGGGGCGCTGTGTTTGTAAAATGGTCGATGGATTTGCCAAAAGGAAATTAAATTTGAAAGCAATTGTATTTCCCGGGCAAGGCTCGCAATATGTTGGAATGGGCAAAACTTTAGTTGAAAGATTTTCTTCGGCAAAAGAATTATTTGAAGAAGCCGATGATATTTTAAATTTTAAATTATCAAAAATTTGTTTTGATGGACCAGAAGAATTATTAAAGCAAACATCAAACACGCAACCAGCAATTTTTTTACACAGCATTGCGGTTTGGAATTTATTAAAAATTCCTGATGCAAAAATGTTTGCTGGTCATTCGCTTGGAGAATATTCGGCACTTGTTGCGGCTGAGGCAATAAATTTTTCCGATGCGCTTAAACTTGTGCGATTACGCGGAGAATTAATGTTGCAAGCTGGAATTGAAAAACCTGGAACAATGGCGGCAATTATTGGAGTTGGAAATAATATTGTTGATGAGGTTTGCAAAGAAGTATCAAAAACAGAAATTGTTCAGTCGGCAAATTTTAATTCGCCGGGGCAAATTGTAATTTCTGGCTCGAAAAATGGTGTTGCAATTGCAATGTCAAAATTGAAAGAAAGAGGCGCGCGATTAGTAAAAGAGCTTGTTGTTAGTGGCGCGTTTCATTCGCCACTTATGGCTTCGGCAAGGGAAAAACTTGATGAAGTTTTATCTGAAACAAAAATAAATAATATTACTAATCCGGTTTATGCAAATGTTTGCGCTAAGCCGATTACAAACGGAGATGAAATAAAAAAAATGCTTTCCGAACAATTGACTTCGCCAGTGCGATGGGATGAATCGATAAAAAATATGACAAACAACGGTGCATTGAATTATATTGAAGTTGGTCCCGGAAAAGTTTTACAAGGTTTAATTAAAAGAATTTCGGCGAACGCCCAAATTAGTGGAATTGATACAGCTGACGAATTGGAGAAATTTTTAAATGCTTAAAATTGGAAAATATGAAATCGATACAGTTTTGTTTGAAAAAGGATTTGGCAATAATTGCACTCCGTACGATTGCGATTCGACCTGTTGTGCTTCGGGTGTATTTTTAGATCCAGCCGATATGGAAAGAGTTCTTCTTCATAAAAATGAAATCAAAAATTTTATGGACGAGACTCAAACAAAAGATGAATCGCTTTGGTTTGATGTTAAAAAAGAGATTGATAATGATTTTCCATCTGGTTTTGCAAATAGTACAAATGTTGTAAATAATAAATGTGCGTTTTTAAATCGAGAAGGAAAATGTTCAATTCAAATTTATGGAAAAGAAAGTGGACTCGGCTCTTGGGCAATCAAACCATTTTTTTGTATTGCGTTTCCAATTACAGTTGATGGTGGCGCTTTAACTTTTGATGATTATCGACAAGACAAAACAAAATGTTGTACAATTGTACAGGAAAAGAATCAATCGTTAGTAAAATCGTGTAAAGATGAGTTGGTTTTTATTTTGGGTGAAAATGACTATTCAAAGCTACTTGAAATGGAAGCCCAATACACTAAAAATAAACTTTGAACTTAACCTTTACAAAATTATATTATCAAAAATGAAACAGATTGATTTAACTTCAAAAGTAGTTTTGGTTACCGGCGCAACTCGCGGAATTGGCAGAGCCATCGCAATTGAATTTGCAAAATGTGGTGCTGATGTTGCTTTTACTTTTCGTAGTTCGCCCGAATTTGCAGTTTCACTTGAAAAAGAAATTAGCGAACTTGGAAGAAAATCAAAAAGCTATCAAGCTGATGCCGCCGATGGCGTAAAAGCAATCGAAGTTGTTGAGTCGGTAATTAAAGAATTTGGAAAAATTGATATTTTAGTAAATAACGCTGGTATTACAAGGGATTCTCTCTTGATGCGAATGAGCGAAATTGACTGGGATTTAGTTTTAGATACGAATCTCAAATCGGTTTTTCATTACACAAAAATTGTTTCCAGACAAATGATGTCGCAACGCTCTGGAAAAATAATTAATATTTCATCAGTTGTCGGGATTTCCGGTAGTGCTGGGCAAGCAAATTATGTTGCTTCAAAAGCAGGAGTGATTGGATTTACAAAATCAATCGCAAAAGAATTAGCTTCGCGAAATATTCAAGTCAATGCAGTGGCGCCCGGTTTTGTAGATACTGAAATGACAGAAAAGTTGACTGAAAAACAAAAAGAAATTATCTTAACACAAATACCAATGAAACGAATTGCCAAAACTTTTGAAGTGGCGCAAGTTGTTTCGTTCTTAGCATCATCGGCGTCAGATTATATGACAGGGCAAGTGCTTGCGGTCGATGGTGGAATGACAATGTAATTTATCATTAAACAAAAGAAAGGACAATCAAATGTCAAATGTAGCAGAAAAAGTAAAAGAAATAATCGTTAATAAACTTGGCGTTGATGCGGCACAAATAACAAACGAAGCATCATTCGCAAACGATCTCGGCGCAGACTCACTCGACACAGTTGAGCTTGTAATGGAATTTGAAAAAGAATTCAACATTACTATTCCAGATGAAGACGCAGAAAAAATCGGAACAGTTAATGATGCAGTTACATATATCACCGCGGCATTAAGTAAATAAATTTTTACAATGTCTCAAAAAAATAAATCACGAAGAGTTGTTGTAACCGGAGTTGGAGCCGTAACACCAGTTGGACTAACTGCAAAAGAAAGTTGGACAAATCTTTTAGCAGGAAAATCTGGCGCGGCGCCAATAACATATTTTGATACAACAAACTTCGACACAAAATTTGCTTGTCAACTAAAAGGATACGATCCGTTAAATACGATGGATAGAAAACTTGCACAGAGGGTTGATCCTTTTACACAATACGCATTAACTGCGGCTGATGAAGCTGTGAAAGATGCGGAACTAAATTTTTCCAATCTTGATTTGGAAAAAATTGGTGTAATTGTGGCTTCGGGCATTGGTGGAATGAAAACTTTTGAGACGCAACATAAAAATTTTATTGAAGCAAACGGACCACACAGAATTAGTCCTTTTTTTATTCCGATGTTTATCGGTGACATTGCCGCTGGCAGAATCTCGATGAAATATGGGGCAAAAGGACCAAATTATTCAACGCAGTCCGCATGTGCATCTGGCACAAATGCAATTGGCGACGCTTTTATTTTGGTTGAAAGAGGCGACGCTGATATTATTATTTGTGGTGGAACCGAAGCATCAATCACACCGATGAGTATGGGTGGATTTAATGCGATGAAAGCTTTGTCAACAAGAAATGATGCGCCAGAAAAAGCAAGTCGTCCATTTGATTTAAACCGAGATGGATTTGTAATGGGCGAAGGTGCAGGAATTTTAATTCTCGAAGAATTAAATCACGCATTAAGCAGAGGTGCAAAAATTTATGCTGAGATTGCCGGAATTGGAATGAGCGCTGATGCTCATCATATTACTGACCCAGCTCCGGGAGGAGAAGGCGCATGTCGATCGATGAAGATGGCGCTTCGAGATGCAAATCTTTCTCCGAATGAAGTTGATTACATAAATGCGCATGGCACTTCAACATCTGCAAATGATAAAAACGAAAGCATTGCGATACAAACTGTTTTTGGCGAAAACGCTTTTAAACTTTCTGTAAATTCTACAAAATCGATGACAGGGCATTTACTTGGAGCGGCTGGCGGAGTTGAAGGAGTTGTAACAGCAATTTCAATTGCAGAACAAAAAATTCATCCAACTATTAATTACGAAACACCCGATCCAAATTGTCCATTAAATTACACGCCAAATGTTGCAATCAGCAGAGAAATAAATGTTGCAATCAGCAATACATTTGGTTTTGGTGGACACAACGCAACAATACTGCTGAAAAAATTTCAAAATTAAAAAAGTGTGAATTTTATAATTCGTTTTTTTAAGCGATTATCTTCGAATAAAAAATTTAAAGATAAATCGCTTGCAAATCTTTTTAAAAAAGTAAATTTTAATGAACTACAAAAAATATTAAAATATAAAATTGTAGATAAGAATTTATTTTTTACCGCGCTTGTTCACCGTTCAGTTCTTCGACATTTAACAACCTTAATTGAATCTAACGAACGACTCGAATATCTTGGCGACTCGGTTGTGAATTTAATTACCGCAAAATATTTATTTAAATTTTTTCCGAAAGCAAACGAAGGCGAATTAACTCAATATCGTTCGTATTTAGTAAGTAGAGAGCAATTGGCGAATTACGCATTGCGATGCAATTTGTGGAATTTTATTTTAATGTCCGACAACAGCGAATTAACATCAACAAGTAAAGGGGGAAAAACAATTTTAGCCGATGCGTTTGAAGCAATTCTTGGCGCAATTTATTTAGATGGTGGGATTGAAGCGGTTGAAAAATTTTTAAATCCGATGATAAAAGAAGAAATTATTGAAGGTGCGGTTAGCTCGCGTGAGAAAAATCCGAAAAGTAAATTATTAGAACTACTTCAAGCTGAGAAAAAACAAATTCCTCGTTACGCAATTGTAAAACAAGAGGGACCGCAACACGACAGCATATTTACAATTGCAGTTTTTGTAGATGGAGTGGAAGTTGCCAGAGGTGTTGGAAATAATAAAAAAGATGCTGAACAAAAAGCGGCGTCCGAAGCGTTGAATAAAATTTTTGCAAAATAAAAATAGATTTTATGAATGAAGCAATCGACGAAATCCTAAAAAATGCAAAAACTATTGCGGTAGTTGGCGCATCTCCAAAACCAAATAGAGATAGTGGAAAAATTACCGAATATTTAAAATCCGTTGGCTACAAAGTTTTTCCAATTAATCCTTTGTACGATGAAGTTGCTGGATTGAAATGTTACAAATCGCTTTCGGATGTTTCAGAAAAAATTGAGATTGTAAATATTTTTCGAAAATCGGAGGAAGTTATGCCAATAGTTGAAGAGGCAATAAAAATTGGCGCCGAAACAATTTGGATGCAATTTGAAGTTATAAACCAAGAAGCCGCAAAAAAAGCTGAAGCCGCAGGTTTAAAAGTTGTAATGGATAGATGTATTTATGTTGAGCATCGCAACAGAAAAATTTAATGTTCAAATATTTTTTTTTGATTGTAACTATTTTTAGCCAATCTTTTTCAAATTCTTTTTTAAATGATACAACTTATAATTTTCCCGACTCTACATTAATAATCTCTTCAATAAATTTCAGTGGCAATAAGATTACAAAATCTTTTATAATTGAAAAAGAAATGTTGCTCAAGAAAGATTCGTTTTTAACTTACTCTAAAATAAAGTACGACATTGGTAGGATTTATAGTTTAGAACTTTTTAATTCTGTAAAAATAAAAGTAGAGAGGGATTCGATTTTTGCAAAATTAGAGGTTGAAGTTACCGAGCGACTTTATTTTTTGCCTTACCCGATTTTAAGCTTTAAAGACCACGATATTAAACGTTTTTTTTACGGCGCTGGTTTTTTAAATAATAATTTAAACGGAGAGCATAAAAAGATTAATGCGAATTTTGCAACTGGCTACGATCCGTTTTTAGGATTTGAATATGAGGACCCGTACTTCGATACCGAAAAAAATATTTTAATTGCCGCAAGTTTTTACACCAACATTTATAAAAATAAAAGTTTAATTGCGCTTGAAGATGGCGAAAGTAATTTTAAAGAAAGATGGTATTCTGGCTCAATTAAAATTGGGAAAAGAGAAAATTTATTTACAGATTATTCTGTAATTATTGGATACTCAAGTGTAAATGTTGCAGATTATAAAAAAGGAAGAACCGTTTCAAATAATGGAAAAGATAATTTTCCGTGGATTAAATTAAATTACAAATATGATTCGCGCGATTTAAAAGAGTATGCTTCAAGCGGAATTCATTATAGAATTGAAATTGCAAAATATGGTGTGCCACAAACAAATAATAATTATACTCGTGTGACTTATGACGGAAAATATTTTTTTCCATTTAATAATAAATCATCATTTGGTGCGAGAACTTTTTTTAGCTTTATCGAAGGGAAAGAAGTACCATTTTATCACAAAGAGTATTTTGGATATTGGAATCGTTTTCGCGGACATTACAACGAAGTGCATGAAGGAGAAAACATATTTTTAATCAACACCGAACAAAGATTTTCGATTTTAGGTCCAACTTATTTTCATTTTGATAAAGCACCGATTGAACAATTTAAAGATGTTCGCACCGCAATTTACGGAACAGTTTTTGCCGATTTTGGTTCTGCTTGGGATAGAAATCAAAATTGGGGAAAAAATAAAATAAGTGGTTACGGCGTGGGATTAAATTTTTTAGCATTTTATAGTTTAGTTTTACGAACAGAAATCGCCTTTAACGGCGAGAGAAAAACAGCGCCAGAATTTATTTTAGGAATTGGAGCATCATTTTAAATGGAATATTTTTTTACACCACCGGAAAAAATTCAAAAGGATTTTCTTTTCATCGAAAATGACGAAGCAAAACATCTCACGCGTGTTTTGAGAAAAGTTGTTGGCGATACAATTTGGGTTACCGATGGATTGGATAATTCGTACGAAGTTGTGATTCGTGCAATCCACAACGAGTTGGTGGAATGCGAAATCGTGCGACATTTTTTTAGAAAAAATGAATCGTGGTTAAATTTGACTTTGGCATTTTCGGTTTTAAAAAATCCTTCGCGCAACGATTGGATAATTGAAAAGGGGACAGAAATTGGAATCCGAAATTTTATCCCGATTTTTACATCTCGAACAATTTCGCAAAGTGCAAAAGAAGAGCGATGGCAACAAATTGCGTTATCGGCAATGAAGCAAAGTTGCAGAAGTTATCAGCCAAAAATTAGTTCCGCTAAAGATTTTAATGAATTATTAATTGAAAAAAATAATTACGATTTAAAATTAATTCCGCACGAACAAACCGACAGAATTTTATTTGTTTCAGAGGTGATACGATTTCAACAAAAGGCAAAAGAGATTTTAGTTGTGATTGGACCGGAAGGAGGATTTTCAAATGAAGAAATTCTTTCGGCAGAAAAAAATAATTTCATTCAAGTCTCTCTTGGTCGTCGTCGCTTGCGCTCGGAAACAGCGGCAATAGTTTCTTCGACATTAATTTTAGGCTCGCATTAAAAATTATTTAAATAATTTTGAGATGAAAAGCAAAACACGGGATCCCATTTTAAAAATTTATTTATTTTGCAATTTTATTTTTATTTCATCTGCAAATAGCCATGATTTTAAACCGGCGCCTTTATGCCAAATAGGGCATTTGCCAATATTTTTTGCAGATATTTTAACATAACGGGTTTTAATGTTTTTATTTAGTTCAAAATTTTGGGTTGAAATCGTCCAATCGTTTTGGGCTATTGAAGTAGTAATTTCGGTTTGGTCAGTAAAATTTATTCCATCGTTTGAAAAAGAATATTCAACTTTGCTCGGAGAAAAAATCCAAGAATTAATATCTTGCAAAGTTGAAAGCGAAATCGATTCTATATTTTTTATCTCTTCAATATCAATTACAGCTTCAAGATTATTTTCTTCGTAACCTTGCCAAGCACCAAGCCGAAAATCTTTTTTACCAAAATTTCCATCAATCAATGCTTCGTCGCCACCGCCAGTATACTGAGAATTGTAATTTGAAAGCAAAGTGATTTTTCCAATTGGCTTGTGCAAAACGAAATCTGCAATTGCTGTGTCACTTGAAAACAGATTTTTTGCAAATGCACGAATGTTGATTGAGGAATTTATCAAAATCGGAGTTTGATATTTTCTAAATTCATTATTGTTGATTGAATAATACAGTTCCGAATTTAAATCAATCGAACCAATCGCAACCTTTAATGAATCTTTAAAAATAATTTCATCCGCCTCAAAAAAAGGAATCGCAACTTTGTTTAGCGAATCTGGGATTTCGTTTTTTAAAATAAAATCTTTTCCAAAATTGTAGTTTGGTTTATTGCTTAAATTAAAATGCAATTTACCACCAGCAGAAAAATCATCAAAAGAAATAAATGGTTCATTAATTTCTTTCCCATTTAAATTAATCGAGGAAATGAATTTATCATTTATATTTTTGGACGACGAGGTGATTTCAAGAAATTTATTTCCACCAACTTCAACTTTAATTTTGTCGAAAATCGGCGAACATAAAGCGTAAATATTTTTTCCGGGAGTTACGGGATAAATTCCAATCGCACTTAAAACAAACCACGCAGATGTTTGTCCGCAATCGTCATTTCCACAAAGTCCATTTGGATTTGGAGTATAAAGCGAATCCAAAATTTTGCGAACGATATTTTGCGTTTTCCACGGCGCACCAATAAAATTATACAAGTATGCAAAATTATGGCTCGGCTCGTTTCCGTGCGCGTATTGGCCAATTAAACCAGTAATATCAGCCTGTTCGCGACCAATTAAATCTGTCGGCGCGTTAAATAAATCATCAAGTTTATTTTCAAAATTCTTTTTTGAGCCGAAAACTTTTACAAGGCCAAAAATATCTTGCGGCGCAAAAAAAGTATATTGCCAAGAGTTTGCCTCTGTAAAATGAAAAGTAACCGAACGAGGTTCAAATGGCGAAACCCACATTGAATTTATTTTTGGTCGAACGAAAGTAGTTTTATTATCAAAAATATTTTTATAGTTTTGCGCGCGTAAAATATATTTTTTATACAAATCATTCTTTCCGATTGACTTTGCCATTTGAGAAATACACCAATCATCAAAAGCGTACTCTAAAGTTTTTGAAACTGATTCTGGCTCATCCTCTCCGCGAACAAATCCAAAATTTTTATAACTCGATAAACCAAAACGATTTGCTTCGGCGCTATTTATCATTGCACTTAAAATATTTTCTGGATTTGCGTTTGTTCTTTTTTTTATAAATGCGTCCAACAAAACCGGCACCGAATGATAGCCAATCATACACCAAGTTTCGTTGGACGATAATTCCCAAACTGGTAGCGCACCGAATTCATCATATTTTGCAAGAAGCGAGTGAACGAAATCGTTTGTGCGAGACGAATCTATAATTGTTAAAAGTGGATGAAGCGCACGAAATGTATCCCACAAAGAAAAAACCGTGTGCATTTTAAAATTCTTTGCGATTTTTATTTCACCATTCATTGCGCGATAACTTCCATCAACATCGCTTGCAATGTTTGGCGCAATCATAGAGTGGTAAAGCGCCGTATAAAATTTTGTGAGATTTTCCTCGGAGCCATTTTCAATTTTAATTTTACTTAGATTTTTATTCCAAAGTATTTCAGCCTCTTTTTTAACCTTGTCAAAATTAAAATGTGGCAACTCGCTTTCAAGATTTTTTCGTGCGCCTTCGATGCTTGTGTGAGATAAAGCTATTTTTAAAATAATTGGCTTATTGTTTTGCTTTGAAAAATTAAAATTAACTAAAAGATTTTTACCTATTTCGTGATTTGCATTTTTAATTAATGAATCATTTTTAAAAATTTCATCGCTAAAAAAATCTTCTGAAAATTGCGCAACAAAAAATATAACTTGGTTTTGCGCCCAACCTTTTGAACGACGAAATCCAGTTACTTCTCTTTTATATTTAATATTAATTTGAGATTCAATAATCTCGCTATCGCCTAAACCATGCAATAAATCAATTGAGATAATTTTATTTTTATTTTTTGGGAAGATGAATCGATGAATTCCAACTCGTTGCGTCGCACTTAATTCAACAAAAATATTTTCATCACTTAACAAAACAGAATAAAATCCCGGAGATGCATTTTCATTTTTATGTGAAAAAGAATGTTTGAATCCTCGTTTATTTTTTTCAACAAAAGGAGTAACAAGTATATCGCCGTAATCTGCAATTCCTGTTCCACTTAAATGTGTTTGACTAAAACCAATTATACTTGAATCGGAATAATGATAACCACTACACGCATCCCAACCTTCAGTTCTTGTATCGGGACTTAATTGAACCATTCCAAATGGAGTAGTTGCGCCAGGAAAAGTATGTCCATGACCATCAGTTCCGATAAATGGATTTACAAATTTAGTAAAATTATTTTGAGTTAATAATTTTGAAAATAGTAAAAATAAGAGAAGTAAAAATTTCTTCATGAAAAGAATTTACAACTTAAAAAGAAAAAAAGGCACTTGAAAAGAAGTATTTTTATTTTTAATTGAAAGAATATTTTTCCAAATATTTATACTTCAGTAATAAATAATTCTAATTTTTAAGAAAAACAGAAAGGCAGGATTTTGGAATTCCCTTATTTTTCAAACATTTTTGAAAAATGGTAATTTTGGCACAATTGTTGCAAGTAATAATATAGATTTTGATTTTCCCCCCACGATTGCCAAACGACATGGGGAGCTCGCTGCCGTGAGCGTGTGTCTAACTTGGCAATCGTATTTTTTTATCCGTATTAAATAATTTTGCTTATTTTTTTTCTGTGGATTTAAGTTGGAATTTAAATTTAATTGAAACCCAAACTTTTACTGGTCCCATAGACATTGTAGCGGGAGTGAATTTATATTTCATTGCGGCTTTAATTGCTTCCTCTTCAAATAATTCATTTGATGCACCATTTAAGGAAACAGCGCGAATTGGTTTTCCATCTTTACCAACTAAAATTTTTACCCAAACCGAACCTTCCAATCCGGCGCGTCGCGCAATCTCAGGATAATCTGGTTGTTGCGCGCTAATTATTTGCGGTGGGTTTTCCACAGCAACAAAATCATTCATTCCTGGTTCATCAACATTCAAATCATCTTCTATTAAAATTCCACCACCACTTTCTCCACTGTTTGATAAATCAGTTTCATTACGCACAGCAGATAGTTCAGTTTGAGTTGCAATTGTATTTTCTGGATTCACTTCAGCATCGGGTACTGGGATTGGAATTCCAACAGATGGTTTAACCGAAGATGAAACCTGCAACGAAGGAGCAACAGAAGTTTGAGTTAAAGATGGAGGAGGACCTAAATCGCTATATTTTAAAATTCTTACTTTAATTATTTTCTCATCGCTACCGTAATTTTTTAATTCGTTAATTATAAAATATGATGCAAGCACGAATAAATGTAATGCAACAGAAATTATTAATCCTTTTGTAATGTGAACACGGTAAGACTTTAATACTTCAGAACGACCATATTGCTCGTTAATAATTTTATGATGAAAAAAATTGAACAAAGGATTTTTTTGCGGGAAATGAATTTTTGGAAAATAAATACTACTCATTTTATTTCCCCTTTAATATTAGAAGATCCATTTTTTGCTCGACTAATTTTACTACATCTTCAATCGAAACAGGTTTATAAAAAAATGTATCAACCGATTTGCGAATCATTCCTTCAGTTACTGGCTCGTTAAACCTATAACTATAAAGAATTATTATAAAGCTACTTTTATTTTTATTTCTGTAATTAAGTAACTCGGCAAGAATCTCATTTATTTTTATTTCGAGGTCAATTATTACAATGTCGAAATATATTTTTGATTTTAATTTTTTAATTAAATCGGAAGCAAAATTTGTTGTAGTAATTTTACCTTTTGTTTCAAACAATTCGCGAAAACTCGAAACCAAATTATCGTCGTTTGAGTGGCAAAATATTTTAATTTTTTTGGCAATCTTGCTCATAAAAGCCTCTAACAATACTTTTATCAACAATTGTGCCACAAATAAAATCAGCTAAAAACCAAGCAAATTCAGATATTCGGATAATTTTTTGGAGAAAAAATTCCTATTTTTCGTAAAGGTTTTAGTAAATTTAAAAAAAACCTATTTATAAAAAATTAACTCTTTTTAGTGATATGAAGTTCTTCAACTTTTCTGTATAAAGATGAAAGACTGATATCGAGTTCTTCTGCAACTTTTTCCATATCTCGATTGAATCTTTTTAAAATTTTTTCGATATGTATCTTTTCAGATTGCTGAACTGCTTGACGCAAAGTTTTTATATTCTTCACAGCCGCAGATGGATTTAATTGTTGGATATAGTCTGGCAAATGGCTTACCTCAATTCTTTTTTGATCGCAAAAAATAACAGCTCGCTCAATTACATTTTGTAATTCTCTAACTTCACCTCTCCAAGTGTAGCGCAAAAGAAGATCCATTGCCTCAGCTGAAAAACCAATAATATTTTTTCCCATTTGATTTTTAAAATAATCAACAAAATGATTTACGAGAAGTGGAATGTCGTCAATTCTCTCAGTCAAAGATGGAAGACGGATTTCAACAACATTTAATCTGTAAAATAAATCCTCGCGAAATTTTCCAAGCGCAATTTGTTCGGATAAAGTTTTATTTGTTGCGGCAACAATTCTAACATCGATTTTAATTAATTGAGTTGCGCCAACCGGTAGAATTTCTTTAAGTTCGATTGCGCGTAATAATTTTACTTGCAAGTGAATTGGTATTTCGCTGACTTCATCTAAAAATAAAGTTCCGCCATCTGCAAGTTTAAATAATCCTTCTTTGTCGCTCACTGCTCCAGTAAAAGATCCTTTTTTATGTCCGAACAATTCGCTTTCAAAAAGTGTATCAACAATCGCTCCGCAGTTAATTACCGCAAATTGTTTGTGGCTTCGTTTACTATTATAGTGAATTGCGCGCGCTACTAATTCTTTTCCAGTTCCACTGTTTCCGGTTATCAAAACAGTTCCATCGCTTGTAGAAATTTTTGAAATAACTTGAAAAACTTGTTTCATCGATTCGCTGTGACCTATGATATTATGAAAATCATATTGACGACTTATTTCTTTTCTCAATAAACTATTTTCGAGTACTAAATTTTTGTAATCGAGCAATTTATTTATTCTCAAAATTAAATCGTCAAACTCAATCGGTTTAATTATGTAATCGAACGCCCCTTTTCTCAAAGCATTGATTGCGGTTTCAATCGAAGCATACGCAGTAATTATTATCACAAAAGTTTCGGGCGATACGGAAGAAATTTTTTCTAACAATTCAATCCCGCGCATTTTCGGCATTTCAATATCTGTAATGCAAATATCAAATTTTGTTAGTTCAATTTCTTTTAAAGCCTCTGCGCCATTTCTGGCTTCGGTTACAATGTATCCTTCTTTTCGAAGTATGTAACTTAGCGATTCGCGTATTAAATCTTCATCGTCAACTACAAGTATTTTATGAGACATTTAAAATTCCTTTCATTGGTAAAACTACAGTAAATGTACTGCCATTATTAATTTCGCTTGATATAAGTATGTCGCCGCCAAAACCCCTTACAATTCCCAAACTTACCCACAAGCCAAGCCCAGTTCCTTTTCCAACTTCTTTAGTTGTGTAAAACGGGTCAAAAATTTTTTTAATTTCTTCGTTCGAAATTCCTTTTCCTGTGTCAACAAATTCAATTTCAATTGTTTGATTTTTTATTTGGCGAGTTAAAATTGCGATAGTGCCAGGTTCTTCGTCGCAAGCATCAACTGCATTCATTAAAATATTTATAAAAACCTGAATCAATTGATCGGCAACCAAAGGAACATTTGGTAAAGTTTGTGCAAATTTTAAATCAAAATTTATGTTTGATATTTTTTTTCCGTACTGAACTATGTTGAGCGCGTTTCTTAAAGTTTGATGAATATCCACCGACTTGATTTCGTAATTTGAAGGACGAGAAAAATCAACAAGTTGGCGAATGATGGAAGTAATTCGAGAAATTTGTGTACGGACAAGCTCCAATTTTTCTTGTGCGAAAGTATCGTGAATTGTTCTTTGCAAAACTTGCACAATTGATGAAATTGAAGTCAAAGGATTTCCAACTTCATGCGCAATCCCGGCAGAAAGAGTTCCAATGGTTTCAAGTTTTTGAGAACGCGCAAGTTGTTGTTCAAGTATTTTTTGTTCGTTGATATCTCTGTGAGCCCCAAAATATCCTAAAACAATTCCTTCCGAGTTCACAACAGGAGAAATTAAAATCTCTGTATAATATAATTCGCCATTCTTTCGTCTGTTTTGAATTTGCCCAACCCAAACTTTTCCCGATAAAACTGTATCCCAAACTTTTTTCCAAAAACTTTTCTCTCTTTTTCCACTATTTAAAATGTTCGGATTTCTTCCTATCAATTCATCTTTTGAATAGCCGCAAATTTTTTCAAACGCAGGGTTAACATAAATTATCTTTCCATTTTTATCGGTGATTTGAATTGGATTTACGGTTTGTTGAATAACTTCGGAGAATCTTAAAAGATCGATTTCTTTTTTTTGCTCTTCGGTAATATTTCGTCCGAAAATAAAAAAATATGGAGACGAATTAATTTTATTAATATTAAATTGGAAATATGTAGCTTCAGGACTTCGTAATTTAGTTTTACAGGTAGCACAATCGGTGATTGATTGCAATTGTTCTTTTAAAATCGCAATACTTTCATCATCAAAAATAGAAAAAATTGATTTTGCTAAATCTCCATTTGAATAATCTGAAATTATTTTTTGTGCGTATAGGTTCGATTCAATTATTGTGCCATCTTTATCAATCACAACAACCAAATCAGAAAGTCTGTCGAGAATTTCGTTTGAGTATTTCATTAGTTACTTATTTAATAGCAATAATCGTACCAATTTCATTTTCTTAAAAATAAGGAAATAAATCACGACTTCCTTCTTAAATTTAGGAAAAATTCAAACAACTTTCTGAAATTAAAATTTGTTTAGGAAAAAATAGAAAATCCCATTACGCTTCACTCAAATTTGAGTTTACAGCATAATGGGATTTTTGGTGACCCCAACGAGATTTGAACTCGTGTTAGAAGCTTGAAAAGCTCCGGTCCTAACCACTAGACGATAGGGCCAAAAATTAAATCGCGGGTGACCAGTGGGATTTGAACCCACGACCTCCAGGGCCACAACCTGGCGTTCTAACCGACTGAACTATGGCCACCGTATTGAAAATTAAAGCCTGAAAGACTCTCAGGCTTTAAGTGGTACAAAGATAAAAAAAAATGTAATTATAGGCAAACGGAATTATTTTTGAAATTTTATTTTCTCTTCCAATCTTTTTCCACTCCAAATTGTAAATATGAAAAAAATAATTCCAAAAATTACATCGATTGCATAGTGATACCTCAAATAAATTGTTGAAATAATAAGTAGCGCACCTAAAATAATTATTATCCAACGGACACTTAATTTATATTTGAATGCGCAATAAATTGCTACAAGACTTAATTGCACATGACCACTTGGGAAAACATCTCGTTGGACAAAATCAATTGCGTTTGTAATTTGTGTCGGGATTGACTCCGCGGCATCGATAAAATTTCTGATGCTTTCTGTAAAAAAAATTCCGGGCAACTCGGAGTTTAATAAATTAAAATCGTGAAGCGTGAATCGCGGACCAACTGCTGGCAGTAAAAAATATCCGATGTAGGAAAGATAAAAACCGTAACAAATTAAAAATCCTGTATCGTAAAATTCCGAGAATTTTTTCCGTAAAAATAATTCTGCAACAACCGAAAATAAAATAAAATAATACGACACATAAGCCAACTGCAATATTTCCGTTAAAATTGGATTAGCAAATTTCCCAATCCAAACCGTTGGGTCAACACCAAAAATTATCTTATCTATTTTTATTAAAAGCCAATCGAAATCATTCGGATTGATTTGGTGAACCATGAAATAAGTTTGTTTAAAAATATAAAGGATTGAAATTAACGGATACCATTGCCAAATCAAATAAAAAAATTTATAAAAACTATTATTTTTTTGAGATGAATAAATTATTAAAAAAATAAAAATTAAATTTAGAAATGAAAATAATTGCCAATGCAAAACTTTATCGGGAAAAATAAAATGGAGAAGATTTAAAACTGATAGTGCGAAAATTGTAACCGAATCAACTAAACGAATTTTTTTTAAATCAATCACAACCTATTAAGCAAAGAGGTGGCAATCGAAAGAAAAATTGCAATACCAACTACATCTTGAAACGCAGTTTCAAACGGACCGGCTGTCATTGCAGGATCAAACCCAAGTCGCTTTGAAATCATCGGAGTTGATGTGCCAACAATCCCGGAAATATTTATCGAAACAAACATCGAAAGCCCAACAACGACGCCAAAAACCCAATTGCCATCCCACAACGAACCAACAATTCCAATCACAAAAGCGCAAACACTACCAATTATTAATGTGGTTTGAATTTGTCGCAAAAGTGGAACCCACCATTGTTTTAAATTTACATGACCAGTTGCAAGACCGCGAACAATTATTGCGGCAGATTGCAAACCAGTGTTGCCGGAAATTGCAGAAATTATTGGCATGAATGATGCGAGTAAAATTACTTGCGAAAGTGTTTTATCAAATTGACTTACAACTACGCCGGCAAAAAATTCAATCAGCAAAGTTAAAAGTACCCAAGGCAAACGAAGCATTGCAATTTGAACTGGCGAACGACTTTCCATTTCGTCCGCATCCGAACCAATAAGTTGCGCGACATCTTCTTTGTGTTCTTCTTCCAAAACATCAACGATGTCATCGATTGCAATGTGCCCCAATAATTTATGTTGTTGACTTACGACAGGAAGAGAAAGTATGTCGTACTTTTTAAAAATTTGCGCAACTTCTTCCTGATCCATTAATGGTGGCACACTTAAAACATCGGCATTCATAACTTTATAAATTCTTCTGTTTGGAGAATAAAGAATTAATTTTGAAACAGGAATTGAACCGACAAGAATTTCATTTTCATCTAACACATAAATCGTGTAAATGTTTTCTGTCTCTTTTGCCATTTTGCGAATCAGAGAAATCGCTTTTTTAACTGTATCAGTTTTGAGAACCGTTACAGTTTCTTTTTGCATAATACCGCCAGCAGTGTACTCGCCGTATTGCAAAAGTTCCTGCAACTCGTTGTAATCTTCAGTTTCTAAATTTTCTAAAACGCCTTCAGCTTTTTCTTTCGGGAGTTCGCCAACGATGTCAGTCGCATCATCAGATTGCATCTCTCCAACAAGTTCGGTAATTCTTTTTTGTGATAAAGTTTCGAGGAAATGTTCGCGATGCGCATCATCGAGTTCGATAATAACTTTTGAAGCATCTTCAATTGATAAAATATTAAAAAGGAAATCGCCATCTTCAATTTCAATTCGATTAATTAAATGAGCGATGTCGGCTGGATATAAATCGTTTAAAATATTTTTGAGAAGATTTTCTGAACGAGCATGAATCAAATCCAAAATATCGGAGAGTAATTCATCATCAACATCAACATAAGTTTGCGATTGTTGATTCTCTTCTAATTTAGTATTTTCTGGCATTTAAAATAATTCCATTTTTAGTGAACAGATTTGCAAGTTTTACAAAATCATTTGGAGTTAATTCCTCTGGACGCATTTCCAAATAATCACTTGCAATTTCAACTGCTTCTGCAGGTGCATTAATATTTTTTAATCCGTTGCGCAAAGTTTTTCTTCGCGTGTTAAAAGTTCCTCTAACAATTGTGCGAAAAATATTTTCATCAATTGCACGAATTACATTTGATTTTTCCAACTCCAACCTTACAACACTCGAGGTAACATTTGGCATCGGATAAAAACAACTTCTTGAAACATCAAACAAAATTTTTGGCGACGAAAAATATTGCGCCATCACAGAAAGAATTCCATAATCTTTCGTTTTTGGTTTTGCAACTAATCGTTTGGCAACTTCTTTTTGCATCATCGCTGTAAAATTTTTTACATATTTTGACGAATCAAAAATATGAAATAATATTGCGCTTGTAATATAGTATGGAATATTTCCAACAACGCGAATCTTTATTTTTTCTTCTTTGTAAATTTCTTCAATTGAAACTTTGAGAATATCTTTATCAATGATTTTTATTTTCGAACCGAATTTTTCAGTTAATAACTCGATACATCTTTTATCAACCTCAACCGCAATTATACGCTCAGCTTTCTCGACAAGATAATTTGTCAAAGCCCCTTCGCCCGGACCGATTTCGAGTACAACATCTTTCGAATCAAGTTCAAGTGAATTAATTATTTTCCGCGTTATATTTGTGTCGCGGAGGAAATTTTGCCCGAGAGATTTTTTCGGGTTTACGCGATTCCACACAAACAAATATACGATTTGCAGTTTTGTTTGTCAATCAAAATACAAGATACAATTAACAATTATCAGTAAACAATTAACAATTTATAATTTATACAAAAAGGTAATCGTCATTTTGATTTTTTAGAATTCTCTTGCTCTTCTCCCAAAAAAAATATAATTTAGAACTAAGAGTTTATATTGTTTGCTAACTAACCGTAGAGGTTCAGATGAATTTTAAAAGAATAAATATACTAATATTTATTATTTATTTTTTCGCATCATATTCATTTTCACAGCAAGATATATCTTTAATAAAAGACGGTGCGCCAAACATTTATATTGATTGCGGGTATTGTGATTTGAATTTTATCAAAGAACAAATACCAATTGTTAATTATATGCGTGATAGGAAAGATGCCGATGTTCATGTCCTTTACACTTCACAAAATACTGGCTCAGGTGGGAGCGATTTCACTTTGTTTTTTATTGGACAGAATAAATTTACCAATTTGAACGATACCGTAAAATACGCCACGAATAAATCCGATTCGGATGATCAATCAAGAAACAAAATGGTAAAAGCACTTAAGCTCGGATTGATCAGATATATTTCTAAATCATCGGTTGCGGATCAAATAACTATTTCGTTTCCTAAAAACAACAAAGTGGAGCAACCGAAAGACGACTGGGATTATTGGGTTTTTAAATTAAGTTCGAACGGAAATTTTAACGGTGAGAAAAGTTATAATAATACTTCTATCTATAGTTCAATTTCCGCAAACAGAACAACTGAAGATATGAAACTAAATCTTTCACTCTCTAATAACTATAATAAAAGTTATTATTCTTATGAAACTTCAACCGGGACTGAAACAATAAACAACATTACTCGCAGCCAATACGCCAACGCCTCTTTTATAAAAGCGATAAACAGTAAATGGTCATGGGGTATTTGGAGTAACGCATATACTTCTACATACAACAACATAAATTTTAGTTATTCATTTGCACCAGGAATAGAATATAATATTTTTCCCTATTCTGAATCGAACATACATCAGTTGAGAATTTATTATAAAATTTATAACACTTTTAACAAGTATGTTGCCGAGACATTTTATTTCAAGAAAGAAGAAAACTTGTGGATGAATTCTCTTAATTTTTCTTTTTCAGTGATTGAACCGTGGGGAAGTATTAGTATTGGGTCGGAGGTAGAAAATTATTTGAATGATTTTAAAAATATTAGCTATGGTGGTTATAGTTCTGCCAGTTTAAAATTATTCAAAGGGTTCTCTCTTAATTTTTATGTGAACTATAATAAAATTGGTAAACAGATAACATTACCGCGTGCCACTGCATCCCTTGAAGAAATATTATTGAGAAGACGGCAACTTGAAACATCTTATAATTATAATGCATACTTCGGTATTTCATATTCGTTCGGCTCCATATTTAATAATTTCGTAAATCCGCGCTTTGGTGGAGGTGGCTCAACATTTTTTTTCAGTGATTAATTTATTTTAAATGATTTTTCATTGTCCCAAAGGGATACCTTCGGCATTAAATGTCTGATTGCTTTTAAAATTGAATTGTGGTAATTTCGCCTATCAAAACAATTTTAAAATGACTGAACAAGAACAAAAACCAACAGAACAAACCGAAAAAAAATTTCAACGATTTCGACATCACCGTCGACAATTTCCTCGTCCACAAAAAGATAAAATCAATGTGGAAATGGAAAAACCGGAAACTCAATTAGCCAAAACCCCAATTGAAAAAACTCAGCCCGTCGAAAAAATTATTCATCATCATCAAAATAAGCCAATAGTTTCGGTTGTAATTCCACTTTTAAACGAAGAGGGTTCGCTAAAAGAACTTGCCGAACAACTTAAAACTGGACTGCATCGCCTCGCAGGAAATTATGAAGTTATTTTTATTGACGATGGAAGTACGGACAATTCTTTTAATATTTTAAAAAATCTTCATTTGCAAAATAAAAGATTTAAAGTTATTCGTTTCAGAAGAAATTATGGAAAAAGTGCCGCGCTTATGGTTGGCTTTGAACGAGCGCAAGGGCAGTACATTGTTACGATGGATGCGGATTTGCAAGATGACCCAGCGGAAATTTCCGCACTGCTAAAAGAAATTAAAAATGGCTACGATGTTGTTTCGGGTTGGAAAAAGAAAAGATACGATCCGATTACAAAAACTATTCCCTCTAAATTTTTTAATTACATAACAAGATTAATGACATCAGTAAAAATTCATGACTTCAATTGTGGATTAAAAATTTATCGTTCCGATGTTGTGAAGTCGTTGCAAATTTATGGCGAGCTTCATCGCTACATTCCTGTGCTTGCACATTGGCAAGGATTTCGAATTGCAGAACTCGCAGTGAATCACCGAAAAAGAAAATTTGGAATTACAAAATTTGGCGCAAGCAGATTTTTACGAGGTTTTTTAGATTTACTAACTGTAATTTTTACTACTCGATATATTACAAGACCACTTCATCTTTTTGGCGGATGGGGAATTTTATCTTTTCTGCTGGGATTAGCGATTGACACATATCTTGTTATCGAATGGTTTTTAGGATTAACAAATCTTGGCAACCGTCCATTATTTATTGTCGGTTTAATTTTGATTATCGTCGGAGTTCAATTTATTTCTTTGGGCTTACTTGGAGAATTGGTAGTCAAAGGTCAGCAAAAGCAAACCGATTATTCCATCAAAGAGATTCTCTAATTTTTTAAAATGAAATTAAAAAAAGATTGCAGATATTTTCGTGGCGATGTGCCATGCAAACCGCATAAAATTAAAGGTGTGCATTGCGATAATTGTAGCGACTATTTGCCAACCTCTGGAAATATTTTAATAATAAAACTTGGCGCCATCGGCGATGTAATTCGCACAACGCCACTTTTAACAAAATTAAAAAAAGAATTTCCGAGCACAAAAATTTGGTGGCTCACTTTAACACCAGAAATTTTACCCGATGAAGTAGATAGAAAATTAGGTTTCACCTTGCAATCGATTATAACTTTGCGTGCGATAAAATTTAATTTACTAATTAATTTAGATAAAGATTTGGAAGCGTGCAGTTTAGCTAAGCAGATTTCAGCTCGTAAAAAAAGGGGATTTACACTAAAAAATGGAATTTGCGAACCGATTAATTCCGACGCAAAAGGAAAATTTTTAACCGGCTTATTTGATGATTTAAGTAAATCAAACCAAAAAAGTTATTTAGAAGAAATTTTTGAAATTTGCGGATACAAATTTAATGGTGAAAAATATATTTTACCCAAAAATAATTTAACCGATAAAAATTGGAATTTTGCAAAAAATAAAAAAGTAATTGGCTTAAATATCGGTTGCGGTGGAAGATGGATTTCACGACTTTGGTCCGATGCAAATTGGATTACAACTGCAAAGGAATTACAAAAACTTGGTTACGAAGTTTTATTACTTGGTGGCGAGCAAGAGGATTTAAAAAATAAAAACATCGCAAAAAAGAGTGGAGCAAAATATTTTGGCAATTACAATTTGCAAAAATTTATTTCGCTTGTTGATAAATGCGATTTAGTTATTACTGCAGTTACAATGGCGATGCACATTACAATTGGACTGAATAAAAAAATAATTCTCTTCAATAATATTTTCAACAAAAATGAATTTGAACTTTACGGGCTTGGAAAAATAATTGAGCCAAATGTAAAATGTGATTGTTACTTCTCGCCATCTTGTAAAAATAATTGTATGCAACACATAACCGCAAAAAAAGTTATTGACGAAGTAAAAAATCTTTTACCAAAAAAATAATGCGCATCTTAATTCTCGGCACTGCATATCCACACAGAGGAGGAATCGCTCATTACAATGCGCTGCTTTATAAACATCTTTCAAAAAATAATGAAGTGCGATTGATTTCTTTCAAGCGACAATATCCAAAAATATTTTTTCCGGGAAAAACTCAAGAAGAATCTGGCGAAGCGGAAATTAAAGTAACCGCCGAGCCACTGATGGATTCCATAAATCCGCTTAACTGGATAAAAGTTGGATTAGTGGCGCGAAGTTGGAATGCAGATTTAATAATTTTTAAATATTGGCTTCCATTTTTTGCCCCTTGCTTTGGAGTGATAACTGCAATTGCAAAATTATTTCGTAACACTAAAGCGCTTATAGTTTGCGATAATGTAATTCCGCACGAGCGAAGAATTGGCGATAAAATATTTACGCGATTCGCTTTTAGTTTTGCAAATTATTTTATCGTTCAATCCGATACTGTCGAGAATGAACTTTTGGATTTTAAACCAAACGCAGTTTATAAAAAAATTCCGCATCCTGTTTATGAAATATTTGGTGAGAAACTTTCAAAAGCCGAAGCCAAAAATGAGTTGAAAATAAAGAACGAAAAAGTGATTTTATTTTTTGGATACATTAGAAAATACAAAGGAGTTCACGATTTAATTGATGCGATGAAAATATTTTGCCAATCATCGGATGCGCACTTATTAATTGTTGGCGAATATTACGACGACGAAAATTCTTATCGCGAGCAAGTTCGGAAATTAAATTTGTCTGAAAAAATTTCAATCGTTTCGGATTATGTCCCAAGTAGCGAAGTTGCAAAATATTTTTCTGCTTGCGATGTAGTCGTGCTTCCGTACATTGATGCAACGCAAAGTGGAATAATTCAAATCGCATATAATTTTGATAAACCAGTAATTGCAACTTCGGTTGGCGGATTAAAGGAAGTAATAGTTGATAATTATTCTGGCTTGCTTGTTCCTCCAAATAATCCAAACGAATTAGCCAATGCAATGAAAAAATTTTACGATGAAAACCTGGAAGAGAAATTATCTTTTGGCGCAAGCCAAGAAAAAATTAAATATAGTTGGTCAGCAATGACTGACGGAATTTTAGAATTGGTAAAATAAAATGCAATACGACCCAATTAAAAAAACATTCGCGCAGTTTATTGGAGAAAATATTTTTCTCAGGAAAATATTTTATAAAATTCTTGGCTTAATGTTTTTGCGAGAGTGGAATGTTAAAAAAGAATTAAAAAATTTATTTTCCAACCAATCAAAAGAAATTGAAATGTTTGACGCTGGCTGTGGCTTTGGGCAATACTCTTATTTTTGCTTAAAATCTTTTTCCAATTTTAAAATTTATGCAATCGATATTGAGACTCATCATATTGAAAGAGCAAAAAGTTTTTTTTCTAATTCTGCGCATAGTAAAAAAATATCTTTTGCTATTGAAGACCTCACTCAAATCAATCATCAAAGCAAATTTGATTTTATACTTTCGGTTGATGTAATGGAACATATAAAAGAGGATGAAAAAGTTTTTCAAAATTTTTACCGTGCATTAAAACCAAATGGTGTTTTGCTCGTTAACACTCCCTCAATTTATGGTGGCTCCGATACTGAATCCGATACGGAGGAAAGTTTTATTTCAGAGCACGCTCGCAATGGTTACAGCACCGAAGAGATTTCAAACAAACTTACGAGCGCTGGTTTTATAATCGAAAAAATAAAATTTACTTACGGAAAAATCGGGATAATTTCGTGGCGACTTGGAATAAAGCTACCAATGCTTATGTTAAATCAATCAAAATTATTTTTAATAATATTACCTTTTTATTATTTGCTAACTTTTTGGCTCACTTTAATTTTAATGTTTATTGATTTTAAAACGCAAAATCAAATTGGCGCTGGGCTAATTGTAGTCGCAAGAAAAAATTAAATCATCTTCGTTGACTATCCAACCAAATTTTACTATTTTTGTAAACCAAAATAGGTTTAATCGAAGGAATAATCATGTACGCAATAGTTGAAATCGCAGGCGACCAATATAGAGTCAATCCTGCAGAAAAAATTTTCGTCCCACTGCTTGATGCAGAAGTTGGGGCAACTTTGAATTTTGAAAATGTTTTACTTTTAGCTGACGAAAAAGATATTAAAATCGGCACACCAAATGTAAATGGTGCATCGGTATCGGCAAAAGTTTTAAGACATTCGAAAGATGACAAAGTAATTGTTTTCAAAAAGAAACGAAGAAAAGGTTATCGTGTAAAACGCGGACACCGTCAACAATACACCGAAATAGAAATTACTAAAATCGCGTAAGAAAGGAAATATTTTTTATGGCACATAAAAAAGGTGCAGGTAGTACACGCAACGGAAGAGATTCAAACGCACAACGACTTGGAGTTAAACGCTTTGGCGGAGAAAAAGTTATCGCAGGAAATATTCTTGTTCGTCAACGCGGTACAAAATTTTATCCTGGCGAAAATGTTGGGATTGGAAGTGATGATACACTCTTTGCTCTTGCTGATGGCGTTGTCCAATTCAATCGAGTTGGAAAAACAAGGCAATCAATTTCCGTAATTGCAAATTAAAAAACCCCGTGGGCATCAAACTGATGCCCATTTTTTTTCACATCTAAATAAAATACTATTATGAAAATCTCAGTCATAGGCGCAGGTAATGTTGGCGCAACCTGTGCTGATGTTATTGCCCAAAAGGAAATTGCCAACGAAGTTGTTCTTTTGGACATTAAAGAAAATCTTGCCGAAGGCAAATCGCTCGACATGTGGCAAACTGCTCCAATCAACATGTACGACACACGCATCACTGGTTCAACAAACGATTATTCAAAAACTGCAAACTCCGATATCGTTGTAATTACTTCGGGGCTTCCTCGCAAACCCGGAATGAGTCGCGATGATTTAATTTCCATCAATGCGGGGATTGTAAAAACTGTAACCGAAAATGTAATTAATCATTCGCCAAACGCAATTATAATTATTGTTTCAAATCCGCTTGATGTGATGACTTATGTTGCATATCTCACTGCAAAAATTGATTCGAAAAAAGTTTTTGGAATGGCTGGAATTTTAGACACTGCAAGATACAGCGCATTTTTAGCGACTGAAATAAATTGTTCGCCGAAAGATATTAAAGCAATTTTAATGGGCGGACATGGCGACACAATGGTTCCGCTTCCGCGTTACACAACTATAAATGGAATTCCGGTTACCGAACTTGTTGAAAAATCGAAGCTTGATGCAATTATTGATAGAACAAAAAAAGGTGGCGGAGAAATTGTAAATCTTCTCGGGACTTCGGCGTGGTATGCGCCCGGTGCCGCCGCCGCACAAATGGTTGAAGCAATTGTGCGCGACCAAAAAAGAATTCTTCCCGTTTGCGCTTGGCTCACTGGACAATATGGATTAAAAGATATTTATCTCGGCGCGCCAGTGAAACTTGGTAAAAATGGGATCGAAGAAATTATTGAACTAAAATTAAATGATGACGAAATAAAACTTCTTCACTCCTCTGCAAATGCTGTTAAAGAAGTAATGGCTGTCTACGATAAAATGCAAAACAATTAATTTTTATTTTTTTGTAAGATTTATAAATCCTCGTCAACTGGCGAGGATTTATTTTGTTTGACATTTCGAAATAATTCATTTACTTTTTGATAATGAAAACAACTTTTAAACCACTTTCAAAAAATAATTGGGAAGATTTTGTTGAACTCTTCGGTTCAAATGGTGCTTGTGGCGGATGTTGGTGTATGTGGTGGAGATTAAATCATGCAGAATATAAGAAAAATCAAGGGAGTGGAAATAAAAAGAAAATGCACAAGTTGGTTTTAGGAAATATCCCAACAGGAATTATTGCGTATAAAAATAAAATTCCAATAGGTTGGTGCTCCATTTCTCCGAGAGAAAATTTAGTTCGATTACAAACCTCTCGCGTTTTAAAATCAATTGACGAAAAAAAAGTTTGGTCGATAAATTGTTTTTTTATAAAAAAAGAATTTCGCAAACTTGGAATGAGTGAAAAAATAATTAAAGAAGCAGTTAAGTTCGCTAAAAAACTTGGGGCAAAAATAATTGAAGCATATCCAATCGACACCCCTAAAAATAATTATCCATCAGTTTTTGCTTTTACAGGTTTTGTAAATACCTTTTTAAAAAACGGATTTAAAGAAGTTACTCGTCACTCTAAAACTCGCCCAATCGTAAGGAAATTAATTTAACTTAATAAAAGCCCCTCTCCTGTTTTTAAGGAGAGGGATTTAGGGTGAGGTCTTGACATACAATTTTTAGCAATAAGTTTGCTCTTTACGAAATTCTTGTCGCTTTGATTTTTATTCTATTTTGTTAAACCTCACCCCAACCCCTCTCCTATTTTAGGAGAGGAATTTTACGGGATTCAAAAACTTAATTGGCGAAAGATATTTTTGATTTATAAATAAAAGTCCCTCTCCTGTTTTTAAGGAGAGGGATTTAGGGTGAGGTCTTGATATACAATTTTTAGCAATAAGTTTGCTCTTTACGAAATTCTTGTCGCTTTGATTTTTATTCTATTTTGTTAAACCTCACCCCAACCCCTCTCCTATTTTAGGAGAGGGGCATTAAGGTTTTCTTCTTTGCAAAATTTTATCATATTTTTAATTTTTTCAAATGCTATATTCGGGTTGCCAAGCAGTTCTTCATTTGTAATTCTTACAAACTTAATTCCAAATTCTTCTAAATATTTTTGTCGATTTTTGTCCTTAATTATTTGTTCGGGTAATTCGTGAACCCCACCATCAATTTCTATTGCAAGTTTTAGTTTAGATGAATAGAAGTCAATAATAAATTTATCTATAGAATATTGTCTTCTGAATTTTACGCCGAGCAATTGTCGGTTTCGAATTTGCATCCAAATAATTTTTTCACAATAAGTTTGCTCTTTGCGAAGTTCTCGCCGTATTGATTTTTCTTCAATTTGATTAAAATATTTTGGCATTGCAGGTTTTGTTAAACCTTACCCCAACCCCTCTCCTATTTTAAGAGAGGGGCTTTACGGGTTTCAAAAACTAAATCTGTGAACGATATTTTTGATTTATTTTCCACACAAGCGAAGCCGAGCCCAGAATTGCGGCATCACTTTCATCTAAACCAGAGGGAACAATTTGAATTTTATTTTGCCAAATCTTTAAAACATTTGCTTCGAAAGATTCTCGTGTCGGTCTAAATAATAATTCTCCCGATTGAGCAAGTCCGCCGAAAAGGAAAATTTTTTCTGGTGCAGTATAAACTACACTATTTGCCAATGCAAGTCCTAAAATTTCGCCTGTAATCTTAAACGCTTCAATTGCTTTTTCGTTTCCACTTTTTGCTAAATCAAAAATATCTTTCGCAGAGATTTCTAAATTTTCATTATTAATAAGTTCGCGATAAGTTTTTACAATTCCGGGAGCAGAGCAATAAGTTTCGAGGCAACCTCGTCTTCCACAACCGCAAAGTCTTCCATTTTCTTTTACAATAACATGACCAACTTCGCCAGCAAAACTATCGTGGCCATAAATTAATTCGCCGTTTGCAACAATTCCGCTACCAAGCCCAGTGCCAAGCGTAATGAATAAAAAATCATTCAACCCAATTGCATTTCCAAAAATCATTTCGCCGATTGTAGCGGCATTTGCATCATTTGTTAAAAGCGCTTTGACTTTTAAATTTTCTTCAAAATATTTTGCAAGTGGGATTACACCTTTCCATTTTAAATTTGGGGCAAACTCAATTGTTCCTTTAAAAAAATTTCCATTTGGTGCGCCAACTCCAACGGCAAGCAATTTCATATCGGGAGATAACGCTTTTTTTATTTCAATTGAAATTGCTTTTACAAATTCCTCCGCAACTTCGTAATTGGCAGTTGGCAAAGTTCCTTTGGCATGTATTTTTCCATGTTTATCAACCAATCCAAAAACAGAATTTGTACCTCCGATGTCAATTCCTACACAAATTTCAGTCATAATTTTTTCCTTTCTTTTTCATATATTCTTAATAATATTATAAGAAAAATTTAATATGAAAGTAACATACAGATTAATAAAAATTTTTCCGCCCGAAGCGATGATTTGGATTGTGGCTTTGGTTTTACTTTTTCTTTTTGATGAAAGCCGCGAGCATATTTCACTTTGCATATTTAATTTTTTAGGATTTGATTTTTGTTTCGGTTGCGGGATTGGAAGATCAATCTCATCAGTTTTGCATGGCGAGATTTTAAAGTCGTTCAGTTATCATTTTTTTGGATTGCCTGCAACAATAATTTTAGTTTCAAGAATTATCCAACTATTTCTTCATCAACAAAAAATAAAAAAACATGAAAGGAATTTTTATGCATCCACTACTTACAATATTGCCTGAAATTGAATTTGCCGAACAAGCCTATATTCAATCTATTACAAAAGATTGGAGCGATGAAAAACTTCAGCACTTCGCATTACTTTATCGCTTGAAACGAAAAGACCCAATGCTAATTTTAGGGACAACATTAGTTGGATTTATTTGGATTGGTGGCGTTCAAAGATTTATTTTAGGACAAATTGGAATGGGAATTCTTTACCTTTTTACTGTAGGACTTTGTTTTATTGGCACAATTGTTGATTTAGTAAATTACAAACAACTTACACTTGAATACAACCAACAACAAGCGCAAGAGATAATTTTATTGATGAAATAATGGCGCTTGTTTTAGAAAATATTGGCGAGATTGTAACTTGCGAAGTTGGTAAAAATAAATTTAAACGAGGCGCCGAAATGCGCGAAATTGGTTTGATTAAAAATGCCTCGATAAAAATTGATGATGGAAAAATTTTAAAAATTTCAACATCAAAAATTAAAACAAAAAGCGACGATACAATTTTAGATTGCAACGGGAAAGTGGTTTTTCCCGGTTTTGTTGACTCGCACACGCATTTAGTTTTTGCTGGTAGCCGAGAGGATGAATTTGCACTTCGAGCGGAAGGGAAAACTTACGAGAAAATTGCAAAAAGTGGTGGAGGAATTTTATCAACTGTAAAAAAAACTCGCGAATCGACAAAAAAAGAGTTAAAGAAAAATGCTCGCCATTATTTAAATCAGTTTTTACGGCATGGCACAACAACTGTTGAAATAAAATCTGGCTACGGACTTGATTTTGAAACTGAAATTAAAATGCTCGAAGTGATTCGCGAACTTGAAATTGAAGAATTGATTTCCATTGTACCAACTTTTTTGGGTGCGCACGCAATTCCGCCAGAATTTAAAAATAAAAAAAACGAATACATTGATTTAATAAAAAATAAAATGCTTCCTTATGTTGCAAAAAAAAATCTGGCAAAATTTTGCGATGTATTTTGTGAAAGAAATTATTTTTCGTTAAGCGAAACAAAAGAAATTCTTTTAACAGCAAAAACTTTGGGAATGGAAATTAAACTTCACGCAGAGGAACTTTCGAATCTTGGTGGAGCGGAACTTGCGGCAGAATTAAACGCAACCTCGGTCGATCATTTAGAACAAATTTCCGCAAAAGGAATCGCCGCGTTAAAAAAATCAAACACAATTGCCGTAATGTTGCCTGGTGTTTCATTCAATTTAAATCATCAATACGCGCCAGCGCGAAAATTAATTGACGAAAATATTGCCGTTGCAATTTCAACCGATTTTAATCCCGGAAGTTGCATGAGTTATTCGATGCCGATGATGATGACGATAGCCTCAACACAAATGAAAATGAGTGTTGAAGAAACAATTTCCGCATCGACGATAAATGGCGCGGCGGCATTGGGCATTTCTAATAAAGTTGGCAGTATCGAAATTGGAAAAAATGCTGATTTAATTATTTTCGATATACCAAATTATAAATTTTTAAATTATCATTTCGGCGAAAATCATCTCAAGCATATTATAAAAGATGGAGTGATTTTAGATTTATGAAAAAAATTTTAGAGTGCGTTCCAAATTTTTCCGAAGGAAGAGATAAAAAAATTCTCGATGCGATTGCAGAATCAATCCGAAAAATTAAAAATGTAAAATTACTCGATGTTGATGCTGGCGCCGCAACAAACCGAACTGTTTTTACTTTTGCGGGCGAACCACATGCTGTAAAAGATGCGGCATTTGAAGCAATAAAAACTGCAAGCGAGTTGATTGAAATGCGATTGCAAAAAGGGGAGCATCCGAGAATTGGTGCAACTGATGTTTGTCCTTTTATTCCAATCTCGGGAATTTCAATTGAAGAGTGCGTCGAACTCGCAAAAGAACTTGCAAAAAAAGTTGGCGACGAACTTCAAATTCCAATTTATCTTTACGAACACGCCGCGACTTCATCGCAAAGAAAAAATCTTGCCGAGATTCGCAAAGGTGAATATGAAGGATTAGAAAAAAAATTAGAAGACCCGAACTGGAAACCGGATTTTGGTCCAGCAAAATTCAATCCAAAAAGTGGCGCGACAGTAATTGGAGTTCGAGATTTTTTAATCGCGTACAATGTTAATCTCAATACAAAAGATAAATCGCTTGCAAATGAAATTGCATTTCGAATTCGTGAACAAGGAAGAGCAAAGCGAGACGCGAATGGAAATATTTTAAAAGATGAAAATGGCGAATCAATAAAAATTCCGGGAACTTTAAAATTTGTTAAAGCAGTCGGTTGGGTAATTGAAGAATATAATAGAGCGCAAGTTTCAATCAATTTAACAAATTATAAAATAACTCCGCCGCATATTGCATTTGAAGAATGTGTAAAAGAAGCAATCACGCTTGGATTAAAAATTACTGGAAGCGAGTTGATTGGATTAATTCCGAAAGAAGCAATGTTAATGGCAGGGAAATTTTATTTAAAACAACAAGGCAAAAATGTAATTTTACCCGAAAGTAAATTAATTGAACTCGCAATAAATTCACTCGGCTTAAACGATGTTTCAAAGTTTGATGCAAAGAAAAAAATTATCGAAAATGTTTTGGAGGAAGATTTGAAATCATTAAACGATTTAACAGTTCGTAATTTTGTTGATGAACTTTCTGCTGATTCGCCAACTCCCGGAGGTGGTAGCGCGTCCGCACTTTCTGGATCGATTGCGGCATCGCTTGTTGCGATGGTTGCAAATTTAACAATCGGGAAAAAAAATTACGAAGCGTGCGAAAAAGAAATGTTGGAGATTGCAGAAAAATCACAAATATTAAAATTAGATTTGTTAAAACTTGTTGATGAAGATACCGAAGCATTTAATAAAATGATGGAGAGTTTCAGATTTCCAAAAAACAGTGAAGAAGAAATTAAACTGCGAAAAGAAAAAATCGAACTTGCAACAATTTATGCAATTGAAGTTCCTCTAAAAACAATGGAAAAATGCTTGGAAGTTTTCGGATTCGCAAAAATAGTTTTAGCAAAAGGAAATAAAAATTGCTCAAGCGATGCGGGAGTTGCAATTGAACTTGCAAAAGCCGCTTGCCTCGGCGCAAAATTAAATGTTGAAATAAATTTAAAAAGTTTGTCGAATACGGAAACGGCAAATAAAATAAATCAACAAAAAGAAATTATTTTACAAAAATTGAATTAGTAAAATAAAAAAAGCCCATACGGGCTTTTTTTATTTTATTTATTATTTATTTCAGAAAGAATAAAGAACGCCAACTAAAATTTGAGGACCAGATGTTGTAGCTTCCACGACTTCGTCAAGTGCAAGTTCAGAAAAACCAAGTGCATAATTTGCATTAACAAAAACTGAAAGTTTATTGTTTATTGGCCTTTCAGCAAAAACACCAAACAAAACACCACCATCTGTAACATCATTAGATGATCCTAAAGTTTTTTCTGCTCCATTTTTTGTATATGTGTTAGTTGAAGAAGTTGCAGCAAATCCTCCGCCAACTACACTTAAATTCATATTCGCTGGCATCTTCACACCAAGTTTATATTTTATTAAAGCGGAAACTTCCATGAAGTCGTAACTATATTCAACTTTTTCAGTTGTAAAATTTCCACCCTTTGTAATTAATCCACCAGTAACTATTGCAGTTAGATTTTTTGCTTGCGGTAGAAATTTTTGTACATCTATTTCAACAGTTGCTCCCATTGGTATTCCAGTAAAACCTTCATCCGCATCTCCAAAACTTCCAATCATCATACCAGCATTTACGCCAACTCTAAATCCTGTTGATGGCGCCATCGCAGGTGCTTTAACAGCAACAGGTGCTTCAACAGCAACAGGTGCTTTAACAGCAAC
>CAYIXI010000009.1:0-55373 GCA_964367235.1 uncultured Chitinophagaceae bacterium | reverse complement strand
TAATTCCGCCTGTTCCAGCTCCTAATACTAATATTGTTTTGCTCATATTTTTAAAGATTACATTTTTTCAAGAAGGTCTTTTTGTTTTTTAAGGCTGCCCATAAGAACCTCACGCATTAGTCGGCACGCTTGTGCGACTTTTTTTGAAGAAAGCGAAAAGTAGGTGCATTGTCCGTCTCGTCTCGATTTTAAAATCCCCTTTTTTGTCATTACAGAAAGGTGTTGCGATAGGTTTGATTTCAGTCCGCCTGTTACATCCAAAATGTCGGTAAAGCAAAGTTCCTTGTCTTGGAGCAAGTCAATAACCTCAATACGCAAAGGGTGTCCAAGTGCCTTGCAAACTTCAGCGTGTAGTTCAAATATTTTCTTGTCGGTCATTGTTTAAATGTTTAATAGTTCACAAATGTATGAACTATTTATTAAACCACCAAATCTTTCTTGGGTCGGACTGCGTGTCGCCTTTTTTCTGTCTGCCGAATGTTGTCAAGGTAGCACGGTCATCTTTTACCATTGGCACTAACATCTATTATGCGCTACTAATCTACAAATTATAGCGCATATCTACCCCAATTGGGCGAATATGCGCTATAATTATTTTTAATTGTAGCATATAATTTATATAAGTTTATCAAGCGGTGATTGTATTTTACTTAAATGTTTTTTGCTTACATGTGTATATATACTTGTTGTTTTTAAACTGTTGCACCCTAAAAGTTATTCATTAAATAATAAATCTAACTACAATTAATTAAACAAAAGTCACTTAAAAATCAATTTTATTTATCCGTAGTATTTTTTTAACCAAGCAATTTTTTTAGTGCGTTTTCGGCTCGATCAAAATTAAATTGTTTGATTTTGTTTTTAAACTCATTTACTAAAAGATGATTGGAGAGATTATCAACACTACCGATGTGAGTTTGTTTGGATTTTGTTTTTGGTAGAAATCCACCAGAAGAAATTTTATCTGCAACCAAACGATAAGCATCTCTAAAACTAATTCCATCTTTTACAAGTTCGTTTATTGCCTCAACACTATAAATATATTTGTATCGCTCATCGGAAGAGATATTTTTATTTACAATTAATTTTGGCAAAACAAAATTTAAAATATCCAACACTTCTTTCATCGAACTTATTGCAGGAAAAATAATTTCTTTTGATAACTGGAAATCTCGATGATAACCAGAGGGAAGATTATTTATCAAAAGGGAAAGTTCGTTTGGAGTAGCGATAACTCTATTACACTTTGCGCGAACAAGTTCAAACAAATCTGGATTTTTTTTATGTGGCATAATGCTCGAACCGGTTGTTAAATCGTTTGGCAAACTTAAAAATCCAAAATTTTGAGAAAGGTAAAGCGTAACATCCATCGAAAATTTTGAAAGCGTAAAAGCCAATCCTGATAATGCAACCGCAAAAGTTTTTTCAATCTTACCACGACTTAATTGAGCGTTTGCTGAATTAACACGAATTTGCGAAAAGCCAAGATAATTGGTAGTTTTTTCGCGTGAAATAGGGAACGACGAACCAAAACCAGCTGCCGAGCCAAGTGGATTTTTATCGATTGAATAATAGGCCGCATGAAATAAATTTAAATCGTCAATGAGCGATTCGGCAAACGAGGCAAACCACAAACCAACCGACGACGGCATTGCGACTTGTAAATGAGTGTAGCCGGGGAGAAAAACATTTTTATTTTTTTCGGATAAAGCAATTAATTGATTAAAAAGAATTTGCGAAAGCGCGACAATATTTTTAGTTTCACTTCGCAAGTAGAGACAAATATCGAGCAACGCTTGATCGTTTCGTGAGCGACCAGTGTGTAATTTTTTTCCCGCTTCGCCAATTTTAGAAGTTAAAATAATTTCAACTGCCGAATGAACATCTTCAACATTTTTATCAATTTTAAATTTATTAGTTGAAGCGAGTTTGTATAATTTTTTTAACTCGAGATGAATTTTTTTAAATTCGTTTTTTGAAAGTAGTCCAACATCGCACAACATTTTTGCGTGCGCGATTGAACCGAGAATATCAAATGGCACCAAAAGTAAATCATAAATTTTATCGTTTGCGGTTGTAAATTTTAAAACTCTCGTTTCGGAATCAGATTTTAAATTTTTAGATTGCCAAAGTTTATTTTCTGCTTTTAATTTTTTCACAAGAGTAACCTCTCTAATAAAAGATTATAAATTTTTAAACCAGATTCAATCTCATCAATTTTGACAAACTCATCTGCTGTGTGCGAGCGAAGTGTATTGCCAGGACCAATTTTTACCGACTGACAATTTAAATGCGCTTGATCGCTCATTGTTGGGGAACCAAAAGTTTCAATATTTAATTCCTGCGCTATAGAAATTATCGGATGATTTAACTCGACACTTGAAGGACGAAGCCCCAACGAGCGAGGAATTATTTCGCACGAAATATTATTTTTAATTATTTCAAGAATTTCTTCATGAGTGTAAAAATCTGTAACGCGAATGTCAACAACAAATTTACAAAACACCGGCACAACATTATGCTCTTTTCCCCCTTCGATGGAAGTTACCGTCATCTTCACCTCGCCAAGCGACGGTGAGATTTTTTCAAAACGAAATTTTGAAAACCACTCAATATCTTTTAATGCAACCAAAATTGAATTTTTACTTTTATGATGCGCGGCGTGCCCAGAATCTCCTTTTGCTATGCAATCAAGCACCAATAAACCCTTTTCGGCAATTGCTAATTTCATCGAAGTCGGTTCGCCAACAATCGCAAAATCAATTTTTGGAATTTTAGAAATTAAAAGAGTCATTCCGTTTGCGCCAAAAATTTCTTCCTCTGCAGTTAAAGCAAAAATAAGATTGTATTTGCAATTTTCTTTTTCAAACCAATTTACAAATGTCGATAGAAGAGTTGCAACCGAAGCGCCTGCGTCGTTTGAGCCAAGCCCAAATAATTTATTGTCGATGACTTCAGAATTAAAAGGATCGCGAGTGTATGCGCCATTCGGACGAACAGTATCGATGTGAGAATTTAAAAGTATTGTTGGTTTTGAATTATCGAAATATTTATTTTTTGCCCACAAATTATTTTTTTCGCGAACAACGGAAATATTTTTGGTTTTTAAAAATGATTCAATAAAATCTCCACGCAAATTCTCCCCTTTACTCAAAGAGGGAATTTGAATCATCTGTTGCAAAAAGGAAATTGTATTTTGTAAATTCATAGTTAAAAAGTAAATCGTGTTGCTTTAATTTCGTCAATCGAATCGCTATTAGCAAACGCGGTGGCGCCGCAAATTAAAACCGATTGAACGCCAGATTTCAGCGAAGAAAAAACATTTTCAAGTTTCGGTATCATCCCAGAGGAAATTGCGCAATTAATTTTTAAATCTAAAAATTTTTGATAAGTTAAATTTTCAATCAAACTATTTTCATCGTTTTGATTTTCAAGCACTCCCGATTTTTCAAAACAATAAATTAATTTTACACTTCTCGTTTTTGATAAAGCAACCGCGATTGAAGATGCAATTGTATCTGCGTTTGTATTTAGTAATTGTCCATCGCCGTCGTGGGTGATTGATGAAACCACGGGCAAAAGATTATTCCCGAGCAACTCAAATAAAAATTTTTCATTTACACTACTATCAAAAGCATCACCAACAAAGCCATAATCAATTTGGGAAATTCGTTTTTTAGTTTTAAAAAAATTTCCATCTGCGCCCGATAAGCCAATCGCGTTTGAATTATTTTTTTGCAAAACTGAAACGATAGTTTTATTTACTAATCCCGCATAAACCATGACGACAATTTTTAAAGTCTCCGCATCAGTAACTCGGCGACCATCAATAATTTTTGGGGAAACGCCCAATTTAAGGCTTAAATCCGAAGCGATTTTGCCACCGCCATGCACGATGATTTTATCCGATTTGATTTTAGAAAACCGAAGTAAAACTTTTTCTAATAATTCTGGCGAGTCAACAACATTGCCACCAATTTTTAAAACTAAAATCGGCTTCATTAAACATTTTCCAATATATTTTTTAAAACAATTTGAGCGGAATAAATTCTATTTTCTGCTTGAAGAGTTACAAGCGAGCGTGTGCCATCTAAAATTTCATCGGAGAGTTCGAGGTTTCTTCTAACTGGCAAGCAGTGCATAATTTTTGCATTGGGAGCGTTTAAAAGTTTTTTTTCATTTAACATCCAATCAGAATCTGTTGAAAGAATTTTTCCGTAATCGTTAAACGATGACCAATTTTTTACATAAATAAAATCTGCATCAGCAATTGCTTCGTTTTGATTATGAAAAATTTTTGCGCCTTGCGTAAACTCTTCACCGAGTTCGTATCCCTTTGGGTGCGCAATTGATAAATCGAGATTTGATTTTAAAATCCATTCGCAAAAAGAATTTGAAACTGCTTGCGGTAGCGCTTTAATGTGTGACGCCCAAGTTAAAACAATTTTCGGATTTTTTGTTTTTTGATTTTCTTTAATTGTAATTAAATCGGCAAAACTTTGAAGAGGATGGCGAGTTGCCGATTCTAAACTTATTATTGGTACGCCACAATATTTTTTAAATTGATTTAAAACTAATTCACTGTAATCTTCATCTCGATTTGTTAAAGATGGAAAAGAACGAACAGCGATGATATCAAAATATTTTCCAAGAACACGCGCCGCATCTTTAATATGCTCAATTTTATTTTGGTTCATCACAGCCTCGTCGCTAAACTCAATCATCCAACTATCGGTTAAAGCATTTATCACAATTGAATTCATCCCAAGATTTTCTGCCGCAATTTGCGTACTTAATCTTGTTCGCAAACTCGGATTAAATAAAATAATCGCGAGTCGTTTATTTTTTCCGAGTGATTGAAATTTTAATGGAGAGCGTTTTAACTCAATCGCTTCGTTGACTAACTGCGAAATATTTTCAACATCATTAACCGAAAGGAAATTTTTCATTTTAAAATGCAACAGGTTTTAATTTTAAGCCATCTGTTTCATCAAACCCAAACATCAAATTCATATTTTGTAACGCTTGCCCCGATGCGCCCTTTAAAAGGTTATCTATTATGCACTCCACCAAAAGCTGATTTTTATTTTTTGTTAATTTGATTAAACATTTATTTGTGTTGATGACTTGTTTTAAATCAATCGCGCTACTTGAAATAAAAACAAATGGAGAGGAGGCGTAAATTTTTTTGTAGAGCAATTCAATTTCAGAAATATTTTTTGAGATTTTTATTTGCGATGTTGTAATTATTCCGCGACTAAATCCGCCACGCATTGGAACGAAATTTAAATTAAACGGCAACGAAGATTGAAGCGATGACAATGTCTCGCCAACTTCATTTATGTGTTGATGTTCAAACGGTTTATAAACAGCAAGATTATTTACGCGCCAACTAAAATGAGAAGTTTCGGATAAAGATTGTCCCGCACCAGTTGAGCCAGTAATTCCGTTTATTGAAATCTCGTTTGACAAAAGATTTTCTTTTGCAAGAGGAAGCAACGCCAACTGAATTGAAGTAGCAAAACAACCCGGGTTTGCAATTGAATTTGAATTTTTAATTTTATCTTTTTGAAGCTCAGGTAATCCATAAATAAAATTTCTTTTTCCAATCGATGAATTTTTATTTAATCGGAAATCCTCACTCAAATCAATTATTTTTATTTTTGTTGGAATTTTATGTTCAGTTAAAAATTTTCTCGACTCTCCGTGCGACAAACAAAGGAAAACAACATCAACATTTAAATTAAGTGTTTTGGAAAACTTTAAATCAGTATCGCCAATTAAATCTCGGTGGATATCGGAAACAAATTTACCCGATTGACTTGAACTATGCGCGAAAATAATTTTGGTTTTCGGATGGAACAACAATAAGCGAAGAATTTCGCCGCCAGTGTATCCTGCGCTACCAACAACTCCAACTCGTATCATTTCTTTTTCTTATTTATTTTATTATAAATTAGCGTTTGGTTCGAAGCAATTACCGAAAATCCTTTTGCATCTTCACCACTCCACGCGTTGTTCATCTCGCCGTAACTTCCAAAAACAGGACTCATTAAATCATGCTCAGAATAAATTCCCTCTATTATAAATCTGTACGGAAGCAATTTAACAAAAACTTTGCCCGAAACATTTTGTTGCGTGCTCTCAAAAAACTTTTCAATATCGCGCATCGTTGGGTCTAAAAAATTTCCATCGTGCAAAAAATTACCGTACCAAATCGAAAGCGAATCCTTCCAATACAACTGCCACTTAGTTAGCGTATGTTTTTCAAGGGCGTGGTGCGATTTTATAATAACCATCGGCGCGCCCGCCTCAAAAGCAACTCGCCCTTTTATGCCAATAACCGTATCGCCAACATGCATGTCGCGGCCAATCGCATAATCGTTGCACAAATTTTGCAAAAATAAAATTGCATTAACAGAAGAAAATTTTTTGCCATTTATTTTGATAAGTTCGCCACGCTTAAATTCTAATTCCACTTTTGTTTCATCGTTGCGTTTTAATTGATTTGGGAAAGCACTTTCCGGTAACGGCAAGTTTGATGTTAAAGTTTCCACTCCACCGATTGAAGTTCCCCACAATCCTTTATTGATGGAATACTTTGCTTTTTGAAAACCCATTTTAACGCGATGCGATTTTAAAAACTCAATTTCATCATTGCGAGAAAGTTTTAAATCTCTAATTGGTGCGATGATTTTTTTCCCCGGTGCGAGAATTCTAAAAATCATATCAAAACGAATTTGGTCGTTTCCTGCGCCAGTACTTCCGTGCGAGATTGCATCAGCATTAATTTTGTTTGCGTAATCTACAACTGCCTTTGCTTGAAAAACTCTCTCCGCGCTAACCGAAAGTGGATAAGTATTATTTTTTAAAACATTTCCAAAAATTAAGTAGCGAACACATTGACTGTAATAATTTTTTACAACATCAACCGAAACAAAAGATTTAACACCAATATTTTTTGCGTGAGATGAAATTTTTAAAATATCATTTTTAGTTGCGCCGCCAGTATTAACATAAATCGCGTACACATCAAAATTTTTTGATAGATACACTGCGCAGTAAGTTGTATCGAGTCCGCCACTAAAAGCAAGCACAACTTTCTTTTTAATTGTTTTAGCCATTTGCATTTAAAATAAAAAAAATCATTCTTTGTAAGAGTTTAAATTTTTTAAAAAACTTCGATCGTCGGACATAATCTAAAAAAGAAATATGTCCATGTTCTTCTTTTTTAATTTGTGGTTTTGTAGCATCAAAAAGCATTGCGGTGCAAAGACAATTTTTTCTTCCCTTACTCATTAAAATAGGATGGTTCACGCAACTCTCGCAACCTTTCCAAAACTCATCATCATTCGTTAGTTCAGAATAAGTTACAGGCACATAACCCAAATCGGAATTAATTTTCATCACAGCAAGACCAGTTGTGAGACCAAAAATTTTAGAGTTTGGATATTTTTCGTGAGATAACTCAAAAATTCTTTTTTTAACTTTTCTGGCAAGTCCGCTGTGACGATATTGCGGTGCAATAATTAACCCTGAGTTTGCAACATATTTTCCATGTTCCCATGTTTCGATGTAGCAAAAGCCAGCCCACTCGCTATTTTCATCAAGCGAAATTACCGCTTTACCTTCGGAAATTTTCGAAGCAATATATTCCGCCGAACGCTTGGCAATACCTGTACCGCGCGCTTTTGCAGAACTCGCCATCTCCTCTGCAATTTGTTTTGCGAAAATAATATGTTCGTTTGTAGCAACGAGAATTTGAAAGTTTGAATTCATCGTTTGCTATTGAGAATTGAAAAATAAAATTTATAAAAAAGCGTTTCTACTTTGTTTGCCTCTCGGGGAAAATTATTACAATTATAATTTAAATTTTAGTTTATCGCAATACACAGCAACAATTATTTTAAAATAAATATGCAAAGTCTATTTTTTTAATTATATTGCTTTTAGAAAACGGAAAACTAAAATTACTCACTAATTATATTTTCTTATGGACAATAAACGATTACTTTCTTTGGACGCCTTTCGCGGTTTTACGATTGCTGGGATGATGCTTGTAAATAATCCAGGCACTTGGTCTATGATTTATCCGCAACTAAAACATGCCGAATGGAATGGTTGGACTTTTACCGATTGGATTTTTCCTTTTTTTCTTTTCATTGTTGGCGTGGCGATGGTATTTTCTTTTTCATCAGCCAAATCAACAAACGAAAAAGATATTCTAAAAAAAATTACTCGTCGTGGTTTAATTATTTTTGGACTCGGATTATTTTTAAATGGTTTTCCATTTTTTAATTTAAGTACAATTAGAATTTTTGGAGTCTTACAAAGGATTGCAGTCTGTTATTTTTTTGCATCAATAATTTATTTGAAAACAAAAAATTCAAAATCGCGTGCAATTTGGGTTCTCGCACTATTATTTTTTTATTGGATAGTTATGGAGTTTTATCCAACACCAGAAATTGGCGCCGGCATTTACGAAGTAGGCAAAAATTTCGCCTCGTGGCTTGACTCAAAAATTTTAACAGGGCACATGTGGTCAGTTACAAAAACATGGGACCCAGAGGGATTATTTTCCACAATCCCAGCAATCGCAACCACACTGCTCGGAGTTTTAACAGGAGAATTTCTTCGCTCAACCAAACCCGAAACAGAAAAAGTTATTTGGCTATTTTTAGCTGGCGAAGTTTTACTTTTTCTCGGGCTTATTTGGAACGAAGTTTTGCCAATAAACAAAAGCCTTTGGACAAGTTCCTACACAATTTTTATGGCTGGATGGGCATTAGTAATATTTTCAACATTTTATTTTTTAATTGATATAAAAAACTACAAAAAAATATTTCAACCACTTGTAATTTTTGGGCTCAACCCGATTGCAGTTTTTGTTTTATCTGGGCTAATAGCAAAATCAATCGGGATGATTAAAGTTGAAAGGAGCGATTCGAAAATTATTTCGCTTCAATCATTTTTATTTCAAAACTATTTTTTACCACTTGCATCGCCAATAAACGCATCGTTAATTTTTGCAATCTGTTTTATGCTTTTAATGTTTTTCATCGCATGGATGATGTGGAAGAAAAAAATATTTTTAAAAGTGTAGTAATTTTCTAATAAACACATCAGAAGGCATAACAACCGTCATGTTTGAATTAATTATTTTAACTTCTTTGTAGGCCGGTTTATAGAATTAATAAACAAAACTTGACTCTGTATGTAAATAATTGTAGATTTACACCAATCCAGTATCACTGGAGGTGGAAGGACATAAGAGCCTTTGCCCCGAGAAATCGGGGTTTTTATTTTATGGCAACATTTTAATACCATATCCTTCGACAATATTGTTATTCTTATAATATTTTTGCTCAATAATTTTAATAATTTCATCGCCAAAAGTATGAGACTTACCCTCACTTATTTTATAAAACTTAAACATATAACGGCGTGAAGAATGAGATAACAAATCTGCCAATTGTAAACATGCTATATTTAGTTTTTTAGGTTTTACCTTTAATTCTTTACTAGTGAACCTTTCTTGAAGATATTTTGCTTCTATAAAATTTGTACCATTTTCAAATATCTTTGTAAAAGATCTTTTTAATCTAATATCTTCTTTTCCGCCACGTGATTCTATCATTACATCGCCATTTGTTTTGTTGTCTCGTAAAAAGAAAAAAAACCTTTCTATCAAAACTTCCATACAGTAATGGTAAGGATCATGTTTCCATGTACTATATTTAAGATTATGCTCCTTTTTATCTATTAAAACTGAAACAACGGCATACTCTAAAATCTTAATTAAACGTATAAAATCTTTATTAAAATTTTCCTCAACTTTTTTATCTTTTAATGCGCCAAACGGGTATTTTTTATTTACAAGCTCTTTACGATGTAAAATAATCGGCTCATCTGGATGATATGGGAAATATTTTTGTTTTAGCTCTTCAACAGCTGGATGTACAGTTGTTTTGACATATTCAAGTTCAAAAATTAAACCCGTTAAACTCAAGTATTGATGATTTGAATCATCTGAACTCCCAATATCACTATTCCCAACTTCATCAATATAAACTCTATATTTTTTTTGTTTTTCCATCATCCTGATTTCATAGATGAAAGCATATTATTTTTTATCTATCAAACAAAGCGATATAAAAAATATTTTTAAAAGTATAATTTGTTTTTTGAAAATTTTATCGTAAATTTGCATCACTAATGAAAGTTCGTTAGGGGTGTCCGCTGTTAATTAGGACTGAGAACATACCCTAGAACCTGATCTGGATAATACCGGCGTAGGAAAACGAGAAAATATTTAAGCCGTTTTTGGTATTTCCAGAAATGGCTTTTTTATTTTATGCAAATGGAGATTTTATGAAAAAAATATCAACTTTAATTTTACTGCTTCCAATAATTTTATTTTCTCAAAAAAACGAAAGAGATACAATTTTTGTTTTAAACCCTGTACTTGTTACCGCACAACAAGCAACAGAAAGAGAAACGCCGGCGTCATTTTCAAATATTTCGCGAAAAAAAATTTCCGAAAATTATTCGATGCAAGATGTTCCGGTTTTGATAGCCGAACAACCATCAATGATAAGTTACTCCGATGGAGGAAATGGAATTGGATACAATTATGTTGTTCTTCGCGGATTTGATCAAAAAAGATTGTCGGTAATGATAAATGGAATTCCACAAAACGATCCCGAAGACCACAATGTTTATTGGATTGATTTTCCCGATTTACTTTCATCAACACAAGATATTCAAATTCAGCGAGGAGCGGGAAGTTCGTTTTACGGTCCGCCAGCAATCGGTGGCTCAATAAATTTAATTGCAAATCCGTTTGAGCAAAAACAATTTGTTCGGCTTGAAAGCATTTTTGGTTTTCAAGAATATGGAAGCGACAATACTTTGCCAAACACAACACGCAAACTTTCCGCAACAATTAATTCTGGTTTATTAAATAATGAATTAATGTTGTACGGAAAAATTGGGAACATTCGCTCAAGTGGTTATCGCGATCGCGCATGGATTGATATGAATTCTTTTTTTGTCGGCATGGTTAAATTTACAGAAAACACAACTACGCGACTTCATTTTTTTGGTGGTCCTTTAAAAGATGGTTTAGTTTATCTCGGCTTGCCAAAAAATGGAATCAAAGATAAATCATTTAGAAGAAAAAATTTTTCCTGGTGGAGTGTCGACCCCGCCGGTAACTCAATACCTAATATTGAACGAAGAAAAGAAGAAGTTGAAAATTTTTCTCAACCACATTATGAAATTTTGCACGAGTGGAAAATCAAACCAAATTTAACTTTGCACAACACAATTTTTTATGTTCAAGGAGACGGAAGATTTATTTACGACGCATCTTGGGCAGATACTTCGATGTTGAGAATTGGATACAACTACGGAATTCCGACAAAACAAAATCCAACCGAAACTTTGGTTGAAGCGTTTGTAAACATAAAACAAGTGGGATGGTATCCGCGAGTTGAAATAAAAAACGATAAAAATGAGTTGAATTTAGGGGCTGAAATAAGATTTCACGATGCTTTGCACGGCGGAAAAATAAATTCTGCAATTAATTTACCGAATGGTTTTGACCCAAATTATATTTTTTATCAGTACAACGGAATAAAAAAAATGGGCTCACTTTATGTAAATGATTTGTTTCGATTTAGCGATGAACTTTCTTTTATGGCAAACACGCAAATAGTTTTTAATGAGTATAAAATAGAAAAAGAAAAATATATCGGTACCGATTTTAAAGTTCCATATTATTTTATTAATCCTCGTTTCGGATTGAATTATAATTTTTCGGACGAAGTTAATTATTATTTTTCAATCTCGCACACCTCAAGAGAGCCAAGAATGAGAAATCTTTACGCGGCAGAGGATTCGTATTTTGGAGCAATGCCACAATTTAAAGCCGATACCTCCAACGGAAATATAAAATATGATTTTAAAAATCCTTACGCGAAACCGGAAAATCTTTTAGATTTAGAAATTGGCGCTGGATATAAATCGGACAAAATAAAATTAAATGGAAATTTTTATTGGATGGATTTTAAAAACGAATTAATTAAAAGTGGACAGGTTGATATTTTCGGACAAGCGGTAACAGGAAACGCAAAACTTACTCGCCACATCGGAATTGAGTTTGCTGGAGAATATTTATTTAACAATTATTTTTCATTGAATGGTAATTTTGGATATTCAAACAACAGATTGATTGATTACAATCAAATCAACGATAGTGGAAAAATTATAAATTATAATGGCAATCCAATTGCCGGCTTCCCAGATTTTGTTTCAAACCTTAGATTAAATTATAACAACGAAAATTATTATTTTTCATTTGCTGGGAAATATGTCGGTGGATTTTACACAGACAACTCAAAAAATGATGATTTTAAAAACGACGCATATTTTGTTTTTAACTCGCAATTTGTTTACAAATTTAATTTCAATAATATGATTTTTAATTTCAGACTTGAAGTGAATAATTTAACAAACGAATTATATTCAACCAGCGGAGAAGGGGACGCATTTTTCCCAGCCGCGGAAAGAAATTATATTTTCGGAGTAAATTTAGAATTATAAATGACAAAAAATAATTCACACTTAATAATCTGTAATGGTGAACTGCCATCAAAAAAAGTTTTAAAAAAACTTTTAACCGAACACAATTATATTTTATGCGCCGATGGCGGGGCAAATCATGCAAAAGCCAACAAAATCAATCCAAATATAATTATTGGCGATTTTGATTCAATCCTGCCTGCGACAAAAAAATATTTTAAAAAAGTAAAACAAATTAAAATTGAAGATCAAAACTCAACCGATTTAGAAAAATCTTTAAGTTATTTATTGAAAGAGAAAATATTATCCGCAACAATTATTGGAGCGACCGGTAAAAGAATTGATCACACGCTTGCAAACTTTTCAATCTTACTGAAGTTTCATAAAAAGGGAATGAAATTAAAAATTGTTGAAGATGATTTTGAAATTTTTGTAGCTACAGGCAGGGCAAACTTTAAAACAAAAATTGGGCAACTTGTTTCAATTGTACCACTAATTGAGTCAAGTGGAATTTCAACAGATGGATTAAAATATTCTCTAAAACATGAATCGCTCACGCCCGGCGTAAGAGAGGGAGTTAGCAATGTTGCAGTAAAAAATAATGTATCAATTGTAGTTACAAATGGCGCATTAATAATTTTAATCAAAACCAAAAAATAAAATGTTCGAATTATTTCAGCAAAATATTTCATTAATGAGTTTGCCCGAAGCAATTGCAGTTGCCACAGGGCTTGCAAGTGTTTGGTTTGCAAAAAAAGAAAATATTTTAGTGTATCCAACTGGGATCATCAGCGTTTTGATTTATGTATTTATATGTTTTGATGTTAAACTTTACGCCGAGGCAGGAATAAATTTTTATTATTTTGTGATGAGCATTTACGGCTGGTACGAGTGGATTAAAAAAGATGATAAAAAAGATCATATCCACATTTCAAAAAATAATTTTAAAGAACAAATTATTTCCATCGGTTTATTTATTATCTCTTTTTTTATTTTAAGTCAAACACTTCTTCGCTTCACCGATAGCAATGTTCCATATTTAGATTCGTTTGCCACCTCACTTTTTTTTGTTGCAATGTGGTTAATGGCAAAAAAGAAAATCGAAAACTGGACGCTGTGGATTATTGGCGACCTAATCTGCATCCCACTTTATTTCTATAAAGGTTTGATGCTGACAAGTTTTCAATATTTAGTTTTTACTTTTATTGCACTTGGTGGATATTTAGAGTGGAATAAAAAACTAAAAGTTAATTCTACGATTTAAAAATCGAAACAACCCTTCTCTTTAAATTAACACGCTATTCTAAATTTTAAGAATTTCACCTCTAATTTTTTCCTAAAATAGGAAAATCATTCTTCAAACCTCCATTTTTCAGCCATTTTCATGCATTTTAGAACTTTGGCACAATTTTTGCAATAGCAAATACCAATGCGGCACTTAACAGCAATTAGTGTTAAGAATTATTTAGCAGGTAAAAAAATTTAAACCAATTGTTAATTTTTATGAATACAAAAAAATATTTGCATAACCATATCAGAACAATGAAAAAAAGTTTTTTATTCTTTTTTTGTTTCATTCTTTTTGTACCGCAAAATTCTAACTCGCAAGAGGCGGCAGATTATTTTAAACAAAACTGCACAAGCTGTCATACAATTGGTGGCGGAAGACTTGCCGGACCCGATTTAAAAGATGTTACTAAAAGAAAAGATCACGATTGGCTTCAAAAATTTATTACCGATCCGAAAACAGTTATTGACGCCGGAGACCCATACGCGATTCAACTTCAAAAAGATGCTCGTGGCGCAATAATGCCAACAGTTCCGACTTTAACAAAAACAAAAATCAATTCCATTTTAATTTTAATCGAAGCAGAATCAAAACTTGAAAAATCTCAATTCGCTGGGATTCAAATCAGCGATCGTCCTTTTACCGAATTTGATTTCAAAAGTGGTGAAGAAATATTTCTCGGCGCAAAAAAATTAACAAATGGCGGACCTGCTTGTTTATCCTGCCACACAGTTCAAGGTATTGGGGGATTTGGTGGCGGGACACTTGCGCCAGATTTAACAACTGTCTTTGAAAGATACGAAGGGAGAAAAACTCTTGCGACTTGGCTCTCTGCGCCCGCAACACCAACAATGCAATCTGTTTTTAAAAAACAACCACTTGAAAGTACAGAAATTTTATCTCTTACAGCATACTTTCAGCAAACACTTCAACGAAATCCAGCAAACACATCAACCGCACGATTAAGTTTTATTCTTTTTGGTTTTGGTGGCGCATTAGTTGTTCTTGGAATTTTTGATGTTGTGTGGAATAAAAGATTCCGCGCAGTTCGCAAACCTCTTGTAGAAAAAAATAAATTAGGAAAATAATATGATCGACAAATTAAAAAGTGGTATCCCTTGGATTAAAGATGAAGAAAAACCAGAGCTCCGTAGTTGGGAAGAATTTTATCGAAACAGATGGCAACATGATAAAGTTGTTCGCTCAACTCATGGTGTAAATTGCACTGGTTCTTGCACATGGATGATTCATGTTAAAGATGGAATTGTTACTTGGGAAATGCAGGGACTCGATTATCCATCGCTTGAAAATGGATTGCCACCTTACGAACCACGCGGATGTCAAAGAGGAATTTCGTTTTCGTGGTATTTGTATTCGCCACTTCGTGTAAAATATCCTTATGTACGAGGCGCTTTGCTCGATTTATGGCGCTCCGCAAAAATTGAACATGAAGACCCAGTTGATGCATGGAAAGCTTTAATTAGCGACCCAGAAAAAAGAACTCGCTTTCAAACTGCTCGCGGTAAAGGTGGACTTCGTCGCGCATCGTGGAGTGAAGTTTTAGAAATTATTGCCGCGGCAAATATTCACACAATTAAAAAATATGGACCAGATAGAATTTCAGGATTCTCTCCGATTCCAGCGATGTCGATGGTTAGTTACGCATCGGGCGCGCGCTTTATGCAATTGATTGGCGGAAGTTCACTTTCGTTTTACGATTGGTATTGCGATTTGCCATCAGCATCTCCCGAAACTTGGGGTGAGCAAACCGATGTGCAAGAATCTGCCGATTGGTATAATTCAAAATTACTTGCCGTGATGGGTTCAAATTTAAATATGACTCGCACGCCCGATTGTCACTTCGCCGCAGAGTCTCGTCACAACGGAACAAAGATGTATGTTTTTTCTCCCGACTTTAATCAAGTTGCAAAGTATGCCGACAATTGGATTTCGATTAACGCTGGGCAAGATGGTGCTTGGTGGATGGCAGTCAATCATATTTTGTTAACAGAGTTTCATCACCAAAAACAAGTTCCATATTTTATCAACTACACAAAAAAATATACTGACGCGCCTTACTTAGTTGAGTTAACCGAACAAGATGGAAAATTTGAACTCGGAAAACTTCTTCGCGCCAACAGAATTGAAAAATATTCTTCAACAGAAAATGGCGATTGGAAATTTTTAATGTGGGATGAAAAAACTTCTTCTCCAAAAATGCCGATGGGAAGTGTTGGCTTTCGTTGGGGCACAGAAAAAGGAAAATGGAATTTACTTTTAAATGATGGAATTGATAAAAGCGAAATCGATCCGAAATTAACTTTTTTAAATGATGGCGATAAAACTGTCCCCGTTAGGTTTGATGATTTCTCCGACGAAAAAGATTTAGTCCGACATATCCCAATTAAAAAAATAAAAACCGTCGATGGAAAAGAAGTTATCGTTGCTACAATTTATGATGTTTTAATGGCGCAATACGGAGTTAATCGCGGACTTGATGGAGATTATCCAAAAGATTACGATGATGAAAATCTTCCGTACACGCCAGCATGGGCTGAAAAATATACCGGAATCGGAAAAAAAGATTTAATTCAATTTGCGCGCGAGTGGGGTTCGACAGCTGAACACACAAATGGAAAGTGTACTATTATAATTGGCGCAGGGATTAATCATTGGTATCACGCGAACTTAATGTATCGAGCAGGAATTCACGCACTTATGTTTTGTGGATGCGTTGGGGTTAATGGGGGAGGACTTGCCCATTATGTTGGACAAGAAAAACTTGCTCCCGGAGAATCGTGGGGCGCAATTGCTTTTGCAAAAGATTGGTACGGACCATCGCGTCAACAAAACGCACCAAGTTGGCATTATGTAAATACCGATCAGTGGAGATATGAAAAAGAATTTACAAGTTATAATGCAGTTCCAAAAAATCCAAAGATAGGTTCAATCGCTCAAGGACACACAATGGATCTTCAAGTTAAAGCTGTCCGAAATGGTTGGCTTCCTTTTTATCCTCAATTTGAAAAAAGCAGTTTAGAGATTGCAAACGACGCAGAAAAAAATGGTGCCACCACAAACGACGAAATTATAAAACAGACTGTAAAAAATTTAAAAGATAAAAAATTAAAATTTGCAGTTGAAAATCCTGATGCGCCTGAAAATTGGCCACGCGTTTGGTTTATTTGGCGCGGCAACGCTTTAATGTCTTCTGCAAAAGGACATGAATATTTTCTCCGACATTATTTAGGAACACACGACAATCTTATCGCAGATGAAATTGCAAAAGATTCGGTCAAAGAAGTTGTCTGGACAGATATTGCACCAAAAGGAAAATTGGATTTGGTTATTGATTTAAATTTCCGAATGGATACATCGGCGCTTTACTCCGATATAATTTTACCAGCCGCAACTTGGTACGAAAAAGCAGATCTTAATTCAACCGATATGCACAGTTTTATTCATCCACTATCGGCAGCGGTGCCACCATGTTGGGAATCAAAAAGCGATTGGGATATTTTTAAAGCGATTGCAAAAAAATTCTCCGAGCTTTCTGTAAAACATTTTCCAAATCCTGTTCGCGATGTTATGACCTCACCACTTGCGCACGATACTGCCGCAGAAATTTCTCAAAAAGAAATTCGTGATTGGTCAAAAGGAGAAATCGAACCAATACCTGGTAAAACAATGCCAAATTTCGCGGTTGTTTCGCGCGATTACAAAAATGTCTATCAACAATATATTTCGCTTGGACCACTTGTAAAAGCAAACGGCATTGGTGCGCATGGAACAAAATATATGGTAGATGATTTTTACGAAGAGATGGTAAAAACCGGAGAGACAAATAATTTTGAAGGAACGAAATATCCATCACTTTATAAAGATACAGATGTGTGCGATGTAATTTTAAAACTTGCAACCGTAACAAATGGCGAACTTGCGTATCGATCTTATAAAAACATGGAAGAAAAAGTTGGATTGCAACTTACACATCTTGCAGAAAAAAATCGCGGCACAAGAATTTCGTACAAAGAATTGCAAAGTAGACCGATGCGATTACTTAATTCGCCAATGTGGTCGGGCTTAACAGAAAATGGTCGCGCGTATTCTCCATTCACTTATAATGTTGAAGCGCTTGTGCCATGGCGAACATTAACTGGCCGTCAACATTTTTATTTGGATCACGATGGATATATTCAGTTTGGCGAACATGTTCCGACTTATAAACCAAAACCACTTCCAATAGAATATTCGGATTTACGAATTTCAAAAGAAGTTGGTAAAACAAAAATGTTAAATTTTTTAACTCCGCACGGTAAGTGGCACATTCACTCAACCTATGGCGACAATCAAAGAATGACAACTCTTTCTCGTGGCGTTGAACCATTTTGGATGAATCACAAAGATGCGGCGGAACTTGATATCAACGACAACGATTGGGTAGAAGTGCATAACGATCATGGCGTAGTTGTAACCAGAGCCGCAGTGAGCGCGAGAATTCCTCGTGGCATTTGTATTATTTATCATTCGCCCGAGAGAACTTATTCGGTTCCAAAATCGCCACTGAGAAATTATAAACGCGCAGGTGGACACAACTCGTTAACTCGTACACGATTAAAACCAAATTTAATGATTGGTGGCTACGGACAATTTACATACCATTTTAATTATTGGGGTCCGCTTGGCAGTAATCGCGATACACATATTTTTGTTAGAAAACTTCCAGAACTTATTTGGTAAAAGAAAGAAAAATTTATGAAAATTAGATCGCAAGTCTCAATGGTATTTCATCTCGATAAGTGTATCGGTTGCCACACTTGTTCAATCGCATGTAAAAATATTTGGACAGATAGAAAAGGTTCCGAATATATGTGGTGGAATAATGTAGAAACAAAACCCGGCACTGGCTTTCCAACTCAATGGGAAAACCAGGAAAAATATCGTGGTGGATGGGAAAAAACTGGTGACAAGATTCATTTAAAATCTACAAACAAAACTAAAACCATCACAAATATTTTTCACAATCCATCAATGCCAAGTATGGATGATTATTACGAACCATGGACTTACAAATACGATGAATTATTTAATGCGCCCGAAGGAACCGATCAACCAACTGCTCGACCAATTTCGATGGTTACTGGCGAATATATTAATATTGAAGCGGGACCAAATTGGGATGATGATTTAGGAGGTTCAGAAATTTATGCAAAGAACGATCCGAATTTAAAAAATTTACCAGAAGAGCAACGACAACAACTTGCGGCAATCGAACGACTTGTATTTTTTTATTTTCCGAGAATTTGTAATCACTGTTTAAATCCGAGTTGCGTTGCATCTTGCCCAAGTGGTGCGTTATATAAAAGAGGCGAAGATGGAATTGTTTTAATCGACCAAAAACGATGCCGTGGTTGGAGATCTTGTGTTGCGGCTTGTCCGTATAAAAAAACTTTTTATAATTGGACAACTGGAAAATCAGAAAAATGTATTCTCTGTTATCCGCGACTTGAAACCGGTCAAGCGCCAGCATGTTTTCATTCTTGCGTTGGAAGAATTCGCTATTTGGGTGTTTTACTTTACGATGCCGACAGAATTGAAGAGATTGCAAAATCGAGTGATGAAAATTTAATTGAAGCACATCGTTCGCTGATTTTAAATCCAAACGATCCGCAAATAGTTGAACAAGCTTTAAAAGATGGAATTCATGAATCGGTAATTGAGTACGCGCAAAAATCTCCAGTTTATAAATTTGTAAAAGAATGGAAAATTGCACTTCCACCACACATCGAGTTTAGAACATTGCCGATGCTATTTTATGTTCCACCAATGTCGCCAGTAATGGCATCGAAAGATAACGATGTAGTTTCGAGCGTGAGTGGAGAATTTTTTCACGACATCGAACAATCAAGAGTTCCGTTACAATTTTTAGCAAATCTTTTTGGGGCAGGCCATCAAGCAAAAGTACTTTACGCATTAAAAAAACAGAAAGCGATTCGCGTTTATCGCCGCGCAGTAACAGTTGGCGATATATCAATGGAAGTTGCCGAAGCAATGTTAAGAGAAGCGGAGTGCACAGTTGAACAAGCCGAAGCGATTTACAAATTAACATCGCTCTGCACATTTGATGATAGATTTGTGATTCCGCCAATGCACCGCGAAGAAGCAATTGAAATGATGAAAGATCCGCACGAACACAAAGCCGAAACCGGTTTTGGTTTTGTTGAAGGACCACAAAGAGGATTATAAAAATGGAAAATAAATTACTTTTTAATAGTCTCGCAAAACTTTTAACTTATCCGCAAGAGGAATATTCTGTTTATTGCCGAACAGCATTAAATGAAACAGAACGACTTTCAAATTCTTCTTCAGAAAAAAAAGAAATATTAAGTAACGCTTTTGCAAATCTCGAAATTTTTACCTCCCAAATTGCAGTAAAATCTCAAAGCCAAAGAGAAGAACTTTTTACTCAGTCATTCGATATTAATCCGATTGGGAATTTAGAAGTTGGCTGGCACTTGTACGGCGAGCAATACGAACGAGGAGCGTTTTTAGTTGAATGCAGAAATCTTTTAAGAGAATATAGAATTGAGGAATCGGTTGAATTGCCCGACCACCTTTCTCATTTACTTTTACTTGTTGGAGAAATGGATTTAGAAAAAGGAAATAATTTTACAGAAAAAAATATTTTGCCCGCGATGGAAAAAATTCTTCTAAAATTTCAAACCGAAGAAAATCCATTCAAACATCTTTTATTATCAATTAAAGAAATTTTAATTGCTCAATTTGAAATCGGAGTCAATCATGTTTAATCAAATTTTTCTCGATCAAATACTTTTTGCAGTTTTGCCGTATGTTTCGCTTGTTGTCTTGCTAACAGTTTCAATCCAACGATATCGTTCGCAAGCATTTTCGTATTCTTCTTTATCATCGCAATTTTTAGAAAATCAACATCACTTTTGGGGAGTCGTTCCATTCCATTACGGAATAATTACAGTTCTGTTTGGTCATCTTGTCGGGTTTTTAATTCCGCAACAACTTTTATGGTGGAACAGCGTTCCAGTTCGTTTGTATTTTTTTGAATTAACAGGATTTGTTTTTGCAATTTTAACTTTGGTCGGACTCATCAGTATTATTATTCGTCGTATGACAAATCCGAAAATTAAAATGGTAACCAGCAGAGCAGATTGGATTATATTTGGAATTTTTATCATACAAATAATTACCGGTTTATATATGGCAGTGTTTCATTCGTGGGGTTCAAGTTGGTTTGCAACATCAATGGCACCATATATGTGGTCGATTGTTAGTTTTAGCCCAGATGTAACTTATCTAACCGCAATGCCGTGGACAGTAAAACTTCACATCGCATCAGCTTATTTTATGTTGACATTTTTCCCATACACTCGGCTTGTACACATTTTAGTTGTTCCAAATCCATATTTGTGGAGAAAACCACAAGTTGTTCGTTGGTACGGAAATTGGAAATCTAAAAGAGTTTTATAATTTATTTTATTAATTGAGGCGAACTTATGATGATGTTTGAAAAAGCAAGAACATTTTTAAAAGCAGGACACGCGCCAACACTTTTTAGTGCGTTCCTATATTTTGATTTTTGTTTCGCGATTTGGGTTTTAAATGGAGCGATGGCTCCTTTTATTAGCGAACAATTTAATCTTTCTCCCGCGCAAAAAGGATTTATGATTTCAGTTCCGATTATTGCCGGAGCTTTAATGCGTTTTCCTCTTGGAGTTTTATCGCAATACATCGGAAGAAAAAATGCCGCATTAGTTGAAATGGTAATGATAGTTTTTGCAATGCTCTACGGATATTTTATGGTTGAAACATACAACGATGTTTTAATTATGGGAGTATTGCTCGGCATCGCTGGCGCAAGTTTTGGTGTTGCTCTTTCGCTTGGCTCGGGTTGGTTTCCTCCAAAGTATAAAGGACTCGCAATGGGAATCGCAGGCGCGGGAAATAGTGGAACAATTTTAGCAGTTCTGTTTGCGCCACCACTTGCAACCGCTTATGGATGGAAAGCAGTTTATGGTTTCAGCGCATTCTTTATGTTGATCCCAATTATTGTAATGATAATTTTTGCAAAAGAACCACCCGATAGAGAACATCAAACTTTTAAAGAACATATTAAATGTCTTTGGGATAAAGATGGATGGGTTTTTAATTTAGTTTATATAATTACTTTTGGCGGATTTATTGGACTGAGTAGTTTTTTACCAACATATTTTCACGATCAATTTGGAGTTACAAAAATTGAAGCAGGACAGTTAACAATGTTAGCCGCATTAATGGGAAGTGGAATTAGAGTAATTGGTGGACATGTTGCAGATAGAATGGGTGGCATTACAACATTAACACATGTAATGGGAATTATTATTTTTATGATGATAATTACTGGGTTTCAATCTAACATTGTTGCAACAACAATATTTTTTATGATTTGTTTTGCAATGCTTGGCGCAGGCAACGGTGCTTTGTTTCAACTCGTTCCACTAAGATGGCCAACCACTACCGCAATCGCAGGAAGTATGATTGGTGAAATTGGAGCGCTTGGTGGAGGATTTATTCCGAACGCAATGGGTTTATCAAAAGAATATACTGGAACATTTTTTTGGGGATTCGCAGCATTTAGTTTAATAGCAATAACTGCATTTGTTGTGCTGAGAGTTGCGCAACGCAAATGGACAAAAACTTGGGTTGATAAAGGAGGAAAAGCAAGAACTAAACCTCCAACCGAAACATGGTCAGTTGAAGGGGCAGTCGATGGCACGAAAAAATATTTCCAATCATTTATTTATCCGATTGGTAACTCCGAGTTAGCAGAAAAAACAAGAGTGCTTGCCGCAAATTTATGTAAATCAAGCGGAGCAAAACTTGTGTTGCTTTATGTTGAAGGTCGATGGCATAGCTCTGAAAATGTTGTAACCGACTCAAAAGAATGGATGCAAATTAGAGATACTTGGGTTAGCGAAGGGAAAAAAATTCTTGAAGACGAATCTCAAAAATTACAAGCGATGAATCTAAAAGGAATTGAAATAGAAATCAGACATGGAGAAATTGCTGAGGAAATAGTTGCCGCGGCAGAAGAAAGAAATGCTGATATGATTATTTTAGCAAGTCATCAAACATCTCCAATTGGTAGTTTACTAATGGGAAGCCGAACCTATAATATTTTCAAAAAGGCAAAGTGCCCTATTTTAAGAATTGTTAGATAAAGAAAAGGAAAATAAAATGACAAAATGGTTAGAATATTGGAATCCCGAAGATGAACAATTTTGGGAATCAACGGGTAAAAAAATTGGTTGGAAAACTTTATGGATTACAACATTAACTCTTGTGCTTTCTTTCGCAACTTGGTTTATGATGAGTGCAATTGTTGTAAAACTTCCCGGCATAGGATTTAAATTTACAACGATGCAATTATTTTGGTTAGCCGCAATCCCGGGTTTAGCAGGTGGAACTTTTCGAATAATTCATACTTTTTTAATTCCTATTTATGGAACAAGAAATGTAATTACAATTTCTACTTTCATAAAATTAATTCCTGTAATTGGAATTGGATTAGCTGTAATGGATCCCAGTACACCATTTTGGGTTTTTATGATTTTAGCTTTCACAGCAGGTTTTGGCGGCGGAGATTTTTCATCGTACATGCCGAGCACAAGATTTTTCTTTCCAAAAAAATTACAAGGCACAGCACTTGGCATTCAAGCAGGCATTGGAAATTTTGGAGTGAGTTTAGTGCAATTTGTAACGCCGTGGATAATTTCTTTTGCCGCACTCGGAGCAATTGTTGGCGCACCTCAAACATTTGTTAAAGGCGAAGTAACAAAAACAATTTGGTTGCAAAATGCGGCATTCTGGTATGTGCCATTTTTAATTTTATTTACAATCGTTGCATGGTTCGGATTAAAAAGCATTCCAATCAAAGCAACATTTAAAGAGCAACTTGATATTTTTAAAAATAAACATACTTGGTTTTGCACAATAACTTATGTTATGACATTCGGAAGTTTTTCCGGTTTTTCTGCCGCATTTCCACTTTTGATTAAAACAGTTTATGGAAATTTTCCAGATGCACCCGATCCACTTAAATATGCGTTTTATGGTCCACTGATTGGTTCGGTATTGCGAGTAATTTTCGGACCAATTTCAGATAAAATTGGAGGAGGAATTTTAACCCACCTTGCAGGAATTGGATTAATGATTACATCGTTAATTATTGTTTTTGGCGGATATTTAACACCAACCTCGATGGATGCCTTCCCATATTTTGTTGGATTAATGCTAACAATGTTTTTCTTTTCCGGGATTGGAAACGCATCAACATTCAGGCAGTATCCATTAATTTTTGCAAGCAACCCAAGACAAGGTGCTGGAGTTTTAGGTTGGACTGGTGCAGTTGCGGCTTACGGTCCATTTATTTTTTCACTTTTAATAGGATTAACCATCACATCATTTGGAAATGCAAACTCATTTTTCATCGGAGTTACGATATTTTATTTTGTAGCTACTGCAATTAATTGGTGGTATTACACACGCAAAAACGCAGAGTGCCCTTGCTAAAACAGGAAACAAAATGAATAGCAGAATAACAACTATTTTTTTATCTGTCGGATTGTTATTAACACTTTGGGTTTTTCTTTTTTCTTTTACAGATCAAATAAAATTACCTGGCGATAACACAGGATTCGAGCCACCGCAACCAATAAATTATTCTCATAGGTTGCATGCTGGCGAGATGAGAATTGTTTGTCAGCATTGCCACACTGGAGCAGAAGTTGGAAAGCATGCCGCGATTCCATCTGCATCAACTTGTATGAATTGCCATAAAAATGTTACAGCTCCATTTTTAGAAGTTAAGCAAGAGCAAACAAGCGCTGATATGGAAAAACGACAACCGAAATTAATTGTATCGACTGAATTAAAAAAATTATATGACGCGGTTGGATTTAATCCCGACTCAAATAAATATTTAAATAAATCAAAACCAATTGCTTGGGCAAGAGTTCACTCACTTGCAGATTTTGTTTACTTCAACCATAGCGCGCATGTTAATAGTGGAGTTGATTGTCAAACATGTCACGGACCAGTTGAAACAATGGAGAGAGTTCGGCAAGTAAAAGATTTTACAATGGGATATTGTGTGAACTGTCATCGAACATCAAATTTAAGCGGAGTGAATGGAAAAAATGTTCACGCGCCGACTGATTGTAGCGGTTGTCATTATTAATTTTTGAAATGAAAATGAAACAAAACGAAGAAAAAAACTTTACAAACGAAACACCACGAATGCATTTTGATCGTCGATCATTTTTAAAATTAAGTGGATTTGGTTTAACCGGAGCAATTTTATCAAGTTGCAGTGGCGGAAAAGTTGACAAAGCAATTCCACTTTTAATCAAACCGGAAGAAATTACCCCCGGCGTTTCAAATTGGTACGCATCAACTTGTCACGGTTGCACGGCAAACTGCGGAGTTACAGTTAAAAGTCGCGACGGAAGACCAATAAAAATTGAGGGGAATAAACTTCATCCAGTTTCAAAAGGAGGAGTTTGCGCAGTTGGTCACGCGCAGATTTTAAGTCTGTACGATTCGCATCGCTTAAAAGGTGCTTTAAACAATGGCGATTTAACATCGTGGGAGAATTTAGATACTACGATAAAAAATAAATTAGAAGATATAAAAGATAAAAAAATTTATTTTTTAAGTGGAACAATTGCAAGTCCGACAACTCGCAACACGATAAATAATTTTTTAAAACAATTTCCAAATTCAAAACTTGTTGAGTACGATGCAATGAGCGTTTCGGCAATACTTGATGCGCACAAGGAAAATTTTGGCGCGAGAGTTTTACCACGATATAAATTTGAGAAAGCAGAAGTTGTTGTTAGCATTGATGCAGATTTTTTAGGATCGTGGATTTCGCCAATTGAATTTACAGCAGGTTACACTTCGCTTCGGTCGCTGGAAAATAATCCAAATCAATTTTCGTATCATGTTCAATTTGAATCTCGACTTTCTCTTACAGGAAGTAATGCAGATAAAAGAATTTCGGTTGCGCCGCAAGAGTACGAAGAAATCCTAACTTCGATTTTAGAAAATATTCAAACAAACAAAAAACAAAAAAATAAATTTATAAATTCTCTTGCCGAAAAACTTAAAGAGCACAAAGGGAAATCGCTTGTAGTTTGTGGAGTTAACGATTTACGATTACAACTTTTAACAAATTCGATAAATTATATTTTAGGAAACTACGGAGCAACAATTGACATCGCATCTCCATCGAAACAATTAAATGGAAGCGACGAAGATTTAGAAATTTTAAAAAATGATGTTGCAAACAAAAATGTTGGTGCAATATTTATTGCAAACTCAAACCCAGTTTATGATTTTGAAAATGGAAATGAATTTGGAAAGCAATTAAAAAATATTCCGCTTGTTGTAAGTTTTGCATCGTACAACGACGAGACTGCAGAATTTTCAAATTATGTTTGCCCAACACCTCATGGGCTTGAAAGTTGGAACGACTCCCAAATTGTTGATGGAGTATTTACAATCACTCAGCCACTAATTAATCCGCAAGATGATACTCGAACAATAATTGAATCATTAAACTCTTGGACAAATAAAAAAGAAACATCGTACGATTCAATCAAAAATTATTGGAAGTCGGAAATTTATTCTAAAACTTCAACAGCACCAACTTTTGAAAAATTTTGGAATAAAACAGTCCACGATGGATTTGCAGAAATAAAAAATAATAATTCTGTTCGTAATTTTACAAACTCAAATCCTCCGCAAAAAAAATCTATCAAAAATATAAATGGCGAATTTGCATTAGTGTTGTACGAAAAAATTTCAATCCGAAATGGGCAAAACGCATTAAATCCGTGGTTGCAAGAATTGCAAGATCCGATTACAAAAATTTCATGGGACAATTACGCATCAATATCAAGAAAAACCGCAGAAACATTAGACATTAACGAGGAAGATGTTTTGCTGATTGAAAATGGAAATTTACAAATCGAACTTCCTGCGCACATTCAAATCGGCCAAAATGAAAATACAATTGCGATTGCAGTCGGTTATGGCAGAAAAGGGACTAACCGATTTACAGATATTGGACCGGAATGGTTTCAATCGGTAAAGACAGTTGAGAAAAATGAATTTGTTGGGAAAAATATTTTTCCATTTTTGAAAACTGAATTTGTAAAAATTTCAAAAACTGGCAAGACGCGAACGCTTGCAAACTCACAGGAATATAATTCACTTCAATTGCCAAAAGAACTTGGTTATAAAAAAGAAGAGAGAGCAATTTTTCAAAAAACAAGTTTTGATGAATATAAAAAAGATCAATCATCGGGAAGTATTCATCATGGCGAGTTGTTGTCGCTTTGGACTGAAACTCCGCGAGGTTCGGATATTCATTGGGGACTCTCAATTGATTTAACAAAATGTATTGGTTGCTCGGCTTGCATTGTAAGTTGCCAAGCAGAAAATAATATCCCTGTTGTTGGAAAAGATGAAATGCATCGCGATAGAGATTTGCATTGGATTAGAATTGACAGATACTACAACGAATACGAAAACGAACTCGATGTACTTTTTCAACCAATGCTGTGTCAACATTGCGGAAATGCTCCGTGCGAAACTGTTTGCCCGGTGTTGGCAACAGTTCACAGCGAAGAGGGATTAAATCAACAAGCTTACAATAGATGTGTTGGAACTCGTTATTGTGCAAACAATTGTCCTTACAAAGTGAGAAGATTTAATTGGTTTGAATATGAACACAACGATGACAGAGAAAAATTAGTTTTGAATCCCGATGTAACAGTGCGAGAGCGCGGAGTGATTGAAAAATGTTCGATGTGCATTCAAAGAATTCAGGAAATAAAAATTTTAGCAAAAAAAGAGGGAAGAAAAATTAGCGATGGAGAAATCGAACCAGCATGCGCGCAATCTTGTCCATCGCAAGCATTTGTTTTTGGAAATTTGAAGGATGAAAAAAGTAAAATTTCAAAACTCTCAAAAGAAAAACGAGCCTATCATGTGCTTGAGGAAATCGGCGTGAAGCCATCTTTAACATATTTAACAAGAGTAAAAAATCGAGAAAAAGAAACCACTCAACATGGATAATAAATATTCAATTTTAAGAGAGCCACTTGTACTTGGCAATAAATCAATTGCCGAAGTAACTAACGACATCGCCAAACCGCTCGAAAAAAAATCATCAAAACTTTGGTGGATTTGTTTTTTAACTTCACTTTTAATTTTGTCAATCGGCATGGTTGCCGTTACGCATCAAATATCAACGGGGCTCGGAACATGGGGACTAAACAACACAATTGGTTGGGCGTTTGATATTACAACATTTGTTTTTTGGATTGGAATTGGACACGCAGGTACATTGATTTCAGCAATTTTATTTTTGTTTCGACAAAAATGGCGAACAAGCGTAAACCGTTCGGCTGAAGCGATGACAATTTTTGCTGTGATTTGCGCTGGTGCTTATATTTTGATTCACATGGGAAGAACATATTTTGGATATTGGCTAATTCCATATCCAAACACACGAGGACCACTTTGGGTAAATTTTCGTTCGCCACTTGTGTGGGATTTATTTGCTATCAGCACTTATCTTTTCACCTCACTTATTTTTTGGTATGTCGGGCTAATCCCAGATTTAGCAACTTTGCGAGATAGAACAACTTCAAAAATTAAAAAGGGATTTTATAAATTTTTTGCGCTTGGATGGACTGGCTCAAATAAAACATGGCACAGATACGAAACTGTTTACGGACTTTTAGCAGGACTTGCAACACCACTTGTAGTTTCTGTTCATACAATTGTTAGTTGGGATTTTGCTACATCAATTATTCCGGGATGGCACACAACAATTTTTCCACCATACTTTGTTGCGGGGGCAGTATTTTCCGGTTTTGCAATGGTGTTGACACTAATGTTGGTTGTGAGAAAAGTTTTACATTTTGAAGATTACATTACACTTCATCATGTAGAAAATATGTGCAAAATAATTATTTTAACCGGTGGAATAGTTGGACTTGCCTACGCAACAGAATTTTTTATTGCAATGTACTCTGGCAACGAATATGAAAGTTTCACTTTTATAAATAGAGCGCTTGGACCGATGAGTTGGGCTTATTGGATAATGGTAACTTGTAACATAGTTGCGCCGCAATTTTTTTGGATAAAAAAAATCAGACGAAATGTAGTTGCGGTATTTATTATTTCGATTTTTATAAATATCGGAATGTGGTTTGAGAGATTTGTTATTATCGTTTCAAGTTTAACAAGAGATTATTTGCCGTCAAGTTGGTCAAGTTATTCGCCAACAATAATTGAGATTGCAACTTTAATCGGAAGCTTCGGATTATTTTTCACACTCTTTTTTCTCTTCGCAAGATTTTTACCGATGATTTCAATTGGGGAAGTGAAAGCAGTTTTGAGTTACGGAAAAAATGGAGAACAGAAATGAATAAGCGACTTGTTGTAACTTATTTCAACAACGAAAAAGATTTATTGCACGCAACATCGTTTGCAAAAAAAAATAAATACGAAATTCAAGATGTCTTCACTCCGTATGCTGTTCACGGACTCGATGATGCGATGGGACTAAAAACCTCAAAACTTGGGATAGTTTGTTTTGTGCTTGGCATAACTGGCGCAATTGCAAAACTTTGGTATCAAATTTGGACATCGGCAACGGATTGGCCTATAAATGTTGGGGGAAAACCGCTAAACTCTTTCCCAGCGTTTATACCAGTTACTTTTGAAGTAACGGTGCTTTTTGCCGGGATTGGCACGACAATTTATTTTTTACTATCCGACTCGCGCAGATGGAAAAAAAAGATTCGTCCAAATTATAAAACAGTTACAGATTCAGAATTTGCTTTAGTGATTGTTCCGAACAATGCGGTTTACGATTTTAGCGAAACAAAAAATAGATTCAAACAATTTAATTATTTGAGAATGGAAGAAATTATTGAGAAAGTGAACAATGAAAAAGATTAACATCGCATTATTATTTACACTACTCTTTTTTATTGTTGTAATATTTATGATACGCAGAAATTATTTTGATAGAAATTACGAAGTTCTACCAAGTATGATTTTTTCCGTTGCATATAATTCGCAATCTGAAAATCCAAATTTTAAAGATGGCTCAACATCGCGTTCGGTAATTGCTGGAACAATTGCAAGAAACATGATGCCACTTGAATTTAATGCAACAGCCGAAGATGCAATTCGCGCAGGAAAAGAATTAACAAATCCTTTTAGTGCAAGCGAAGATATTTTAACCCGTGGCGCTGTTGCGTTCGGAACTTTTTGTCAACCTTGCCACGGAGCAGTTGGCCAAGGAGATGGAATTGTAGCTCAAAGAGGTTTTCCACCGCCACCATCGCTAATGGCAGATAGAGCATTAGCAATGAAAGATGGACAAATTTTTCACATCCAAACTTTCGGACAAAATAATATGCCATCAATGGCATCGCAAATTTCAAAAGAAGATAGATGGAAAGTAGTTCATTACATTCGTCAATTACAATCACAAAAAAAATAAATATGATACAAGAAAATATTCGTACATATCAAATTTCAAAAAAATCCGAAAGAGAACTTTTAATTGCTTCTGCAATTGGCGCAATCATCACAATTTTGGGAATAGTATTTGATGCGCATGGTACTTATCCGCAAATTTTACTTGCGATGAATTACATAATCGGCCTCTCCACAGGTGCGGTTGCATTTCTTGCGATGCTTTATCTTTCAAACGCAGGTTGGGGTGCGGCAATAAAAAGAATCCCAGAAGCGATGACAGGCGGAATGTTAATTGGGGTAGTACTTTTAATTTTTGTTTTTTTTGGAATGCATCATTTGTACGAATGGACGCACGAAAATGTTGTTGCAGTCGATCAACTTTTACAGAAAAAAACTTGGTGGCTAAACAAAAATTTTTTCATTTTTAGAAGTCTCTTTTATATTTTTATTTGGTATTTGCTTGCCCGCGCAATTGTTCGAAACTCAATCAAACAAGATGAAGATGGAAATTTAAATTACACATTTAAAAATCGCCGTCTTTCGGTAGCATTTGCGGTCGTTTTTGCGTTAACTGGTTCGCTCGCCTCGTTCGATTGGTTGATGTCGCTCGAGCCACATTGGTACAGCACAATTTTTGGTCTTTACAATTTAACTGGCACGCTTGTCAGCGCGTTATCGGCAATTTTAATTTTTACAATTTTATTGCGACGAAGTGGAGTTTTAGATGGATTGGTGCACAAAAATCATCTGCACGATTTAGCAAAATTAATTTTTGCGTTTTCTACTTTTTGGGCGTATTTGTTTTTCTGTCAGTACTTGTTGATTTGGTATGCAAACATTCCCGAAGAGGTTGGCTATTTAATAAAAAGAGAAGCAGGAAGTTGGGGAATTTTTACAATTATGAATTTACTTTTTAATTGGGTGATTCCATTTTTTGTACTGTTGCCCAAAGCGATGAAAAAAAACGAAGGAGTACTTTTAAGGATTGCAACAATATTATTAATTGGAAGATGGATTGATTTATTTTGGATGATTGCTCCGCCATTTATGCCAAACTCGCCACTGATTTCGATTTGGAGTGTTGGACCAATATTATTTGCGATACCATTATTTTTTGTTTTGACATTTAGAGCGATTTCAAAAAATAATTTAATACCAAAAAATGATCCGATGTTGATTGAAAGTGTTTCGCATTAGTTAAAGATTTAGATATTAGTTCTTTTAAAAATTTTACTCCGATTTATTTTGCCTAAAGCAATTATGCAATGGCAATTTAAACGATGAGTTTTATAACTCGTCTTTAGTTTTTTAAAGACAACTGTAAAATTGGAAACGATTTTGCATCCCTACTTTTGGAAAGGAGTGTTTAAGGCAACTTTAAGTTGTGCATTGCAAACTAAACCTATCCAAAAAAGATAGGTTTTTTTATTTTAAAAATATGAACAACATACTTAACGACAATTTTGGAAGAATGCATAATTATTTACGCATTTCGGTTACAGATAAATGTAACTTGAGATGTAAATATTGTATGCCAGCCGAAGGAATCAAACTAAAAGAAAAAGATGAGATTTTAACTTTTGATGAAATCGAAAAAATAGCAAAAATATTTGTCTCGCTTGGTGTAAAAAAAATCAGAATCACTGGCGGTGAGCCACTTGTTCGCAAAAATCTTCCATCGTTATTAAAAAATTTATCGCAAATTAGCGGATTGGAATCCTTAGCATTATCAACCAACGGCGTGCTACTTAAAAATTATATTGATGAAATAAAAAATTCTGGCGTAAATAAAATCAACATTAGTTTGGATACGCTAAAAGCAGAAAAATTTAATTACATCGCAAGAGCATCGTCGCTCGGAAATGTTTTATTGGGAATTGATAAAGCAATTAAATCGGGATTTGAAAATTTAAAAATCAACACAGTTTTGATGCGCGGATTTAACGATGACGAAATTTTAGATTTTGTAAATTTTGCTATTAAACATAGCGTAAATATTAGGTTTATAGAATATATGCCATTTACCGGAAACGGCTGGAATGAATTTAAAATGATGCCGTATTTGGAAATAAAAAATATTATTGAGCAAAAATTTGTTTTGCAAAATATTTTGCGAGATGAAATTGTTGCCGGACCGGCGAAGGAATTTTTAGTTTCGGGGACAAATGCAATTGTTGGATTTATTTCTACAATGAGCGAACATTTTTGTTCATCGTGCAATCGTTTGCGATTGACTGCAGATGGAAGATTGCGTTCCTGTTTATTTTCGAAAGATGGAGTTGACTTAAAAAAATTGATTAGAGAAAACGCGTCAGATGCTGAAATATTTTCTGCAATAAAAACGGATTTATCTTTAAAATGGAAAGAACATCCCGATGCAGAAACTTTAAAAGAATTAAATGACAGAAGTATGGTCGCAATAGGAGGATAAAAAATGAGAGATGTATCGCACAAAATTACAACACTTCGCACTGCAACAGCGCGAGCAATTTTAGAAGTTTCGCCAGATATTATTACAAGAATTAAACATGGCTCAATCCCAAAAGGAGATCCGCTCCCGGTTGCAAAAGTTGCGGCAATTCAATCAGCAAAAAATTGTGCAAATATAATTCCGTACTGTCATCCACTCCCAATAGATTTTGTTGGTTGCGAATTTAAATTATTTGAAAATAAAATTGAAGTTTTGACTGTAGTAAAAGCAATTTATAAAACCGGTGTAGAAATGGAAGCGATGATGGCCGCAAGTGTTGCCGCACTTACTTTATACGATATGCTTAAAATGATTGATGACAAAATGAAAATTGTTTCAGTTGAACTTGTTGAAAAACGGGGAGGCAAATCTGATTTTGAAGATGAAAATATAAAATCTATTCGCGCCGCAGTTTTGGTAATGAGCGATTCAATTTCGGCAGGGAAAAAATCTGACACATCGGGAAAATTAATCGAAACGAGATTAAAAAGTTTTGGAGTAGAAATAGTTGAGTATAAAATTATTCCCGACGAATTAGAAATAATTCAATCGCAAATAAAAATATATTCAGACGAAATGAAACTTGATTTAGTTATCTCAACAGGCGGAACAGGATTTACAACAAGAGATACAACACCCGAAGCTTTGAAACCATTAATTGAAAAAGAAATTCCGGGAATAGTTGAAGCGATGCGAAATTTTGGACAAGCGCGAACTCCTTATGCAATGCTCTCTCGCGCGGTTGCAGGATTGCGAGGAAAAACTTTAATTGTAACTTTGCCCGGCTCAAAAAATGGAGTAGAGGATTCTCTCGACGCGATTTTGCCAGCATTATTACACTCTTTTAAGATGATTCGCAGTGGAGAGCATAAAAAGAAAGTATGAAATGATTTTATTTGAAGATGCAATAAAATTAATAAAAGAAAATTCATTTTCTCTTGGAGTTGAGGAAAAAGAAATTTTAGATTCGTGCAATTTTATACTTGCCGAAGATATTTTTGCAAAAGAAAATCATCCAAGTTTTGATAACAGCGCTGTTGATGGATTTGCGGTGAAGTTTTGCGATTTGCAAAATGCAACGAGAGAAAATCCTATTAATTTAAAAATTGCATTTACAATTAAAGCAGGAGATGAAGAAAATAATATTTTAGGAAATAATTCTTGCGGAAGAATTATGACTGGCGCAATTATCCCAAATGGTACAACAGCAGTGGTGATGAAAGAAAAATGCGAAGCGAATACTGAAAGCGTCAAATTTTTTTCTGCGGTAAAAGAGGGGGAAAATATTCGATACACGGGAGATGAAATTAAAAAAGGTGAGATTGTTTTAAAAAGTGGAATAGAAATTACGCCAGCAGTTATTTCGCTTTTAGCAACACTTGGTTATGAAAAAATAAATGTATTTAAAAAACCAAAAATTGCAATCATTACAACTGGAACCGAATTAAAAGAAATTAGAGAGGAATTACAAAAAGGGAAAATTAGAAACTCAAACAAATATTTTCTTTTAAGCGCTTTAAAAAATATGGGAGTTGAAATTAGTTTTCAAGCGCACAATGTAAATGATAGTAAAGAAGAAATTTACAATGCTTTAAAAAATGGAATTGATAACTCAGATGTTACAATAATTACAGGGGGAATTTCGGTTGGTGATTATGATTTTATTAAAGATGTTTTACAAGATTTAAATGCGGAGGAAATATTTTGTGGAGTTGCCATTAAACCCGGCAAGCCAACTTATTTTGGAAAAGTAAAAAACAAAATTGTGTTTGGTCTGCCTGGGAATCCGGTTGCAGTTGGGGTAATATTTTATGAAATGGTTTATCCATTTTTAAATATTTTATCGGGGAAAAATTTGTCACTCAAACAAAGTGAGGCTGTGATTACAAAATCAATTTCAAAAAAAACAAAAAGAGTTGAACTTTTACGTGGTCATATCGAAAAAATAAATAAGGAAATATTAGTTACGCCGATTTTAAAACAAGGCTCGCACATGTTAAGCGGTTTCGCCAACGCAGATTGTTTAATTGAATTTCCCCTTGAAAAATCAGCATTAAATGAGGGAGAAAAAGTTTTGATTCATTTTTTACCATGGAATAATATTTAAAGGAAAAATATTTATGCAAACAGAAACAAAAATTTCAAAAGGAAAAATTCTTGCAATATCAGTCAGCAAGAAAAAAGGAATTCCAAAATCGAACATTGAAAAAGCAATGTTAAAGGAAGATTGGGGAATCGAAGGAGATGTGCACGCCGGGAATTGGCACAGACAAATTAGTTTACTTGCAATGGAGAGCATTGAAAAAATGCGAGCCAAAGGATTAAATGTTCGACCAGGCGCATTTGCGGAAAATATTACAACCGAATTTCTTGATATACCAAACTTAACCGTTGGGGATAAAGTTGAAATTGGTGAAACAATTATGGAGATAACTCAAATCGGAAAAGAGTGCCACGCTCATTGCGCAATATTTTACAAAGCGGGAGATTGCGTGATGCCACGCGAAGGAATATTTGCAAAAGTTTTAAAAAATGGAGAAATAAAAATTGGCGACGATTGTATAATTTATCATAATCAAAATATTTAAAATGTTTATTCCAATTGAAATTTATTTTCTCTTTTTTTTAATTGCGTTACTTTACTCAAGCGTTGGTCACGGAGGTGCGTCAGGATATATTGCAATTTTTGCTTTATTCGGAATCGCCTCGCCAAAACTTGTAGCAGTGCCACTTGCATTAAATATAATTGTCGCATCAATAAGTTTTATAAGTTATTACAAGTCAGGATATTTTCAAAAAAAATTATTACTTCCATTTGTTTTAACATCAATCCCAGCGGCATTTATTGGTGGCTTGATAAAAATTTCTGAACCAACTTTTGACTTACTTCTTTCGGTTGCGTTAATTTTATCGGGAATCAGATTATTATTTTTACGCGAAATAAAAACTTCAAAAGTAGATTCGCAAATTCCACTCAAAACCACACTCACAATCGGAATGATTTTAGGATTCGCCGCTGGAGTCCTTGGAATTGGAGGAGGTGTTTTTTTAAGTCCGCTACTTTTATTTTTTGGGTGGGCAAATGCAAAACAAACGGCGGCAACCTCAAGCGCATTTATAGTTTTAAATTCAATTAGCGGTCTTGCTTCGCAAACTATTAAAGGAAATTTTAATTTCGAATTAATCATTCCTTTTATTGCCATCGTTTTTGTTGGTGGATTTTTAGGTTCTCGGCTCGGCTCATCAAAATTATCTTTTAGGAAACTTCAAGCAATTTTAGGAATTGTTCTCCTATTTGCAGGAATAAAAACGATTTTTCCTCTCATAATTGCGTGAAAACGCTGTAAATCAATTTGTGGCACAATTGTTGCAATAATATTAGTACTATGTCATTTTAATTACTCATTAATATTTAAGAAAGGAAAACATGTTTAAAAATTTAACAGCAATATTGATTTTATTTTTTTGTTTGAACGGATGCGGAAGCAAAGATGGATTATCCGATTTTGAAATGCAAAACGGGATTGGACCAATAAAAGAAAAAATAATTTTAAACCCAACCATTGATACACTCATAGCTTTTTACGGCAAAAATATTTATGAAGCAAAATGTTTGCAATGCCACAAGCTTGATGAAAAATACACAGGTCCAGCTCAAAGAAATGTTTTAAAAAGAAGATCACCGGAATATGTTATGAACATGATTTTAAATCCGGAAGAAATGTTACTAAAACATCCGGAAGCACAAAAAATGTTAGCTGAGTATCCAACCAAAATGACTTTCCAAAATATTACTGTTGAAGAAGCAAAAAAAATTGTAGAATTTTTTAGAAAAGTAGGCAACGAAACACCACCAATCAAAAAATAAAGAAAGGAATACAAAATGTATAAGAAAATATTTTTACTGCTTATTCCTGTTTTCGCAATCGGAATTTATTATAGCGGATGCTCGGATAACAAAGCGTTAGATACAGGCGACGCGGCAAAAAAAGTTTATGTCGCTCCTGGAACTCACGATGAATTTTATTTATTTACTTCCGGTGGATTTAGTGGACAAGTCGGAGTTTACGGTTTGCCCAGCGGAAGAATGTTTAAACAAATTTCTGTTTTTTCGCAAAATCCTGAAACAGGATATGGTTACAGCGAAGAGACAAAAGCAATGCTGAACACATCGTATGGTCAACTTCCATGGGATGATGCGCACCATCCGTCACTTTCTCAAACAGATGGAATGCAAGATGGAAAATATTTATTCATCAACGCAAACAACACGCCACGAATTGCGAGAATCGATCTTAAAGATTTTGAAACAACTGAAATAATTGAAATTCCAAATTCAGGCGGAAATCATGGTTCGCCATTCTGTACTCAAAACACCGAGTATGTTGTTGCATCAACAAGATTTAGTGTACCAACTGATAAAAAAGATGTTCCAATTAATTCTTACAAAGAAAATTTTAAAGGAACAATTTCATTTATTAAAGTTGATGATAAAAGTGGCAAAATGAGTTTAGCATTTCAAATTTTAGCACCGGGATTTAATTATGATTTATCGCGTTCTGGCAAAGGTCCATCAGGCGATTGGTCGTTTTTTACATGCTATAATACAGAGCAAGCAAATACGCTACTTGAAATCAATGCATCGAAAAATGATAAAGATTTTATAGCCGCGGTAAACTGGAAATTAGCAGAAAAATATGTTGCAGAAGGTAAAGCGATTAATTTTCCTGGAGAGTATGTTAGAAATTATCGCGAAGAAGGAACGAGAATTGCAAAGACAGAAAAATTCAAAACTGTAAAAATGTTAAATCCAAAAGATTGCCCTGGATTAATTTATTATTTACCAGTACCAAAATCTCCACACGGTTGCGATGTTGACCCAAGTGGAGAATATATTGTTGCTGGCGGAAAACTTGCCGCAATAATTCCGGTTCATTCTTTTTCAAAAATGTTAAAAGCAATTGAGAATAAAGAATTTGATGGAGAGATTGATGGCATTCCAGTTTTAAAATATAATTCAATTCTTGCAGGCGAAGTTCAAAACCCAGGTCTTGGTCCACTTCACACAGAGTTTGATGGAAATGGATTTGGATACACAACATCTTTTATTTCATCTGAAGTTGTAAAATGGAAAATTGGAACTTGGGAAGTTGTCGACAGAATACCAGTTTATTATTCAGTTGGGCATTTAGTTATCCCAGGTGGCGGTAGTAAAAAACCAGATGGAAAATATTTAGTCGCTTTAAATAAAATTACAAAAGATAGATATTTACCAACAGGACCAGCATTAACTCAATCGGCACAATTAATTGACATAAGCGGAGACAAAATGAAAATATTGTTGGACTTCCCAACAATTGGTGAACCGCATTATGCGCAAGCAATCAAAGCGGAGTTGCTTACAAAAAATCAATTAAAAATTTATGCACTCGAACAAAACACACATCCTCAAGCAACAAAAAGTGAAAAAGATGCTCGCGTTGAAAGAAAAGGAAACGAAGTTCATGTTTACATGTCTTCAACACGAAGCCATTTTGCACCAGACAATATTGAAGGAGTAAAAATCGGCGACAAAGTATTTTTCCATGTTACAAACTTGGAACAAGATTGGGATACACCACATGGATTTACTGTGAAAGGTTCAACCAACGGCGAATTACTTTTAATGCCGGGCGAAACGCAAACACTTTTATGGGAGCCAAAACAAATTGGCATTTATCCATTTTACTGCACAGATTTTTGTTCAGCGTTACATCAAGAAATGCAAGGCTACATTAGAGTTTCAAGTCCGGGCGCGAATGTTAAATTAACTTCGAGCTTAGGCGAATAAATCACCTTTATTTAGGCTCTGGAAACGGAGCCTAAATTTTTCAAATAAAAAATGTTAAAAAAAAATAAAATTTTGGTTTTAATTGCATCGTTACTTTTAGTGTTAGTATATTTTTTTCCGATTTGGCAAATTTCACTCGAAGCTCCACAATATCCCGAAGGATTGGGACTTTATATTTGGGTTGATAAAATCACAGGCGAAAATCCGAACGACCTTCGGACATTAAATGGATTGAACCACTACATTGGTATGAAAGAAATTAATCCTGAATCAATTCCCGAGTTAAAAATTATTCCTTATGTGATTGCATTTTTTATGATAAGCGGACTTGGGATTGCGTACAAAGGAAATGAAAAATGGATTATAGCGTGGATATTATTATTTGTGATTGCAGGATTTATTGGAATTTATGATTTTTATCAATGGGAATACGATTACGGACACAACTTAAATCCGAATGCGCCAATAAAAGTTCCCGGCGCAAATTATCAACCACCGCTACTTGGCTCTAAACAACTTTTAAATATCAAAGCAATTTCTTCACCATACATTGGTTCGATAATTATTTTTGCAAGCATTATTCTTGTTTGGTTTGCGCAATTTAGTGAATCCAAAAGAAATAAATAATTTTATGCAGAAAATATTTTTAATATTTATTTCCATTTTTATTTTAATAGGTTGCTCCACAAAAGTAGAGCAAATAAATTATAATAAAGATGTTTGCGCCTATTGCGGAATGATGATTACAGATAGGAAATTTGGAGCAGAACTTATTACCAAAAAAGGAAAAATATTTAAATACGATTCAATTGAATGTTTAGCGGCATACACGAATGAAATAGAAATAGAGGAACCTCATTCACTTTGGTTTGCGGATTTTTCCACTCCGGGAGTTTTAATTCAAGATAAAGAATCAAAAATAATACGAAGCGACGAAATACAAAGTCCAATGGGATTATCATTTTTAGCAGTCAAGAAAAACATGGAAGAGAATCGTACAAATATTTTAAATAATACTTTTAAAGAAATTAAATGGGGAGAAGTAAAAGAAATAGTGAAAGCCGTATGGGAAAAATAATTTTACTTTTAACTTTACTATTTTTATTTGAACACGCAAATTCAAAAATAATTATAGTTTCAAAAAATAGTGGTACATCAACAATTAAATCTGGGATTGAAAACGCAAACCACGGCGATACAATTTTAATTAAAAAAGGGATTTACAAAGAAAACCAAATAATCGTTAATAAATCAATCTCTATAATTGGTGAAAACGATGCGGAAATAGATGGCGAAAATAAGTTTGAGATATTGATTTTAAAAACCGACAACATCCAAATAAAAAATATCCATTTTAAAAATGCAGGAATTAGTTATTTAAAAGACAATGCCGCAATAAGAATTGAGGGAGTTAGCGATTGCACAATAAAAAATAATAAATTCACAAATAATTATTTTGGGATTTATTTATCAAAAGCCAATAACTGTAAAATTATTGATAACGAGATTCACTCAAACGGGGCATCGGAATCCTCTTCTGGTAACGGAGTGCATCAATGGTATTGCAAAAACAACGAGGTAAAAAATAATAATATCAGCGGACATCGAGATGGAATATATTTAGAGTTTAGCCGTAATTCGTTTATAGAAAATAATAAAAGCGAAAATAATATTCGTTATGGATTGCATTTTATGTATTCGGATAGTTGTAAATATTATTCGAATATATTTTCAAACAATGGCTCAGGAGTTGCGGTGATGTATTCGAACAACATCGAAATGATTTCAAACAGATTTGAAAACAATTGGGGCTCCGCTTCCTTTGGGCTTCTCTTTAAGGATATAAGAAATAGTTATGTTGCCAAAAATATAATTTATAAAAATACAATTGGCTTACACATGGAAGCCTCGTCGAATTTAGTGATAGAAAAAAATATTTTTAAAGAAAACGGTTGGGGAATTAAATTAATGGCAAACTCAACAGATAATATTTTTACAAAAAATAATTTTTTCTCTAATTCATTTGATGTTTCTACAAACAGCAGATTAAATTATAACAAGTTTGAAAATAATTATTGGGATAATTATAAAGGATATGATTTAAAGAAAGATGGAATTGGCGACACACCTTATAGACCAGTTAATTTATTTTCGCTAATAACCGCTTCCACGCCAGCATCATTAGTTTTATTAAAAAGTCATTTCATAGATATATTAGAAATTTCGGAAAAAATAATTCCCGTATTAACGCCAGCAAAATTGTTAGACGAAAAGCCATCGATGAAAACAATATTATGATTGAAATAATCAATTTAAAAAAATCGTTTGACGATTTTAAAGTTTTAAAAGAAATTAATCTTTCCATACGAGAGGGAGAAATTACTGCAATTGTTGGACCGAATGGCTCGGGGAAAACGACACTTATAAAATCGATTTTGGATTTAATTAAAATCGATTTTGGAAAAATTTCAATTGGTAAATATGTATTGAATGGAAAATGCGAATATAGAAAACAGATAGGTTATATGCCCCAAATTACGCGTTTCCCCGAAAATTTAACAGTAAGCCAACTTATTGAAATGATAAAAGATATTCGAAATCAAACTGGCAATTTAGATGAAGAACTTTTTGAAAAATTTTTAATGGAAAAAGAATTACCAAAACAGATAAAAAATCTTTCTGGCGGAACAAAACAAAAACTAAACGCGATAATATCTTTTATGTTTAATCCGCAATTATATATTTTAGATGAACCAACCGCATCACTCGACCCAATCGCATCAAGCGAACTAAAAGATAAAATTATAAAAGAAAATAAAAACGGGAAAACTTTTTTAATAACCTCGCACAACATGCACGAAATTGAAGAGCTCGCCAGCAATATTATATTTATGATTGACGGCGAAATTGCATATTGTGGCTCATTGAGTAATTTAAAATTTGAAACGAAAGAAGATAATCTCGAACGAGCGATTGCAAACTTAATGCGATTATCAAAAAATTAATATGATTGGTAAAATTTTAAAATATCAACTACACGATGTTTTGCGAAGCAAATGGATTATTATTTATTCACTTTTCTTTTTTATAACAACACTTGTTTTACTGAGATTTGAAGATAACACAACAAAAATATTTATTAGTTTAATGAATATTGAATTATTTGTTGTGCCACTTGTAAGTATAATTTTTGGGACAACATTTTTTTATAATTCAAAAGAGTACATTACTTTTTTACTATCTCAACCTTTAAAAAGAAAAGATTTATTTATTGGAATGTTTTTAGGGCTATCACTTCCACTTAGTTTTTCAATAATAATTAGCGTAACACTTCCGATTTTATTTTTAATATCAAAACAAAACTACGAAATAATATTATTAGTGAACATCACCGCACTACTTTTAACAAATATATTTGTTGCGCTATCTTTTTTAATTTCGGTATTGAACGATGACAAAGCCAAAGGATTAGGGATTTCAATTTTACTCTGGTTAATATTTGCTTTCGTTTATGATGGAATATTTCTTTTAGCAATCATTTCATTCAACGATTACCCACTTGAAATTCCAACTTTAATTTTAACTTCGCTCAACCCAATTGATTTATCAAGAATTTTAATTTTGCTGAAAACAGATATTTCAGTTTTAATGGGATACACCGGCGCCATATTTAACAATTTTTTTGGTGGCGCAATTGGATTTGCAATATCCTTTTTGTCCCTTGTTTTATGGGCTATTTTGCCATTTTCATTCGGACTGAAATATTTTAACAAAAAAGATTTTTAATGAAAAATTTAAGAAACGATATTGTTGGAGTAATTTTAGCTGGTGGGCAAAGTAGCAGAATGGGGCAAGACAAAGCGCTTTTAAAATGCGATGATTTATTTTTTGTTGAAAAAATTACTGGCACTTTAAAAAATAGTTTTAGCGAAGTTGTAATTAGCGCAAACGATAAACAAAAATATAATTTTTTAAATTTGAATATAATAGAGGATGAATTTAAAAATTGCGGGCCACTATCTGGCATACATGCAACATTAAAATTTATGCAAAAAGATCTTTTTGTTATTGCGTGCGATTTACCACTTGTCAGTACAAATCTGATTGAAAAAATTTTAAAAATAAATACAAACGATAGCGTAATATTTTCTACATCGCATAATCATGTCCAGCCACTTTGTGGTATTTACAAATTAAAAACTTTAAGCACGCTTGAAAAATATTTGTTAAACGAAAATCATTCGGTATTGAAATATATAAACAATATTCGTCATACAATTATTTCAAACGACAACGAAAATATTAATGAGTTGGAGAACATCAACACAAAAGAGGATTACTTAAAACTAATTCGGAAAGATTAATTTAAAATGGGAAACGAAATCACACTTCAAACTGATCCAATAGATATTTTAATGGCCGAGCACGAAGAGGGGCTTAAACAATTAACAGAGCTTGAAGACGCCGCTTTAAAAATTAAAAAAAATGGAATCACCAAAGAGGAGTTAGATAGAGTTACTTCGGCAATTAATTTTATTGATAATGAAATTCGTTTTCATAACGAAAAAGAAGAAAAACATCTTTTTCCACTTGTTGCAAAATATGTTTCAGGTCCGACAACGGTAATGGAAAATGAACATAGAATTTTGTGGGATGCATTTATCAAATTAAAAATAATCGCAAAAGAAATTGAAAACCTCGAGAGTGAAAACTCAAAAGAAATGTTGGTGAGAACCTCACTCTTTATTGTTGAACTACTTTCATCGCACATTTATAAAGAAAACAATATTTTATTTCCAATGGCGCAAAATGTTTTATCCAAAGAGGAATACGAAATTTGTAGAGTTGGGATTGCGAAAGCTACTTTAAAAATCGAATAATTATTTTTTCAGTTTCAGCTTTTCAAGTTTTGGCTTTATAACATAATAACAATACGGCTGATTAGAATTATTTTTATAATAATCCTGATGCGATTCTTCCGCTTTATAAAAATTTTCAAGTTTTGAAATCTCAGTTACAATTGGTTTATCAAAATCTTTTTGCGCCTCGAGCTTTGATTTTTCTGCAAAAAGTTTTTCGTCTTCAGTCTTACAAAGTATAATAGAGCGATATTGAGTCCCAACATCTTCTCCCTGTTTATTTAATGTAGTTGGGTCGTGGCAAGTCCAAAATATTTCAAGCAAATCTTTGTAAGATATTTTTTCCGAATCAAATTCGATTTTTACAACTTCTGCATGGCCTGTGTTTCCACTGCAAACTTCTTTGTAAGTTGGGTTTGGTGACTTCCCGCCAGCATATCCACTTATAACAGAAACGACACCATCGTAGCGTTCAAAAATTGCTTCTAAACACCAAAAGCAACCACCACCAAAAACTGCAAAATCATTTTCCATATTTTTTGATTTACTTTGAGCCGAAAGAATTGTAGAAAAAAATATAATTATTAAAAAATATTTAATTAAAAACTTAGACAATTATTTTTTCCAAAACATCGCCAACCATATAAGCAACCATTGCCGCAAGCGCGCCAAGCGTAACTGTTTCAATAATTCCTTTTGTGTGACTTGTTTCAGTTACATACGATTTCATAAATCCAATTCCAACAAAACCAAGCGAGGTTAAAACTGAAGAATACAAAAACGAATTGACAAGTTTTAAATTAAAAATAAAATCAGCGAGAAAAACTAAAAGAGGAATAATTCCAACAACCAAAAACGAAACAAAAGTCATCGCGCCACTTTTCCATGGTTCTTTCGGATCTAAAATCATTTCCAATTCTTCCTTCATCATTACATCAACCCATCGGTCTTTATCGGAAATTATCACTTCAACAACATCATCTAAAAGTTTTCCAGTAAAACCTTTTGCAGAATAAATATCTCGTATCTCTTGGATTTCGCGCTCACGCAAATTATCAATTTCCCAATACTCTCTTTTTTTATGTTTTTCAAAATTATCGCGAACCGATTTGTTTGATAAATAACTACCAACCGACATCGCAAAACCATCAGCAAAAAGATTTGCAAAACCTAAAATTAAAACTACAGCGCTTGAAAGATTTGCTCCCGCCGCTCCAGCAACAACTGCAAAAGTTGTAACACTTCCGTCAATTCCGCCGTAAACCAGTTCGCCGAGGTATTTGCTTATGCGAGCAAAACCAGGTTGTTGTTTATGGATAATATCTTCGTTGTGCATATTTTTGTTGATTAAAATTACACATAAATTTCCGAAGCGTCAAACAAATTACAACTTTATTTTTAGTTAAAAGTCTATTATATTAGTTTAACATATGAAAAAAATACTTCTCATAGTTTTTCTTTTTGTCTACACATTTACTTCGGTAGGGTATGAAATTTCAATTCATTTTTGTAACGGAGAAATTTCATCAGTCGATGTTACAACTCTGCCAAATAAAACCCCCAATTGTGGTTGCGATGAAAATTTCGAATTAGATTATTGTTGCCAAACTACTTCAAAACACTTCCAACTTGATGATGAACAAAAAAACAGCGCCGCTCCAAATATTACCACCGAAAAGATTTTTGAATATTTAATCCCAGTTGAAAAAAATACATTCGAAACCGAAAATATTTTCTTTCTTTCTTTTAATTCAGATACATCTCCTCATTTAACAACCTCATTCCAAAAACTTTACTGCGCTTACCTGATTTAAAATATTTTTTGATTTAGTTTTTTTTAATTAACTAATTTAATACTCAAAAAATTTTAGAGGTATAAAATGAAAACCAAATTATTTTTAATAGCAATATTTATTTTCTCAACTTTATTAACAGCCGAAGTCTTAAAAAAAGAAATCCGCGTTGAAGGCAATTGTGGATCATGCAAAAAACGAATTGAGAAAGCAGCAAAAGTTGACGGCGTAAAAAAAGCATCTTGGGATAAAAAAACAAAAATCCTTACCGTAACTTTTGATAACGCAAAAATTTCAACCGACTCACTCCAAAAAATAGTTGCAGAGGTTGGGCACGATACTCCGCTTTACAAAGCAAAGGATGAGGTTTATAGCGAACTTCCCGGTTGCTGTTTGTATCGCGAAGTAGAGTCGCACTAACTTACAACTTTTAAAATTATTTTCATTGCGTGGGTTGAACACCTTCGCAATGAAATAATAAACATTTCAAAAATCTTTTAGAATTTTGAAATATTCTTTGGAGAAAACATGATTGAAAAAATTATTGATTGGAGCGCGAAAAATCGTTTCACTGTTTTACTAGTCTATTTTATCATCAGTGGATTTGGAATTTATTTCGCTGCCAATCTTCCTGTCGATGCAATCCCAGATCTTTCGGAAAACCAAGTAATCGTATTTACCGAGTGGATGGGGCGTTCGCCCGAAATTGTCGAACAACAAGTTACATTTCCAATCTCTTCCGCGCTTCAAGGTTTGCCAAAAGTAAAAGCAGTTCGCGCAACATCAATGTTTGGTATGTCTTTTGTCTTTGTAATTTTTGAGGACAACATCGATTTATATTTTGCTCGCAATCGTGTGTTGGAAAAACTTGCGCAAGTTCGCTCTCAACTTCCTCAAAATGTAACGCCAGTTCTTGGTCCCGATGGAACAGGTGTTGGACATATTTTTTGGTACACGCTTGAAAGTAAAAATCACGATCTCGCTACGCTTCGCTCAATTCAAGATTGGTATCTGCGATATAAATTAGTTTCTGTTGATGGCGTTGCAGAAATTGCAAGCATGGGTGGATTTGTAAAACAATATCAAGTTGATATGAACCCATTAAAAATGCGTGCGTACGGAATTACAGTTGCAGATGTTTCCCGTGCCGTTCAGCAAAACAACAACGAGGTTGGCGGAAAATTATTAGAAATTAGCGATGCAGAATATTTTGTTCGTGGACAAGGTTACATCTCTTCAATAAGTGATATTGAAAATATTGTTCTCAAACAAACCGAAAATGGAATTCCAATTTTATTAAAACAAGTTGCAACTATTCAACTTGGCGGAGATATTCGTCGCGGTATTTTAGAAAAAAATGGTGAAGGAGAAGTTGTCGGTGGAATTGTTGTAATGCGAAGCGATGCCAACGCAAGCGAAGTAATTAAAAATGTTAAAAAACGCATCGATGAAATAAAATCTGGTTTGCCCGAAGGAGTTGAAATAGTTTCATCATACGATAGGTCAATACTTATTGATGCGGCTGTCGGCACACTTGAACGCACACTAATTGAAGCAAGCATTGTTGTTGCAATTATTGTTTCAATTTTTCTTATGCACTTTCGTTCAATCATTCGCATACTTATCGAAATTCCAATCTCTGTGCTGATGAGTTTTATTTTGATGTACGCTTTCAACATTACTTCAAATATTATGTCGCTTGGCGGAATTATTTTAGCAATCGGAGTTATTGTTGATGCATCAATTGTGTTGGTGGAAAATTCATATCGAAATATTGCTCACGCAATTTCAATCAAAGGTCATCTCTCCGCAGAAGAATACAAATCAATTTCCATTATGTCTGCAAAACAAGTTGGCAGAGCAATTTTCTTTTCTGAATTAATTATTCTTGTCGGATTTCTCCCAGTATTTCTTTTATCCGGGCAGGAAGGAAAACTTTTTCATCCACTTGCTTATACAAAAACATTTGTAATGATTGCCTCCGCTGTTGTCGTAATAACTCTTATTCCTGTTTTGATGACAATGTTGATGCGAGGAAATTTCAAACCAGAAAATGCAAATCCCGTTACACATTTTTTTAATAAACTTTACGAGCCGATAATTCACAAAGTTTTAAATTGGAGAAAAACTACAATCGGGCTGAATGTATTAGCGTTACTCGTTACCGTTCCAATGATTCTCTCCATCGGCTCAGAATTTATGCCGCCACTTGATGAAGGCTCTCTATTATATATGCCAGTAACCTTACCAAACGCTTCATCAGCAGAAATTGCGCGGATTTTATCTTTGCAAAATAGAATTATTCGCTCTCTCCCGGAAGTGCATCACATACTTGGCAAAGCTGGGCGAGCAGAAACTGCAACCGATAATGCTCCAATCAGTATGATTGAAACAATTATTATGCTGAAACCGAAAAGCGAATGGCGACCCGGAATTACAAAAAATGATATTATTCAGGAACTCGATTCGAAATTAAAAATTCCCGGCGTTCGCAATGGATGGACTCAGCCGATAATTAATCGAATCAATATGCTTTCCACTGGCGTGCGTACCGATATTGGATTTAAACTTTTTGGCGAACGATTGGATTCGCTTGAACATTATTCAATCAAAGCTGAAAAGATTTTGAAAAAAGTAAATGGCGCCGCCGATGTAGTTGCCGAACGAATTGGTAGCGGTTATTACATTGATATGAATCCGAAAAGGGAAATGCTTGCGCGATTTGGAATGAGTATTAGCGAAGTTCAAGAAATTATTAATACTGCTATCGGTGGACAAAATCTTGGTAGTGTGATTGAAGGGAGAAAAAGATTTCCAATTCGCGTTCGCTTTGAACGAGAATTTAGAGACAACATCGAAGAATTAAAAAATCTTTTTGTTCCTGTTCGTTCAAGTGGTGGAATGTTGTCTTCATCAACAAATGAAAGTATGGGAGATGGCGCAATGCAATCATCATCTTCTCCAACTATGCAATCGGGAATGAGTAATACGCAAGTTAAAACTCGAACACCACAAACAACTCCGTCGCAATCCTCACTCCTCGAACAAAATAATAATGATGTAACATTTGTTCCACTATCTCAACTTGTTGAAATAAATATTACAACCGGTCCGCCAATGATTAGTAGCGAAAATGGACAACTGCGAGCAATTGTTTATATGAATGTGCGAGGACGCGATATGGGAAGCACAATGGAAGATGCAAAAAAAGCAATTGCCGATGAGTTGAATCTTTCTGCTGGCTATTCATACACATGGAGTGGACAGTACGAACACAAAGTTCGCGCGCAAAAAACAATCACTTTTATTTTGCCGATAGTTTTTATTCTTATTTATGTTTTGCTTTTTTTCACTTTTAAAGATTTTACAGAAGCATTTGTTGTGATGCTTTCGGTCCCTTTTGCGCTTATTGGCGGAGTCTATATTATTTACGCACTTGGTTATAATTTTTCTGTTGCAGTTTGGGTTGGATTTATTGCTTTGTACGGAATTGCAGTTGAAACTGGCGTAGTGATGGTTGTCTATTTGCACGAAGCGCTCGACAAAAGATTGCATGAATTTAACGCGGGGAAGCGTGGAGCAATTACAAATAAAGATATTTACGAAGCAACAGTTGAAGGAGCAGTGCTTCGTTTGCGACCAAAAATTATGACAGTAATAGTTGCCATGGCTGGACTTTTACCTGTGATGTGGTCAACTGGTGTTGGGGCAGATGTGATGAAACCACTTACGGCACCGATGATTGGCGGACTTTTCACTTCGGCTGTGCATGTGCTAATTGTAACGCCAGTTCTTTTTGTAATTATGAAAGAACACGCGCTGAAAAAAGGAAAACTTGAAATTTCCAAAATGGCTAATTTTATGAAGGAGGGAGAATAAATGAAACGAAATATTTTAAAATTAATTTTTATTGTTTTTCAATTTTCGCAACTTCACGCGCAATCAGTAGATTCGCTTGTTCGCGAAGCATTGCAAAATAATCCGCAATTGCGTTCGTTGGAATTTCAAATTATTGGTGCCGAGAGGAAAGCAGAATCGGTTGGCGCACTTCCAGCACCAAACTTTACTGTTGAGTTTTCGCAATTACCAATATCAAGTGTAAATGTTACAAACGATGCAATCTCAAATAATATTTCTTTATCGCAAATGTTTATGCTTGGAGGAAAACTTGGCGCAATGTCCGAAGCAGAACGAAAGCGCGTTGATGTGATTCGTAATAAAATGAGAACTACGCAAACACAACTTCGTAACAGAGTGAAGCAAACATATTTTCAACTTTGGCTTGTTGATAGAAAATTAGAAACTCAAAGAGGTGTACTTGAGATTTTTAAAAAAATAAATTTAATTGTTGAAGAGCTTGTGTCGGTCAATCATTACAAACAATCAGATGTGTTTGCGCTACAAGCTGAGAAGGCAACTTTGGAAACAAAAACTTTTCAATTAGAAAGTGAAAAAAAAGCGTTTTTGTATTCACTCAATGTTCTTCTTGGAAGAAAAAATGTTGCGCAGGAAATTTTTGTTGACTCTCTTCTTTCTCAAACAAAAAAACTTCCGAATGTTGAAGAATTAATTAAAGCATTGTTGAATAATAATCCATCGCTTGCAGAAATGAAAGCGATGATTTCGATGAATCAAGCAGAAATAAATGCAACTCAAAAAGAAAAATATCCCGACTTGATGGTTCAAGGAATGATTATGAGAATGCCACAAGGAATGTTGCTCACCGCAGGCTCAAACACAACAGCAGATGTTATTCGCCGCAACATCGCACTACTTCCACCATCAATGAGTGGGCCGGATTGGATGTACAGCGTTATGTTTTCTGCGACACTTCCATTTTTGCCATGGTCATCAACTCGTTACACAGCAAAAGAAGATGAGTTGCAATCAAATATCCAAAGCATTAATTACGAACAAATAAATATGAGTCAAACAATGAGCGCACAAATAAGAGAAATGTTTGTGAAATACGAATCGGCAATTGAACGCAGTAAAAAATATAAAAATTATATTCTTCCACTATCACGAAAAACCGTTGAAGCGCTTTCAGTATCATTTCAATCGGGGCAAATTCCCATCACAACAATTTTAGATGCGATGAGAATGCTGATAATGCGTGAAGAAGAATTTGCGATGATAAGGGTTGATGCAGAAATGGCGGCAACCGATATCGAATTTATGATTGGAAAGGAATTATAGGAGAAAAAAATATGAAAAATTTAACAATAACATTATCAATTTTATTTATGATTGTTTTTTTTGGATGCACAAAATCCGAAGATAAATCTCACGATGGACACAAAGTTGAGGCATCGACAGAAAAAAAAGAAATGTACACTTGTCCGATGCATCCGCAGGTAAGATCTGAGAAACCGGGAGTTTGCCCAATTTGCCAAATGACATTAGTAAAAGAAACCGAAGCGAACACTGAGGATTCAAGTAGCGCCAAAGAGATGGAAGGGATGTTAAGTTTAACAGGGCGAGAAACAATTTTAGCGAATGTTGCAACAATCGAAGCAACTAACGAAAATATTTTTGCTGAATCGCGCGCATACGGAGTAATTGAAATTCCAGAAACTGAAAAAATAACTCTCAGCGCAAAATTTAATGGCAGAGTTGAAAAATTATTTGCAAACGCCACAGGTTTGGAAATTTTGGAAGGCTCAGCATTGTTTGAAGTTTATAGTCCCGATATCGTTCACGCAATGAAAGAATATTTAATTACACTTGGCGATAATTCCACTTCACCACCAGATAATATAAACCGCTCAGCGAGAAAGAGACTTTCATTATTTGGTTTGACAGAAAAACAAATTGTGCAACTTGAAGATTCAAGAGATGTTCCGACAATTATAAAATATTATGCCCCAGCAAAAGGAGTAATTTTGAAAAAAAATATTGTTGAAGGAGAATATTTTAACGAAGGTCAACCACTATTTGAAATAGCAAATCTTTCAACTCTTTGGAATATTGCCGAAGTGTATGAAAGCGATCTTACTAATATAAAAATCGGATCAAGTGTTGAAATTAAAATTGCTAATTCAAATTTAAAATCGTTTAAAGGAACAGTAACATATATTTATCCGGTGGTGAATCAACAAACACGAACTGTGAAAATTCGAATCACAGTAAAAAATCAAAATGGAACTTTAAAACCAAATATGTTCACAGAAACAATTTTCCGAATTCAAAAAGAAAAAGGAATTGTTGTTCCCGCTTCGGCAGTGTTGCAAACTGGGAAAAGAAATCTTGTCTACATAAAAAAAGAACATGAAAATCATTTTGAAGCGCGGGAAATTGGTTTAGGCCTGAAATTTAATGGCAAATACGAAGTGCTGTGGGGTTTGGATGCGGGAGAAATTATTGTAGTAGAAGGTGGATATTTGATAGATTCCGAAAGTCAATTGAAAAGTGGAAACTCAACAAGTGGTCATCAACATGAAAAATAAAAACTTAAAAAAATAAAGGAGCAATTATGAAAAAAACAAATTTAAATCTGGCGATTATTATTTTGCTATCAACAATAGCAACAATAACGCTCTCTTCCTGTATGGGATTAATGATGTTGGGTGGCGGCGATTCTCACTCCGAACATTCAACGCCAGCAACAAAAACTTTTTCAAACGATAGTTTGAAAGTGCTAGTAACTTTTCCAACTCTCTCTGCAAAAAAAGAATCTGAAATTATTGTTGAAATATTTAATACAAACAGAAAGAAAAATTTCACAACGCAATTCATTAAAGCAACAATTGAAATGCAGATGAATGATTCTCACAGCAAGCATGACGGAATGAAACAAATGGGAGAACATTCAATGGAGCCGCAAGAAATTACATTTACAATTGATTCATCAACAGAGCAATACAAAGGAAAATTTATTTTGGAAACAGATGGAACTTATCAATTTACAATTACTATTGGAGATGAATCTCCATTTAAATTTTCTTTTACAGAAAATGTTAAATCAAATTCTTCTGGACATTCGATGGGCATGATGGGAATGGAAAATAAACCGACAGCATATATTGTACTTGGCGCAATTGCAATGGCTGGGATGATGATTTTAATGGTGGGAATAAGAGGAAGAATTTTTTAATGTGAATGTTGGCATAATTTTTTTATATTGAAATGTGAAAATGCTCGCAACTATATTCTCAATTTATTTTTTTACTATTTCAGTCTTCCCTTGTTCTGATATATGTGAAGAATTGGGATTAATTAATGAAATCCATTCCGAACAGGCATCAAACACTCTGGATGATAATTGTTCAACAATGTGTATTTGTAATTGCTGTGGAATAATTTTTACAAATGAAAATGCCATTGTTGAATTTATTGTTCCTCGTTTTGAACCGACGCAATTAAGAGTAACCACAAACAACCCGCTTTCCGATTTTCGTTTTACCGTTTGGCATCCCCCAAAACAAGCGTAACACCTTTTCTCGCAACTTTAAATTTTTAAATTATTCTCTTTTTCGATAAAGGGAATTAAATATACTTTTATTCATTTTTTATGAGGTCGATGTGAAAAAGATTATTATGAGTCTTTGCATTTTATTTATATTTAAAAATGTAACCGAAGCACAGATAACAAAAAATATTTCGTTACAAGAAGCGATACAATTGGCATTGGAAACGAATCCCGATATTCTTCAAGCAAAGCAAGAAATTAATGTGGCGCGTGGGAGAATATTGCAATCCGGAAGAATTCCGAATCCCGAAGTTGGTTTTACATTTAACGAAATTTTACCAAACAATAAGATTGGTTCTGCGAATGAAAAGGATATAAGCATTTCGCAGTCATTTGAATATCCTACAAAAAGAAGTAGCAGAGTTTCCGTTGCATCGTTTGACGAACAACTTGCAATAATAACTGTTGAACAGATGAAAGTCCGCGTTTCTGTAAATGTAAAAAAATCGTACATCAACACTCAATATTTGCATGCAATTGTTCGCAGTACGCAAATGCAGATTGAGCTGTTTCAGGATTTTCAAAAAATAGTCAGCAATAAATATAAAACCGGTGAAAGTAAATATTTAGATGTGTTACGGATTGAAGTTGAAATTGCTCATTTGCAAAACGAACTTGTTGAAGCAGAGAATAATTATTTTGTTTCGCAAACAGAACTAAAAAATATTATTGGTGATTCAAGGGGAACACTTTATGCGCCCGAAGATTCTTTAACATATACTTCAACAAATTATAATAAAGATTCTCTCTTTGCAGTTTTGATACAACAAAGCAACACACTTCAACTTGCAGGAATGCGTATTGATAAACAAAAAATAAATCTTTCGTTGGCACAGACAAGTTATTATCCCGATTTTGGAGTTGGACTTGCATATCAACAAAGGACTCCTTCAAATTCGTTTCTTGGTGTGGAATTTAAAATAGCGGTGCCGTTGTGGTTTTGGCAAGAACCGCGCGGACAAACAGAAGAAGCAACAGCACAATTAACTATTGCTGAACTTCAACGACTCACAATCGAACGAAAAATTCGGAACAACCTTTCAGCTGCATTTATAAATGTTGAGGCGACCGAAAAGCAAATCTGGAATTACAACCAAATATTGCGCAAAGGATTGAGTGATATTTTAAATGTTGCTTTAACACAGTATCGAAATAATCAACTTGACATCTTGAATTTTTTTGATATTTATCGAACTTACCGAACAACGCAAACAGATTATGTTCGTGCGGTTGCAAATTATCGGCGCGCACTTGCTGAACTTGAAGTTGCGGCTGAAATTCAATTAAACTAATTATTTTTAAGGAAAGAATTATGTCAACAAATAATAAACCAACTAAATACATTTTTTATTTAATACTTACACTGCTTCTTGTTGGGTGTGGGGAAGAAAAAAATAAAACAAATGAAAGTGAATCAACCGAACATCAAGAAGAAGAATCACATTCCACAACTGTGCATCTCGACAAACACAAGGTATTTCACGCAGGAATAAAAACTGAAATAGTTCAGAAAAAAACTATTGCCGTCCCATTAACATTGCCGGGGAAAATTGATTTTGACGAACGCAAAGTTGCTAACATTACTTCCCGCATTACAGGACGCATCGAAAAAATTTATGCTTACACCAACGATAATATTTCAGCGAAAGAAATCGTTGCTGAAATATACAGTCAGGATTTTATTGCATTGCAATACGAATTTTTGCAGGCAGTAGAACGAGTAGAACGCGCTCAGCAAAATAACCGAGAAGAACCATTAACGGCGAAATCACTATATGAATCGGTAAAACAAAAATTGATCATTCTTGAATTAAATGAAACAGATATAAACGAATTAACTTCAACAAAAATTCCGAAACAATATTATCCCATCCGTGCACCGTTTTCAGGAACAATTCTTGAAAGCAGAGTAAAAAAAGGGATGTTGCTGCAATCGGGCGATAAACTATTTGACTTTGCCAATCTTTCAACAGTCTGGGCATTGGCAGATGTGTATGAACGGGATTTGCCAAGAGTCCACACAGGAATGAAAGCAGAAGTGTCAACATCATTTTATCCTGAATCATTTAGCGGAACAATAACAAGTATCTATAATGTTGTTGATGAAAAATCCAGAACAGTAAAAGCGCGAATTGAACTCAACAACAGTTCACGAAAATTGAAACCAGAAATGTTTTGTTTGGTAAAGATTCAAACACAATTTGAAAAAGAAACAATTAAAATTCCATCTACCGCATTGATGGGTGAAACGGAAAAACATTTTGTCTTCATCGCTATTAACAACACAACATTTGAACGACGCGATATTAGAATAGGTTTTGAGACAAAAGAGTTTGCCGAAGTTGTTGACGGTCTCTTGATTGGAGAAATAATTGTTGTCAACGGTGGATTTTTTTTGAAATCAGAACTTGCGAAAGAAACATTCGGAGAGGAGCATTAATTTATGATAAACCGAATTATAGAATTCTCTCTCAAACAACGATTGCTAATTGTTGC
>CAYIXI010000008.1:15274-60811 GCA_964367235.1 uncultured Chitinophagaceae bacterium | reverse complement strand
GAAAGTATTGTTGTATTCTTTGTGCTATTTTTTAATTTCCAGGTTTTTGTTCCACCCGTTGTATCAAACGAAACTACATAAGTATCGCCTGTACCTATCGCAGGATTTACAACCATTGGAAGTGCTACTCCATCCGAAATACTTACTTTTGTTACTGCTAATGTATCGCCATATTTTTTTGCGTATTCACCGTAAAATGGAACTTTAGGTCTTACAGTAATTACATTTGGACTTGATTCTAATGCGGCTGGTAAGAAATCAGCAACTGAAGCTACGCTATAAGCTGTAACTGCAAAATAATATTCTTGTCCATTATTTAGTTTTTCAATGTCTCTGACATAATCTCTGCTAATTTTAATTTTTCTTTCAATTCCACTATTTGAACCGAATTGAACTGGAAGTTTTAAAATTTGTCCAGAACTTGCATCAAAAGTTTCATCAAGAACTGTTGTTGGGTCAGTTGTAACATCCCAAGTTGTAATTCTTTTTCCATCTGAAAGCAATGAATTCTTTTTTGGTAATTGATAAAGATTATAACCTTCAAATTTAAAAGAACCTGGTTGATTTACTTTAACTTCTATATCAGCAACTTTTGCAAGATTACTACCCCATTCCAATATAACTTCTCCATCAAGCTCTGCAAATTTTACTTCAGGTGCTGATGGAGCTTTTGGTACTTGGAATAAAGCATTATATGTAATCTGAACGAATTTATCGTTGAACTTCATAACTGCAACACTTGATAATCTATCAGAACCAATTCCTGCAACTGTTCCAACTACAATTTCTTGTGTATCGGCTGGTGCAAGTGAGAAAGGTCCGGTTGTTAATAAAATTCTTCTGTCGCCAGGTGCAAAAGAAAAATCAGTTCCTTTTCCATCGATAAATCCAGTTCCTTTTACAGGATCACCTGAAAGTGGGAATTTTGAAGTTGGAAATGTACCAGATTTGTAAGCAATATCTGCATCAGTAATAGATCCTAATGGTGCAAATCCTCTTAACATTTTCCACCATCTACCAGTTCCATTAGGGTAGTTTGATGGTCCACCTGGTGGATCTGAATAAGGCGAACCAGCAGAAAAATATGAGAATGAGGACATTCCTAAATTCTTAAATCCTTGTTTTCGTTTTAAATTAAATACTGCAGAGTCAAGCGCTGAAACAATGATTGGACCTTGCAAGAAATCATAACCTGCAGCGGCTGGTGCAAGACCATATTGTTTAAATGTATCATCAATTCCATTAGCATTGTAAATAAATCCCATGCTTAAAGCAGTATCGCAACCAACAAGATCATCAGTGAAAGAACCTAAATCTGGATCAGACCATTGACAAACATACATACTGTCAATCCAGAAAGATCCTTTTACACCTGTTGCGGTATCAACACCACCTTTATTAATAAGTCGGTATTTTGCAAAATACAGATTTCCAAGTGCATCACTTCGTTTGTAACCCCAAACTGTTTTTGCAACTTCTATACCAAGAGGTTCAGAACCTACAAAACCTAAGGCTTGAGTTTTATCTAAATCGTTATAAATCATAAAAAGAACTTGGTCTGCAGGCGAATTTGGATCTGCACCAGCAATACCTGGTTCATCTTTACCTTGAGCAATTAAATCATCATGTGTAAATGTTGACGAAAAAGCTGGTGGAGGATTGTAAACTCCATTATTATTTCTATCAATAAATGCCGCACCTAAAGCAGTTGGCCATGTTGACCAATCTAATGCATATTGTGCTTTTACATTATTAATTTGTGTAGAAGAAACATCAGCTATTCCAATTTCATAAACATTTGCAGCATCTTTTTTCAAATCATCATCAGACATTGAAGCGTAATCTCGTCTAATTCTCCATACTTTTGCTCCTGCTGGTACACCAACTGCAGTTGCGCCAGATCCACTTATATGTCCACCAATTGTTCCAACACCGTACGAACCACCACCAACTCTAATTGGATTTAAAGCGGCAAGTGTTGTTTTAGCAGAATTTGTATATGCTTTTCCTCCCCAAACTACTCCATCTTGATAGATAACATTTGCAGTACCGCGTGGGTAATACATTCCATTATCTGCACCGGGAGAGTGATTAGCCTTTCCGTCGTATGCATGCCAAGTAGTTAAATTATTAATATTAAGCACCCCATATTTTGGCTCATACATTGACTTGTATGATTTTGATGGTTTGCTTTTAGAAGGACTTTCTGCCGCAAAAGAGATCATCGCTACAAAAAGAGTGAGTAAAAAAGTTTTAAATATTTTATTGTTTATCATAATTATATGCTCCTTCATTCAATTAATACTCAAGTCGAACACCGAAACGGACTTCGCGAGGCGCGCCATACACATCTGTTCCAAATGTGCGTGCCTGTAATGCCCAGTATCGATTATCGAGGTTAGTTGCGCGATAGAAGTTTTCATAGTTATCAATTGCTTTATACGATTCAGCAAATGGACTCTTTAACCATCCATCATCGTTAGCAGTACCCGTTGTTGGGTAAACATTAATAACTTGCTTCGTGTTTAATGCATTTAATAAGTTTGCATAAACTTCAACATTTAAATCATCAAAGTAGAACATTTTGCTTAAATTCAAATCAACATTAAACACCCAAGGTGTTGTTGAAGAATTTACCGGTTCTACAGGATTTCTGCTTCTTGTATCGATTGAAGAACGAACACCAATATTCCATGGACTTGCTTGTCCAAGATTTCTTGGTTCACGAATTTTTGTGTAAGCATGTCCACTATTAAATGAAAGAATTGCATTCATTCCAAAACCTTCGAGCATATCTCCATCACCTTTTGCAAAGCGATAATCTACTAAAATAGAACCGCGATGTGTTTGGTTATAATCTAATGGAGTAATAAAGTTTGGAAATCTTGCAGTTGCTTCGTCAGTTACACCATTGTTTGATGAACGAGCATTTGAACCAGTTCCTCGAGCATCAGAAAGTGTGTAGTTTGCTTTTGCAGCAAGTCTGTTAGTTCGTCGCAATTCTAAAGTAACTTCAACACCTTTAACAGTACCGAAATCTTGGTTTTGCAATGAAGTTGTAATTGGAGTTCCAACAGAATTATAAACTCGTCGGATTGTTAATTGATCTCTCATATCTTTGTAAAAACCACTAACTGTTAAAGCAAAATTATCAGTCAATGTTTGACGAATACCAACTTCGTATTGTGTATTTCTTTCCGGTTTCAATGTGAATCCGAGAGTCGTTCCAAAAAGATTATATGGTGTACGAGTTGTTGGATTTACAAGTGAACTCATTGTAATATCGCTAATATATAATTGGTCAAGCGATGGCATCTGTGCATACTTGCCATACATTGCATAGAAAACTGTATTTTCTGTTACTGGGAATGAAAAACTTACGCGAGGTAAAATAATTGTGTAAGGTTCCATTTCTTCTTTTCCTTCAGGTTTGACAACTTTTAAAGTGTCATCCATATTTGGATATTGATAATCAAGAAGTCCTGTTGCAGGATTTACAGTTGCAACTAATTTTTCTCCATTTGGAGCATAATATTCATAACGCAAACCTAAATTAACAATGAGGTCAGATGATTCATATTTATATTGACCATAACCATTTGCAAAAAATGGTTTACCTGGTTTATTTGTTTCATCATCTTCAACTGTTGGGTCATTCCATTTATAACCAATAGAACTTATTCCACCAGCTCTCATTCCGCGAACTCTTTGTTCGTAGTCAGAATAATTTGTAAATGCCGCATCAATATTTCCATCTTTATTTGCATCTCTAAATAATAAATAAGATGAAATACTACCGATACTCCATGATCGATATGTCCAACTTTCAAATCCTCCACCAAATTTTACTTCCATATTATTTGTTAATTGCGAAGTGTAATCAAATGTTCCACCAATGGAAGATTGATTACTTAAAGAATATGAATTGTTTGGTGCATTTGGATGATTAAAGTTAAATTGAAAAATTGTACTGTATGCATAAGGTCCTTGGTATCGATTAACAAAATATCCTTTTGTTAATGAATCAGTATAATTATAAATACCAGCGTGCGCAGAACTATCTGCATATTTCAACCATTCATCTTTAAAATCTTGATCATAAGATTTTGCCGAAATATTTTGAACGGATAAACCAACTTCATAAAAAGAATTTGAACTTAAAAGATGAGTTAAACGCAAATTTCCAAACAAGGTATTATTTTCAGACATCATGTATCTTTTTTCATTAAGAAAATAATTTGGCAAGAAACTTGGCCAGCTACCACCAGTTGGATTTGAACTTGAATTATAACTTCCTGTAAATCTTACTTTAATAGGATTTGCATCGTAAAGTAATGTACCTTGCAACTGAGTACTTTTTTGCCAATTCATTGGTAAAGTATTTTCTTTTAAAGCAACTGTACCAGAATCATTTGCCCATGGACTTTTTGGTAACAAAGTTCCTTCAGCATAACCACTACCAAGTCCATCTTGTTTAAAATTTTTAAATTCAAAAGGTGTTAGGAATATTTTTTGTCGATTGTCTGTATAATTATATTGTCCAGCTACGAAGAAAGATAAACCACCACCGATTGGTCCACCAAGAGTTAAAACCGCATTATTGTTTCCGAAAGAATTTGCGCTTGATTCCATTCCATCGCTTTGGTAATCAGCAGACAATTTATATTTCGATCCGCCAGTTTTAACTGTTGTTCTAACAATTCCAGATCCGGCATTTGCTCCACCGAACTCTGCAGTATATCCACCAGCTTGAAGTTGAAATTCTTCAATGGCTTCTTGTATGATACCAACAGTTTGTGTATTTGAAATAGGACTTGTTGCATTTGCTCCATCAACAATGTAAGCAACTTCACCAGCACGACCACCACGAACATAAAGTTTACCACCTTGTTGAACAACGCCAGCTTCAAGAGCAATAATATTTTGAATTCCACGAATCGGAATATTTTTAATATTATCGGAAGTTGTAACACGGACTGTGTTAGTTGTGTTGCGTTGGATAAGTGCTCGTTCTGCAACAACAACTACATCTTGCATTTGAACAGACGAACTAGATAATGAAATATCTCTAGTTGTTGTCATGTTCGCATTTACTCGAACACCAGAAATAGTAAATTGTGCGTAACCGATGTAATTAACTTTAACAGTATAATCACCCGGTGGTACACTCAATATAACATACTCTCCATTTACATCAGTAGATGCTCCAAGTGTTGTACCTTCTAAAGCAACACTTGCTCCAAGTAACGATTCTCCTGTTTCCTTGTCTAGCACCTTACCGCGTAACTTTCCATCTTGCGCATATAAAAAAATTGGAAATGCGACAAGTAAGGATAGCACGAAAGTGTAATTGCGTATCTTCATGGTAAAGCCTCCTTTGTTTGTTTTTTGTTAGTTAATAAATATCTTAAAAATTTTAATAATTAATTTCCAGATTCAAACTTTAAAATAAAAACTTAAATAACTCTTCAACTTCAAAATCATTCTACCGTGATTCTTTAAACAATTTACAATATATCTTATGGCAATAATACAATAGACAAATTGCAATGTCAAGTACTATTTGAAAAAATATTTACAATTTATTAAATATAACTTTACTCTACCGTAACACTCTTTGCTAAATTTCTTGGTTGATCAACATTACATCCTCTTTTGATTGCAATAAAATATGCTAAAATTTGCAAAGGAATTACAGACAAAATTGGATTTAATAATTCATGCGATTGTGGAACTCGCACAGTATGATTTGATAATTTTAATATTTCGTCATCATCATTATTTATAATTGAAATAACTTTTCCACCGCGTGCTTTTATCTCTTGTACATTTGATAAAACTTTTTCGAAAGTATTATCTTTTGGCGCAACAAAAACTACTGGCATGTTTGCATCAATTAATGCGATTGGTCCATGTTTCATTTCTGCCGCAGGATAACCCTCTGCATGAATGTAAGAAATTTCTTTTAGCTTCAATGCACCTTCAAGTGCAACAGGAAAATTTGCACCTCTTCCGAGATAAAGTGCATTGGTAGTATTTTTATATTCATCAGAAATTTTTTCAATTGAAGAAATATTTTTTAAAATCTCTTCAACTTTATCTGGAATTTTTATTAGCGCTTGCGCAAATCTTTGTCCTTCTGCTAAAGACATTCCTTTTCTTCTTGCAATAAAAAGTGAGAGCAAAGATAAAACTACTAATTGAGATGTGAATGCTTTTGTCGAAGCAACACCAATTTCAGGACCAGCGTGAATATAAATTCCTGCATCGCTTTCGCGTGCAATCGTACTACCGACAACATTACAAATTCCAAAAACATTTGCGCCACGAGTTCGTGCTTCGCGAAGTGCCGCAAGTGTATCGGCAGTTTCACCACTTTGCGAAATTAAAATTACAACATCATTTTTTTTAATTATCGGATTGCGATATCTAAATTCAGAAGCGTATTCAACTTCAACTGGGATGCGAGTCATTTGTTCAATTAAATATTCGCCAACTAATGCGGCATGCCACGAAGTTCCACATGCGGCAATAATTATTCTTTCGGCATTTACAAATTTATCGGCGACATCAATAATTCCACCAAGTTTTGCATCTCCTTCATCGAGCAAAATTCTTCCACGCATTGAGTTGCGTAAAGTTTCCGGTTGCTCCATAATTTCTTTCAACATAAAATGATCGTAGCCGGATTTTTCAATTTCAGATAATTCAATCGTTAATTGATGTGTAATTTTTTCTACTGCAATATCATCAATAGTTTTTGTTTCAACTTTTTGTTTTGTGATTGTTGCAATTTCGCCATCTTCCAAATAAATAACTTTGCGCGTATGTTTTATTAAAGCCGATGCGTCGGATGCTAAATAATTTTCATTCTCTCCAATTCCAATTACAAGTGGACTTCCTTTTCTTGCCGCAATAATTTTATCCGATTCGTTTGAAGAAATTACCGCAATACCATAAGTCCCTTCAATTTGTTGAAGCGCCAAACGAACTGCGGTTTCAAGATTTGCTGAATGCTTTAACATTTCAGAAATTAAATGAACTAAAACTTCCGTATCGGTTGAGGAAAGAAAAATATATCCACTTGATTGCAATTTAATTTTAAGCGAATTATGATTTTCAATTATTCCGTTATGAATTACCGCAATTGTGTTATCTCTATTATAGTGTGGATGAGCGTTGATATCATTTGGCGCGCCGTGTGTTGCCCAACGAGTGTGTCCGATTCCAATTTTGCTCGTAGAATTTTCTGGAAGAACTTTTTCCAGTTCAGATACTTTTCCTTTTTTTTTGAAAACTTGAAGTTTAGAATTTTCGATTAAAGCAATTCCTGCAGAATCGTAACCACGATACTCAAGTCGTTTTAGTCCATCAATTAAAATTGGTTCTGCTTGTTTCTCACCGATGTAACCTATTATTCCGCACATATTATTTTTTTAATTTTTGATTCCAATGAGTGAAATCATTCGTCCCGATTTTTCTTTATCGCGACGAAATGAATGGAAGTCTAAATTGCAAATTGTACAATCGTTTGAAATTTCAATTTGCGATTCTTTCAATCCATGTGAAAGTAGTTGCATTTTATTTTCTTTCTTAAGGTCAACATAAAAAGATGAGTTGTAAAATTCAACTACTTCTTTTGAAAATTTTTTCGCAACTTTTTCGCTAACATTATAACAGCATTTACTTGCCGATGCTCCAATGTATGCTTTCAAATTTTTTGGGGAAACAGAAAATTCAGATATTAAAGTTTTAATTGTTTCACTTGTAATTTTTAATTCAGTTCCTTTCCATCCTGCATGAATTGCCGCAACAATATTTTTAGTTTCATCAAATAATAAAATTGGGACGCAATCTGCAGTTGTTACGCTAATGAAAATATTTGGAGTTGCAGAAATTAAAGCATCGCCACTACAAATATTTCCAGATTGATTTGTAATTATTATTTTATTGGAATGGATTTGATCGAGATTTGCAATCTGCTCGAGATTAATTCCGATTGCATCTGCAAATTTTTTTCGATTTGAATTGACTAAATTCTCATCATCGCCAACTTTAAAACTTAAATTAAAACCGAATTCACTTTTGTTAGAATTTTCAATTTTAGTTGAAGTCGCCGCGATAATATTTTTGCAATTTCTAAAAATTTCTGGTCTAATTATTTTCACGACAAAAACAAAACTCCGTTGTTAAAAATTCCAATCGAGCGACCAGTTAAAATTTTTCCATCAAAAGGAGAATTTTTAGATTTCGAATGGAATTTCGAGATTTCAACTTTCCATTTATTTTCTAAATCTAAAAATGTAAAATTGGCTCTCTCTCCCTCCGAAATATTTATTTCTCGGTTCAAAATCCTTCGCGGATTTACAGAGAATTTTTCAATAATTTGTTCGATAGTTAAAATTTTAGTTGCCAATAATTCTGTAATCGTCAAACCAATTGCTGTTTCAAGTCCAACAATTCCAAAAGGCGCAGAAAGAAAATCTAATTGTTTTTCATCGTACGAATGAGGTGCATGGTCAGTTGCAATTACATCAATCGTTCCATCGCGCAATCCTTCAATCATAGCTGCGACATCTTTTTTTTCTCTTAAAGGTGGATTCATTTTTGTGTTCGTATCAAAACCTAAAACTGCATCATCGGTCATCACAAAATGATGCGGAGTTACTTCGCAGGTAGCTTTTATTTTTTTCTTTTTTGCATCGCGAATTAATTCCACAGCTTTTTCTGTGCTGATGTGCGCAACATGATATTTTGCATTTGTGTACTCGGCTAAAATTAAATCTCGTGCAATATTTATTTCTTCCGCAACACGCGGAATTCCGGGCAGACCCAATTTTGTTGAATTTAATCCTTCGTTCATCACGCCACCTCTTGCTAAATCTAAATCTTCGCAATGTTGAATTATCGGCAAATCAAACATCGAAACATATTCAAGCGCACGACGCATAACTTCTGCGCTTTGCACAGGCGAGCCATCGTCGGTAAAAGCAACTGCGCCAGCTTTTACTAATTCACCAATCGGGCTTAATCCTTTTCCACTTCGCGATTTTGTAACTGCGGCAATCGAGTAAACATCGACAATTCCATTGTTACATTTTTTTGATTGCGACTCGATAAATTTTAAAGTTGATTCGGAATCAATTGCAGGGTTTGTATTTGGCATACAACAAACAGAAGTAAATCCTCCATGCGCCGCAGACAAAGTCCCGGTTGCAATTGTTTCTTTATATTCAAAACCCGGCTCGCGAAGATGAACATGCATATCCATAAAACCGGGAGCAATTATTTTATTTTTTAAATCAACTTCAGTTTCATTTTTTGTTGATGATATTTTTTTTGAAATTTTTTCTATCATACCATCAACAATCAAAATATCAACTACTTCATTTCGATTAGATTTTGGATCAATCAATTTTCCATTTTTTAAAATATATTTTTTTGTCATAATAATTTAATTTTGTTTATTTGTGCAGATTAAAAATAAAACCGCCATTCGTATTGCAACGCCATTTTCAACTTGATCTAAAATCAGCGAGTGTTCGCCATCGGCAACATCAGCAGAAATTTCAACATCTCTATTAATAGGTCCGGGATGCAGTACAATTATTTTTTTATTTAATTTAGTTAGTCGTTCATTTGTAATTCCGAAAAGATGCTGATATTCGCGAAGAGTCGGAAACCGTTCGCTTTCCATTCTTTCTTGCTGAATGCGTAAAACATTAATAGCATCAGCGTTTTTAAGCGCTTCATCGAGATTGTAAAATATTTTTACTCCAAGCGACTCGATTTCTCTTGGCAAAAGTGTTGCAGGTCCGCAAATAGAAATCTCGGCGCCTAAAGTTTTTAATCCTTCAATGTTTGATCGAGCAACTCGGCTATGCGCAATGTCTCCAATTAAACAAACTCGCAAACCTTTTATCTCGCCAAATTTTTCTTTCAAAGTAAAAATATCAAGCAAGCCCTGCGTCGGATGTTCGTGTGCGCCATCGCCTGCATTAATTATATTTGATTTTAAAACTTCCGATAAAAATTTTGGTACACCAGATGCATGATGACGAACTACAACTGCGTCAATTTTCATTGCTTCGATGTTTCGTGCTGTATCTTTTAAAGTTTCACCTTTGCTGATACTTGAACCACTCGAAGTAAAATTTATTACATCAGCCGAAAGCCGTCTTGCGGCTAAATCAAATGACAAACGAGTGCGTGTTGAATTTTCAAAAAATAAATTTGCAATTGTTACTCCTTGCAAAGTTGGAACTTTTTTTATTGGTCGTTGTAAAATTTCTTTCATCGATTGAGCAGCTTCGAATATCTCAAATATTTCTTCTTTGCTAACTCCTTCAAGCCCAAGTAAATGTTTTCTTTTTAATGACATAAATTATCTTTCGTTTTTTAAAATTACAATATCTTCACCATCAATTTCTTTTACTTTTACAATTATCGAATCTTTTTTTGATGTTGCAATATTTTTTCCGACATAATCTGCTTTAATCGGAATTTCACGATGACCTCTATCAATCAAAACACAAAGTTCAATCGACTTGGCTCTTCCTAAATCTCTGAGTGCATTAAGCGCGGCTTGAATTGTTCTTCCTGTAAAAAGCACATCATCAACTAAAATTATTTTTTTATTATTTATGTCGAAATAAATTTCAGTTCGTTTGAGGTGAGGTTGATTTAAAGAAGTTCGAACATCATCTCGATACAAAGTGATGTCCAAAATTCCAAAAGGAATTTCTTTTTGAGTGAGTGATTTTAAATTTTCGGTAATTCTTTTTGCGAGAGTTTCTCCACGAGTACAAATACCGATAACTGCCAAAGTATCGGAATCAGATTTCTTTTCAATAATTTCGTGCGAGATTCGTTTTAAGGTTTTATCAAAACTGATTGAATCAAGAATTGTAGAAAAATTCTCACCATCAGCATTTATATTTTTTAGAATTGGTTTTTTCATATTTCCTTTTCTACCTCACTGGATAGAATTAAAGGTGAACGAATATCGTAAAAATCTCTTTTTAAATCAAGTTATTGCGATTGAATATATTTCATCCAATTTTCATCGTGCATTTCATCGCGATGCGTTGAGTGAAGCAAAATATAATCGCTAAAACCTGTTCTATCGCCGAAGAAAAATCTCACTCCGCCTTGCAAAGAATTGTAAAACCAAATTTCATACGGCTTTGAGTCAACTTCGTTATTGTGTCGTTCAATTTCATCCGGTTCGCCATAAACAATCCAAACTCGTCCACGGTCGGTTTTCCATCCCTCTTTAAAACCAGTTTTGTAAGTTGCATTAACTTTTTCAACTCGTTGGAAATAATTAATTTTAAATTCATTTTCAGGTGTTGATAAATCTAAATCGCGTTTTGCCCAAAAGTCTATTAAAAAATTTATTTTAGGTTCGGTGTTTTTAATTTTTTTAAATTGATCAGTCTCATTTTTTACAGCGACATATTTTGCAATTTCAAATTCGCGATTTAATTCATCCTCTGTAAATGTTGCATATTCAGTTGCGAGCATACTTCTTGTATCAGTCGAAGCGGAATCCACCAACGACACATTTGAATTGTACACAAAAAATTTTTTGTAAGTTGAAGCGATATTATTTTTTAAACTATCATTGATTTCAAAAATTAATTGATATGCGCCAGTGCGAAGTGAATTTATTTTTAACAATCCAACATCAACGGAAGAATTATAAATATTTCGTTTTAATTTTTCTTGGAATTGTACCTCTTTGCCAAATGCATTTTTAATTGAGGTCTTCGTAGTGTATTGCGAGTTTGGAAATAAATTTAAATTGTACGATTCCACATAATAAAAAATCACAGGTAAATGTGTTCCATAAATTTTCGATGGGTTTGGTTTTACTTCAAAACTATTTTTATAAAAACGATTTTTATTGTCTGTCGAAGAGGTAATAGTTGTAGCAAGTTCCAAATCGCTCAATGAAACTTTTTTATTTGACAATGTTGTAACATCATAAATAAATTGAACGCTATCACTTTTATTAAAATCAGTTCCATCATTAATTTTAAAAGTTATTCGATACAAATCATCTTTTAAAAAGAGACTTATTAAGTCGGTATAAATTCTTGTTTCGGTTAGTAGAGTGGAATCATTTAAAGTGAATGGCGCGCGCCATTGTTCCGATGCAACCACTGAATCATCCGAAGAGCGTTTGCAAATAAATGTAATTATTGCATCGCTACGAAGTTCATTTCCAGTTTTTACATAACTCAATTTCGAAACATCAAAGGAATAATAAATTTCAACAAAGGCATTATCCTTGTCGCCTGAAAACCTCGAAATATCAAGTTGAATTTGAAACAACCCTTGCGCATTTAAAATTGTTGTGAATAGTAAACTAAAAATTATTTTTTTCATTTCATTCGCCTATATTTTCATTTCGTAAAGATATAAAATTTTTTCAAAAGAAATTATCCTTTTACACTTCCAAGTGTTAATCCCGAAATCAGCCATTTGCTTAAAACTAAAAATAAAATTATAACTGGCACCATAATAATTACCGATGCGGCGCCGTACAATCCCCACTCAGTTCCAAAATTTGATTCAAACGATTTTAGCCCGAGTGGTAATGTCCATAATTCTGTATTTTGTAAAACTTGCGCCGCAACAATGTATTCTGTCCAGGACGACATAAAAGAAAATAGCGCGGTGATAACTAATGCGGGCGAAGCAATTGGCAAAATAATTTTATAAAAACTTTGAAAATAATTACAGCCATCAATCATTGCGGCTTCCTCTAAACTAAATGGAACTGTGTCGTAATATCCTTTCATTTGCCAAATGCAAAATGGTAGCGCAGTTGCTGTATAGAGAATCATTATTCCCATATATGAATTTAGCAATCCGAGTTTTACTAACATAATGTACATTGGCAAAAGTAGCATTGTTGGAGGAAACATTTGTGTAACTAAAAGACTTAACAGAGATATTTTTTTTCCAATAAATTCATAACGACTAAAAGCGTAACCAGCCGTTGAAGCAAGTACAACTCCGGTTAAAGTTACAACAAGCGAAATAAAACTGCTATTTCCAATCCAAATTAAAAATGGTTGTTCGGTAAATAATTTTATGTAATTTTCAAAAGTCGCGTTCTGCGGAAATATTTCCAAACTTGTAGTCAGCAATCTATTTGCTGGGCGAAGCGAAATATTTACAACTTGCAAAACAGGGTAAATTGAAATCGCACAAAATAAAATCAAAAATAAATATGAAAAAGTTAATCGCAAATATTTTATAAATTTATTTTTCATCAGTACACATTCTCCGCTGTACGAGTTTTTTTCATAAACGACAAACTAAATAAAAGCAATATTAAAAATATAATTACCGATAGCGCCGCTGCATATCCGTATCGATAAAAATTAAATGCCGCTTTGTACACAAACGAAACTAAAATATGTGTGCTATCTTGCGGCTCGCCTCCGTTGGAGATCAGCCAAACGATATTTAAATTATTAAATGTCCAAATTGTTCCAAGCGTAATTGCCGGAATCATCACAGGCTTTAAAAGTGGAACCGTAATGTACCGAAAACGATGATACCAATTTGCCCCATCAATATCAGCCGCTTCGTACATATCGCGCGGAATACTTTGAAGTGCGCCAAGAGCAATTATCATCATAAAAGGAAAACCGAGCCAAACATTTGTAATTATTGCAGATAGAAATGCGGTGGATTCACCTTTGAGCCACTCGACTGGCGGCAAACCCATAACTTGTGTTAGCATTGCATTGATGACTCCATATTCGTAATTAAACATTCCTCTCCAAGTTAGCGCGACAATTAATTGCGGAACTGCCCACGGCAAAATTAAAATTGTTCTAAAAATTGCTTTACCAAAAATATCTTTTTGATTTAAAACTAAAGCCAAACTGACGCCAATTACTACATGAAAAAATAAATTAGTAATTGTCCACAAGATAGTTTTAAAAAATATTACATAAATATTCGGTTGAGTAACTGTTGTAAATACTTTTATGTATTGATCGAAGCCGATAATTTTCCAATCACGAATGTGTGTCAAACTTATATTGGATAATGAGAGAATAAAATTATATCCGAAAGGATAAACTACAACAGCAATCAAAATTACCAACGATGGAAGAATTAAAATTGTTATCCAAATATTTTTTAAAAAAGTTTTATTCATTCTAACATTTCTTTGATTTTTATTTTGCTGTCAATTTGCATATCGTTTGCAGATTGCTTTGGAGATTTTGCTCCATTTAAAACTGCCTGATAGTGCGGACGCATTGCATCCCAAATCGCACGCATCTCTGGTACAATTGGCATCGAACGACCTAAATCAATTTGTTTTTGCGAGTTCACCATGATTTCATTATTTGTAAAATACGGATTTGAATACAAAGATTTTTGCGTCGGTATTGTACTAACAAGTTTTGTTGCTTCCAACTGATTTTCTTCGTTTAACAAAAACTCAAGTAACTCTTTTACAATTATTAATTTTTCATTTGAGATATTTTTATTTACCGAATATCCTTTTGGCGAAATCATTGGCGCACAATTAAGTCCAGTTTCATTTACAATTGGCAATGGCGCAACGCCAATATCAATTCCTGCTTTCACATAACTTGACCAACTCCAATCGCCATTAATTATCATCGCAGATTTTTCATCTTTAAAAAGTGCATCAGCAATTTGGTAATCCGATTCGCGAGGAATTATTTTTGCGCTGTCTCGCAAATTTCTCATAAACTCCAAAGCCCGAACCATTGAATAATTATTTAATGTCGGATTAAATTCATCATCCATTACCCAACCACCAAAACCTGTGTAAAATGGTATAAAAAAGAAGGGTTCGGTGTAATTCCACACAAGCGCGTACTGGTCGATTTTTCCATCGTTGTTAAAATCTTTTGTTAATTTTTTTCCAATTTCGATTAATTCATCAGTAGTTTTTGGCGGAGTTTTGAGTAATTTTTTATTGTAGACAAGCGCAAGATGATTTCCAAGTTTATCTGCAATTTGGAATAAATGATTTTTGTAATAAGTTAATGCTTTAGGATTAAATTGAGAAATAAATTTTTTATCAAATAAAGTGTCAAGTGGTAAAATAATATCAACTGATGAAAATACACCGATGTTGTCATTTGGTCCATAGACTATTTCTGCTCCTTGACCAGCGACTGCCGCAATTATAAAACCAGAACGCATCTCTTCTGTCTCTTTATAAACTTGTTCGACTTTTATTTTGGGATGAGTTAGCATAAATTTTTCAATTTGACTTTGCAGAATTACTCGCTCATCAACTCTCATTTGATGCCAAATTGTAATTTTCGTTCTCTCCTCTTTTTTATTGCCACAGGATAAAATAAAAAATGATAATATTAAATATTTTAATTTCATTTCACACCAAATATATTTCTGACTTCAGTTTTTGAAGTAGTTAAAATTAGCTCACGATTATCGATTGAAAATTCTTCACTCGGATTCCACACACCAAGTTTGCCACTATTTGTAAATTTATATCTAATTTCTGACGCATCAATATTTTCTACAAGCAATGTCCATATTTTATCATTTGCAATTTTATCTCCATTTGTTCCATCATCGTACATTGCAATTTTATTTGGTGTCCACATAGATAGTTGCAGAATGTTGCCAACAATAAATATTCTATCTGTAACTTCAACATTTTTTGCATCACACTCAAATAAAATTGAAAATGTTTGACTGCGAGCCATTGCACCTTGAGATTTATTTTCAATATTATTTTTTAAAATAATCGGTTCAAATTTTCTTTCATTGATTTTTCCACCTGCTAATTTTGCAAAGCGGTAAGCATTTTCCAAATGAGTTCGAAATCCTTCATCAAATGGAGTGTCGCCAGCGGGCGCTTGCTGGTCAGTTCCGTACCACCAAAACCAATCGCTACCTTCTGCGGCGTAAATTGCATCCCACGCTTTATATGCAAAATAATTTTTTGTGTTTAATTTTGGCATTTCACTTTTTGCATCAAATTTTTTTATTCCAGATTTTTCAATCTCTTCTCGCGCAGTTCTCAAATATTCCCAAGCCAAATTTTCTTCCTTCTCTCCAATCCAAGTATCGTAATTAGCATTTATCCATGAGCCAGAATGAAGTTTTTCTATTTTTGGCAAAGTCGCAAGTGGATGTTTAGAAATATTTCTTTTCGGGTTTCCAAAAATAAATTCCATCGGTGTTACTGTTACGATTTGATTTGTTTCGTAAAGTCTTGAAAGTTTTCTGTACAAAGCATTTAAAAAATCTTTTCCGTCAATATCGTTTTTGTACCACTCCCAAGCATTTTCTCCATCCAAAATTACAGTGAGTAATCTATCATTTTCATTTTCAGATGGAGAATAATTTAAAACTGACTTTATAAAATCATCCGCGGCATCTTCGCCGAAATATTGCTGATAAGTAAAACCAATTTTATCCGAAAGTTCTGTATCGCGAAATACAATTAGTAAAGTATCTTTACCATTTATAATTGTATATGGATAATATTTTTCTTTTTGGCTTGATAAAGAGCGATTCAAAACTTTTTCGTCCGTTGCAATCCATTTAATTCCACTTGAAGATATTATTGAGGTAACATCGTGAGAGACTGCTCCTTCTCCGGGCCACATTCCACTCGGTGCAATTCCAAAATTATTTTTGTAAAACGCAACTGCTTTTTCAATATGATATTTCGCATCCTCTTTGTACGAAAATTTATTTGGCAACTTATCATTTGGTTGTGAAGTTTTCGCTTCATCGCTATTGTAAATCAAAGGAAGTATCGGATGATAATATGGAGTTGTAGAAACTTCAATTTGACCGGAATTATTTTCAAAATTATACAAAAGCGATTTGTGGATTGGAATTATATTTGAGAGAACTAAATACATCTCCGCAATTAATCTGTTGCAATCTCGTTCGGAAATATTCTTCTTTAAATAATATTTTCCATTTTCATATTTTACAAAATCGCTTAAATCTATTTCGTCGCCACTAATTAATTTTACTTTACCATTTAAAAAATCAGTGTCAAAATATGCTAAATAAAAAAAGAATTTTATTTTTCGTAGTTCATCAATCGTAAATTCTTTTCCTTCATTATTTTTTTCTTTCAATTCTTTGTATTCGGGAAATCTCTCAATCATCACTTCGCTAATCCCAAATGCATTCCAATTATTTTTCAGCAAATAATTTAAATCTTCAGTTGTAAATTTTTCCGTTGGCATTAGCATCAAATCAATCCACGGATCAGTTTTGCCTCTCCATTTTTTTAAAAATCTTTTAGCATCAATTTTTCTATTTTTTATATCAACAAAATCTTTTAATCGTGCGATGTAATAATCATTTAATTGCAAAAGCAAAGAAGAGGTTAAATTTACCGAGGCATGAATGTTGGGATACTTCTCGAAAATCGAAGCCATATCGTAATAATCCTTTGTTCCATGCGTGCGAACCCATGGTCCGCGTAATTCATCTTTTGCGGGATCCAAATATAATGGCTGATGCTGGTGCCAAATTATATTCAGATAAAGCGTTTTTCCTTTTTTCGGATAAGTATCGGAAGTTTGTAGATTCGGCAACGAAGGCTTTTCAAATTTTAAATTTAAATTTTCATCTAAAACAAAAAAAGAATTTTCATACGAATTTGCAGGATTCGGAATTGTAGCGCTATTTCTTAAATCTAAAATCCATTTATCATCAACAAAAAATTTGTACTGATAAAATCCGGGACGAATATTTTTAACTAATTGAAATGTTGAATCATTTATTTTTTTTAATTCATCACTTGTCGTACTCCAACTATTAAAATCGCCAGCAAGAAATACTTTTGTTGCTTTTCCGATAAAAATAAATTCAATTCCCTCTTTAACTTTTTTTGGTTGCGAATTTAAAACTGATAAAATTAAAAAAGAACTAATAAATAATTTTATCATTTTAAAACAATCATACTTCGTGTCGAAGCAAATTCATTTGTCTTTAAAGTGTAATGATAAACACCAGTTGAAAATTTTGATAAATCTAAATTAAAAGAATAATTCCCCGCCTCTTTTGTGCCAAAATTATATTCTTCAACTTTTCTCCCAAGCGCATCACTAATTATTATTTTCACATTTGTCTCAATCGGAATTTCATAATTTATAGTCGTTGTTGGGTTCGCAGGATTTGGATAATTTTGTAATAAATTAAATTTTTCCGGTATCGATTTTATATTTTTTACAGTTGTTGGGATTCCAAGATCTGTATTACTTTTGTTTGAAAATATTTTTGCTGTGTATCTCGGAATTTCAATCGAACCAACAACACCATTTGAAACAGTCATAACCGATTGATTAAAAATATCGTGCCAAACTGGAGAATTAAGCCATGTCACATTATTTATTGTTTGATTACTTCCACTTAAATTTGCAACACAAACTATTTTCGAGTTACTTGCAAAATCTTGAAAACCCCAAACTAAAACTTTTTCATTTTCGTAACGAAATAATTTTACCAAATCACCGTTTATCAATGCTTGATTTTTTCTTCTTTGCCAAGCAAGACTTCTATAATATTTAAAATGATCTTTCCCCTGTTGTGTATTATTTAAATTCCACCCAACTGGTCGGTACGATAATTTTTGATTGTCACTTGTCCAACCACGAGATTCGCCAAATTCCATTCCTTCCCAAAGCATTGGTATTCCAAGGGATTTAAACATAAATGTCGCGTAAAGTTTATCTCTTAAAATTGCATCGCTCGAACTTATACCTTGAAACTGAGTCATCTCATAAATTAAAGATTGTTCATCGTGAGTTACATTTGCGTTGATTGGCTCTTTTCTATTTGAATAATTACTTGGAGTTGAAGGATTATCGTTTCCACCAAATGCGCCAAGTCCAATTATTAAATTTTCAAAATCATTTAAAGAAACATTTCTAAATCTCGCCTCATCAAAAATTTTATCGCGAAAAGAATCGTGCCACCCACTTGTCATTCCACTATAATAAATTAGTGCTGGACTTTCTGGTAAGTGCTCCGCAATTTGATAAATTTTTCCGTTATACAAAGTATCAATTTTATTTGACCAACCTAAAATTCCTTTTGTCGGCTGACTAATATCCCAACCAATTCCTTGTGTGTAATCGTATCTGAATCCATCTATTTTATAATCATCAATCCACATTTTTAAAGACTCAAAAACTATTTCCTGAGTTTCATTTGTCCAATGATCCATATCTTTGAAAAAATTTAAGTTATCTTCATTTGGTCTCATGTCGCTGTTAGATTTAAAATATGGATTTGCAATATCATCTTGTTGCATTTTCCAAAGTGGACCAGTGTCGTTTTGATGATTAAAAACTACATCAAGCACAATTGCAATTCCATGCGAGTGAGATGAATCGACAAATTCTTTAAAATCGCGAGGTGAACCAAGCGCTGGTTCAATTGTAAAATAATGATTCAAATCGTATCCCCACGAAAATCCCGACTTGCCAACTCCTCCCCAATCATTTATTGGCATTAGTTCAATCGCGTTTACTCCAAGCGAATCGAAATGCGGAAGAATTTTTATTAAATCTTTAAAATTAATTTGATTGGCTGGCTTGTTAAAATATCCTCCGGCATATTCCATTAAACTTAATTCGTACAAAACTAATTCATTTAAATTTGGACGAACGAAATTTTTATTTTTCCAAACATAATCATCGGCAGTCAATCCTTCCGCGCCAACTGTAAATTTAGTTCCTTTAAAACCGTAATCTCTTCCCCACGGATCATTAATTGTCAAACCATTTTCAAATTCATAAATATATTCGTAGGTGCCATTTGGCAAAATTATTTCACTCCACCAATCATCACTGCCTGGTGATTTATACATAATTATCGGATTTGCCAATTGCACATTTTCGCTAATTGGTGCAACCTTTAATGCCACATGATTTTTTCCACCAACTCGTAGCCGAAATGTTGTTTTATTATTTGATGAAACACTTGGCAAAGTTACTCCATGTTTTGCATAATTTGGCAATGGTTTTTGTTCAACTACAATTCCACCAGTTTCATAAATTATTTCTTTTCCCAAATTATTTTTTGCAACAAGTTTTACATAATTATTTTTTGGGACTGAAATTGGTAAACTATAATTTACTAAAAATAAATTTTTATCAAAGTATGGAAGTAAATCAATTATTATTAATTGCGAATTTTTAGTCGTACCGAATGATAATTGAATTGATGAAATTGTATCGCTTAACGCATGCGAGACTCCAGCGCAAATAGATTTTATTTCATCATTTATAACTTCACGGTAGACTTCGAAAAACATTAATCGAGATAGCCGAATTACAGAATTACTATTATCATCAGGATTTGTTTCAGGATTTAGTGGATCACTAAACCAATCTGTTCCGCCTTTATTAAATTTATATTGAAACGCTGAATCAGCCAAATTTCTTCTTGTATCAGTTGGATCTTTTATGGCGAACTCATAAGTTTTAAAATATGCTTTTATATTATTGTGGTAAACCATTTGGCTTTCTGCCCCGGGATAAATAGTACCATTCGAATTTGGTCCCCATCCATTAAACTGCCCTGGTACGAACAATAAACTGCCAACATTTTCGTGTGCTCGAAATGTAACTTTTATTTTATTATCTAAATTTTGAGAATTAGAATTTGAGAGAAAAAGAAACAAAGCGATAATTATTTTTTTCATATACAATAATATAAAATAATCAGCCTAAATAAAAAAAAAAGACACGCCGTTTGGCGTGTCTTTTTTGTACTTCTAAACTAAATCTTTTACTTCACAAGCAACATCTTCTTGACTGATTTAAATGTACCAGCTTCGAGTGAGTACAAATATGCACCTGTTCCTAAATGCGATGCATCAAAGGAAACTACATATTCTCCAGCTACTTGTTTTTGATCAACAACTGTTGCAACAACTTGACCAAGTACATTGTAGATTCTTAATTTTACAATGCTCTCTTGTGGTACTGCATATCTAATCTTTGTTGAAGGATTAAATGGATTTGGATAATTTTGAGATAAAGAATAAGTATCCGGAATCAAGTTGATTGTTTGCTCAATAACTCCCATTGGGTATGGTGAAGGTTCACCTGGAAGTGGCGAATCTTTTTTCCATACATCAACTGGTGTTGAATAGTTTCTTGGGAATGTATTTGCACTTATTGGTTTAATAAATCTTGTTCTAAATGGATTTTGTACACCAAGTCCGCCACCTTCAGTTACTGTACCATAATTAATTTGATAAAGCATATTGAAGTGTGTTGGTCCTACAACATTAACACTACCTTTATAAGTGCTACCAATCTTAACCAATTTTAATCTGTCTTGAACTTTTGATGTCGCTTTCCATACAGCGTCAAAGAACATAATTGAAACTGTATCAAGAGCTGGATTAAATGGTATTGAATGTGTAAGTGCTGGTGTCATATCAACTGAGAATGTGACTGTTACTGTATCGCCAGCTTTAACAATTCCGCGTGGATCAATATCACTTATAAAATAATGTGATGTTTGAATATTTCCACCATTTTTATAATTGAATACTCTGTTTCCATCTCCGCGTTCTGCTGGATGTTCGTAACTATAATCCCATTTAGTATCATTATTATATTTTGGGAAACGAACTACTACAGTTGTTGGATTAAATTTCATGAAGAATTTGAAATCTTCTTGATCATAAGTAAATCCAGTATAAGCACGAGTTAATTCGTATGTTTCAGTTCCTGCTTTTCTGACTAAGTTAGTTCCGCCCCAACTATTAAATCCACCATTGACTTGCATGGAATCACCTTGGGCTCTGCTAAACCAACCAGTTTGTTCAAATACAGCCATGTTTACTCTGTACATAATATTACCAGATGTTGGTACGCTGACTAACGAATCGTTATCGAAGTAACCAAGTGGTACTAAACCGCCACCAACTGGTACTGTATAAAGTTTATCATTTCCACCTTCCCAAACATCAGTTGCGGCTTTCATCATGAATTTATATTTATATCCTTTACCTTGATCCATTTGTAATGTCTTAGTAAAGATGCTATCATTATCGGCATCAAAGAGTGTATCTGCTTCTGACCAGCCATTCATTTCACCACGAGCAAATACTCTATGCCCTAACGCTGGTTTAAATGCGCCTTCAGCTAATTTGACTCTCATATTAACTCTAAAGACTACTGGTACTATTGGAGCAATAACTGAGTCATTGTTAAACCATGCAACTGGTAAAATTGTTGTTGGTCCAGTCATATTATCTTTAATTCTATCTGGACTACTTTCCCAACCATCGCCAGAGGTACTGATTGTAACAAATTTATAAATTATTTTCTTCATTGATGCGATATTGTATGTGCCTGTATAAATACTATCACCATCAGCATCTTTTAATAAATTGGTTTTACCACCCCAACCATTGAAGTCTCCACGAACAACAACTGAATCAGATGCTTTGTTAAATTTGCTCTTCTTCATTTGTACACTCATATTGACTTGGAAAGTGATATTATTATCAAAAATAACTGAAGTACTATCATCATCATAATATTTTGTTTTTAATTTCATTGGTGTCGAAGGAATTGTATCAAATCTATCTGCTCTTGTTTCCCAGAATGAGTTTGTTCCTTTTATAACAACAAATTTATATTTGGCCATTTTTGGTGCTACAATTGGATATGTACCTGAATAGATACCATCACCATCTGTGTCAGCTAATTTGAAAATATTTGAATCCCACCAATTTCCTGGGAGGAAATCTCCACGGACTACAACTGAATCTGTTGCGGGATTAAACTTTAAAATATTTTTTTGGGTATTCATATTGACAGAAAATGCAACATCATTTGATTGTGCATTATCAACCTTAAAAAGTAATTGTTTAAAACCACCAACAATTATTCTCGAGCTATCTTTTGCTAAAAAATTAGTTAAGTTTGATGGACCTTTTGTTGGTATTACTTCAAAAGTCAATCCACCATCTTTTGATAACCAAGATTTTGAACCAGTTAGAGTTGAAAATCCAACTCCTAAAACCCAATCAGTGCCAGGTATATTTTTTACACTATAAACTTTATGAGTTTTAGATAGTTGGGTTGGCTCCATACTAATTGTATCGCTCCAAGTTTTACCACCATCTGTTGTACGATGATATCTATTATCATAATCTGCAGAAGTTAAGTGACTGCTTTTAGAAACTCCGTAGCCAACATTTGCATCTTTAAAATTTATCGAACGGAAATAATAATTTCTTGCAACACTTGGTGTTAAAAATATACTACTCTCTACCCATGTTGCGCCACCATCAGATGATGATGAGATTAAGAGTGAATCTTTTACAGAAAGAGAAGAATAAGCTGTGTACCAAACTTTTCCTGGAACTGTAGCTAAGCATTGGTTAAAACCTGCATAACCCCACCAAGTACTTTTACTTCCTTTTGGTCCAACTGTTAATCTTGTCCATGTTAATCCTTTATTAACACTTCTACCTATAAACACACCTTTTGAATCAGCATCACCAAAAGCATAAACTGTATCGGTGCCTGGTACTCTTTTTACACCATCAATAAAAGCAGTATCAGGAATATTATAAACATGAACTGTATCCCATGTTGTTCCACCATTTGTTGTACGAACAAGTTCACCGGAGTATAAACCCATAACTGCAATTTTATCATCAAATGTGGCTAATCCACCTAAACCACCAAGATAACCATCAACATATTTAAAACTTTTAACAACAGGTGAAGTGCCTGAACCTGCAAAATCTATGACGAAGCCATAAATTGCTTTTGCTTTAGGCGAGCCGGTATATGAATTACCTGCAACCCATACTACATTGTCATTTGGGCTTTCTAAAGTTTTGAAATTATAATGTTCAAAATCTGGAACAAAATAAGCTGGCATCCATGCAAATGTCGCATTGATGATTGGCTCTTGTGCAATATTTTTTACAATCTCACCACGACCCATTTCCTCAATTTTTTTCTTTTTCCATTGAGGCATATCGGCGGCGTTTGTAACTATGGCAACGAATAAAACAAGCCATGTAAGTGTAAACATCTTTCTCATAATTACTCCTTTAATTTGGTTTGTGAAATGTTAGTTAATTAATTTTTGTAAAATATTTTACCTCAAAATTTAACGCGAAAAAATAAACCATAACAAAAAATAAGACAACAGCATGTTCGTGGTATATTAGAAAGTTACACGAAACACTATTTCTACACTAAGGTTGTACGATTTTACTACAATTTTTATTTAATGTCAAGTACTTTTTTAAAATAAATAAGATAATCCAATCGTTTGAATATTTTTCAATCTTCCAAATCTTAAAAACGCGTAATCAAATTTAAAATTATTATAAAATATTCCCCCACCAAAAGAGTATTGCGATTCACTCTCTTTTTGTCCAGCGCCTCTAATGCCAGCTCTTAGCGAAAGCATTCTATTATAGAATGAGAATTCTGTTCCTGCATTAATATATTCTAAATTATCATTTGGATGAGAAGCGTCAATCTCAAATAATAATTTTTCATTTTCATTATTAATTGGTTCGTACGATAAACCGATTTGCAAATTTAGTGGCAACTCAAATCTATCAGTTGAAAGTGTTGCATTTATATTTGGATTATTTCCGTTGTTTGGAGATAAATCTTTTTGCGTTAATAAATCATCGCCAGAAATTTTTAATTTTTCTCCAAAGTTTGTAACGCCCGCGCCAAATTTAATTCCATCAAATGGAGTTACAAATAAAGTTCCGATATCAATTGCAAAACCATTTGCGGAAGAATTCCAAATTCCTTCGTGAATATATTTTACATTTCCGCCAATCGAAAACCACTCGGTAAGTTTTGATGCGTAAGTCAGACCGAAGGCATAACTATTTGCATTAAAATAATCTCCAGTGCCATCTGGTTCTTCTTCAGTTGTTCTTTCAAATTCTCCCATCGTCATCGAAGTGATTTGAAAACCGAGCGAACTATTTTCATTTAAAATTGTAACGAGTCCAATATAGTTAAAAGAAATATCAGCCAACCAAGATGTATGAGAAATTACTCCTTCCATTTTTTTTAAATTTGAAATTCCTGCGGGGTTCCAATACATTGCAGTTGCATCATCGGCAGTTGAAACAAATGCGCCACCCATACCAATTGCTCGAGCGCCGATTGGAATATTTAAAAATTTTGCACTTGTCGTACCAGTTTTAGAAATTGATTGAGAATTTAATTCAAGCGAATAAATAAAAATTATAAACGATAAGTAAAATATTTTTTTCATTTTATTTTATGATTGCAAACTTTCCAATTTTTTCTCCAATTTCGGGAGCGTCAATATGATAAATATAAATTCCATACGAGGCAGATAAATTATCGCGAGTTAAAAGATTCCATTCTGCAGTTCCATCAAGAAGTGAACTGTTATGATTTATAGTATTTACCAATTCACCATTAATAGTATAAATTCTGATTGTGCACTCTTTTGGAAGATGAGTGAAATGAATTGTTCGAGGACCGCGACCAGTGTTAAACGGATTTCGCTCTTCCCAAGTTGAAGCCGAGATATATGGATTTGGCACAACTTTAATTTTATTCATTTCAGATTTTGCTAAATCTTTATTTTCTTTTTGCGCAACTGTCGAAAATTCGAAGACATCATCTTTACTAAATATTTTTGAAAGGACAACTGTTAAAGTATCTCCAATGGTAGGAAATCTTTTTCCAGTAATATTTGAATTTATATTTAGTGCAACCTTCCAAGTTGAGACAAGCGAATCTTTTGTATTCTTTTCAAAAAATACAATTATATCTTGTTCAGTATTATTTCCTGTTAATGCTCCTTCACCACCTTGCAAATCAAATTCCCAAAAAGCAAAATCAATTTTTTTATTTTCACTTGAATTGATGACTTTAAAATTTACTGGCTTTGATGGAAGAGGTGGATCTTGAGAAAATAAATCGGAATAAATTGATAAACTTTTTGAAGTGTCAATACCAATATTTCCAAAAATAATTTTATAGTCCGATGGCTTTTGCAATCCGCGAGTGAATCCGCCAATCCATTGTTCAAACAAATAAGGATAGATTGCATCACTGCTCCATCTGCTTAAACTTTTATTTACACCAAAAGTTGTTTCATTAAATAATCTAATTCTGAAACCATCAATCAAAGGTTGCTCGGCGCCAATCTCAAGATTACTATTTTTATTTATTAGTGTAATAATATTTTGCGAGTCGGTGATATCTTTTAAAGTATAATTTTTTGTTCTGAAAGTATCTGGCGCATTATCTCCACCCGAGATTACTGTATCAGCAAAAGTTAAACTGTATTTGTGATTATCTTTAATTTTAGTTTGGTCGATGATTTCAAAAAATACTTTTCCTGTTGAACTACCTTTGGAATGATTTACATTTTTAAAATTTGCATTTTCATATCCTGCAACTGGCGCTTCGGGTGTAACTATTGCAACCGATGTTCCAATCGATTTTATTTTTCCCGTGAGATTATCAAAATTAATTTTCAAATTACTTTCCGATGGAGCAATATTTAGCGGAGTGAATCCTTGGTCGTAAGCACGGATTGCATAATAATATTTTTGACCATTTTGAACTGTTGTATCAACCCAAGAGTGAACAATTCCTAAATCATTTCCCAAATCAAATTGCACACCATTGTAAGCAACGGGATGAAATCCTTTGATACCATTTATTTTATCAAAAGTTACGATTGGTTTTAAAAATGGTGCGGGACTTCCGTAAGCGTCAGTAATAATTCTTGCATCTTCAAACGCCGGGTCGGTGGAACGATAAATTTTATATCCTTCAAAATCTTGCGGGTTTGCGCCAGTGATGCCTTGCAAAAATCTATCAATTGATTTTTCTGCAATATCATTCCAATACAAAGTTACTTTTTTATTTGATGCGACAGCAGTTAAAGTTGGCTCAAGTGGTGCTTGTGCAAATTGATAATCTTCGTTGTAAGCAAGTTGAGCATATTCTCTTTTTCTTAAAGCATCGGCTTTGGCGCCACTGATATCTGCATTGCCAGCACGAACTGCATTTCCGAAAACTACCGAATAAGAAATTCTTTCAATTTGCCCGGGTTTCAAAGGAAATAATCCCGATGAAACAAATAAATCACTTTCGCCAACAGGTATTGCGGCAGGATTTACAAATTTTCCAGGAATTAAAAATTCAGCCCAATAAAAAATATCGGGTGTTGTTGAAAAATTAATTGCGCCAGCGGCTTTGTATTGCACATTTGTTAAACCAATTTGATCTGCCTCCGAGACATCAACTTTATCAATATTTGGTTCACCGGGAAATTGAGTATTACGACCCGAAGTTGGTTTTCCATCTCCTTCACCAAGGTCGCCAGTTCCGGGCGAGCCATCAAGCCCGACATCATCAGTTAAAATATTCCAATCGTTGTCGTTGTCAATTCCATCATCACGAGATTCATTCATCATCTCGTCAATATTTTCATCGATGGCTCCATCTTTTCCGCCATCAATATTAATATATTTTTTTCCGATATCGGAGGAATCTAAATCGTACAAAATAATTTTTGTATTTGGAACTTTAAATCTTTTTAATAAATCGGTTGAAGCAGTAGTTACCATTTCTTTTGTAACAAGTGGCCAACTATTTTTACAATCATTATTGTTGTCGATGTTGTCAGCAAATTTTTTTCCTAAATCACCAGCCTCGAGAGTTATTAAATGAATGATTCCATTTTGCAAAGTGTCTCTTTCTGGGCTTGATGGCCATCGTTTCCATTTGAATCCATTTACATCATCGAGGTTTGCTTGTGCAATCATTTGATTTGTAACGACTGGGCTACCAACTTCGCCATTACTATTATTATCAATTCCATCAGCGTAACTAACACCAACTTGTTGACCAAATGGAATGTGAGTTGAATCTTCATCAATCAATCCATTTGAATTATTATCGAGTAAATCGCCAGAGATTTCACCAACAATAATATTTGAAGAAATTTTATCGCCACCGGTTTCGCCATCGCCATCATTATCAACTCTATCAGTTGCATTGCCAGGAGTTTCTAAATATAAAGTTGCCGCGGCGCCAACAAATGTTCCTTGAAAAGGAGGAAACGAACTTACACCATCGTTATCAAAAGAGAAAGCAATATCTCTAATTAAATCAAAGTCAGGTTTATCATCTTGCGAGTCGCCATCGCCACCAACAAAATCTGCAAGCCAAAGTGAAACGCCAACTTTATTTAAATTTTTTGTTCCATCATTTTTAACTTCGTGAATAAAAAAAACTGCATCGGAAACTGAAACTTGCGACCACTCCATTACTCTGCTATCAATAATTAACCCCAAACCTTTTCGCGTAATATCGGTTGTGTCGGGAGTGTAATTAAAAGTTGGTCTATTATAGTTGTCATCTCCAACACGATAAAACATTTCTTGGTCTGCGCTAAATTGATTTTTCCCAAAATAACCATTCCATGCGGCACGGTTTGGAAGGTCATCTGTGTTAGTCGAGCTTTCTTTTCTCCAACCTGGATCTTTTAAATCATCAATTTTATCGGGCCAAAAAGAGGGCCAAGTCGTTGGCTCATCACTTTTAGAAATTTTTCCATCTTCAAGATTAAAATATCCGGGAAGTGGTTCCATATTCCAAGATTCACCAAGCGGGCTTTGTCTAAAAGTTGGGAGATCAACAATTCTTGCAGTTGAACCATCGTTTAATCTTACTTCCGCGCCAACAAATAAACCGACAAGCGCAACATAAACTCTGCCAGTATTTTTTGGCCATTCGTAAGGTATACCTTGACCACCGCCAGTTCTGCCTGAAAAGCAAAAATTAAAAACACTTGTGCGAACATTGTTGCCATCGATTTCAGTTCTTCTTCTGTAAGAAGCGTCAACTCTTTCTAAACTTGGTTTGTGAGTTTGAGAAATTAAATCGTTTAGTGTTAAAACAAAAATTATAAAAATAAAAAATATTTTTTTCATGATTAAAATAATTTAAAAAGAAATTTCAAAACCAATTTGAACTTCGCGAGGTTCAGAATAAAAATCTGCTCTATTAATATAATCTTCAATTTTATTTATTCTCGATAAATCTAAAGTTAAAGGTTCAGCGCCGAGAGAACGAATTGAAGCAGTTGATCTACCAGTTTGTCCGTAAATATCAACTTCGTTTCTTCTATCAAATAAATTAAAAATTTTAATATATGTAGAAAAATTGTGACTCATCAAACTATAATTTTTATACAAGTTCAAATCAAAATTCATAATTGTCGGACGACGACGACTATTTTTTGTAAGTTGTCTTGTTGCATCTTCGCCAACACTTCCGGCTTGATTTATTACTGGCGAATATGGCAAGCCAGAACCAAATCTGCCAAGCATAAATGCTCCCCAAGTTTCATCGCTTAAACCAAAAGTTGCATTGAGTGTGTGAGTTTGGTCCCAATCAAGCGGACTTAATTCTACATTCAAAGAGTTATCGCCAGAAGCGCGTTTGCCTTGCTCTTCTTCGGGATTTGAATTCACACCTTCAGCAATTTGAAAAGTATATGCAAAATTAAATGAAATTAAATCTACTTTATGTTTTGTAAATGATAAAGTTATTCCGCGAGAATTTGCATAATCGCGATTTACAAAAATTGTATAATAAGTTGTTGCGGTTTCTGCATCACGAACCGGATACAAAGGACTTGTCGAAACCCAATCGCGTGTGTCTCGATAAAATCCTGTTAAATCAAAACTTAAATTTTCAGTAATCTGTTGCTGAATACCGAGTTCGTACATTACAGTTTTTTGCGGATTTAAATTTGCATTTCCAAAAACTCCGTGAACGCCACTTGCAGTGGTAACTTTAAATCCGGGATTTTGATACAAGTGCATAAAAGAAGGAATTTGTAAAAAATGTCCGTACGAAAAATGCAGCGCGCCTTCGGCTGTGATTGGATATGAAATTCCAAATCGTGGACTGATACTAATTTTTGGACTTGCATTTTTGTACCATTTGCTTAATCGCTCGCTCAAAGATAAAATTTTGTTTGTTGGAATTTGTGGCAGATAAACATTCGGATCTTTTTCGTCTGCTAAAATTTTTCCTTTTGAATCAAAATAATCAACTCTCAATCCAACATTGACAATCATATTTTCATATTCAATTTTGTCTTGAATGTAAGCCGAATACTCAATTGGTTTTTCGGTGTATTGATTGTGATTTGGATTTGTTGTTTCTGGGATTAAAGCGTGAAAAGAAGAATCATAATATTCCGATACAATATTAAAATCATCAAAATAAAGTTTGTGTTGTTTGAATTCAATACCAAGTTTTACTTGATGAAGTTGATTTATTTGAGAAGTTAAATCACTTTTAAAAACTGAAGTGTTTGTATTTCGATTAAAGTGATGACGATTTGTTCCGGCTTTTAAAAATTCATAAGGTTTTGAATCGAATGCCATATCATTTAAATTATATCCGAGATTAAAAGGATCTTCGTAAAGATATTCTTTAAAATCTTTTTGAAAATTTGAAAAATTTAAAGTGTAAAAAGTATTCGAACTTAAAGTGTGAGTCCACATTAAACTTAAATTTAATCCTTTATCAAATTTTTGAACATCGCCATCGGGATTGTATTTGAAACCGTGATTGTAATCTCTAAATTTAATATCGCTACCGAAAGCGGAGAAACTTATTTTTTTTCCACCTTGAAAATTATAAGTCAACTTTGCTTGACCAGATTTTCTGTTTCGATTATTCATCGGAACAATTTCGCTATCTCCTTTTGTTCCATTCGGATTAAAATTTCTTATCCCGAAAAGATGTCCATCAGATTTTAAAAATCGACCAGATAAATAAAAAGTTAAATTTTTAATAATTGGTCCACTTAAATTTCCTTCAACATTATAATTATTTGGAGAAGAAAATTTATTATCCAAACCGAGATATAAATTTTTATTATTTGTAAAATAATTTCCAAAATAATAAATCATCGAGCCACTTAAATTTTCTCCACCATCTTTTGTAACCGAGTTCACAATCCCGGACATCGCCTGACCATATTCGGCATTAAAAGTTCCGCTAATAACTTGAAGTTCCTGAATAGAATTTTTATCAATTTGAATTGCTTGAGAGCCATCGTAAGAATCGGAAACGGAAACGCCATCAACCCAATAAGCAACTTCACTCGAACGACCTCCGCGAATATGAATTCCGCCACCTCTATCAACAGTTACGCCAGCTTGAATTGCGATAATTTGAGAAACCTCTTGAACAGGAAGAGATTTTATTGCGCCAGACTCAATATGCGATTCAACAGAAGTTAAATCTTTTTTGATAATCGGTCGCTCTGCAACAATGACGACTTCTTTATCTAATTCAAAAATTGCAGGGTCAAGTGAGATTTCAATTTTGGTAGTTAAATCGATTGAAACAGCAACATTACTTACAGTTTTTTTATTATAACCGAGTGAAGAGAATAATAAATTATATTTTCCGGGAGGAATATTTAAAATTACATAATAACCATCGATGTCCGAAGATGCACCCAAAGTTGTGCCAGCAATTAAAACATTTACACCAATAAGTCCTTCGCCAGTTTTTGAATCTGTAATTTTGCCAGTAATTTTACCAGTTGTACCACTTAATAAAATAGAATGTAGGAGAACTATAATAGAGAAGATTCTGATAAATGTTTTCATCAATAAATACAAATTAATTTAAAATTATATTTTGTAACAAATCGTTATTAATTTCAACACGCAAATTTAAATGTAAATTCTGTAAGTTCAAAACAAATTTTTCTTTTATTTTTTCTTGTAAAATATTGGTTTTTATATTTTGCTTGACTTCATTAAAACTTTTTTTAATTGGACTTTTCTTTTCGATTAATTTATAAAATCCAAAATAAGGAGGAACAGAAATTGGACCGATTACAATTCCCTTTTTTAAATTATAAAGTGTATCAAAAATTGGACCGAATTTATCTTTCGTTCCAAATCCTAAAACACCACCATTTTCGGCAGACCACAAACGAATAGAATATTCCTTAGCAAGTTTCTCAAAACTAATTCCCTTTTTTAATTTTAAATTAACTTCAGCAATTTTTGATTTGTCGCTTAATAATATTTCTGAAACATTAATTTCGGCGGGATGGTAAATTGGATTTTCATTATATATTTTTTTTAATTCGCTATCGCTAATTTTAATTGAAGAAATATTTTTTTCAATCTCTTGTTTCCATCTCATCAAATAATAATTTTGAATTGCATTTTCGTATTCGAGAATTGCATCCGTATTTGAAAAAAGATTTTTAGATTCAGCATCTTTGAGGATTTTTTCTCGCACAATTGTACCTGTAATAAATTCCTTCAGATTTTCTTTTGAAGTGATTCTATTTTTTTGCCTTTGAGAAGATACACTATAATAGAGGAGGAATTCCTTTATTACCATATTACTGCCATTAAAATAAGCGACTTTAGAACTATCTGGCAATTCCTTTACATTATTTATCTTTTCAATTTCAGAATTATTGAAATTGAAATGTTTCAAAAATAATTGGTCAATAATATTTTCATCAAATTTAATTTTAAGGTTTTCAGCAATTTTAGATGAATAATTATTTATTGACTTATCAATTTTATTTTCCAAAACTTTGTTTGATAAATCTGTTCTCATTTTTTCAAAATCAAATTGAGAAAATAAGTTTTGCTCATTTCTATCTTCAACTTTTAAGATTGCAAACCCGAGTTTAATTTTAAAAGGATTTGAGATTTTTCCAACTTCTGTTGCGAAAGCAACTTCATCAAAAGATTTTTCCATTTCGCCATGTTTTATAAAACCAAGATCTCCCCCATTTTTTGCAAGCGCGGGATCTAAAAATATTTCCTTTGAAAGATTTTGAAATTTTTCACCTTTTAGCAATCGAGATTTCAATTCCATTGCTCCTTCAAAAGTTGAGCTGTACAAGTAACGAACTCTTAAGTTTGTATTTCCTTTTTTAAATTCATTTAAAATTTCTTCTTCGCTAACTTTTAAAGTATCAAGTAAAATTTTTTTAACAAATTCATTTATTAAAATTTGATTTTTAATTATCGATTTATTTTGAAATGAGATTGAATCGTTGTCGAGATTTCTTGATTGCAGATTTCTAATAATTAATTTTTCGTTAATCATATTTTGCAAAACTTGCTTTCGTAAAAGTATATTGTCCTTCGTGCCAGTTTTATCTAAATACTTTTTCATTCTTTCGGAAAATTCTTTCTCACTAATTTCGATTGAATCGAATTTTGCAACAAAATCATTCTGAAAAGAATTTGCGGAATTCCACAAAAGCAAAAATATAAATGTAATTTTTTTAATCAACTGAAATGACAATGCCAGATTTTTTTTGAAGGCTTACGCTTAACAAATGATTTTTCAAATCAATTTTTGAATTACCGAAAATTACTTTCAGTTTTTTTGATATAAATTCTTTTGGAAGTGCAATAGTTGTTTCTTTTTTGATATTGGAATTATTTATTACTACAAATAATTTTTCTTTTTCATCAAAACGATGAAATGCTAAAATTTCATTTTCAGTTTCTACAAATTCAATATTTTTCGAAGACAATGCAGAATGAGACTTTCTAAAATTAATTATTGATTTATACCAATTAAATAGGTCGTTATTAAAGGAATTAACATCAGCACTTCTCGTTAAATTATCAGGATGTGCTTTTTCGTCTGCAAATTTTATGTCGTTCCAATTCATCGGCTTGCGACAATCGGGGTCATCGCCTCCCCACATTCCACTTTCCGTTCCGTAATAAATACACGGCGCGCCAACACTCATCATTTGAAAAAATGCTATCAATTTTATTTTTTCAATTTCAACTTCATTTGGTTTTCGGATTTGATAATCTTTGTTGTCAACATAACCAACTCGTTTATCATATTTCAAATCAGGATTTACAACTCTCGAACCAAATCGATCCGTATCGTGGCTATCGAGTAAATTTAATAAAACTAAATTTGCATCATCGCGATATTCTTTTAAAAGATTTTGCACACGAGTAGAAAATTCTTTTTCATCAATTTTAGTTTTATCTGCCGCAAAATAATAAACACATTCCCGCGCCCATCGGTAATTCATCACCGCATCAAAAACATCTCCACGAAGCCACGGTTCTGCATTTCGCATTTTATCATTGTTCCAATCTTCCCACCAAACTTCTCCAACTAAATAAGCTTCGGGATTTATTTCGCGAACCCAAACGCGAAAATCTTTCCAAAAATTATTGCTCACCATATCGGCAACATCAAGTCGCCAGCCATCAATTCCATCTTCGGGATTTCCATCGCCATTCGGATCCATCCATCTTTTTACAATTTGTTTGATATGCTCGCGTGGTGCATCCACCAATCCATTTTCGTCTTCACGAATTTCGGGCAATTCTTTTATTCCAAACCAACCTTCGTATTCAAATTCATTTTTTTCGGTGGATGGATTATCATAATTTTTTATGGTGTACCAAGATTTATATTTCGAATCCGCTCCGTTTTTCTTTACATCTTCGAAAGCCCAAAAAGTTAAACCAGTGTGATTGAAAACTCCATCAATAATTATTTTGATATTTCTTTTGTGAGATTCTTGAATCAATTTTAAAAACAATAAATCTGCTGTTGTCCACTTCCATGTTTTTGCGTCGCCGTGATTTTCACTATTCCAAATTTCAATATCTTTTTCCGGCGATGGCCCAAAATTATTATCAATATGATGATAAAAACTTGCATCATATTTATGAAGTGAAGGCGATTCGAAAATTGGATTTAAATAAATTGCAGTTATTCCCAGCTCATTTAAATAATCAAGTTTATCAATAACGCCTTGTAAATCGCCACCATAACGGCGTTGCTGAAGATGATAATAAAAACCTTTTCCGTTTTTTTCCCAAGGTTGCAATTCGTACCAATCACCATTCCAGGAACTTGTTTGCCAGCCGTTTGTTTTTTCGTGAGGCCAAGCACCTACAAAATCTTTTTCGGTTGGATCATTTTTTGCATCGCCATTTCTAAATCGTTCGGGAAATATTTGATACCAAACGGCTTTCTTCGCCCAGTCGGGTGTGTTCGATATTTTTGATTGTGCAAAGATTTGAAAAGAAATAAATAATAATAAAATAATATTTTTCATATTTGAAAATATCAAATTATTGATTTGCTTGCAATGAGGTTTTGTAATTTTTTAAAATCAGGATTGAAATAATTCCGCAAATAAATACATTTATGATTAATGCCATTTGCACTCCAAAAGATTTACCGAGTGAGCCAATAAACAAACTTCCAAATGGATGAAGCCCTTGGAAAATAATTACATAAAATCCTAACAAGCGACCACGCAAATTGTGAGGGATATTATTTTGAAAATGAGAATTTGCTGAGACAAAAAATCCAACAAGTCCAACGCCACAACCAACCATTAGAATCATTGCTACGAAAAATATATTTGTCAACGCAAACGCAAATGCAGATAAAATAAAAATTACAATCGAAGATTGCATTACAATTTTCGCTGAAACTTTTTTTGAAGTAGTCGCAATAAACAAAGCGCTGAATAATGCACCAAATCCATTTGCTGTGTAAAGCGAGCTTAATCCTTTTGCTCCTAAATTAAAAATATCATCTGCAAAAACTGGCAACAAAACTGTGTACTGCCAGCCAAATAATGTCATCACTCCAACAAGTAAAAGTGTTTGCAAAACTTCGCGATTGGATTTAATGTAATCAAATCCTTTTTTAATTGAATCAAAAACATTTTCTTTTTCTTTTTCGGTTCTGTGCAATTTATTTTTTTTAATCAAAAGCATCGTAACAAGTATTGCTAAATATGAAATCGAATTAAAAAAGAAACACCACGCAACACCAAAATTTAAAATCACAACGCCGGCAATTATCGGTCCAACTATTCTCGCAGTATTAAAAATTGCTGAATTAAGTCCGATTGCATTTTGCAAATCATCTTTGCCAACAAGCTCAACTGTAAAAGATTGACGGATTGGAATTTCAAAAGCATTTATCACACCAAGCGAAAAAACGAGAATTGCAACATTATTAAAATTTGCCAAACCTGTAAAAACCAAATATCCAAGGGCAAACGCTTGAACGAGCGCGACAAATTGAATTATAAAATTTAATTTTAATTTTGAAAATCTATCGGCTAAAACGCCGGCGAAAAGTGAAATAAATAAAATTGGGATTGTAGAAATAAATCCCATTACGCCAAGCCAAAAAGATGAACGAGTCAATTCCCAAACCAACCAAGATTGACCAACATTGTGCATCCACAAACCGATTAGTGAAAAAAATTGACCGATAAAAAATAGACGATAATTTTTATGACGAAGCGAGCGGAATGTTTCTTGAAACATTAATTATTTTTTGGGGAAATATTTATTTCGGAGTCTGTCAAAATATAAAAATGCGAAAGCGCCTAAACTATCACTAATCCAATCAAAAATATCTGGGCGACGAAGTGGCACAAATGATTGATGTATTTCGTCGAACGCGCCGTAAAGCATTGTAATTAAAATTGCAAATAAAATTTTGCGGGATGCATATTTTTCTGTTTGCGAAAATGCCCGAGCAGTTAAATATGTTAAAACAAAATAGACTCCGAAATGCAAAATTTTATCTTTGCCATAAAATAATTGAGGTAACTTTGGCGCAGAAATTCCCGAGACAAAATAAATTGCGATTACTAAAACTATTGGAGGCAAATAATAAAATATTATTTTTTTCATTCTAAAGATTTAAAGGTTTTTGGTAAAAATTTAATCAAATCGCTTGCAATCATACTTCGCTCTCCGATTTTATTTCGTGCAATATCGCCAGAAATAGAATGCAAACCAACAGCGCAAATTGCCGCTTCTTCTGCATCAGCGCCTTGCGCCCAAATCGAAGAAACTATTCCACTTAAAACATCGCCACTACCAGCAGTAGCCATTCCACTATTACCGAATTGATTCACAAATATTTTTCCGTTTGGCGAAGCAATAATTGTTGAAGCAGATTTCAAAACTAAAGTTACTTTATATCTTTTTGAAAAATTTTTTGCCAACACAATTTGATTTTTTTCAACATCGCTCGGTTTTATTTTAAGTAATCGCGCAAACTCGCCAATGTGCGGAGTTAAAATAATTTCTCGGTTTGATATTTTTCTTAAAAGATTTAATTTGCCGATGAAAGAATTTATTCCGTCGGCATCTAAAACAATTTTTCCATTAAACGACTCAACAATTTTTTGAACTAATTTTTTCGTCTCCTCGTTTTGCGATAACCCTGGACCGATTAAAAGCAGATCGCACCAATTTAATTTTTTCTTAATTTCGCCAAAAGCCGATAGCGCAATCGTCCCATATTTTGTGGATGAAAGTGGCAAAGTCATAACTTCCAAATTTCGTTTGGCAACAATTTCGTATTGGCTTTCCGCAATTCCTAAAATTACCGCGCCCGCACCGCTTCGCATTGCACTTTGGGTTGATAAAATCGCCGCGCCCGTTAATCCTTTTGAGCCGCACAACGCAAATATTTTTCCGATTGAATGTTTGTGCGAAGTTGGTTTTCTTTTTGGAAGTGATTTTACAATATCATTTTTTTCGATTAAAAATATATTTGATTTTGCTTTTGTTAAACTTGATTTTGGAATTCCAATATCGACAACTTTTATTTTTTGCGAATAATTTTTCCCTTTATTTAAATACAATCCAACTTTTGGCAGTGCAAGCGAAATTGTCAAATTCGATTTTACTGAAATTGGCGATGGTTCGCCATTTGCAGAATTTAGTCCAGATGGAATATCAATTGAAACTACTTTAGTATTTAGCGAGTTTATTTTTTCGATTATTTTTTTGTATTCGCCATTAACTTCTCCTTTGAATGATGTTCCAAATATTGCATCAACAACTAAATTGAAATTTTGAGATTTATAAAATTCTGTCGAAGAGATATATTTTCCGTTTGCAATTTTTTTATGTTGTGCAATAAAATCTGTTGAACATAATTTTAATTTTTCAATCATAAATATTTTTACATCAAAACCTGACTCAATCATTTTCCGTGCAACAACTAATCCATCTCCTCCGTTGTTCCCTTTTCCGCAAACAATTAAGATATTTTTTGTAATCAAAGGAAATGAATTTTTTATTTCTTTAAATATTTCTTCGCCAGCATTCTCCATCAATTTTAAGGAAGGAATATTTTTATTTTTTATCGCATCGTTATCAACTCGAAGAACTTCATCTGGAAAAAATAGTTTTATCATAAAATTAAAAAGCCACTCTAAAATAAAATTCCGAGTGGCTAAAAATATTTTTCATAAAAATGTTTTACATCAAAATATGTGTGTATCGTAAAATTAAAGATGGAACAATTCCAAAAAATAAAATTAGCGCCGCCGAAACCAAAAGTGAAGTAAAAGTAGTTTTAGATTTTTCAATCGTAAAATCAATTTCGCTTTCTTTAAAATAAATATAAACCACAACTCGTAAATAATAATAGAGCGAAACCACGCTCGTTACAACTCCGATGATTGCAAGCCAAGTCATATTTTGTTCGATTGCCGAAAGAAATAAATAATATTTTCCGATAAAGCCGGCAAATGGCGGAATGCCAATTAGCGAAATCATAAAAATCGCCAGCATTGATGCGGCAAATGGTTGAGTTTTTCCAAGCCCTGCAATATTTTCGTAAGTCAAATTTTCTTTTTTATTTTCTAAAAAAATAATCACACCAAAAGCGCCGAGATTTGTTAAAGCGTAACTCATCAAATAAAATGCAATTCCTTCTCTACCGGTTTGCGTTCCGCTTGCCATTCCAACTAACATATAACCTGCATGCGCGATACTTGAATATGCCAACATTCTTTTTAAACTTTTTTGCGCGAGCCCAAAAATATTTCCAACTATCATTGATGATGCCGCTAAAATTGCAACAACAATTGTTAAACTTTTTAGATGCATACTAAGTGGAATTGAAAATGCTAACATGAAAGATGAAAATGCCGCAATTTTTCCACCTGTTGCCATAATTGATGTTGACAAAGTTGGCGCGCCTTCGTACACATCGGGAACCCACATGTGAAATGGAACTGCCGCAACTTTAAATCCGAAGCCAATTAGTAATAATACAAATCCAATAATGTAAATTGGAACTTTAACTGCTTCACTTTGAATTTGAGAAATCATTAAAAGATTTGTTGAACCAGTTGCGCCGTAAACAAGTGCGATGCCGTAGAGAAAAAAACCAGTTGCGAATGCGCCAAGCAAAAAATATTTTAACGAAGATTCGTTTGAACGAACATCTGTTCGATTAAAACCAGCAAGTATGTAAAATGAAATGGACATCAATTCAAGTCCGATAAAAATTGTTACCAAATCAATTGAAGCACTCATCACCATCATGCCAAGAATCGCAGAAAGAGATAAAATTAAATACTCGGAATAATTTGTAAAACTTTTTATGAATTGATAAGTTTGAAGCAAAAATAAAATTCCGATTAACGCAATTAAAATTATAAAATAATTTGCGTAGCCACCGACAAGAATCATATCGCTAAATGCAGAACGGCGTTCCTCAAATAAAAGAACGCCGCTCATAAGTGATACAATTAAACCAAAAATTGAAATGTAAAAAATAGCCAATTCAGATTTTTTTAAAATTGTTTTTAAAACTATCGCAATTAAAATTATAGACGACAGATTTAAAATCGGAAACAACCCTAAAATATCATTCCAAATTGACAAAATTTTTCCTTTTTATTAAAACGAGAAAGCAAGTCCAGCACTTAAAACAAGCAATGAACTTTTATCTTCATTCAAACCTTTTAGGCTTGCGCAAGTCATTCCTGTATAAGTCATGCTGGTTTTAATACTCAAATTATCCGAAATTGTTTTTGCGCCATTTAATGCAACCGAATAATATCCAAGTGTCTCATTTGCGCCATCTGCATTTGTATAATAATCTTTTAAACTTATTGCCGCCAAAGTTGAAATTGAAACAGAAATATCATCAGTTTCATAAATTGCTGGTTCTAAACTAAGTGCAAGTCCTGAGTGTGCTTCTGCGCCATCAGTTAGCAAATCTGTTTCTGAAAAATATTCAATTGCTGGATTTAAAAATATTCCGCTATACGATGCACTAACTGTAATATTTCCAATTTCCCATGCTTCCTCTTCAGTTGTTGAACCGTGTTTAAAATTTGCAAAAAAGAATCCTAAAGCAAAATCGCCTGATTCAACATCTGCACCGTAATAAAAATCTCTTTCATAAAGTTTTGTTGTAGCCGCTTTTTTTCCTGCTTTTTGATGAATTGAAGACCAAGCATTCACATAAGGTGTGATTGAATAATTTTCATTTTGAAGAAATGGTAAATTTAGCGAGACAGTAAAACTGGGTTGTGAAATCCAGCCGCCAGATTGCAGGACTGATCCTTTATAGACATAAGCTGATGGAGCATCAACTGCTACTTCAAAAGAAAACATACTTGCCGGTGCTTCTACTTCAGCATCTTGCAAAGAAAGAATTGAAACTGGACGAATTTCTTTTTTATTTTTATCACCAGCCAATAAATTTGAGCTGGAAACCAAAAACAATACAACAGCAAAAAAAGTTATTTGTTTCATTTTAAAACTCCTTGCAATTGTTAATGAATAATAGTTAATAAATAATTTTTCATAATATAGATAAATATTTTGATGTGTCAAATAAAACTGTTAAAATTTTTGCTGAACTAATTTCAGTCAACTTTAAAAATGTTGATGGATAAATTCCAATCCAAAGAACAAAAATTAAAATCAGAGATAAAACAAAAATTTCCGTTTTATTTAAATCTTTTAAATTTCGATTTTCATCTTTTGAAACAACTCCGAAAAATACTCGTTGATACATCCACAACATATAAATTGCCGATAGCACAACTCCAAGCGCGCTAACGATTGAAAATCCTCTGCTTAAAATTGTAGATTTAAAAGCGCCAAGCAAAATTAGAAACTCACCAACAAATCCGTTTAATCCCGGAACGCCAATCGATGAAAATGTAATTATCAAAAATAGTGTTGAAAAAATTGGCATTATTTTTGCAAGTCCACCAAACTCCGAAATCAATTTCGTGTGTCGTCTATCGTAAATCATACCAACAAGTAAAAATAAAGCGCCCGTTGAAAGTCCGTGATTTAACATCTGTAAAATTGCCCCTTGCGTTCCTTCAATCGAAAAAGAAAAAATTCCTAAAACTATAAATCCCATGTGCGAGACTGAAGAATATGCGACAAGTTTTTTTATATCTGTTTGAACCATTGCCACAAGCGCGCCGTAAATTATTCCGATGACTGCAATAGTTGAAATTATTGGCGCCATTTCGATTGCGGCAATTGGAAAAAATGGAATGCTAAAACGAAGTAATCCGTAAGTTCCCATTTTAAGTAAAACTCCGGCAAGTAAAACGCTTCCTGCTGTTGGCGCTTGAACATGCGCATCGGGCAACCAAGTATGAAACGGAAATAGTGGAATTTTAATTGCAAATGAAAATGTAAATGCTAAAAATAAAATTAATTGTAAATCTTTTGAAAGTGTTGGTGCGATGGAATTTAATTTTATTAAATTTGTTGTGAATGCGCCTTGTGGAATTGTTGAAGCAATATATCCTAAATAAATAATTGCAACGAGCATTAGCAAACTTCCGAACATTGTGTACAAAAAGAATTTTACTGTTGCATAAATTCTTTCCTCTCCACCCCAAATGCCAATTAAAAAATACATTGGGATTAGCATCGCTTCCCAAAAAACATAAAACAAAACTAAATCGAGTGAAAGAAATACTCCGAGCATTCCAACTTCCAGTAAAAGTACAAATTGTAAAAATCCTTTTAATTTTTCTTTGATTGAGTTTGATGTTCCGATGATTGAAATTAATGTCAAGAATGTTGTAAGCAAAATTAAAACAAGAGACAATCCATCAACGCCAAGAATGTAATGAATGTCGAAACCACTAATCCATTCCAAATCTTGCATAAATTGATAATCACTTTTTGTTGAATCGAATTTGAAATACAAATAAAGTGATAATGCAAAAGTTAGAATCGTGTTTGCGATTGCAATAATTTTTTGGAGCGATTTGTTTTCGTTTTTTATAAAAAATAAAATTGCAACGCCAAGTAGTGGCGAAAAAATTATTAGCGATAAAAGATTTTGATCTAACATTTTATTTTTTAATTTATTTTAAACAACAAACAAAATTCCAAACAGGATAACAATTCCGAAAACAAAAACTACTGCATAATCCTGCACAACGCCTGATTGAATTTTTACCAAAACAGATGAAAGCCAATCAATAAATTTCGCTGAGAAATTTAAAAAATTATCAATCACTTTTACATCAATAATTTGATATAAAAATTTATCTGAAACTCGTGAAATCGGCTTGATTATTGTGGCTTCGTACGCTTCATCAACAAAGTATTTGTTTAGTAAAATATTGTACGATTTTTTGAATTTCAACGAAATTGAATTTACAAAATCAATTTTATTTAAGTAGAAATTTCTTGCTAAAAATATCGCGCCAATTGCAATTGAGCTTGATGTAATCATCAACAAATATTCTGTCCAAAGTGAGCCATGTTCGATTTGTCGCAATTTAAATGAAGCAGTTGAAAAAATCGGATTTAAAAATTCATCAAATTTATTTCCGAAATGAAAAATATCCAGCGCGTGCGGAATTGCAACAAATCCACCAACTGCTGAAAGAATTGCTAAAATAATTAATGGTGTCGTCATAACTTTTGGCGATTCGTGCGGATGAAATTTGTGTTCGTCAAAACGAGATTTGCCTTCAAAAGTTAAAGTTACTAATCGAAACATATAAAATGCTGTCATCGCCGCGCCAATAATTCCCATCAGCCACAAAGTGAATGAACCATTCGAAAATGCTTTCCACAAAATTTCATCTTTACTAAAAAATCCAGAAAAAAATGGAACACCCGAAATTGCAAGAGCGGCAATAAAAAAAGTTTTGTAAGTTATTGGTAAATATTTTTTTAATCCACCCATGTTTTGAATATTTTGTTCATGATGCATTGCATGAATTACAGAACCTGCGCCCAAAAATAAAAGTGCTTTAAAAAATGCGTGAGTCATCAAATGAAAAATTCCAACTGAAAATGCACCGACTCCCATTGCAACAAACATGTAACCAAGTTGCGACACAGTTGAATAAGCCAAAACTTTTTTAATATCATTTTGCACAAGACCAATTGAGCCAGCAACAAGTGCAGTCAAAATTCCAATTACTGCAACTACTGCCAAAGTTGTCGGAGCAAGCGCAAATAAAATTGAACATCGAGCAACCATATAAACGCCAGCAGTTACCATTGTTGCGGCGTGAATTAATGCGCTCACCGGAGTTGGACCTGCCATTGCATCGGGCAACCAAACATAAAGTGGAATTTGTGCTGACTTACCTGTTGCGCCAAGAAATAATAATAGAGTGATTGTTGTAATTATTGCATCGCCCGAAGTTAAAAGTGAACTTTGCGCAAACACATTTTGAAAATTTAAAGTTCCAAATTTTGAAACGATAAAAAATATTGCAAGCAAAAATCCAAAGTCGCCAATCCTATTGACAATAAAGGCTTTTTTTGCCGCATCGCCAGTTGTTCCGTTTTCAAATTTTCTATCATACCAAAAACCAATTAACAAATACGAACAAACTCCAACGCCTTCCCAACCTAAAAACATCAAAAGAAAATTATCGGCTAAAACTAAAACTAACATTGCAAAAATAAATAAATTTAAATATGCGAAGAATCTCCAAAAACCAGAATCGCCGTGCATGTAGCCGATTGCGTACATGTGTATTAGCGAACCAACTCCTGTAACAATCATCGTCATTAAAATTGAAAGTTGGTCGACTTGCAAAGAGAAATCAACTTTGAAAGAGCCAACTGAAATCCAATTAAATAAATCTACAATTTTTGATTTTTCTTCTTCTGGGAGAGAAATCATTTCGAGAAAAATTGCAACTGCAATTAAAAATGAAATTGCAACAGCGGATGTTGCAATCCAACCAATTAGATTTTCATTTTTAAATTTTCTGCCAAACAAACCATTAATTAAAAAACCGAGAAGCGGAAAAAATAAAATATATGGAGTGAGCCAGTAAGTTGTTACCATTTTAAAATATTAATTTCATTAATATTGATTGTTAATTTATTTCTAAATAAAGAAATGATAATTGCAAGACCAACCGCCGCTTCTGCCGCGGCAACAGTCATCACAAAAAAAACTAAAATTTGTCCAGCTGGGTTTCCGATAAAACTTGAAAATGCAACTAAAGATAAATTCACAGCGTTTAGCATCAACTCAATCGACATAAAAACTACAATTACATTTCTTCGGATTAAAACACCAAGCATACCGGTTGTAAAAAGAAACGCAGAGAGAATTAAATAATAATCTAATGGTATCATTCTAAATTTTTCTTTTTTGCTAAAATTACAGCGCCAATTATCGAGGCTAAAAGTAAAAAGGAAGTTATCTCAAACGGAAAAACATAACTTGTAAATAAAATTTTTCCAAGATATTCTACAGTTCCAATTTCTACGGAATTCAGTGAAAGCGCTTTGGCACCACTTGGCGATAGGAATGCAAAAATGTAAACGAGCTCGGCAAAAAATGCAATCGACAAAAATATCCCGACAAAATTTTTCTTATTTAATTTTTCTACAAATTGTTTTTCATCTCCTAAATTTAAAAGCATAATCACAAAAAGGAATAAAACCATTATAGCGCCTGCATAAACTAAGATATGCACCATCGCAATAAATTGTGCGTTTAGCGTTAAATATAAACCGCCGAGCGTGAAAAAATTTAAAACTAAATATAAAGCGCTGTTGATTGGATTGCGAGATACGATTACCATCACTGCAGAAATAACTGCGACAAGAAAAAGTGAGTAAGTAATTATTTGTTCGGGTAACATTAAAATTTATATTTTTATTGCACAAATATAAAAATAGATGTTTCGATATGCAATAAACTAAATTATCTTTTCGTAAATTTTTTTATTGAAAATTGGTACGAGTGCATTAATTGTTGAATCGCAAAACGAATCTTCTCTTGAATAAAAATCGTTGGTCAAAATTCCCCAAGTTCCTTCGTTGCTTCGCACATCAATTTTTTGTGAAAAAATATCTATCACATTTCCTAAATCTTTTTTTTCGATAAAGAGCGATGTGAAGAGCGAACTTGGAATTTCGATTGCGCCCGATGAACCGTAAAAATATTTTTCGCCATCAAAAATTATTGTCCAACTTTGCAAAAACCCTTTTTCCGAAATTTTAAAAACTCCCCCTTCAACTCCAACTCCAAATTTTATTTTATCGGAGTTTGAAATTTTTTCATACGCTTTTAGCGCTCTAATTTTTCCACCATCAATTAATTCTTCAATCGATAGTGGAGTTGCCGAAACACCACTTTCAACAGAATGCTC
>CAYIXI010000008.1:0-15174 GCA_964367235.1 uncultured Chitinophagaceae bacterium | reverse complement strand
TTAATTCTTCAATCGATAGTGGAGTTGCCGAAACACCACTTTCAACAGAATGCTCATCAAAAATTATTTTGGAGAAATCAAAATCAAATAAAATAGAAAGTTTTTGAAGTGCGGTTTTTACGCCATTAACTTTCGGCGCACGAGCGCTTCCAATTGAGAAAATCATTTTTTAGAAAGTTTTTTTAATTTTGGTGGTTGTGGAAAAATCTTTTCGAGAGAAGTGATTTTTATTTTTCCCGAAGAGGAGAAAAGTATTAATTTTATTTTCGGATTAAACTCAGCTAAAACTTGGCAACACGCACCGCAAGGAGTAATAATATTTTCATCGTTCGAGGTGATTGCGATTTTTGTAAAATGCTTTTCCCCATTTGCCACTGCGCCAAAAATTGCATTTCGCTCGGCGCAAATTGTTAACCCGTAAGATGCATTTTCAACATTACAACCAGAAAATATTTTTCCGTTGATACTTAAAATTGCCGCACCAACATTAAATTTGGAATATGGCGAATAAGCTTTTTCCTTTGCATTTTGCGCCGAAAGGCAAAGCTCAATTTCAGTTTTATCTTTTAATTTATTTTTGATTTGCATAATTCACACTCGCAAAGTGATCGTAAATATTCAAAACTATAAAGCCCAGTATCGTGTCCATCGCCCCAAAATAATTGTATCGCATAAGCGCCAACGGTTGAAATATTTTTCAAATTATTTTTTTCAGGCAAATCAACTTGTGGCATTGGCGCGTAATGATGAAGCAAAACCTGCTCTCCTTTGCAACTTGCACAAGGACAAGCATTTCGCAAATCATTTAAAGCAAAAACCGAAATATGTCCATCGTGCCAAGTTAGCACTATTTTATTATCGGCAATTTGTTTAATCGCAGTTAATTTCATAAAAAAATATACGATAAAATTTAAATCAATTCCAATTATTGTTCGTTGAAATAGAGAAACTATTTTTGTACTTTTGTTAAAACAAAATTCGTTTTATGACAACTAAAAGATCTTTAAATCGCCACACAGCAAGAGAAAAAGTTTTGCAAGCTCTTTATGCAATTGAAATCTCAAAAGAGAAACCAGAGAATGTCTTCAATTATATTTTTGAAAATGAAGAGAGAGAAAGTGATGATTTTCGTTTTGCACAAAAACTTTTTAATCTAACAATTGAAAATAGCGATTTATATTTAAAAACAATTTCAGAAAAATTACAAAATTGGGATATCAATCGAATTGCAATTCTCGATAAAATTATTTTGAAGATGAGTTTGTGCGAGTTAAACGAATTTAAAGATATTCCTCCGAAGGTAACTTTTAACGAAGCCATCACACTTGCAAAATATTTCAGCACAGATGAGAGTAGCAAATTTGTAAATGGAGTTTTGAATGCAATCTTTAAAGAACTCGAAGAAAATAAATCAATTAAAAAAACTGGCCGTGGATTACTTTCAACATCAAAAAAAATAAAACGATGAGCGAAAATAAATTACACACTCCAAAATTTCAAATTTTTGTTTGGTCGCTTTTCGATTTTGCAAACACATCTTTTGCAATAATGATTATCACCGTTGGCTATTCGCTTTACTTCCGCAATGTAGTTGTTGGCGAAGGTGGCAAAGGAGATTTTTATTGGGGCTTGGCAATTTCAATTTCGATGTTGATTACTGCGATTGTTGCGCCAATACTCGGAGCGGCGAGCGATTTTTCTCACCGACGAAAAAGATTTCTTTTCGGCTTTACTATTATAAGTGTAATTTGCACGGCGCTTTTATCGCAGATTGATGCAGGAATGATTTTGCCCGGAATGATACTTTTGATTTTTGCGAATGTTGGCTTTGAAGGTGGAATTGTTTTTTACGATTCGTTTTTGCCATTGTTAGCAAACAAAAGTAATTACGGTCGTGTATCTGGTTACGGTTTTGCGATGGGTTATCTTGGCTCAATTGCAATGTTATTAATTGCAATGCCACTTTATGCAAATGGATTTGATCAGTCAAATTTACCAAATGTTAAATTAAGTTTTTTAATTGCGGCAGGAATGTTTTTAGTTTTTTCGATTCCACTTTTTGTTTTTTTGCGAGATCATCGAGTTCACTTCAATCATAAAGTTTCATTTCTCGCGGCTGGTTTTAGAAGAGTTAAAAAAACAGTTTCACGAATTCGAGATTACAGAAATGTTGCAATTTTTCTTTTAGCATTTTTTATTTACAACGATGGAATTTTAACAATAATTGCTTTCTCTTCAATTTTTGCTCAACAATCGCTCGGCTTTCAATTAAATGAAATATTTATTCTTTTTGCACTTGTGCAGGCTTCTGCTTTTATTGGCTCAATTGGTTTTGGAATTTTGACAGATAAAATTGGAGCCAAGAAAACAATTACAATTACACTTCTGATTTGGATTTTTGTTGTGGGATGTTCTTATTTTGTTACAACAAAAATGATTTATTATTCTATTTCTATGATTGCCGGAATTTCACTTGGCTCCTCACAAGCATCAAGCCGAAGTTTGATGGCGCGCCTTACTCCAAAAAAACATGAAGCAGAATTTTTCGGATTTTATGACGGCTTCTGCGGAAAAGCATCTGCCGTGGTTGGTACTTTTTTATTCGGGCTAATTTCTTATGTGATGAATGACCAAAGATTGGCAGTTTTATCAGTTGGAGTTTTTTTTGTTGTTGGAATTATAATTTTACAATTTGTTGACGACAACCATGTAGTTGAAGAGGAAGATTAATGTTTTTTATTTTTTCGATATTAACAATTTTAAATTTCCAAAGCGATTCGCTTTCGATTGATGAAAATAAATTTGTAAAAATTATTGTCCAGAATTCACAAAACGAAATTAAAAGTGGAAAAACTACAACTCTTTCTGTAAAATTTTTTCCAACTGAAAATGTTAAAATCAATTCCGAACCAGAAATTGATTTTAAACTCGATAAGGATTCCCCCTTTAAATTAGCGGTTAAAAGCATTCCAACGATTGATTCGCTCGGTTATCTTTCTGCTGAAAGCCAGATTGATTTTGTTTTCAGAGTTAAACCGAAAACTGGTAATATCAGCACAAAATTAAGTGGCGATTTAATTTATTTTTTCTGTTCAGAAAAAGATGGTTGGTGCAATCGCTATTTGCAAAAAATAGAACTACCAATTAAAATTTTAAAATGAAGAAAAATATATTTTTCTTTTCCGATGTTCATTTCGGATTGCACGAAGAAAAAACTGAAAAGATAAAAGAAGCACACTTGCTCGATTTTTTAAATCATGTAAAAAAAAATGGAAGTGAACTTTTTATTTTGGGAGATTTATTTGATTTTTGGTTTGAATACGAACATGTAATTCCGCGCGGATACGAAAAAGTATTATCAAAATTAAACGAACTTGTCGAGGGTGGAATCAAAGTACATTACATTCTTGGCAATCACGATTTTTGGATGAGAGATTATTTTCAAAAAGATTTGGGAATTAAAGTTTATCGTGAGCCAATCGAAATCAATCGTGGCGGAAAGAAAATATTTCTTCATCACGGCGATGGGCTTGCACTAAATGATTTAGGTTACAAACTTTTGAAAATTGTTTTTCGTTCAAAATTTACAATTTGGCTTTTTTCACTTTTGCATCCCGATTTTGCCGCACGACTTGGAAAATATTTTTCCCGTTCTTCGCGTAATCATACATCAACAAAAAATTACGGCGAAGCTGATGGCATGTTACAATTTGCGAAAAAGAAAATTTCAAGTGGAGTTGATTTTGTCTTAATGGGACATCGACACAATTCTTTAAATCATAAATTTTTAAATGGTACTTACATTAATCTTGGCGATTGGATTACAGAAAGAACTTTTGCAGTTTTCAACGGAAAAAATTTTCAATTAAAAAAGTGGAAATAAAATGGCAAAGTTACCACCAAAAAAACCAACTCCAATTTCTCCATCTCGAAAACCTTTAGCGAAAACTTCAATCAGTTCAAAACTAAAAGAAATAAAACCAAAACAAATAATTTCAAAACCACCAACTCCTCCACCAAAAAAGAAATTTATTTTACTTTGGATATTTTTATTTTTCGTAGTTGCATCTATTTCAGCCTCATTTTATGTCGATTATATTATGTCGGGGCTTCCTTCTTTAGAGCAACTCGAAAATCCGAAACAGGAACTTGCTACAAAGGTTTATTCAATTGATGGCGAGGTGCTTGACCAATTTTATTTTAAAAACCGAACTCACATTCAACTTGAAAAAATCCCCAAACATTTAATTGATGCACTGATTGCAACTGAGGATATAAATTTTTACAAGCATTGGGGAGTTACACCGTGGAGATTTTTACGCGCACTTGTAAAAAATGTTTTTGCTCTTCGATTAAAAGAAGGAGCCAGCACAATCACTCAGCAACTTTCTCGAAATCTTTACAACTTACAAACTTCTCGCGAAAATGTTTTTGATAAAATCACAAGAAAGATTCGAGAGTTTATCACCGCAGTTCAAATCGAAAAAGAATATTCTAAAAATGAAATTCTTGAAATGTATTTGAATGAAATTTATATGGGACGAAGCGCTTATGGTGTTGCGGCGGCCTCTTCAATTTTTTTCGATAAGCAAGTTTCGGATTTAACTTTAAGTGAATCATCTTTGCTGATTGGAATAATTAAAGGTCCATCTTTTTATGATCCGATTCGTCATCTTGACCGCGCGCTTGGAAGAAGAAATATTGTTTTATCGCAAATGGTTAAATATGATTTTATTTCCGAGGAGACGAAAGAAAAAGTTTTAGCCGAGCCATTAAATTTTTCTTTGGGAAATACATCAACCCCAGCAGGTGTTGCGCCACATTATATTGAGTTCGTTCGTCAACAACTTTTGCAGAAAGCCGAAAATTATGGATTCGATTTATTTCGTGACGGACTTTCAATCTACACAACTTTAGATAGTAGAATTCAGCGACATCTATCTCGCGCAGTTGAAGAACACATGTTCGAATTTCAAAAAATTGTTGATAGCACTTGGAGTTGGAAAAATCATTACGACATTCTTGAAGATGGAATTAAAAAACAAATCAAACAGCATCCACTTTATTCTTCATCAAATCAATTCGAGCGCGATTCAATATCAAAATATTTACGAGCCAATAAAATTTTTATCGATTCAGTAAAAAAGATTTTGCAAACTGCTCAAGTCGGAGTTGTCCTCATCGATCCAAAAACTGGCGCAATTCTCGCAATGATCGGCGGTGCGGATTTCAAAAATTTTAAATACGGATTAAATCATGTTACGCAAATTAGACGGCAACCCGGCTCGGCATTCAAACCATTTGTCTACACAGTTGCAATCGATAATGGATATTCGCCATCCTATACATTGCAAAATCAGCCCGTAACTATTACGGGAAGTGACGGAATTCGTTGGTCACCAGAAAATGTTGACAACAGCATCGGTGGCGAATTTACACTTCGCGAAGGATTGCGCGAATCAATAAATTTAATTGCGGTGCACGCGATAATGGAAATTGCGCCGAAGGAGCAAGTTGCAGAATATGCAAAACGAATGGGAATTAAATCGCAAGTTTTACCAGTTGAGTCGATTGCACTTGGCACGCCAGAGGTAACTCCACTTGAAATGACATCGGCGTTTGGCGTTTTTGCAAATGAAGGAGTTGCTGTTGAACCGATTTCGATTTTGAGGATTGAAGATAAAGATGGAAATAAAATTGAAGAAAATTTAACCGATGAAAAAGAAGTTTTAAGTCGGGAGACTGCATATATTTTAACTTCGATGATGGAAGATGTTGTTAATCGCGGAACTGGTACACGAATAAGAAATTATTTTAATTATCCTGCCGCAGGAAAAACCGGAACTACAAATAATTTTTCCGATGCGTGGTTTGTTGGCTTCACTCCGCAATATGTCGCAGGTGTTTGGATTGGATTTGATGATCACAGAATAAAATTTAATACTTCCGAAGGTCAAGGTGGACGAGCCGCCGCACCACTTTGGGGAAAATTTATGCAATATATTTATGACGATGCTTCGATACCAATTACAAAAGAATATTTTTCTCGTCCTGAAGGAATTATAACTGAAATAATTTGTTTGGATACAAAAAAGAAAGCAACAGAATTTTGCCCGATAAAATTTACAGAAATTTTCAATTCAAAATATCCACCGCAACCTTGCGACAAACATATCTCGAGTTCAAAAGAAGAGACGGGACCGCGATCAGTTTTTTAGAAAAAATTTAATCTCGCTAAATATTTTTTCCGGTGTTAGACTTAACATACATTCAAATGTTTTTATTGGACAACTGTCTCCACCATGTTTACTGCAAGGACGACATTTCAAATTTTTATTTTCAATTACTAAATGATTATTTCCGTACGGTGCAAAACCAAAATCGGTAACTGTCGGACCAAAAATTGCGACAACTTTTGTTTCAACAGCAACTCCGATGTGGAGCGGTGCGCTATCGTTTGAAATTAATATTTCCGCTCGGCTAATTAATTCAGCAGATTCGATTAAAGATAATTTGCCCGCAAGATTTATTGCGCTCGAATTGTTTGATTGGCTAATAATTTGTTCGCATAAAGTTTCATCTTCGTTTGCGCCAATTAAAATGAATGTGTAATTATTGAAGTTTTGACTAATTAATTCAATGGTTTTAGCGAAGTTTTCTGGCGTCCATCTTTTTGTATTCCAAATTGAACCAGGCGCAATACAAATTATTTTTTTGCCAATTGAATTTTCTAAAATTATTTTATCAATTTTTTCTTTGTGAGTTTTTAGAATTCCAATTTTTGGTATTTCCTTGTTTGAAATTGTAATTCCAATTTTTTCTAAAAGAGAAAGATTTCTTTCAACCTCGTGTTTTGAATTATCATAAAAAACTAAATCGGTGTACAAGAAAGAAAAAGAAGATTTATCAAACGAAATTCTTTTTGGGATATTAGAAATGAAAAGTAAAATTGAAGTACGAAATGAACGATGCGGAGAAAAAACAATTTCGTAATTTTCTTTTCTTAATTTATTAGCAAGTTTAAAAACTCCCTTCCACCCTTTTTGTTCATTCTTTTTATCAAAGAGAATTACACGGTTAACTGCTGGATGAGTTTTAATAATTTCACTTGCGCGAGGAGTTGTAACAAAATCAATTTCAGAATTTGGAAAGTTTCTTTTTAAAACTTGCAAAAGTGGGAGCGTTAAAATTACATCTCCCAAAAAAGCAGTTTGAAAAATTAATATTTTTTTTGGCTCATTCATTTAATTATTTTGCGAATGTTTCCATCGTTTGTGTCCCCAAAGCCATTGGTCGGGTGTTTCGATAATATATTTTTCTAACATTTGTACATGTCTTAAAGTTAACTCAAATATTTTTTCATCATTTGTACCAATGAGATTTTCTCGAGAAACCTCTTCGGTTTTTAAAATATATTTTCCATTTTCAATTCTTTTTAATAATAAAAATATCAATGGAACATCGACGCGCAAACTAAAAATAGCTGGTCCTCTGTGCGTTGGTGCAGTCCGACCAAAAAGTGGTACTTGAATCTCTTCCTTGCGTGCACTTTGGTCGGCAATCATTGCAACGAAATTATTATTTTGTAATGAGTTTAAAACATCTCGTGGTGCCGAATCCAAATAAGTTATTGTTGCACCAAATTTTTTGCGATTATTATTTACAAATTCATCAATCAAATTATTTCTTTGTTTCTGCACAACAATTAAAATATCTCGCTTCAAAATTTTTTTTAGCATCATAGCAAGTAGTTCCCAATTCCCAAAATGACTACTTAATAAAATTGCGCCACTTTTTAAATTTATAATTCTTTCAAATTCTTTTGGATTTTCAATTTCAATCACCTTCTCGTAATCGCTTTGTTTTAAGCCACTAAACCAAAGTATTTCAAGAAACGAAATAAAAAGCGACTCGAACGATTTTTTTGCCAATTTGTAAATTTCGCTATCACTCTTTTGTGGAAATGCAAATCTTAAATTACTAATTGCGGTTTTTCTTCGAGATGCAAAAAGATAAAATATTATTCTTCCAAAATATTTACCAATAGATGAAAGTCTCTTCCAACAAAATAATCGGACTAAAAGAGAAAATAATCTAAATAAAATATATTCAATTATATTTTGCACAAAAGAAAATAAAAAATGGTTTGCGCAGAAGCAAAAGCACAAACCATTGTTTTCAAACTAAAATAAATTATTTTTTTAAAAATTCTTTAATCTTTTCAATAAACTCATCGTGTTTTTCGATGTAAAAAAAGTGAGCGGCATTTTCAAATACATACATATCTGCGCTCGGGATAGCGCCAACAAGTGTCTCCATTACAAACGGAGCAAAATAATCGTGCTGTCCACACATAACTAAAGTTTTGACATTTACTGTTTGCAGTTGTTCTCTGGTATCGAAATCAGAAATATTTCCTGTGATGTTAAAATATCCACCTCGTCCCCAAATCGTATTATACACATCCCAACTTTTTTCTGGCAAGGTAAAATCTGCAGGTATTAAAGTAGGATTGAAAAAATATCCTTGAGTTAAAATTCCACTCATTACTGTTTGCTCGTAACCGAGATTATATTGTTCATCAACATACATGCTATCTTGTTCATATTTTTTTATAACTACAGCAGTTGCTCGAGGCATAAAATCTCTGAAGCCATTTAACCACATATTCAAATCAAATATTTGTGCGGTTGAACTCATCAAAATCATTTTGTTCACATGTCCCGGATTTTTAATTACATATTTTTGTGCAACAAATGTTCCAGTTTCATGTGCGAGTAAATTAAAACTTTTTAATTGCAATGTAGATTTTAGCGATTCAACATCTGCAACCATATTATCCAAAGTATATTTGGATGGATCTGCAAGTATATCAGATTTTCCACAACCTCTTGGATCTAAAAAAATTAATTGAAAATGAGAATCAAGTTGAGACAAATATGGTTGTAAATATTCAAACGAATATCCTGGTCCACCTGGCAAAACAATTAATGGTTCACCTTTGCCTTGCATTTTGATAAATAGATTAACTCTATCTTTTCCTTCAAAATAACCAGTAACAACCTTTTGTTTAAGCGGAATTGAATCAACAGCTACTTCAGCTATTTCATCTTTTTTCCCGCAACTTAAAATTGCTATTGAAATTAACAGTGTGAAAAATATATTTTGTCGTTTCATTTAATCGCCTTAATTTTTCTTAACATAAATATTTTTTTAATAAAATAAAAGAATTATTTTCTTTTCCATTCATTAAATTTGTTATTGAATTCTTCAATCGATAATTTTGATTTTTGATATTCATTTTTTAAAAATCGTTGACGCAACATTTCGTAAAACAAAATCGCCGCGGCAACCGATACATTTAAACTTTGAATCATTCCCATCATCGGAATTTTTATAACTTCATCTGCATTTTTTAGTGCTTCATCCGAAACTCCGCGATGTTCGTTTCCAAGCACAAACGCAGTTGGTTTTGTGAAATCAAAATCAAAATAATTTGTCGATTCCTCAACAAGTGCAGTCGCATAAATTTTATAATTATTTTCCCGTAAAAATTCGTAACAACTTTCAATCGATTTATGTTTTCTTTTTTCAATCCATTTATTTGCACTCGACGAACTTTTTGAACCGATGCGTGGAAATTTTTCAGTTTTGTAGACAAGTTGAACTTCCGAAATTCCAACTGCATCAGCCGTCCTAAAAATTGCGCTTGCATTGTGCGGATCGTGAATATCTTCCAAAACAATTGTCGCATCATTTTGTCGTGATTGCAAAACATCGTACAATTTTTTTAATCTTTTTTCGGATTTCATTTTTAAATCAATCCGAAATTTTTAAACTCAATCATCGCTCTCTCCAAATTCAGTTGCTCGCGCTTTATAAAAAGTGGCTTGATAAATATCTCCTTTTAATTGATAAAGATTAGAAAGATTTTTATAAACTATTCCTTTTTTATTTACAAGTTCAACTCCATTTTTTAAAAACTCAATTAAATTTTCTATAGGAGGAATATTTAAATCCTGATTGTAAGCATTGCAAACATCAATAAAAGGTTTTTCATTTGTTGGCTCAACAATGGATGCTTTTTTATAATAAGTAAAAGCATTTTCCAAATTATCTTTTTTGCCGAATAGAGTTTCAAAAACATTTGCCATCCAAATAAAAATGTCAAATGAAATTTGCGGAAACTCAATTGCAAGTTTTTCGCCAAACAAAATTATTTCATCCTCGCTGAGAGATTTATTCCAAAACAATTGCCGATATAATTCCACATCATCTATTTTTAAATTTATTGAAATCTGAAAAGCGTCAAAAATCTCGTTAAAATCGGTTGAATTTGCGAAGCGTTGCTTGATTTCTTCTTTCGAGAGTTGCAACATAATTATTTTATTAAGTGCATTGTTTTAACCGAAGAATAATTTTCTCCACTTAATTTAAAAAAATAAATTCCTGCTGGCAAATCTTTACTATTAAATTTTATTTTGTGCGCACCTTTAATTTTATTTTCATTGATTAAATTTTTTACCTCTCGTCCAAGCAAATCGTAAACAGATAAATTTATTTTTCCCTCTTTTAAAATATTAAAACTAATTTCAGTTTCGGAGTTAAAAGGATTCGGATAATTTTGATTCAAATAAAAATTATTTTTGCTTTCATCAAACGATAAAATATTTGTTAGTTGCGCAACTCCACCAGCTTCGATGTATCGCGCTTTAAATTCCTGAAAAAATAAATTTGCAATTCTCTTACTCTGTATTATAATAGTGTTCTCGCCATTTACGGTTTCAGCGCTGTTTGACCAATTATGCGAACCAGTTACAACAATATTTGTCGTCGAAGGTTTGTCCGCATCAATAATTGCGTACTTGTGATGCAAAAATCCGCCGAGATTTTTTTTAAGCAAAACATCAACGCCTGCATTTTGTAGATTTAAAAATTCATTTCCTGTATCGGAACTATTATCCATCAACACTCTAACTTTTTTTCCTTCGTTGTGTTTTGCAATCAACGCTTGTCCAAGTTCATCTTTTGTAAAAGATAAAAGTGCGCAGTGAACCGAACTTGTCGCTTTTTGAATTTTCGAAACAATTTGATTTGTAGTTCCATCGCTCGGACTAAAATAAGATTCAACCGGCACATTGTTAATTATAAAACGATGCGGAGTGTTATTTGTTTTTCTTGGACCAAATTTTGAATTACTCGCATTCGGAATTTCGGTTGAACTTCCCCACATTTCTTCAAACTCAATCGTGTAAGTATTTGCCAACGCTTGGTCTTGAATTGTAACTGCATTTTGCGCATCGTTATTTGTTCCGGGATCAGTTGCATTCCACGAGCCAAACCAAACCCAATCATCTTCAGCCGCATCTTTATTTCTAAAATCAAAAATTCCAAATTTATTGTGCATCAGTCCGCTACCATTATTTAGCGGGTCAAATTTGTCATCAATAAAAGGGATTCCATTGGCTTTTACAGTCGCAAGTGCAGTCGAGGTTGCATTATCGCTTTCCATAATCATGCGAATTTTTACCCCTCTATTTTTCGCGGCGATTAACGCTTGCGCAATATTATTTCCAACTGTTCCGCTAAAACTATAAAGTGCAATGTCGATGGAATAATTTGCGCCATTAATTTTTTCGATAAATTTTTCCGATAAATTTGCAGTGGTTCCATTTTCTCCGAGCGAAACAGAAGTGTTGACATATTTTGAAAAATAAACATACATCGCGCCACTTGAGTTTTCACTCGATGCACTACTGAAAATTCCAATCGGAGCAAATCTTATTCCAGTCGAGTCACTCGCACCAATTTGATAGTAGTACGCCGTTGCAGGTTTTAAATTTTTTATTTGCACGGAGTGATCAATTGAATTATCCGAAACCAAAATTGAATCAGTAAATTGATAAGTCAATCCGTATTTTATAATTCCGGTTGATGCGATATTTGTTTTCCAATTCAAAGTAATTTCATTTGAGAGCATATTACTTTCAAATGGAGAGCCGTCAAAAATTGGAGATTGAGGTGAGAAATTTTGCGCAAAACTTACATACGAAAAAAATATTACACACACTTTTTTAAAAATTGATTTAATTCTCATTATTGTTTTTTCCTGATTTTTAACTATATTCAACATTATTAAATGCAAAATAGAGAATTTTCTTTAAAAATCAATTCAAATTCTTTGGAGGTATGTTCTTGAAAGCGTATCGTGGAAAAATTATTTTTGTTTTCCTCACTCTGTTACTTGCGGGATATTTTTTATATCCTACTTTTGAATCTAATCAATTCGAAAAAGAATTAAAATCTTTAAGCGGAAAAGATAGTTCCGATTATCTTGATGCAAACGAAAAAGCAATTCGTTCTGCAAAATCTAAAAAATTAAAACTTGGTTTAGATTTGCAAGGTGGTATGCGTGTAGTTTTGGAAGTCGATATTTTAAAAATGCTTTCCGAACTTGCGCAAAATAAAGATGACCAATTCAAACTTCTTTATGCTGATATTCAAAAAGAAGCATCTTTATCAGATGAATCAGTTCTTAGTATTTTCAAAAAACAATTTGAAAATAAAAAAGTTAGATTGAGTAGATATTATGGTAATCTTCGTGAGTCAGATGAGCAAATTATCGACAAATTAAATTCGGAATCGGAAAAAGCAATCGATAGAGCAATGGAAATTGTTCGAAATCGTGTTGACCAATATGGAGTTAGCGAGCCATCAATTCAAAAAATGGGTTCACGCAGAATTATTGTCGAGCTTCCCGGAGTTACAAAAGAGGATGAAGTTCGCCAATTGCTTCAAGGCACTGCAATGCTCGAATTCAAATTGATGAAAGAGCCCGATATTATTTATCCAACAATGGAAGCGATTGATAAATATTTAGCTGGCACAACTTCAGTTGATTCATCAAAAAATATTTCTGAAAATAAATCTACAAAAAAAGAAGTTGCAAAAACTTTAACTCCAACCTCTGCGCTCGAACAAGTTTCTCCGACACAAAATATTGAAGGTGCCGAAAATGATTTGAAACTTGCAAAAGAACATCCATTTTTATTTTATGCTCGACCAAATCCGCAAGGCACAGGCGACGCTTATGTTTCTGAAAATGATAAAGAAAGAGTTTCAAAAATTTTAAAACGAGAAGATGTCGCAAGATTAATTCCATCGGATATGGAATTTTATTTTTCTGCAAAACCTGCCTTCATCGATAATGGATTAAAATATTTTAGTCTTTACGGATTAAAGAAAAAAGCTGAACTCACTGGCTCTGTAATTATTGATGCTCGCGCTACAATTGATCAAGATTTTAATCAACCAGTTGTAACAATGGAAATGGATGGAACTGGTTCACGCGAGTGGGCTCGTATTACAGGCGCCAATGTAAATAAAAGAATGGCAATCGTTTTAGATGACGCAGTTTTTTCCGCACCAGTTATTCGAGGAAAAATAACTGGCGGCCGTTCGCAAATTGAAGGAATGGAAAATATTGACGAAGCGAGACTGTTAGAAATTATTTTAAAATCTGGCGCGCTACCCGCTCCTGTTGAAATTATGGAACAACGAAGTGTCGGACCTTCACTCGGTGAGGATTCGATTTTGGCTGGGACAAATTCTACTTTGATTGCGCTTTTGATGATTGTTCTTTTTATGATTATCTATTATAGAACTGGCGGAATTGTTGCAAATGTTGCGCTTGTTATAAATACAATTTTTATTTTTGCTGTGCTTGCAGCATTTCACGGAACTTTAACTTTGCCCGGTATCGCTGGAATTGTTTTATCAATTGGAATGGCAGTTGACGCGAATGTTCTTATTTACGAACGCATCCGCGAAGAACTTCAATCAAATAAAACTGTTCGCGCCGCAATCGATGAAGGTTATAAAAAAGCTTTCTCAGCAATTTTTGATTCAAACATTACAACTTTATTTTCAGGAATTGTACTTTATCAATTCGGAAGCGGACCGATTCAAGGTTTTGCTTTGACTTTAATGATGGGCGTTACCGCAAATTTATTTACAGCAATCGTAGTCACTCGTTTAATTTTTGATTTGATGACTGCTCGCGGTGCGAAATCAATTAATTTTGGTTAATATTTTTTAACGAAGGAATTTTCGATGAAATTTTTTGGATTAACACATTTTGATTTTATGAAGACAAGAAGAATTTGGTATATCGCTTCTTCTGTCGTTATCGTGCTTGGAGTTCTTGGAGCATTTACAAAAGGAGTAAAACTTGGTATCGACTTTACTGGCGGAACTGAACTTGTTGTACGATTTGAAAATGCTCCAGCAATAAGTGAGATTCGAACTTCGATGGAAAAAATCGGATTCGATAGAGCCGAAATAAAAACTTTCGGAAATAAAAATGATATTTTAATTCGCACTGGCGAACAATCTCGCGGTGGCGAAATTGCCGAAAAAATTAGAAGTGGTTTGCAATCGCAATTTCCTGATAAAACTTTTTCAGTTTTAAAGGAAGATAAAATCGGACCAAAAATTGGAGCCGAGTTGCGAACAAATGCTATTTATGCAATTATTGCCTCGTTGGTAATTATTTTAATTTATGTCGGCTTCCGATTCAAATTTATTTTTGGTGTTGGTGGTATCATTGCTTTAATTCACGATGTGTTGGCAACTTTTAGCATAATCGTTTTACTTGAGGGGACTTCTTCTTATTTCAATTTAGAAATTTCTCAAAATGTAATTGCCGCGTTTTTAACTTTGGTTGGATTTTCCATTAACGATACTGTTGTTATTTTCGATAGAATTCGTGAAAACACAAATATCCATCGTGGCGAGACACTTTACAATATTATAAATAAATCTATCAACGAAACTTTAAGCCGAACAATGATTACTAACGGAACAGTGTTTATAGTTTTGTTGGTTCTTGTTATTTTCGGTGGAGAAGTTAATCGTGGTTTTGCACTTACATTTTTTATTGGTTCTATTTTCGGAACTTATTCAACTGTTTATATTGCCAGTGCAATTGTGTACGATTGGTCACCAAAGAAAATTAAATAAATAATATTTTTAGTAAAAAATTTAAGGGAGCATTTTGCTCCCTTTTTTATTTGTATTGTTGAACGGACTGGAGCTAATGCCGAAGGCATCCCTTCGGGAGCTGCGTGGTAACATTCCAGCGCGTTGGATTAATTATTTAAATTAAAAATCCTG
>CAYIXI010000007.1:17711-64881 GCA_964367235.1 uncultured Chitinophagaceae bacterium | reverse complement strand
GCGCGAACATTTTCTTCAAGCTGTTTAATATTTGACGGCGCAGTCATACAAACATCAACATTCGGATTTGATAAAACAAATCTATAACACATTGGCGCAGTTGGAAGTGGTTCGGTTTTAGACCAAGTTCGTGGTCGTCTTAAAAGATACGACCAACGGGTTGCAGTGTAAGAAATAATTCCGGGAGTATGATGAGTTAAATGTGGAAAAATATCTTCTTCCGCTCCGCAATGCGCAGCGTTGTAACGAATCATCAACGCATCGAGCTCATCATTTTTTGCAAGTTCGCCAGCAAATTTTCTATCGTGGCAAGACATTCCGATTGCTTTAACTTTTCCAGTTTCACGAAGCTTGCGAAGTGCATCGCGAGTTTGTTCATTAAATTCTTTCGGCTTCAACACTCCGAGAAACATAAAAAGATCTATGTAGTCAGTTTTAAATTGACGCAATCTTTTCTCCAAAGCTTTTTCGAGATTTTGAAATCCCCAAATATAATTGTACGCGCCAGTGGCGAGCACAAATTTTTCTCTATTACTTTGAATTAATTTTGGAAGAATTTTTGTCATTTGGCGATCAAAACCATAAGCGAAGAAATAATTTATTCCAAGTTCAATCGATCTTCGAATTGTTTTTTCGCCAGGCAAATAACTTGCGGAAAGTCCCAACCTAAAAACCTTCAATCCAGTTTTTCCAAGAGTTGCTTCTTTGAAATTTTGAATCATAACGCCTCCTTTAATTGAAAGCTAAAAAATTATTCTTTATAAATCAATTTTAAAAGTTGCGCCGAGAGAGAGATAATTAATAGAGAAAGTTTCGAATTTAGTTTTTTGATAAACGGCAGAAAAAGTGACTTCTTTAATTGGAGTAATATTTATTTGTCCTTTTATCTGATTTAATTGAGTCTCGTTTTGATTAAAAAGAGTGAGCAAATCGCTATTAAAAAAATAAGCGCGTTTACCGATAAAGCCACCAGCATTTAAAGAGATAAACTCATAAGGAAAATAAGTTACCTCAGCGCCAAGAGATGCAAGATTTCGTCCATCGCTTAAATTTGCAAAATGCGGTTTAAAAGATAAAAATATTTGAGGAGTTAAATATTTTTCAACTCGCAATGTTAGAGAATTTATTTTTTGTTGTGCAAGCAAGTCTGAAGTTAAAATGCCTCTTGCATTGAAATGTGTAATTTGCCCACCAAAATACCAAAGATTTTTATAATAGGTTAAACCAGCAGAATATAAATTTGAATTATCGTTGTAAGAATAAATTGAAGGTTGGTAATCGAATTTGCCAGAAATTTGCGCAACAGTAAAATTATAAAACCAAGGATAACTGCTAAAAGTAGTATTAAGTAAATAATTTTTTTGGCCGTAATGCCAAGTTGAATTTTTTATTTGCAAATTATCCAAATGAGCGATTACGCGAATTGAATTTTTCAGTTCAAACTGAATGAAATAAGAATCGCCTGCGGTTTTCGATTTTAACGAGTCGGTATAATTTCCAGTTGTAGAAAAATATTTAGTCGAAAATTGATATTGCCCAAAACTTAAATCAAATAAAATTAGTGAAACGAAAAACCATTTCTTCATTTAATCAAATTCAATCCTTCCAAAGCCGAAGGATCGTTTGGACTTAACATTTCTATTACTAAAAAATTTTCTTTTGCTTCGGTAAAATCTCCCAAATAATAAAATGTCCAAGCAAGATAAAGTGTGTTTTCGTAATCTGCTGGCAGACTTGTTGCAATTTTATCAAAATGTATTTTTGCATTTGCGTAATCGCGATTATTAAAATAATATTGCCCCAGTTTTAAATTAGCAGAATAATTTTGAGAATCTTTTTTTAGAATTTGTTTATAAATATTTACAATCTCACTCCAATTATTTTGCATCGAAAGTGGAAGCGTCAAACCAAGTTGTGCATCGGAGCAAGAGCCACAAATATTTTTTGCACTTTCGTAATATTTTTTTGAAGAATTATAATCAGCGCTTAAATAATAAAGCCAACCTAAACGAAGATTGATAAAATAATTATCTTTATCGTATACTTTTAAAATAGAGCTGATAGCGTTTTTGTAGTCTCCATTTTTTTCGTAGTTATATGAAGCCGAAAACATGCTTTGCGAGCCAGTAGTTTGCTGTGCACTCAAAAGCCCAGTTAAAATAAAAAAACTTAAAACAAAAAATAAATTTTTCATAAGATAGTCCTTTCAACTATTTGACAATTAAATATAATATTATTTTTATTTAAAACCCGCCACCCTTCAATCGATCCGTTTTTACTAACACTCAAAGTAGAATTGAATTCATCTTTGTACCAACTAAAAATATGATTTCCGTAAATAGAAATTTTATTATTTATTTTGTAACTAAAACTATCCTCACTCATTTGGTCAAAAGAAAATTTACAAAATACATCAATCACCGCGCCAAAAAATAAAAATAAATCTGCAAACTTGTAAATTATTGATGCTGGAATTTTTGAAAGAGGCAATGTATCGTTCCAGACTAAATTTTTTTGATAAAAATATGGAATATTTAACGCAGACAAATAAAAAGAATAAAGCGCAGAATGTTTTGAACCATTGTAATGCGTAAAATAATTTATTCGCGGAGTGGGATAAATTGTAATTGAATCGTTTGCTTCGTTCACAAGTGTAATAGTATTTATTGAATCTATTTTTACACTCCAGTTTTCAGTGAACGATCGATTTTTATATTTACCTTTGACTACAAATTTATTACCAACTTGAAAATCGAAAGCCCGATTTAAATTTATATCAGTTTCAATATTTTGTACACAACTTTTTTCAATTGGAAGAGAAAAGGATTTCACCTCAGCATTAAAATTATTTGTTTGTGCAATTTCCACAAAAGAAGATAATGGAAAATCAAAAGTTTGCTCACCAACTTTATCGCTTAATTGAAATTGAAAATGAAGATGCGGATACTGCGAGCGTCCGCTGTTGCCACAAAGTGCAATAGAATCTCCTTTGCGCACATAATCGCCAAGTTTTACTTTTGCGGAATTTGGTTCAAGATGAGATAATGATGAAAAAAGTCCCGCACCATGATTTATTATAATTGTGTTTCCCCAATTCTGTTCAACATTTATTTTTCCGACTGGGTTATTTGGGATTGAGTCAATTACTTTTACTACAACGCCGTCAATCGAAGCAACCACCGGAAGGCGATAACAATAATAATCGGATAAATAATTTCCACTCCCAGAAAATTCTTTTCCATCATCATCGCAAACGACAAAATCAAGCGCATTTCGCCATTGATTTTTATGAGTAAATGTGCCATTTACGCCCTGCGAAACTTTCCATTTTCCAAAAAAGGGAAGTTCTGCAAACAAATAGCGAAATTTTTTAAAACGATTTGTTGTGTTGTAATGATAGAAAAAATTTTCTTCTGGGGAGCCGGGCAAAAAATAAATCGGAATTAATTTTGTAACTCCTTCGCGAAGTTTTATCATAAACAAAATTGAAAGCACTGCAACATTAAAAGGTAAAACTAAAACAGGGAATCGCGTTCCCTCGAAAATATTTAAAACAATTCCAATTATTACAATTACAATTGGTTGAACAAGAATTGTTAAAATAAAACTTTTACGAGAAGGAATAATTAAACTTCCTCCCAAAGCAATTGCGCAAAGTATTGAGTTGAGCCCGATTAAAATTGAATGACTCTCGGCGAATTGCGGTAAAAGATATTTTGCAAGGAAAAAAGAAGTTGTAAATGAAATTAAAGAGAGTAAAAAAGAGACTCTCGAAAATATAATTAGCGCGATTGTTAAAATAATTCCAGCCGAGATTGATGGAATAAATAAAATCATTCCGACTGAATTAAAATATCTTTTAAAAAATATTGGTAGCCAATTAAAATTATGTTGATCAATTAGTGAAGTTGGAAGGAACTGAATGCCAGTAAAATTTGAAATGAAAAGTGCAAAGAAAAAAAATGTAACTACGAAAGGGATGCTCATCACTGGTAATTTTAGATGAACGCGGAATTGATCTTCAATAATTATATTTGCAAAAAAAAGTATCGCAATAAAAATTAAAGAGATTAAAAATGTGAAGAGTGAAAGTTTTATGTAAAATGCAATTGCAATTCCAAGTAAGATTCCATTAAATCCAAAATAACCACTCTCAATTGTTTTTTTATCATACTTAAGTATGTAAGCGATTGTGTTTGTTAAAATTACACCAACAAGTCCTGCGGCGCCAAGTTGCGGATAAATAAAAGTTGACAAAAGCGCAATGGCACCAAACCAAACACGATTTGAAAATAATATTTGCGAGTAGGAAAGTAAAATTGATTTTAAAAAGTTCATCAATTTAAGATTGAAATTTCTTCGGAAGCAATTCCTGATTATTTAAAGTTTCAAGCGTCTCGGCTTTTCTAATTAATTCAACAGTTCCATCATCCATTATCATAACAACATTCGGTCGCATCGAAATAAATTGCATCCACTGCGTCATATTATATGCGCCAACTGTATCGATTAAAATTTTATCACCTTTTTTTAAAGGAGAAAGCGGAATTGATTCGCGAATTAAATCGATATTCATGCAAAGCGGTCCATAAATTGCCGAATCCTCAGAGCTTGTTCCACCATTTTCGGTCGGATAAATCGAATGTTTATACCAAAAACTTGTGAAAAGAATATTCACTCCCGCATCTATTATAATAGAGCGCTTGCCATTTGAAAGCCGCTTGTTTGCAAGCACTGTCGAAATCAAACTTGCAGTATCATCAATTAAAGATCTGCCACTTTCCAAAATTAACATCGGGAGTTCGTCGCGGTTATTTGAAAATTCAAAAAGTGCAGTTGTGATTGCATCGGCATATTGCTCCAAAGATGGAATAATATTTTCTGATGGAAGATATTGCCCGATTAAATTATTTTTTGATGCAAACCCACCGCCGAGATCGATGTACTGAATAGTTTTTTGAAATTCATCTTTAATATTTTTTGCAAGCGCAACAAGTTTTGATGCCGCAATTTGATACGATTCGGCATTCATCATATATGTGCCGATGTGCGTGTGAAGCCCAATCAATTCCAAATTTTTAAAAGACATTATTCTTTTTATTGCTTGAAGCGCTTCGCCATTTTCGTAATTGAAACCAAATCTATCCCATCTTGGATAAATTCCAATATCCATATTTACTCTTATTGCGACAAAAGCAGTTTCGTTTAACGACTCGGTAATTTCAGATAGTTGAAATAATTCATCAAAATGATCGATGTGAATTTTTGCTTTTTCTTTTACTGCGCGAATTAATTCTTCTTTTGATTTGCTCGGTCCGTTGAAAATTATTTTATCTCCCGGAATCCCGAGCTTGCGAGCTTTTTCATATTCAAAACCAGAAACTACCTCTGCCCAAGATCCTTCGGAATGAAAAACTGAACAGACTGCATTTAAATAATTTGTTTTATACGACCAAGCGAATTGAACTTTCGGATAACGATTTTTAAAAATCCGATAAGCATTTTTCATGTTGTGTCGAATTTTCTTTTCAGATATTACAAATAAAGGAGAGCCAAATTTTTTAACAAGTTCGTTGACTGAAACTCCATCAATTTCAGATTTAATTTGAGTTGTTGGAGATGAGCTAATTTTATTCATAAAACCAGAATAATGTTTTTGAACTATTGGACGCTCGTATTTTTTTTTGCTACTCATTTTTTTAATTCTCCATTAACTGTAATTTTTTCAAAAGTGGACATATCGCTAATTAAATCCCACGAAGTCCGTATAAACATTGCGCCTATTTTGTATTTTGTAAATGGGGTTATTTTTTTCCCCATTGCAAGCTCAACAAGCGCAAAAGGTAAATTTTGCCCAGCATTTGGTGCAAGATAAACCCAAGCAGGAAAACGGGGATTTATTTCTAAAAGATAAAATTCATTTGTGGTGGAAGATTTTATAAATTCAAGTTCCAATCCACTTCGCCATTTCATCGCCTTGATTGCAGTTTTAGAAATCTTTAAAATTTCCTCATCATCAATTGTTACGCCACTCCAACCTTTTCCTTTATCGGTGATGTAAAGTTTTTTCATCGCCACGGCGCCAATTGTATTTCCTAAACCATCACCAAGCGCAACAACATTAAATTCACTTCCATGAACAAATTCCTGAATAATAATTGGATAACCCCACTTCAAACTTAATTTATTGAAAGCGACAACTGCCTCCTCAAAATTGTGAGCAATGCTTGCGTCGTAAAAAATTCCTTTTACAACAATTGGATATGAAAAATGTTCCTGAATTGTCGCGATATCTTTTAAACTTGTAGCAAGAATATTTCTCGGAACTTTTATTTTATTTTTTTGACAAAGATTGAAGAGTTTATCTTTTGCTCGCAAATCGTACTGCACTGCTGTGGGAAGAAAAGTTTTGATTCCCATTTTGCGTAAATCATTTTCGATTGAAATAAATCCTAAAATTTCAGAGTCAAGCGTAGGAATAATTAAATCAATTTTTTCTTTTTTGTGGATGTAAGAAATTCTTTCTAAAAGAAGATTTTTTCCACTTGATGGATAGGGAATTGTATAATATGATTCAATTAAATCATCAAAATAAATTCCCGGCTCGAGAGAATCATAAACAAGCCCGATGATTCGTCCTTTAAATTTTTTTTCTGCACGAATGCTACGAATTACAGGAACGCCAGGTCCAGGATTGTCAGTCGAGTTTAAACCTGTAATGGCTATATTCATTTTCTATTTATCAACGAAAAATTTTCGAGTTGAAATAAAAAATCTTCCAAATCGTACTCTGCATATTTCTCGTCAATATCATAATTCGAAATAATCGCGTTTAGTACATCTTTTTTATTTTTTCCAGATTGGAGTAATTTAAAAATCCAAATTCCTAATTCATTCAATGTAAAAGATTCGCCATTTGATGGGGAGAAAAGAAATCCGCTTTCGCTAATTGCTAAATTTTTTGGGACCATAATATCTTGTTTTTCGTTCATTTTAATCTCTTTTTTGTATTTTGACAAGATTTTCTGTCGGAAGTTTAATTTGTCACATTATACTTCTGAAAAAAATCTTTACAAAACTCCAAAATCAAATCGCGAGTAAATCGAAATGATTTTAAAATATCCTCTTCTGCGCCAATCGCATAAAATGGATCGGGAAAATTGTGATGGATTTTTTTTGCATTTGATGGGAAGTATGGGCAAGTCTCTTTTGCGTTATCGCAAACTGTAATTATGAAATCAAAATTAATATTAAAATATTCATCAACTTTATTTGATGTATGATTTGAAATATCAATTCCAATTTCTTTCATCACTTTAATTGCGTTTGGGTTGACGCCACTTGCGTAAATTCCTGCGCTGTAAATTGTTGCATTCGCACCAAAATAATTTCTCAAAAAACCTTCTGCCATTTGGCTTCGGCAAGAGTTGCCTGTGCATAAAACTAAAATGTTCAATTTTATTTTCCTTTCCATTGCGGTTTTCGTTTTTCGATAAATGCACGCATTCCTTCTTTTTGATCTTCGGTTGCAAAAAGAGTGTAAAAATTTTTCCTCTCCATTTCTAAACCAACTTCCATTGTTGTATCAAACGATTTTAAAATTGATTCCTTCGCCATTTTAATTGCAATTGGCGCTTTTGATGCGATTTTTTTTGCGAGCGATTTTGCTTCGTCAAGTAAAAATTCGTTCGGAACAATTTTAGAAACTAATCCCCACTGCATTGCATCTTCAGCGGAAATAAAATCGCCAGTTAAAATCATTTCCATTGCTTTTGATTTTCCGACAGCGCGAATTAATCTTTGCGTTCCGCCAGCGCCGGGCATTACACCAATATTAATTTCTGGCTGACCAAATTTAGCCGATTCACTTGCAATAATAATATCGCAAGCCATTGCAACTTCGCAACCGCCACCAAGCGCAAATCCACTAACTGCGGCAATGATTGGTTTTTTAATTTTTCTAATTTTTTCCCATCGTGCAAGATTGTCGCGCTTCATCATTTCAACCGAATTTGCTTCAGCCATCTCTTTTATATCAGCGCCGGCGGCAAAAGCTTTTTCATTTCCAGTTAAAATAATGCAACCAACATTTTCATCTGTGTCGCAATCTTCAAATGCCGTAACAACCTCATTCATCACTTGAGTATTTAATGCGTTTAAAACTTCGGGACGATTAAATTGTACAATCGCATATCCATTTTCTTTCGTAAATAAAATTGTATTGTATTCCATAAAATTTCCTTTTTATTTTTTTATTAATTGTTTTAATCTCACTATTTATCAACTTTCATTTTCGTAAATTTAAATAAACCAAAATGGAAATCAAAACTCTACAACCATTTGCTTTTTAAAATTGTCAAAAATATAATTTAAATGCTATGTCGCTAAACGACACAAAATTAATTCAAATGTTTTTGAAGGGGGACCAAAATGCCTTTGAAGAATTGGTGCATCGTTACGATAAACGGGTGCTTGCGCTTGCTTTAAAATTTACTCGAGATAAAGATGAAGCGAAAGATATTTATCAAGAAGTTTTTATCAGAGTTTACAAAGGGCTTAAAAATTTTGAATCGCGAAGTCAATTTTCAACTTGGCTTTATAGAATCACAACAAATGTTTGCCTCACTCAACAATCGCGTAAAAAAAAATACCAACATATTTCAATCTACGATAGTCAAAACTATGACGATGATGAAACGCCGGGAGTTGAAGCAATGCTGAAATCTGATTCCAGAACAAATAGTAGAGTTGAAGGAAGAGAAATTAAGGAACGAGTTGAGGTTGCGATGGAAGTTCTTTCGAAGCAAGAAAAAATTGTTTTTACTTTGAGGCATTTAGAAGAATTTAAATTAAAAGAAATTGCAAATATGATGGAATGCGCAGAAGGAACTGTAAAAAAATATTTATTCAATGCAACTCAAAAAATGAGAGTTGCTTTGAGTGATTTATACTAAAATTTAATTGAGGTAAATATGGAACATTTATACTACGAAGAACTTTTGATTTTGAAATTAAGCGATGAGCTTAATTCGGAACAATTTACTGAAATCGAAAATCATATTTTGAATTGTTCGATTTGCCAAAATGAGCAGATTGCTCTCGGTAAATTATTTAAAGATGTAAAAAATTCTGAAAAAGAAGTTCCGATGGATTTGCTTTACTCCGTTCGCAGAGATTTAAGAAAAAATTTGGAATTAGAAAACTCCAAATCTAATATTTTTGAAAACATTTTCGGATTTGCAAAAAATATTTTCACAGAAAATTTAAAATTTGTTGGCGCGAGTTTTGCAATTTTCATAGTTGGTATTTTTATTGGATATAAATTTTTAAATGTTTCTTCGCAATCTGAAAATTCAATAAATATTCTTTCATCAGCCGATGCCGTAAAACTTGAACAGGGCAAACAATTTATTTCAGGATTTAAATATATTACCACCGAAAGTAATTCAAGTAATTTGGAATTATTTTTCGAGTCGGTTACGCCAATGCGGTATGCCTCAGATTTAAGCGATAAAACAATGCAAAAATTAGTTGAGCATGCAATCCTGCGCGACGATAATCCCGGAATTCGTTTACAATTATTAAACACAGTTGCAATTTACATTGCCGAGAAAAAAGAAATTTCAAATTCATTTTCTCGCTCGATTGCAAAAGTTGCAATGTTCGATGAAAATCCCGGAGTTAGAAGAATTGCGTTAGAAAATTTATTGCATCTTCCATTTGATAATGAAGTTAGAAGCGCAGTCGTTCATATTTTAGGAAACGATGAAAATGTTGGATTGCGAACCAGCGCAATAAATTTTTTGACAACAAAAACTTTAAACGGCGAATCTCTTGATTTAGAAACCAAAACGGCATTAAAGAAATTTACTAAAAACGATAAAAATGATTATATCAAATTACAAGCGGCAAATTTAATTGAGGAGGCAAAATAATATGAAACAATTTTTAATGATAATATTTTTTCTAACACAAGTAATTATTTCTAAAGAAATTTATGATAGTGAAACTGATAGTGATAAAATAAAAAAATCAATTCCCGTAACTGCTGGAGGATTACTAAAATTAAATACTTGCGGTGGCGATGTTGATTTAAAATCGTGGGACAAAAATGAAGTTCTTGTGGAAGCCGAGGGAATTGATTCTGAAAATCTGGAAAATTTTAAAATTATAAACAACGGAAATGTTGTCAGCGTAAATTATAAAACACATTGGGGATGGGATGGAGCAAAGTTCACAATAACTATTCCAAAAGATTTTAATGTTGAAATCAAAACAGCAGGTGGCGATGTAAATTTTCAAGGAAGAATTAATGGAGTAGTTCAAACATCAACAAGTGGTGGAAATATAAAAACAAATTTTGTTCACGGTTCGGTTACTATGAAAACTTCTGGCGGCGACATCACTTGCGAACGAATTAGTGGCGATGGAATCGTAAGCACATCTGGTGGACATATAAAATTTAAATCCGTCGGAAGAAAAATTCAAGCCTCAACATCTGGCGGCGATATTGAAATTGGAAATGTTGGTGGCAATGCAGTTGTAAAAACTTCCGGCGGCGATATTGAAATTGGAGATGTTGATGGAAATGCGGAAGCCTCAACCTCTGGCGGCGATATTGAAATTGGAAATGTTTCGAACAACGCAATTTTAAAAACTGCCGGCGGAGATATTATTTTAAAAAGTGCAAATGGATTGGTTGAAGCAAAAACTGCTGGCGGAAATATTATTTTAAAGCAAATTATTGGTAGAATTGAAGCAAAAACTGCTGGCGGAGATATTAGCGCGGAGCTTATTCCAAGTGGCGCAAGTTCGATGAAAACCTCTGGCGGAAATATTTTGCTGTTTGTTTCACCAAAAGCAAAAGCAACGGTTACTGTTTTAATTGAAAATGATTGGCGAAAACAATCGCAGTTTGATGTAACCTCTGAATTTAAAATGGATTTTTATGAGATTGATAAAGACAATAAAGATATTCGTTCGAAAATAAATTTAAACGGCGGAGGAGAGATTATTTCTCTCCGCACAACCAATGGAAATGTTTTTGTTAAAGAATTTAAATCAAAAGAATAAAGTTGAAAGGAAAATAAAATGTCAAAATATATTTTTTTAATTGTTGTAACTTTGATTTTTGGATTGCAGGAAGTTTTTTCAATTAACTTGCAGGATAAGAAAAAAGTCATCGTTATGAAAAATTTAGATGAAAAAGAAAATAGTGGATGGCTTGGAGTAATGTTAAAACAAGTCAACGACGAAAAAGTTGAAATAGAAGAAGTGATGGAAAATAGTCCCGCAAAAGAAGCAGGATTACAAAACAGAGATGTGATAAATTCAATAAATGATAAAGAAATTAAAAAAGCATCTGATGTTGTTGAAATTATAAAAGAATTAAAACCGAAAACAAAAATTACAATTAATATTTTGCGAGAAAAATTATCAAAAGATATTTCTGTTACTCTTGGCGAAAGACCAAAAGAAAAGTTTCATGAAAAAGAATTTGAAATGGAAATGCCTAATGACTTCTCAATGCAAATGCAACACATGCCAATGATGAAACACTTCGATTCCAAATGCTCGGAGCCAAAAGTAAAACTTGGAATGGAAGTTGAAACTTTAAATAAACAACTTGCAGAATATTTTGATTCGCCCGATAAAAAAGGTGTGCTGGTAAAAAATGTTGAAGAGGAAAGTATCGCATCAAAAGCAGGATTTAAAGCTGGCGATGTAATTGTAAAAATGGGAATCGACAGAATTAAAAATGTAAATGATATTACCGAACTTTTGGAAGATGTAAAAAAAGATGACAAAATTGAATTTGAAGTAATGAGAAAAAATTCCCGCAAAAAAATTTCAGTTGTTGTTGATAAAATAAATGAACAAGATTGCAATTTGATGAAACATAAAAATGGTTTCGGTAACGAAAAAGATTTTTTTATTTTCAAGCATAAAGAAAAAATGGAAGATTCGGATAAAAAAATGAATCATCCAATGTCTAATTTAGCGCCAAATTTAAAAGAAAAACAAATAAAAATCGAAATTATAGATTTATAAAATCAATTTTTTTATAATAAATTAAAATAATAGATCAAATCTGTTGCATCTGAAGTAAAATCTCATATATTTGTATGCTCTATCCAAAGAATAATCTTAAGGATGGAGTGTCTTATTTTTGATTTTATGCTGGCGTAGCTCAGCTGGTAGAGCAGCTGATTTGTAATCAGCAGGTCGCGGGTTCGAGTCCCATCGCCAGCTCTTGGAGTTGGGTAGGTAGCGAAGTGGTTAAACGCAACAGACTGTAAATCTGTCGACTCAGGTCTTCGGAGGTTCGAATCCTTCCCTACCCACAAAAGTTTTTTGAAAAAAAATATTTGTTGTGGAGAATCAAAAAAAAGATAGAGATGTTGAAAAGGGAAGTGAAAAAAATTTGCGGGAGTAACTCAGTTGGTAGAGTCACAGCCTTCCAAGCTGTTGGTCGCGAGTTCGAGTCTCGTCTCCCGCTCAACAAGTTTGATGATGTTCTTGGCTGACGTAGCTCAGTTGGTAGAGCACATCCTTGGTAAGGATGAGGTCACCGGTTCAATCCCGGTCGTCAGCTCGCAGAAAAAAAAAGAAAGAAAAAATTTATGAGAGATATTATAACATTAGAATGCACTCAGTGCAAAAATAGAAATTATTCAACTACTAAAAATAAAAAAAAACAAACTGGTAGAGTTGAATACAAAAAATATTGCCGCTTTTGCAGCAAACATACTCAACACAAGGAAACAAAATAATACGTGTGTAGCTCAATTGGTAGAGTAGCGGTCTCCAAAACCGTTGGTTGGGGGTTCAAGTCCCTCCACACGTGCCAAGAGATATCATTTATTTTTTGAATTATTTAAAATAAAAATTTTATGAAAGAAAAAATCTTAACATTTTTTACCGATCTACAAAAAGAAATGGCTAAAGTATCATGGCCTGAAAAAAAAGAATTACAAGAGTCAACTGTTGTAGTTCTTGTGGTCTGTTTAATTCTCGCAGTTTTTGTTTATGTGATTGATACTTTAGTGAGTCAAGCTATAAAAGGGATTTTTTAAAAATGACTACTACAGAAAAAAAATGGTTTGCAGTTAGCACCGTTACAGGACATGAGTCAAAAGTAAAAGCATATCTCGAAAACGAAATTGCTTTAGCTCATTTAGAAAATAAAATTTTTACAATTTTCATCCCAACCGAAAAAGTTTTTGAGATGAAAGAGAAAAAGAAAAAAACTAAAATAAAAAATCTTTTTCCGGGCTATTTATATATCGAAGCTGAGCTTGACGAAAAAACCAAATTTTTTATTTTAAGCGCTCCATCTGTACGCGGATTTGTTGGCTCGCATGGCAAACCAATTCCGCTTCAGCCAGATGAAGTTAAACGCATTATTGGTAAAATTGTTGTTGAAGGTGAAGAGGGGGACGGAATGGTTGAAAGAATTGAAGTTCCTTTTCAACTTGGTGAGGCTGTCAGAATTAAAACTGGTCCGTTTAATTCCTTCTCTGGTTTTGTGCAAGAAATAATTGAAGAGAAAATGAAAGTCAAAGTTATGGTAAGTATTTTTGGACGAAAAACTCCAGTCGAACTTGATTTTTCTCAAGTCGAAATTGAAAAATAATTTTTAGTAAAAGGATTTTATTATGGCAAAAAAAGTAACTGGTTTTATTAAATTACAAATTCCCGCTGGTCAAGCAAACCCAGCGCCACCTGTTGGTCCGGCTCTCGGTCAAAAAGGTGTTAACATTATGGAGTTCTGCAAACAATTTAACGCACGCACACAAGCAAGTGCAGGACTTATTATTCCTGTTATCATAACTGTTTTTTCGGACAAGTCTTTTACATTTATTACGAAGACGCCACCGGCGGCAGTGTTGGTTAAAAAAGCCGCGAAGCTTGAAAAAGGTTCAGCGCAACCAAATAGAAATAAAGTTGGAAAAATTTCAAAAGCACAAGTAAAAGAAATTGCAATTTTAAAAATGCCTGACTTTAATACTACTAATGTTGAATCAGCAATTAGTATGGTTGAAGGAACTGCAAAAAGTTTAGGAATTAACGTAGAGTAATCTACAATTTTTTTTTCACGTGGGAGTTCTTTTAATTTCAAAAACGATTGCACCACAAAATAAAAATAAAAATGAAACAAAGTAAAAGATTTCGCGCAGTTCAAAAAGAAGTTGATGCAAAAAAATTATTTTCAGTTAAAGATGCTGTTGCGTTAGTTAAAAAACTTGCAACCGCAAAATTTTCCGAGTCAGTTGATATTGCAATCAGGCTTGGCATCGATCCAAAAAAAGCTGATCAAGCAATTCGCGGTTCGGTTACACTTCCTCACGGAATTGGAAAAGCAGTTCGAGTACTTGTTCTTGCAAAATCTCCAAAAGATTCCGAAGCACTTTCTGCTGGAGCTGATTTCGCTGGATTACAAGAATACATTGAAAAACTTCAAAGTGGTTGGTCGGAAATTGATGTCATAATTGCAACACCCGATGTTATGATTGAAGTTGGAAAAATTGGTAAAATTCTCGGACCTCGAGGATTAATGCCAAATCCAAAATCTGGCACAGTTACAAATGATGTCGCAAAAGCAGTTCAAGAAGTTAAAGCTGGAAAAATTGAATTTAGAGTTGACAAAGCAGGAGTCGTCCACTCAATTATTGGAAAAGCAAATTTTGATGAGCAAAAACTTGTTGAAAATATCAGCGCGTTTTTAGCCACAGTTGTACGATTAAGACCATCTACTGCAAAAGGACAATATGTTCGTTCGATTACCATTTCAAGCACAATGGGACCGGGAGTTCATATCGATTTATCAGTAGCTCAATTATAAAATAAAAGTTTCGTTATTCACGCACTCGTAACGAATGAAATAAAAAACTGAGCGATGCCCTCTATTATAGTGGGGCTTCTCATTGCTCGAAAAAAAAAGGAAAACGAGAAATAAAATGAATAAAACAGAAAAAGCAGAAATCATTTCTTCGATAGCTGAAAAGGTTAAGCGTGCTCAAGGAATGTTTTTGACAGACTTCACCGGTGTGAATGTTGAAGAGTTGACAAAACTCCGAAACTCATTCAGACAAAATGGTGTTGAGTATTTAGTTGTTAAAAATACTTATTTGAAAAAAGCGCTCGAATCTGTTGGTGGATATGAAGGTGTTTATCCTTCATTGAAAAAACCAACTGGCGTCGCATTTAGTTTTGATGATCCTGTTGCACCAGCTCGTGTAATTCATAAATTTCATGAGACGAACAAAGATTTATTAAAATGTAAAGTTTGTATTGTCGCAAACGAAATTTACGATGGAAACAAATTAACCGAATTTGCAAAAATGCCAACTCGAGGTGAAATAATCTCAAGCGTACTTGGAAGTTTACAGGCACCAGCATCAAATTTAGTTGGAGTACTTAACGCGGTTGCTAGAGATCTTGTAGCAGTTATCGATGCAATCGAAAAGAAAAAAGCAGCATAATTTTTATAACAATAATTAATTTAAGGAGATGTATATGTCAGTAGTCGCAGAATTAGTAGAAAAAATTGAAAAACTCACTCTTTTAGAAGCAGTCGAGTTAAAAAAAGCTCTCGAAGAAAAATTTGGAGTAACAGCCGCCGCACCAATGATGATGGCAGGTCCCGCAGCATCAGCCGCTCCAGTAGCAGAAGCACAAACTGAATTTACAGTTTTGCTTAAAGAAAGTGGCGCACAAAAAATCAATGTGATTAAAGTTGTTCGCGAAGTTACCGGATTAGGTCTTAAAGAAGCAAAAGATTTAGTTGATGGTGCACCAAAACCAGTTAAAGAAGGAATTGCAAAAGCTGATGCCGACAAAATCAAAAAACAACTTGAGGATGCAGGCGCAACAGTTGTATTGCAGTAAACTGTTTTGATAATATTGTTTAATAATTTTAAACAATAAAATTAAACTCTGGGCTGATAAATTTTATCAGCTCAGATTTCTTTAAAAAAAAATTTGTGTTGAAATTATTTTTCACACAATTTAAATGGTTAATAGCCAAAGGAGTTTATTTTGAAAACCAACGGACCCCGTTTTGACGAGAATTCTGGTCGGTACACATTTTCAAAAATCGAATCTAATGTTGAGTTACCAGATTTACTCAATGTCCAAATCGATTCGTTTAAAAATTTTTTACAAGAAGATGTTCCACCTCATAAAAGAAAAAGTAAAGGTTTGCAACAAATATTTTTGGCAAACTTTCCAATTTCCGATGCAAGAGGAAATTATTTACTTGAGTTTGCTAAATATGAAATTGACAAACCAAAATATTCTTTAGAGGAATGTCAGGAACGCGGATTAACTTATTCCGTATCAATTAAAGCTACACTTCGTCTTTCAGAAAAAGCTGAAGATAGCGACGAATATGTTGATACTATCGAAGGAAAAGTTTATCTCGGCAGTCTTCCTTATATGACAAACCGAGGAACATTTATTATCAATGGCGCTGAAAGAGTAATTGTTAGCCAATTGCACCGTTCGCCCGGGGTATTTTTTGGGATGTCAACTCACGCAAATACAACTCCACTTTATTCTGCTCGTATAATTCCTTTCCGTGGTTCATGGGTTGAATTTACAACAGACATCAACAATGTTATGTTCGCATACATTGATAGAAAAAAGAAATTTCCAGCAACAACTTTATTGCGCGCTTTAGGATATTCAACCGATGATGATATTTTAAAATTATTCGAATTAATTGAGGAAGTAAAAGTTGCCGATATTAAATTGAATGATTATTTAAATCGTAAACTCGCAAGCGATGTTGTTGATAGAAAAACTGGCGAAATTATTTTAGGAAAAGATTCCATCTTAACCGAAGAATTTGTCAAAGCAATTAAAAAATCTGAAGTTAAAAAACTTAGATTTTTAAAAGATGATGATGGCGGAACAAGTTCAATTATTGCAAACACTTTGGCAAAAGATACAGTGCGAAGTGAAGAAGATGCACTTGAAGCTATTTACAAACAACTTCGTTCCAGTAGCGCACCAGATTTGGAAACAGCAAAAAATTTAATTGACAAATTATTTTTTAATGCAAAGCGATACGATTTAGGCGATGTTGGAAGATTAAGATTAAATTCAAGACTTAAAATAAATACACCACTTACTACAACTACACTTACTCGCGAAGATATTGTTTTAATTATTAAACGATTGATTGACATCCAACAAGGCAAAGCTCCAGTTGATGATATTGATCATCTTGGTAATAGAAGAATTAAAACTGTTGGCGAACAAGTTGCGACGCAATACAATGTTGGTTTAGCAAGAATGTGCAGAATGTCTCGCGAAAGAATGAACATTCGCGATCAAACAAAAATTACTCCACAAGATTTAGTCAGCGCTCGAACTATTACAAGTGTCATCAATACTTTTTTTGGAACAAATCAACTTTCGCAATATATGGATCAAACAAATCCACTTGCAGAGTTGACAAATAAAAGAAGAATGTCTGCGCTCGGACCTGGCGGATTAACTCGCGAACGAGCTGGCTTTGAAGTTCGAGATGTTCATTACACTCACTACGGTCGTTTATGTCCGATTGAAACTCCAGAAGGTCCAAACATCGGACTCATTTCATCTTTGGCAATGCACGCACGCATAAATGATTTTGGCTTTATCGAAACTCCTTATAGAAAAGTTAAAAAAGGAAAAGTTACCGATGAAATTGATTATTTAAATGCGGAAGAAGAAGATGTTTTTACGATTGCTCAAGCAAATGTTCCTTTAGAAAATAATAAAACTTTTGCAACCGATCGTGTTACTGCACGAAAGCAAGGTGATTTTGTTATCAACCATCCCGATGAAATTGAATACATGGATGTTGCGCCAACACAAATTGTAAGTGCCGCCGCGGCATTAATTCCATTTTTGGAACACGATGATGCGAACCGCGCTTTGATGGGTTCAAACATGCAACGACAAGCTGTTCCACTTTTACGACCACAAGCACCAATTGTTGGTACAGGAATGGAAGAAAAAATTGCTCGCGATTCTCGTACATGTATTGTTGCTGAAAGAAGTGGAATTGTTGAAAGCGTAACTGGCGAATCTTTAATTGTTCAATACGATATTGAAGATACCAGCGCCGAAGCATTAACAAGTTTTACTGACAAACGAAGAGTTGAATATAAATACACAAAATTTTTAAGAACCAACCAAGATACTTCTATAAATCAAAAACCAATCGTAAAAGATGGCCAACGATTTAAAAAAGGACAAATTCTTGCAGATGGTTGCTCGACTGATCAAGGTGAACTTGCGCTTGGAAGAAATGTTATTGTTGCTTTCATGCCATGGAGAGGATATAATTTTGAAGATGCTATTATCATCAACGAAAAATTAGTTGCAAAAGATGCTTACACATCAATTCATATTGAAGAATTTGAATTGCAAGTTCGTGATACAAAACGAGGCGAAGAAGAATTAACTCGCGAAATTCCGAATGTAAGTGAAGAAGCAACAAAAGATTTAGATGAGTATGGAATTATTCGTGTTGGTGCTGAAGTAAAAGAAGGCGACATCTTAATTGGAAAAATTACTCCAAAAGGTGAAACCGATCCAACACCAGAAGAAAAATTATTAAAAGCAATTTTTGGCGATAAGGCTGGCGATGTAAAAGATGCTTCCTTAAAAGCTCCTCCAGGAATGAAGGGAATTGTAATTGATACAAAATTATTCACTCGTAAAAAACGAGATGCTGATTCTAAAAAAACTGATAAAATTCTTCTTGATGAAATTGAAAAAAATCATAAAAAGAATTTAAAAGATCATTATGCAAAACTTAGTCACAAACTTGATTTACTTCTTGATGGAGAAAAATCTGTTGGCGTTCGCGACACAAGAGGCAATATGGAAATTCGTTCTGGCGCAACATTTAAAAATGGAATGTTTAGCGAATTTACAAAACTCGAAAAATTAAACTACGACGAAAATTGGACTGAAGATACAAGAAAAAATAATTTAGTTACAAAAATATTTGAAAATTATTTTTCATCTCTTTCGCAAATCGAAGAAACTTACAAAAATGATGTAAACAAAGTAAATGTCGGCGATGATCTTCAACCAGGAATTGTTCAACTCGCAAAAGTTTATATCGCAAAAAAACGAAAACTTTCTGTCGGCGATAAAATGGCTGGACGACACGGTAACAAAGGTGTTGTCTCGGCAATTGTTTCGCAGGAAGATATGCCATTTTTGCCAGATGGCCGACCAGTTGATATTATTTTAAATCCACTTGGCGTTCCATCGCGTATGAATCTTGGACAGTTATTTGAAACTGCGCTTGGTTGGGCTGGTTGGAAACTTGGAAATAAATATTCAACACCAATTTTTGATGGTGCATCGTGGGAGAATATTGAAACTGAACTTGAAAAAGCAAAACTCCAAACAAATTCAAAAAGCGTTTTATATGATGGAGTAACTGGTGAAGCTTTCGATCAAGAAGTTACAGTTGGTTGTATTTATATTTTAAAACTTTATCATTTAGTTGATGATAAAATTCACTCTCGTTCAATTGGACCATATTCTTTAATTACTCAACAACCACTTGGCGGAAAAGCGCAATTTGGTGGACAGAGATTTGGAGAAATGGAAGTTTGGGCTTTACAAGCTTACGGTGCGGCAAATGTATTGCAGGAAATGTTAACCGTAAAATCCGATGATGTGTTTGGTCGCGCAAAAGTTTACGAAGCGATTGTAAAAGGAGAAAATATGCCTCCGCCAAATGTACCGGAATCGTTTAATGTTCTTGTTCGTGAATTGCAAGGATTAGGATTAGAAATAAAATTAGATTAACAAAATGATTTTAAAAAGTATTGTTAAAAAAAATTGGAGCAGATTATGCCATTAGCAAATCATGATACATCGATAAAAAAAGTATTTACAAAAATCTCAATTGGAGTTGCATCTCCCGATTCGATTCTTTCTCGTTCGCATGGTGAGATTACAAAACCAGAAACAATAAATTACAGATCTTACAGACCTGAAAAAGATGGATTGTTTTGTGAAAAAATTTTCGGACCAATTCGAGATTGGGAATGTCATTGCGGAAAATATAAACGCATTCGATACAAAGGAGTAATTTGCGATCGTTGTGGAGTTGAGGTAACACAAAAATCTGTTCGACGCGAAAGAATGGGACACATTGCTCTTGCAGTTCCCGTTGTTCACATTTGGTATTTTAAATCTTTGCCAAGTAAAATTGCTGGGCTTCTTGGTTTTTCAAATAAAGATTTAGAAAAAATTATTTATTACGAATCGTATGTTGTTATTAATCCCGGTACAACTGGTTTACAAAAACAAGATCTCGTAACCGAAGATCAATATTTTGAAATACTTTCAACATTGCCAGAAAAAAATGATTCTTTAGAAAATGATGATCCGAAAAAATTTGTTGCAAAAATTGGTGGCGAAGCAGTAAAAGAATTATTAAAACAAACTGATGTCGAAGCTCTTTCGCTCGAACTTCGCGTTCGACTTAAAATGGAAACATCGGTTGTTAAAAAAGCAGATTTGCTAAAACGACTTCGCGTTACAGAAGCCTTCCGCGAAAAACCGGGCGCACTAATTTCTTCTCGTCCAGATTGGATGGTTTTAGATGTTGTTCCAGTTATTCCGCCCGAACTTCGTCCATTAGTTCCACTTGAAGGTGGTCGATTTGCAACTTCAGATTTAAATGATTTGTACAGAAGAGTAATTATTCGCAACAATCGTTTAAAAAGATTAATTGATATTAAAGCGCCAGAAGTTATTTTGCGAAACGAAAAAAGAATGTTGCAAGAATCAGTTGATTCTCTTTTTGATAATTCGCGACGATCAAATATTGTGAAGAGCGATAATAATAGAGCGTTGAAATCTCTTTCCGATATGCTTAAAGGAAAACAAGGTCGCTTCCGTCAAAATCTTTTAGGAAAGCGTGTCGATTATTCTGGTCGTTCGGTAGTCGTTGTCGGACCAAATCTTCAACTTCATCAATGCGGATTGCCAAAAGATATGGCGGTGGAATTATTCAAACCATTTATCATTCGCAAATTATTAGAGCGTGGACTTGCAAAAACAGTTAAGAGTGCAAAAAAACGAGTTGAGAAAAAAGATGCAGAAATTTGGGAAATTTTAGAAAATTTAATTGAAGGACATCCAGTACTTTTAAATCGTGCGCCGACTTTGCACAGACTTGGTATTCAAGCGTTTCAACCAGTGTTGGTTGAAGGAAAAGCAATTCGTGTTCATCCGATGGTTTGTACAGCATTCAACGCAGATTTTGATGGTGACCAAATGGCTGTCCATGTTCCACTTTCGCCAAATGCAATTCTTGAAGCAAGAATTTTAATGCTTTCAAGTCATAATATTCTTTCCCCGTCAAGTGGTTCGCCAATTATGACGCCGTCGCAAGATCAAGTTCTCGGATGTTATTATTTGACAAAATCAAAACTTAAAGATTTAGGAGAAGGAAAAATTTTCTCAAGTCCAAGTGAAGTTATGATTGCGTTCAATGAAAATAAAATCGGACTACATGCAAAAATAAAAGTTCGCATAAACGGAAAAATAATTGATACAACAACTGGAAGAGTTATTTTTAATCAAATTGTTCCATCTGAAATTGGTTTTGTAAATGAACTTTTAAATAAAAAACGACTCATTCCAATTATCGCAAATGTTTTTAGCAAATGCGGAAATTTAATTACATCAGAATTTCTCGATAAAGTAAAAGAACTCGGTTTTGAATATGCAACAAAAGGTGGATTGTCGGTTAGCGTAACTGATGTTGCAATTCCACAAGAAAAACATGAATTAATTAAACACTCTCAAAAAGAAGTTGATTCTGTTGAACAACAATATCAACATGGATTTATTACAAACGGAGAGCGATACAATAAAGTAATTGATATTTGGACACGCACAACTCAGCGCGTTGCTGAAAAATTATTTGATTCATTGCAACATTCCAAAGAAGGATTTAATTCTCTTTACATGATGATTGATTCTGGCGCGCGTGGTTCGAAAGAACAAATTCGTCAGTTAGCTGGTATGCGCGGACTTATGGCGAAACCACAAAAATCACTTTCTGGCGCAACAGGAGAATTAATTGAAAATCCAATTCTTTCAAATTTCCGTGAAGGTTTAACAATTCTTGAATATTTTATTTCAACACACGGAGCACGAAAAGGTTTAGCTGATACAGCTTTGAAAACTGCTGACGCTGGTTACTTAACTCGTCGTTTAGTTGATGTTGCACAAGATGCAGTTATTTCGATGGTCGATTGCGGAGCAATTCGTGGAGTTGTTACTGGCGCACTAAAAGAGGGAGAAGATATTAAAGAACCTCTATCAGAAAGAATTATTGGACGCGTTGCAGTTAGAAATATTGTTGATCCATTCACACATAAAGTAATTGTTAAAAGTGGAGAATTAATAAATGAGAAAAAAGCAAACGCAATTGGAGAAACATCAATTGAAACTGTTGAAATTAGAAGCGTACTAAACTGCGAAGCAAAGCGCGGAGTTTGTTCAAAATGTTATGGAAGAAATTTAAGTACTGGAAATGTTGTCGAAGTCGGAGAACCAGTCGGAATTGTTGCCGCTCAATCAATTGGAGAACCGGGAACACAATTAACACTCAGAACATTTCACACTGGTGGTACTGCAAGTTTGATTGCATCGCAATCTCAAATCGTTGCAAAGTTCGAAGGAAGAATTCAATACGAAGGAATTAAAACTCTTACAATGAATTTAGAAGAAGGAAAGCGTTTTCTTGCTTTAGGCAGAAGTGGAATAATTAATATTTTAGATGATGATAATAAATTGCTTGCAAAATATAATGTTCCTTATGGTGCATTAATTATTGCAGATGATAAAGCAAAAGTAAAACGCGGAGAAATAATTTACGAATGGGATCCATACAACGCTACAATTATTTCTGAGTTTGCAGGAAAAATTGAATACCGAGATTTAAAAGAAGGTGTTTCTTTCCGCGAAGAACCAGATGAACAAACTGGTCACATTCAAAAAGTTGTTATCGATTCACGCGATAAATCTTTAAGCCCATCGATTGCAATTTTAAATCCTAAAACAGGAAAAACTGGTACTTATCTTTTACCAACTCACTCGCATATTTTAGTTGATAACGATCAAGCAATAACAGCGGGAACAGTTCTTGTAAAAATTCCACGCGATATTGGAAAGACTCGAGATATTACTGGTGGTCTTCCACGCGTTACAGAACTTTTCGAAGCTCGTTCACCGCAAGACTCAGCAGTAGTAACTGAAATTGATGGAGTTGTACATTTCGGCGCACAAAAAAGAGGATCGCGCGAAATTATCGTTTCGTCATCTGATGGAAGTGCATCGAAAACTTATATGGTTCCACTTGGCAAACATGTTCTTGCGCAAGAAGGCGATCATGTTTTTAGTGGTGAAAGAATTACAGATGGCGCAGTTGATCCACACGATATTTTAAAAATTAAAGGAACCGCCGCAGTTCAAGAATATCTTGTAAATGAAATTCAAGAAGTTTACAGAATTCAAGGTGTAAAAATTAATGATAAACATATCGAAGTCATCGTAAGACAAATGATGCAAAAAGTTAAAATCACTGACTCGGGCGATACATATTTACTTGATGGAGATTTTGTTGACCGCTGGATTGTTGAAGAGGAAAATAAAAAAATCGAAGGATTTGTTTTTGTAACTTCTAAAGGAGATTCAAAATTAAAAAATGGAACAATATTAGAAAAGAAAAAATTAAAAGAAATAAATTCTGAATTAAAAAAGAAAGAGAAAAAAATTGCTGAGTTCCGTGAAGTTGATCCAGCGCTTTCGGCGCCAGTGCTTCTGGGAATTACTTCGGCATCTCTTTCAACCGAAAGTTTTATTTCTGCCGCATCGTTTCAAGAAACAACAAAAGTTTTGGCTGAATCTTCAATCGCGGGCAAAACAGATTACCTTCTTGGTTTGAAAGAAAATGTTATTATGGGACATTTAATTCCGGCAGGAACAGGATTGAAATCTTTTAAAAATATTTTAATTGAATCATCTGCTCCAGTTCGAACAATTCAAATAAATGAAAAAATAGAATTAGTAGAAGAAGAAAAAACTGATGTTGTAATTATTAAAAAAATTAAAAGAAAAGAAAAGGCAAAATAAAAATATCTTGGGTAGTTTTGTTGACACATGAGAAATAATTCTGTATATTTGCAAGCTAAAATTTTTAATGAAAAGGAAAAAATTAATTGCCAACAATTAATCAATTAGTAAGATTAGGAAGAAAACCTGTAACTTATAAAAGTAAGTCTCGCGCTTTAAATTCAAATCCATTAAAGCGAGGAGTTTGCACAAGAGTTTACACGACTACGCCAAAAAAACCAAACTCAGCGTTACGTAAAGTAGCGCGCGTAAGGTTGACAAATCAAACTGAGGTCTCGGCATATATTCCTGGTGAAGGACATAATTTGCAAGAGCACTCAATTGTTTTGATTCGTGGTGGAAGAGTAAAAGATTTACCAGGCGTTCGATATCATATTGTTCGTGGTGCTTTGGATACTGCGGGAGTTGGAGAACGAAAACAATCCCGTTCAAAATATGGCGCAAAACGACCTAAATAAAATTTAATTTGACATGAGAAAAAAAACAGCGTCCAGAAAAAATAAATTTACAACTGATCCTAAATACAGCGATATGTTAGTAAATCGTTTTATAAATAATGTAATGAAAAGTGGCAAAAAAGGACTTGCAACTCGAATTGTTTATGACGCTTTTGAAGTAATTGGTGAAAAAAGTAAAAACAGTCCTTTAGATGTTTTTAAAAAAGCAGTAGCAAACCTCTCTCCCGTGCTCGAAGTTCGTGCGCGAAGAGTTGGAGGAGCGACCTATCAGGTTCCTACAGAAGTTCGTTCTGAAAGACGAACCGCTCTTGCTCTTCGTTGGTTGATTTCATACGCCAGCGACCGATCAGATAAATCTATGGCGCTAAAACTTGCATCAGAAATTCTCGCCGCTTCAAATGGCGAAGGTGGAGCCATCAAAAAGAAAGATGATGTCCACAAAATGGCTGAAGCAAATAAAGCGTTTGCGCATTTTAAGTGGTAACACTTTTTATTGCGATTATATTTTAAAAAAACCACAATTTTTTTTGTGGAGTAGTATCTAAATTTTAGAAGATTTTAAAAATTATGCCAAGACAATATTCATTAGAGAAGACTCGTAACATCGGTATCATGGCGCATATCGATGCTGGTAAAACTACGACCACTGAACGCATTTTATTCTACACAGGCGTGTTGCATAAAATGGGCGAAGTTCATGATGGCGCGGCTACAATGGATTGGATGGAACAAGAAAAAGAACGAGGCATTACAATTACTTCTGCCGCAACAACTTGTTTTTGGAATGATCATCGTATTAATATTATTGACACACCGGGACATGTGGATTTTACAGTTGAAGTTGAAAGATCATTGCGTGTGCTTGATGGAGCGGTTGCATTATTTTGTTCAGTTGGCGGCGTTGAACCACAATCTGAAACCGTTTGGCGACAAGCTGATAAATATGGAGTTCCAAGAATTGCGTTTGTAAATAAAATGGATAGAACTGGTGCTGATTTTTTAAGTGCAGTTCACATGATGAAAGAACGACTTGGCGCGAATGCAGTTCCCGTTCAATTGCCAGTTGGCGAAGGAGATTTGTTTACTGGTATTATTGATCTTACAACAATGAAAGCCAGAATTTTTCATGAAGACTCAAATGGAATGACTTGGGATGATTTAGAAATTCCAAACGATTTAAAAGCGAAAGCGGCTGAGTATCGAACAAAAATGCTTGAAGCAGTTTCTGATGAAGATGATACCTTGCTTGAAAAATATCTTGAAGGAAAAGAAATTACCGCTGATGAAATTCGTGTTGTTTTGCGTCGTGCATGTTTAAAGTCAAGCATTATTCCAGTTTTATGTGGATCATCTTTTAAAAATAAAGGTGTTCAAATGTTATTGGATGCAGTAATTGATTATATGCCTGCGCCAATCGATGTTGCAAATGGCGAAATTAATGGTCATCATTTAAATTTAACAGATAAAATTGTACGAAAAATTAGTGACAACGAAAAATTTACAGCGCTTGCTTTTAAAGTTATGACAGATCCTTTTGTTGGTCGATTAACTTTTTTTAGAGTTTATTCTGGCACAGTAAAAGCTGGATCATATATTTTTAATTCGAACAGCGAGAAAAAAGAAAGAATTAGTCGCGTGTTGCGTATGCATGCAAATTCTCGCGAAGATGTCGATGAGGGATTCACAGGGGATATTCTTGCCGCAATTGGTTTTAAAAATACACGAACTGGTGATACACTTTGCAATGAAGATGATCCGATTATTTTAGAAAAAATGGTTTTCCCTGAACCAGTTATTCATCAAGCTATCGAACCAAAAACAAAAGTTGATCAGGAAAAAATGGGCGAAGCACTTCAAAAACTTGCTGAGGAAGATCCAACATTTCGTGTTTCTTCAAACGAAGAAACTGGTCAAACCTTAATTGGTGGAATGGGCGAATTGCATTTAGAAATTTTAGTTGACAGAATGAAACGCGAATTTAAAGTTGAAGCAAATGTTGGTAAGCCACAAGTTGCTTACAAAGAAACAATTCGCAAAAAAGTTATCGCAGAAGGAAAATTTATTCGTCAATCTGGTGGTAAAGGTCAGTTCGGTCATGTTTGGATTGAACTCGAACCAAACGAAAAAGGAAAAGGTTACGAATTTGAAGATGCAATTGTTGGCGGAACGGTTCCAAGAGAATTTATCAAACCAACAAATGAAGGAATTAAAGAGGCTTTGAAAAATGGAATTTTGGCTGGTTACCCAATTGAAGATGTAAAAGTAAAATTATTTGATGGCTCTTTTCACGCAGTTGATTCGTCCGAAATGGCATTTAAAATTGCTGGCTCGATGGCATTTCAAGCCGCGGCGAAAAAAGCAAATCCAGTTATTTTAGAACCAATTATGGGTGTTGAAGTTGTTACTCCCGAAGAATATTTAGGAGATGTGATGGGAGATTTAAATTCTCGTCGTGGAAAAATTGAAGGAATTTCTTCGCGTAAAGATGCGCAAGTTGTAAAAGCGCATGTTCCGCTTTCAGAAATGTTTGGTTACGCAACACAAATGAGATCATTAACACAAGGTCGCGCGCATTACACAATGCAATTTGCACATTATGATGAAACACCAAAATCAATTACAGAACAAATTATAGAAAAAGTAAAAGGCAAAGAAGCTGCAAAAGCTTAATAAATTAACAATCACTAATTGTAAGGAATAATACAATGGCAAAAGAAAAATTCGATCGCAGTAAACCTCACTTAAATGTGGGAACTATTGGTCATGTCGATCATGGTAAAACATCCTTGACGGCAGCAATTACAATGGTCTTGGCAAAAAAAGGCCTTTCGGAAGTACGCACTTTCGATTCAATCGATAATGCGCCCGAAGAAAAAGCTCGTGGTATAACGATCGCGACTGCGCATGTTGAGTACTCAACTGAAAAACGACATTATGCACATGTCGATTGCCCAGGTCACGCTGATTATGTTAAAAATATGATCACAGGTGCGGCTCAAATGGATGGCGCAATTCTCGTAGTTGCGGCAACAGATGGTCCAATGCCTCAAACAAAAGAACATATTCTTTTAGCTCGCCAAGTTGGTGTGCCAAAAATTGTTGTGTTCATGAATAAAGTTGACATTGCAGACCCTGAACTTTTAGAACTTGTTGAAATGGAACTTCGTGAATTATTAACTTCATACGGTTTCCCTGGCGATGATATTCCAATTATTCGTGGATCAGCAACAAAAGCACTTGAAGCGGCTTCAAATCCAGCATCAAGTAGTGATGATCCAGCTTTTAAATCAATTATGGAATTGATGGATGCTGTTGATAGTTACATTCCAATTCCACCACGCGAAATTGATAAACCATTCCTTATGCCGATTGAAGATGTTTTCTCAATCACAGGTCGTGGAACAGTAGGAACAGGTAGAGTCGAACGCGGAAGTGCAAAAGTTGGAGACGAAGTTGAATTAATCGGACTTGGTCAACATAAAAAAACAATTATAACTGGCGCTGAAATGTTTCGTAAAGAACTCGATTCAGTTCAAGCCGGTGACAATGCTGGTCTTTTATTACGCGGTGTTGAAAAAACTGACCTTGAAAGAGGAATGGTTTTAGCGAAACCCGGATCTATCACACCACATAAAAAATTCAAAGCACAGGTTTATGTTTTGAAAAAAGAAGAAGGTGGACGACACACTCCATTTATGAATGGTTATCGCCCACAATTTTATTTCAGAACAACTGATGTTACAGGAATTGTTGCAATGCCAACTGGTGTTGAAATGATTATGCCTGGAGACAATGTAGATAACATGGATATAGAACTCATTTCACCGATAGCAATGGATGAAGGATTGCGATTTGCAGTTCGTGAAGGTGGAAGAACTGTTGGTGCAGGAGTTGTTACAAAAATAATTGAGTAATTTACTCACAATTTATAAAGTGTGGTTTAAATAAAATAAATCACACTTTAATTTAGGAGAATGCTGTGGCTGGACAAAATATTCGCATAAAATTAAAATCGTACGATCATAACTTGATCGACAAATCTGCAGAGAAAATAATTAAAACTGTGCGGTCGACTGGTGCTGTTGTTCGTGGACCAATTCCACTTCCAACGCAGCGAAGTTTGTTTGTAGTTAATAGATCTCCGCATGTCGATAAAAAATCGCGTGAGCAATTTGAAATTCGCGCACATAAAAGATTAATCGATATTTTATCATCTGGTTCAAAAACAGTTGATGCATTAATGAAGCTCGACTTACCAGCCGGTGTTTTTGTAGAAATTAAAGTTTAAATAAGCATCAAATCAAAAAAAATATGAATGATGCACAAGGAGTAATAAAGTGAACGGAATTCTTGGAAAAAAAATTGGCATGACAAGTATCTATGACGAAAATGGAGCCGCGGTTCCATGCACAGTCATCGAAGCTGGTCCATGTTTTGTAACTCAAATCAGAACAATCGCTCTAGACGGATACGATGCTATTTGTCTTGGTTACGACGAATTGCCTGAAAGAAAAATTACAAAACCAATCAAAGGTCATTTTGCAAAATCAAATACGAAACCAATGCGATTAGTTCGTGAGTTTCGCGATGCCGCAAATGGAAGCGTAAGTGTCGGCGGAGAAATTAAAGTTAACATTTTTTCAATAGGCGATAAAGTCGATGTCTCTTCAAAATCTAAGGGACGCGGTTTTCAAGGTGTTGTTAAAAGACATCACTTCAGTGGTGTTGGAATGACAACTCACGGTCAATCAGATCGTGTTCGTGCGCCAGGATCGATTGGTGGATCATCTTTTCCATCACGCGTTTTCAAAGGTCAACGAATGGCTGGAAGAATGGGTTTTGATAATGTAACTGTAAGAAATTTAACTGTTGTTCAAATTATACCAGAACAAAATTTAATTCTCGTCAAAGGATCAATCCCAGGCGCGAAAAATACTTATGTTAAAATTACTAAGTAAGCGAGAAGACGAAAATGAAATTAGAAATTTTAAAAAAAGATGGAACAAAAAGTGGTGAGACAATAGATCTCTTGCCAGAAATTTTTGCTATCGAGCCAAATGCACATGTGTTGTATCAAGCAGTTAGGTCGTACATGGCAAACCAACGACAAGGTACGCACAAAGTTAAAACTCGAAGCGAAGTTCGTGGTGGCGGAAAAAAACCATTTGGACAAAAGAAAACTGGAAATGCTCGTCAAGGAACAAATCGTTCGCCATTGATGCCTGGTGGTGGATCTATTTTTGGACCAAAACCGCATGACTATATTATTGCGATTCCAAATAAAGTTAAAAAGCTTGCTCGAAAATCGGCTTTATCTTCGAAAGCAAAAGATGGAAAAATTATTATTGTTGAAGATTTTACTTTTGAAGCACCAAAAACAAAAGATATGATTTCTGTTTTAAAAGCGCTCAACATCAATAATAAAAAAACACTTTTTCTTTTGCCAAAAAATGATAAGATGGTTTTAAAATCTGGGCAAAATATTCAAACATTAAATATACTTGAAGCACAAAAAGCATCAACTTATGAAATTATGAATAGCGCTGTTTTGTTGTTGCAAAAAAGTTCGGTTGAAGTTATTCATAAAACATTTGTGAATTAAGAGAGAAAAATATGAGCAACATACTTGTTAAACCGTTGATTACAGAAAAGATGACAGAGCTTGCAACTGATCGTCAATATGCTTTTAAAGTTATTGTTACAGCAAATAAAATTTCAATTAAAGAAGCAGTTGAAAAAAAATTCAATGTGAAAGTTTCAAGTGTTAGAACAATTAATATGCGTGGAAAACAAAAAACACAAAACACACGAGGCGGATTACGAAAAGGAAAACGAGCATCGTGGAAAAAAGCAATTATTACACTTGCTAAAGATAATACAATTGATTTTTTTCAAACCGTATAAGTGAGTAAAAGATGGCATTAAGAAAATTAAAACCAAATACACCAGCGACAAGATATTATTCGATTTCTACTTTTGAAGAAATCACAAGCACGACGCCTGAAAAATCTTTGCTTCGTGCATTGCCAAAATCAGGTGGACGAAATAGTCTTGGTCGTGTAACTTCGCGCCATCGCGGAGGTGGACACAAAAGACAATATCGAATAATCGATTTCAAAAGAGACAAGCGAGAAATTGAAGCACGAGTTGATTCGATTCAATACGATCCGAATCGTTCTTCGAGAATTGCGCTTGTAATTTATTCTGACGGAGAGAAAAGATATATTTTATCTCCAGAAGGATTAAAAGTAAATCAAAAAATTTATGCTGGCGAAAAAGCTGAAATAATTGTTGGCAACGCTTTACCACTTCGATTGATTCCTGTGAATACACAAATTCACAATATTGAATTGAAAGAGGGTAAAGGAGGACAGATTGCTCGTGGTGGTGGAAATTTTGCAACAGTTTTAGCCAAAGAAGGAGAATATGTTTTATTAAAACTTCCTTCAGGTGAAACAAGAAATGTTCATAATAAATGTTACGCAACAATTGGTGCGCTCGGTAATGCCGATCATCAAAATATAAGTTTAGGTAAAGCAGGTCGTTCGCGTTGGCTTGGAATCAGACCACATAATCGTGGAGTTTCAATGAATCCAGTTGATCATCCAATGGGTGGAGGAGAAGGTAAAACATCAGGTGGTGGTCATCCAGTTAGTCCGTGGGGTCAAAAAGCAAAAGGATTAAAAACAAGACGACGCAATTTGCAATCAAGTAAATATATTGTTAAACGCCGTAAGTAAAGGATAATAAAAATCAAATGAGTCGCTCGCTAAAAAAAGGTCCATATATTGATTCTCGATTGTCAAAAAAAGTCGAGGTAGCAAGTAAATCTGCAAAAAGACAAGTAATTAAAACTTGGTCTCGTGCTTGTACAATTCCGCCTGAATTTGTGGGATATACATTCGCAGTGCACAACGGAAATAAATTTATTCCCGTTTATGTTCAAGAGTCGATGGTAGGTCACAAATTGGGAGAGTTTGCTCCGACAAGAGTTTTTCGTGCGCATCCCGGAGTAAAATCTGAAAAAACAACTTCCCCAAGTTAAGGTCAGGAGAAAAAATGGAAGCAAGAGCAATTAATAGACATATAGGAACTTCGCCACGCAAGATGCGATTGGTGATTGATTTAATTCGAGGAAAATCTGTAACTGAGGCTTTGAATGTATTGCATTATTTACCAAAGCACGCATCGAAAACTGCAGAAAAAGTTTTACGATCGGCGATTTCGAATTTTCAGAATATGGATCAAGAAGCAAAGATTGATGCAGAATTACTTTATGTAAAAGAGTGTTTTGTAAATGGTGGTCCATCTACAAAAAGAATGTTGCCAGCACCAATGGGGCGCGCGTATCAAATTTTAAAACGCTCAAATCATTTGACAATTGTTATTTCAGAAAAACCGAAGAAAATTTCTTCGGTTACTAAAAAAACAAAAAAAACAAAAGTAGGAGTTTAGTTTGGGACAAAAAACACATCCAGTAGGATTTAGACTCGGCATAATAAAAGGCTGGGACTCTAATTGGTTTGATGAAAAAGATGCTTCAACAAAAATTATGGAAGATGAAACTCTTCGAAATTATGTTCGCAATCGATTTAAAAAAGGTGGCGTTTCAAAAGTTTTAATCGAACGAACTGCAAAAAATATTCGAGTAATTATTTTAACATCGCGACCTGGAATTATTATTGGAAAAAGTGGAAAAGAAATTGGTCAACTTGAAGAAGAATTAAAAAAAGTTACAAGCAAAGAGGTCAAAGTCGTAATTAACGAAATCAAACGCCCAGAGCTTGAAGCGCAACTTGTTGCTGAAACAATTGCTGGTCAACTTGAAGGAAGAGTTTCTTTTCGTCGCGCAATGAAGCAATCAATTACTGCGGCAATGAGAATGGGAGCAGAAGGAATTAGAGTTAAATGTGGTGGACGACTTGGTGGCGCGGATATCGCACGAACTGAACAATATAAAGAAGGAAGAATTCCACTGCACACTTTAAGAGCTGATATTGATTATGCATCAGTAGCCGCAAAAACAATTTACGGACTTATTGGAGTGAAGGTTTGGATTTGCAAAGGCGAAATTCTTGATAGAAAACAACCTGCGCACAAATAAATTTTAGGAAAATCAAATTATGTTAATGCCGAAAAGAGTTAAATTTAGAAAGATGCAAAAAGGACGCCGTGGCGGAGTTGCCACAAGAGGCGCAACTATTGCATTTGGAGATTTTGGTTTAAAAACACTCGAAGCCGCGTGGATTACTGCACGACAAATTGAAGCAACTCGTGTTGCAATTACTCGTATGATGAAACGAGAAGGAAAAGTTTGGATTAGACTTTTCCCAGATAAACCAATCACAAAAAAACCAGCAGAAACTCGTATGGGAAGTGGAAAAGGCGTTCCTGAATATTGGGTAGCAGTTGTAAAGCCGGGAAAAATAATGTTTGAAGTAGGCGGAATTTCACTTGAAGCGGCTAAAGAAGCATTTGCAATTGCCGCGGCAAAACTTCCGGTTAAAACAAAAGTTGTAACTCGAGTTGATTACAAAGCTCATTAATTTGAAAGAAAAAGAAAATGAAAATTGAAGAAATTATAGCGTTAACCGATGCAGACATCGTAAAAAGAATTCAAGAAGAAAGAGATGCTTTTTCGGGATTGGAATTTCAAAAATCAACTGGGCAGGTTTTAAACAATTCTCAATTCGGAAAAATCAAACGCACAATTGCGAAAATGAAAACCATTTTGCGTCAAAGAGAATTAGCAACTAAAAACGCAAAATAATTGAGAGAGGATTTTTTATTAATTATGGAAAAAAGAGATACAGTAAGAAAAGTTAAAGTTGGAAAAGTAGTCAGCGATAAAATGACAAAATCAATTGTTGTTGCTGTGGAAAGAAAAATTCCGCATCCACTTTACAAAAAATATTTTAAACGCACATCAACTTTTATGGCTCACGATGAAAAAGAAGTTGCTGGAATTGGTGACACAGTAAAAATTACAGAGACTCGTCCGTTAAGTAAAATGAAAAGATGGCGTCTTGTTGAAATTATTTCAAAAGTAAAATAAAAAAACGAGCAGAGTAAACTATGATTCAGGAAGAAACAAATTTAGTAGTTGCAGATAATTCTGGTGCAAAAAAAGTTCGTTGCATTCGCGTTTTAGGCGGAAGCGACAGACGATATGCATCGCTTGGTGATTTGGTAGTTGTGTCCGTTAAGGCGGCAATTCCAAATGCTGGCGTAAAAAAAGGCGAAGTCTCACGAGCAGTTGTTGTTAGAACTTCAAAAGAAGTTGGAAGAAAAGATGGCTCGTATATTCGTTTTGATGATAACGCAGTTGTTCTTTTAAATCAACAAGGCGAACCAAGAGGAACCCGTATTTTTGGACCAGTTGCAAGAGAACTTCGCGAAAGACAATATATGAAAATTGTTTCGTTAGCTCCGGAGGTTGTTTAAATGAAAAATTTAGAAATCAGAAAAAATGATGTTGTGATTGTTATTGCCGGAAATTCCAGAGGAAAAGAAGGAAAAATTTTAAAAGTCATCAACGAAAAAAGCAGAGTAATTGTTGAAGGCGTAAATATTTTAAAAAAACATACTCGACCATCGCAAACAAATCCTCAAGGTGGCGTAGTTGAAAGAGAAGCATCAATTCATATTTCAAATGTAATGTTGAAATGCCCGAAGACAGGAAAGCAAACTCGAGTTGGTCATAAAATGTCGAAAGACGCTGTAAGTGGAAAAAAGAAAATGTTGCGTATCTCCAGAAAAAGTGGAGAAATTATTTAAACTATTGGTGTGCGAATAACATATCATAATAATTAAAAAAGAATATGGCAAAGAAAGAAAAAGTAAAGCAAGAAGAAGTAAAAAAAGTTAGCGCGCAAGTTGAAGGTATTGCTCCTCGTCTAATTCAAAAATATAAAGACGAAGTTATTAAATCTTTAATGACCGAATTTAAATATAAAAATATTATGCAAGTTCCTAAATTGGAAAAGATTGCAATTAATATTGGAGTAGGTCGTGCAACGCAAGATCAAAAATTGCTCGAAACCGCCGTTAGCGAAATAGAACTTATTACCGGTCAAAAAGCACTTATCACAAAATCTAAAAAATCGATTTCGAATTTTAAGTTGCGTGAGAATCAACCAATTGGTGCAAAAATTACTTTACGCGGGAAAAAAATGTTTGAATTTTTCGATAGACTTGTTTCGGTTGCAATGCCGCAGATTAGAGACTTCCGAGGAATTTCAGATCGTTCGTTTGACGGAAATGGAAATTACACACTAGGAATTAAAGAACAAATTATTTTCAGAGAAATTGATGCAGATAAAGTTACAAATCTTACAGGAATGGATGTAACTTTTGTTACATCGGCAAAAACAGATAATGAAGCAATGGCACTATTAAAAGCTTTTGGTGTTCCTTTTATTAAACGCTAAGGAAAAATAACGAATGGCAAAAACAAGTTCAAAAGCAAGACAAACAAGGCGTGTAAAATTAGTTGCAAAATTTGCAGCGCTTCGTAAAGAGTTGAAAGAAAAAGGAGACATCGAAGCAATAAGAAGTCTTCCACGCGATTCAAATCCTGTTCGATTACATAATCGTTGCAATATTAGTGGACGCTCAAGAGGTTATTACAGAAGATTCGGTTTGTCGAGAATTGCTTTACGACAAATGGGATTAGAGGGAAAAATTCCCGGTTTAGTCAAATCAAGTTGGTAAGGAGTTTATAAAAATGTCTCATTCAGATCCAATAGCAGATTATTTAACAAGATTACGAAACGCGCTTGGTGCAAAGCACAGGCAAGTTGAAATTCCATCATCAAATTTAAAAGTAGCAATTTCGCAACTTTTATTTGATCAAAAATTTATTGAAAAATTTGAAGTAGTTAAAGATAACAAACAAAATATTTTACGAATAAATTTAAAATATACAAATGGTCAGCCGGTAATTATGGGAGCAAAAAGAGTTAGCTCGCCAGGATTAAGACGATACACTCCATCTGATAAAATGCCAAGAGTCCAAGGTGGATTTGGAATTGCAGTTATCTCAACATCAAAAGGTGTGATGACTGAAAAACAAGCACGTGCAACAAAAGTTGGCGGCGAAGTACTTTGTTATATTTGGTAAGAAAGAAAGAAATTAATTATGTCAAGAGTAGGTAAAAAACCAATTACAATTCCGCAAGGCGTAACAGCGCAATTTGCAAATGGAATAATGAAAGTTAAAGGACCGAAAGGCGAACTTGTAACACTTGTTCACTCTGCAATTTCGGTTTCAGTTGATGCGAAGGAAATTTTAGTTTCTCGCACAAATAATGATGGCAGGTCGCGCGCATTGCATGGAACGACTCGTGCAAACATTGCAAATACAATTTTAGGTGTTACTGAAGGATTTTCAAAAAAATTAGAACTTGTTGGTGTTGGTTATCGAGCAGAGTTGAAAGGAAAAGTAATTCAACTTGCGCTTGGTTATTCGCATCCAATTGTTTTTAGAGCACCAGAAGGAATTAAAATTGAAGTACCAATTCAAACAAATATAATTATTAGCGGAAATGATAAACAACTTGTCGGACTTGTTGCGGCAAAAATTAGATCGTTCCGTGAACCTGAACCTTACAAAGGTAAAGGGGTAAAATATAGTGATGAATTCATTCGACGAAAAGCTGGAAAAACTGCAGCTTCGGGCGCAAAATAATTTTAAAGTAAAGAGAAAAATATAATGATTAATAAAAATAATAAATTAAGACGCGAAAAAATTCAATTTGCAATTCGCAAAAAATTATCTGGCACAAGTCAAAAGCCACGACTTAATGTTTTCAGAAGTTTAAATCATATTTATGGTCAAATTATTGACGATGTAAAATCAGTAACTCTTGTTAGCTGTTCTTCAAAATCAAAAGAGTTACAAGAAGAGTTATCAAAAGCAAAATCGAAAACAGAAAAAAGTACAATCGTTGGAAAATTAATTGCAAAATTAGCAATCGAAAAAAATATTTCAACAGTAGTTTTTGATAGAGGTGGTTTTCTTTATCATGGTAGAGTAAAAGCGCTTGCCGAAGGTGCACGCGAAGGTGGTTTAAAATTTTAATGAAATCGTTGTCGGGTCGTCTAATGGCAGGACAACGCCCTTTGAAGGCGTCTGTAGAGGTTCGACTCCTCTCCCGACAGCTTGTTTTTAATTTTTAAGGTAAAAATAAATGGCAAAATTTAAAGTAGGCGAATTAGATTTAAAAGATAAACTTGTTCAAGTCAACCGAACCGCAAAAGTTGTTAAAGGTGGTCGCAGATTTGGCTTTAGCGCAATTGTTGTTGTTGGCGATTCAAACGGTCATGTTGGAATTGGACTTGGCAAAGCAAGCGAAGTAGCAAATGCTATTGCAAAAGGAACCGAGGATGCAAAGAAAAATTTAGTTACAATTAAAATTACTAACGGAACAATTCCGCACGAAATAATTGGAAAATTTGGTGCAGGAAAAGTTATGTTGAAACCAGCGTCGCCTGGAACAGGATTAATTGCTGGCGGAGGATGTCGCGCAGTTCTTGAACTTGCAGGAGTAAAAGATATTTTGACAAAGCAACTCGGATCTTCAAATCCGCATAATATTGTGAAAGCAACCTTGAAAGCGCTCCTTTCATTGCGAGATGCCCAAGCAGTTGCAAATCATCGTGGTATTAGCGTAAAAGAATTATTCAATTAATTTAAAAGTGATTTAGGAAAATAAAATGTCAGCAAAAAAGAAAATTAAAATAACGCAAACCAAAAGTATGATTCATACAAAAAAAGATCACAAAGCGACAATTATTGCTTTGGGTTTGGGACGACCAAATTATTCGGTTGAACAAAATGATACACCACAAATTCGTGGAATGATAAATAAAGTTGGCTATCTACTCAAAGTTGAAGAAATTAACGATTAATATTTTTAGAGAAAATTTATGACAGGTTTAAATAATTTACAATACGCAAAAGGCTCACGACGAAAAGTTAAAAGAATTGGTCGTGGTCAAGGTTCAGGACATGGCGGAACTGCAACACGCGGACATAAAGGTTACAAAGCGCGATCTGGTTCGGGAGTGAAAACAAACTTCGAAGGTGGACAGATGCCACTTGTTCGTCGTTTACCAAAAGTTGGTTTCACAAGTCCTTTTAAAGTTGAATATGTTGCAGTGAATGTTTCGACACTTGAGAAATTTTTCTCAACTGGAAAACTTTCAAACCCAGTTACACCAGCGACACTTTTTACATCAGGAGTTTTATCGAAGAAAAGTGCATTGGTAAAAATTCTTGGTGATGGAGAATTAAAAACAAAAATTGAAATTACAGCGCACAAATTTAGTAAAACCGCAGTAGAAAAAATTACTGCTCTTGGTGGCTCAACAACTGTTTCGCAAAAATAATTACACTCGAACAAAATGAGTAAATTAAACGACAGCATTAGAAATATTTTTAAAATCGAAGAACTTCGAACAAGAATTCTTTTCACATTGGCTTTATTAATTATTGTGAGAATTGGTTCGCATGTAACTTTGCCGGGAGTTGATGCCGCAGTACTGGCTTCTGCAATGCGTAATCAAGAATCAAATACACTTTTTGGATTGTACGATTTATTTGTTGGTGGCGCGTTTTCAAATGCGGCAGTTTTTGCACTTGGAATTATGCCGTACATCAGCGCATCTATTGTAATCCAACTTCTTGGCGCAGTTGTTCCATTTTTTCAAAAACTTCAAGCCGAAGGTGAAAACGGAAGAAAAAAAATAAATCAGTACACTCGTTATGGAACTGTATTTGTTTCGATTTTGCAAGCTTGGGGAGTTAGTGTAAGATTGGGAAGTTTAAATGCAAATGGTGTTCCAATTGTTCCAGCAGAAGTAATTGGATTTAATTTTACACTTAGCACAATTATAGTTTTAACCGCTGGTACAATGTTTATGATGTGGTTGGGTGAACAAATTACCGAACGAGGAATCGGAAATGGAATTTCGTTAATAATTTTTATTGGTATTATTGCACGATTTCCTTTTGCAGTATTTGATGAGTTTCAATTAATTCAATCGGGCTCAAGAAATTTAATTGTTGAATTATTTATTTGGGCTGTGATGATTGCAGTTACCGCTGGTGTAATTTTAGTTACGCAAGCTACTCGAAGAATTCCTGTTCAATATGCAAAACGAGTTGTTGGAAGAAAAGTTTATGGCGGAGTTACACAATATATTCCGCTTCGTGTGAACACTGCAGGCGTTATGCCAATTATTTTTGCACAATCGCTGATGTTTATTCCGAGTACAGTTTTAACATTTTTCCCAGAAAGCGAATTTGCTGAAACAATTGCAAGCTATTTAAATCATACATCATACACATATTCGTTTTTTTACGGATTGATGATTGTGTTCTTTACATATTTTTATACAGCGATTGCATTTAATCCAAAAGATGTTTCTGAAAATATGCAAAAGCAAGGTGGCTTCGTTCCGGGTATTCGCCCAGGTAAACACACTGCCGATTTTATCGATAACATTTTGACAAAAATAACTTTGCCTGGTTCAATATTTTTAGCACTGATTGCAATTATGCCAACCTTTGCTTTAAAGTTTGGAGTTACTTCAAGTTTTGCATCTTTTTTTGGCGGAACAAGTTTGTTAATTATGGTTGGAGTTGCGCTTGATACACTTCAACAAATTGAAACCTATCTTTTAAATCGTCATTACGATGGATTTATGAAGAGTGGAAAAATTAAAGGACGCATTGGTCGATAAAGACTAATTGCGTTTTGAAATGTTTGAAACAAAAAGTGAAAAAGAAATCGAACTGATGAGAAAAAGTTCGAGGATTGTGGCGGAAGTTTTAAAAGTAATTGGCTCAAATATTAGAGCAGGTGTTTCGACAAAAGAGTTAGATGAAATCGCAGAAGATTTCATCAGAAGTAAAGGAGCCGAACCAGCATTTAAAGGTTACGGACATGATGCGAGGAATTTATTTCCTTCATCGATTTGTGCAAGTGTTGAAGATGAAGTTGTGCATGGAATACCGAGTGTGAGAAAATTGCAAGAAGGAGAAATAATTTCGATTGATGTTGGAGTTAAGTTGAATGGATTTTTTGGTGATGGTGCGGAAACTTTTGCTGTTGGAAACATTTCCAGCGAAAAAGAAAAATTAATGGACGCAACAAAAGAATCTTTAGATTTAGCTTTGAAGGTTGCAGTAGCAGGAAACACAGTCGGTGATATTGGATTTGCGATACAAAGTTATATTGAGTCAAAAGGATTTTCGGTTGTAAGAGATTTAGTTGGTCATGGTGTTGGAAAAGAATTGCACGAAGAGCCATCGATACCAAATTATGGCAGAGCAAGACAAGGATTGACTTTGAAAAAAGGAATGACGATTGCAATCGAACCAATGATTAACGCAGGAAGTTATAAAGTTAAAACTGATAAAGATGGTTGGACAGTAAGAACACAGGACGGAAAACCATCGGCACATTTTGAACACACAGTTGTTGTTCGAAACGATAGAGCAGAAATTTTAACTATAATTTAATTTTTAATGGCAAAACAAGAAGCAATAAAAATGGATGGCGTGATAACCGATACTTTGTCAAATGCAACGTTTCGGGTTAAACTGGATAATGGAGTTGAAATTTTGGCTCACATATCTGGTAAGATGAGAATGCACTACATCAAAATTCTTATTGGCGATAAAGTAACAGTCGAGCTTTCGCCGTACGACTTAACAAAAGGTCGTATTTCATATCGATATAAATGAGACAGGATTAAAGAATTATGAAAGTTAGATCATCGGTAAAAAAAATTTGTGAGAATTGCAAACTAATTCGTCGCAAAAGAGTTGTTCGTGTGATTTGTAAAAATCCAAAACACAAACAACGACAAGGTTAATCTTTTTTAAGAAAAGGAATATTTAAGCATGGCACGAATTGCTGGTGTTGATTTACCAAAAAATAAACGAGTTGTAATTGGCTTGACATATATTTTCGGAATTGGACCAAAGTCCGCGAGCGATATACTTCGTAAAGCAGAAATTGATGTTAACAAAAAAGTTAGCCAATTAAACGACGATGAAGTTTCGAAAATAAGAAATGTAATTCAAGCAGAATACAAAACCGAAGGTGCGTTAAGAGCAGAAACTCAGCTTAACATAAAACGATTAATGGATATTGGTTCGTATCGAGGACTTCGTCACAGAAAAGGATTACCAGTTCGCGGTCAACGAACAAGAACAAATTCTCGAACACGAAAAGGTAAACGCAAAACAGTCGCAGGTAAAAAGAAAGCATTAGATAAGAAATAATTTTTGGAGGAATAGTGTCTAAACAAGAACAAACAGCAACAGCAGTTGCGAAGAAAAAAAGAAAAACACATGTTGATGTAAATGGCAAAGCATATATTCAAGCCTCTTTCAACAATGTGATTGTAACAATTACAGACTTGTATGGAAATACAATTGCATGGTCAAGCGCAGGTAAAAATGGATTTAAAGGTTCAAGAAAAAATACTCCATTTGCCGCGCAAGTAACATCGGAAGCCGCCGCAAAAGTAGCATACGATTTAGGTCTTCGAAAAGTTGAAGTTGAAGTTAAAGGTCCAGGCTCGGGAAGAGAAGCGGCAATTAGAGCTTTGCAAACCACAGGACTTGAAGTAAGCGTAATTAAAGATAAAACACCAATACCACACAATGGTTGCAGACCGCCTAAACAGCGTCGCGTGTAACAAGATAGAGAGAAAGGAAAGATTTAATGGCAAGATATACTGATGCAAGTTGTAAATTATGTCGTCGTGAAAAGCAAAAACTTTTTTTGAAAGGGACAAAATGTTACACAGAAAAATGTCCGATTGAAAAAAGAAACTACGCGCCCGGTCAACATGGGAAGTCGCGTCGTCAAAAACTTTCAGAGTACGGAATTCAATTAAGAGAGAAACAAAAAATTCGTCGCTCGTATGGATTATTGGAATCGCAATTCAGAAATTCTTTTGTGAAAGCACAAAGACAAACTGGAAAAACAGGCGAAAATCTTTTAAAGATTTTTGAACGAAGACTTGACAATGTAGTTTATCGATTAGGATTTGCACCATCACGAAAATCAGCTCGTCAACTTGTGTTGCACGGACATTTTTTAGTGAACAATAAAAAAGTAAATATTCCATCAATACAATTAACAAGTGGCGACACAATTCAAGTACAAGAAAAAAGTCGCAAACTTGATTTGATTCACAATTCAATGAAGAGAGTAAGCGATTCATCGATGCTCTCTTGGTTAAACATCGACAAAGCAGCTCTTGTTGGAACATTTTTAAATGTACCTGAAAGAAGTGAAATACCACTTCCAGTTAACGAACAGCTTGTTGTTGAGTTGTACTCTAAATAAGTTTTTTAAAATTTTTATAGGAAAAAGACAATGACTACAATTAATTTACAAATGCCAAGCGGAGTTTCACTTGATGAATCATCAAGTAGCTCAACTCGTGGCAAATTTATTATTCAACCTCTTGAAAAAGGTTTTGGCGTAACAATCGGAAATGCATTTCGAAGAATTCTTCTCTCATCAGTTCCGGGTTTTGCAATTACATCATTTAAAATTGATGGAATTCTCCACGAATTTTCTACCGTAAAAGGAATCGTTGAAGATGTTGCAGATATGGTTTTGAATTTAAAAGAAGTTCGACTCAAAGCAACAAATAAAAAAATCGGAAAAGTTACTGTTCATCTTAAAGGACAAAAAACTTTTACTGCCGCTGATATTCAAAATGCAAGTGCAGAACTTGAAATTTTAAATCCAGATTTGCATATCGCAAATTTAACAAAAGATGTAAACTTGACAATCGAACTTCGAATTGGTCGTGGAAAAGGATATGTAACATCGGAAGAAAATAAAACTACCGATCAGGAAATTGGCGTAATTCCAATCGACTCAATTTTTACACCAGTTACAAATGTAAAATATATTATCGAACAAACTCGCGTTGGACAACAAACCGATTACGAAAAATTAATTTTAGAAATTGAAACTGATGGTTCAATCTCTCCAACAGATTCGTTGACGCATGCGGCAAAAATTCTTCGAGATCATATTCAATATTTTTTAATTTTTGGCGGAGTATCTGATTCTGAATCGGATGATATGGATAAGAATGAAGAATTTTTAAGAGTAAAAAAACTTCTTCAAACAAAAGTTGAAGAATTAGAGTTAAGCGTTCGATCGCATAATTGTTTGAAAGCAGCTTCAATTAATACAATTGCAGATTTGGTTTCAAAACAAGAGTCGGAACTTTTACAATTCAGAAATTTTGGAAGAAAATCTTTAACTGAGCTCGGACAAATTGTTGAGCAAAGCAATTTAACATTCGGAATGGATGTTGATAAATACTTAAAAGAAACCGAATAAGTTTTTAGGAAAAAATTATGATACATAATAGAGCAGGAAGAAAATTTAATAGAACACGAAGCCATAGAAAAGCTATGTTTAGCAATCTTTCAACTTCGTTATTAAAACATAAAAAAATTCAAACAACACTTGCCAAAGCAAAAGAAATGAGAATGGTTGTTGAAAAAGTAATCACTCGTGCAAAGCGAGCTGTTGCAGAAGAGACTGTAAGTGGAAAATTAAATATTCACGCACGAAGAGAAGTTGCTCGCTTCATTCACGATCGCGAAGTTGTTAAAACTCTTTTCACCGAAATTGCACCAAAAGTTGCAAACCGTCCCGGTGGATATACTCGCGTTGTTAAACTTGGTCAACGATTAGGCGATGGCGCACAGATTGCGATTTTAGAACTTGTTGATTTTAATGTCGGACAAGTTGAACAAAAAGTTGCACCAAAGGTTGATAGAAAAAAACGAATAAATCAAAAAACGCAAAAAACAAAAGAGAGTAAAAAAGATAAAGTCGCAGAAGCAACAACAGCGGCATAATTTTTTTATCAATTTAATATTTTATTTAGATAAGGTTGAAGTATGAAAATTAGCTCAATTGATTTTGTTATCGGAGTTGCAAATTTAAAACAACTCCCAAAAGAAAATTATCCAGAAATTATTTTTCTTGGCAGATCGAATGTTGGAAAATCCTCTTTGCTGAATAAACTTTGCAATCGTAAATCTCTTGCAAGAGTAAGTTCGACTCCCGGAAAAACTCGCGAATTAAATTATTACCTCATCAACAAAGAGTTTTATATTGTTGATTTACCGGGTTACGGTTATGCTCGCGCCGCCGACCATGTAAAAGCTGGTTGGTCATCTTTGATTGAAGATTTTTTTAAGATGCGAAAACAAATTGCAGTCGCGATTCAAATTGTTGACTCACGACTTGGTCCAACTGATCTTGATAATACGATGATGGGCTGGCTGGATTATTACGATGTGCCATTTATTTTGGCGATGACTAAAGCCGATAAAATGCCTGTTAGCAAATTAGCAATTCAGAAAAAGAAAATGGAAGACGATTTAAAAAAATATTCAATGCTTTCATCGGTATTGACATTTTCATCTTTGACTGGCGCAGGTCGTTTTGAACTTTTAAAAGCAATTGATTCACATATTGGTAAAAAAAATATTTCAACAAAAAAACATTCGGCAGTAGCTTAAATAAACTTAAAATTTTTTAGCGAAACATTTGTGAAATATTTATACGAATGTTTCGCTTTTTTATTTATATTTATTTTATAATCAATACATCAATTTATTAACAACTAAATTTTACTAAAATGAAAAAAAGACTTTTTACTCCAGGACCAACTCCAGTGCCAGAGCATATAATGCTAAAAATGGCGGAGCCAATTATTCATCATCGCAATCCCGAATTTCAGGAAATCTTAACTCGTGTTAACGAAAATTTAAAATATCTTTTTCAAACCACCCAACCAGTTTTAACTTTAACTTGTTCGGGCACAGGCGGAATGGAAGCAATATTTTTAAACTTATTTTCTCCCGGCGAAAAAATAATTGTTGTCAATGGTGGAAAATTTGGAGAACGCTGGGTAAAACTTCCGCGAGTTTTTGGAATCGAAACAATTGAAATTAAAAATCCTTGGGGCACAGCGCCAAGCGAAGAAGAAATCGTAAATGCATTAAAACAAAATCCCGATGCAAAAGGCGTTTGTTTTATTCATAGCGAAACCTCAACCGGAACAGCAACCGACATAAAATTACTTTCAAAAGTTGTGAGAGAAAATTCAAACGCAATGGTTGTAGTTGACGGCATCACTGCAATTGGCGCGCACGAATTTAGATTTGACGAATGGGGAATTGACGCGTGCGTAACTGGTTCGCAAAAAGGATTAATGATTCCGCCCGGTTTGGCATTTGTTGCGTTGAGCAAAAGAGCAATCGAAGCAACGAAAAATTCTAAAACTCCAAAATTTTATTTTGATTTGAAAAAAGCTTTAAAATCTTTTGAAGGAAACGACACGCCATTTACACCTGCAGTTTCGCTTGTAATTGGTGTTGATATTGCGCTTCAAGAAATTAGAAATGAAGGAATTGAAAATGTTTGGGCGCGACACGAACTTTTAGCAAACACGATTCGCGCCGGAGTTACCGCGATTGGATTGAAATTATTTTCAAATTCTCCATCGTTTGCAGTTACACCAATTTGGTTACCGGAAAGTGTTGAATGGAAAAAATTTAATAAAATTTTAAAAGGAAAATATGGAATCACTGTTGCCGGTGGGCAAGATGATTTTAAAGATAAAATTTTCCGTGTTTCGCATTTAGGATTTTATGATGAGCTCGACATGATTACAGTAATTGGTGCAATTGAATTATCATTAACAGAATCTGGTTATGAATTTGAAACCGGAAGTGGAACAAAAGCAGTTCAAAACATTTTAAGTCAGAAAAAATAATATGAAAAAAATTTTAATTACCGATGCAATCGAACAAAGCTGTGTTGATATTTTAAACCGTGCAGGTTTTCAAGTCGACACAAAATTTGGAATCAAACAAGATGAAATTATAAAAATTGTTGGAGAATACGACGGATTAATTGTCCGAAGCGGAACAACCGTAACAAAAGAAATAATTTCAAGCGCAAATAAAATGAAAGTTATTGGTCGCGCCGGAGTTGGAGTTGACAATATTGATGTTGAAGCGGCAACCAAAAAAGGAATTATTGTAATGAACGCCGCGGCGGGAAATACAATTTCAACTGCCGAACACACAATGTCGTTGCTATTAAGTTTAGCAAGATTAATTCCTCAAGCAAATAAAAGTTTGCAAAGTGGTAAATGGGAAAGAAAAAAATTTCTTGGCACCGAACTTTTAAATAAAACAATCGGCATAATTGGACTTGGAAGAATCGGCAGAGAAGTTGCTACTCGTTGCCAATCATTTGGAATGCATATTATTGGCTACGACCCAGTGATGAATTTAGATGTCGCAAAAAAAATAAATATCGAATTAGTTTCGCTTGATGAAATTTATAATCGCGCAGATTTTATTTCCGTTCATGTTCCAATTAATGATGAAACTAAAAATCTTTTAAATGATGAAACTTTTGCAAAATGCAAAAATGGTGTGCGAGTAATAAATTGCGCGCGTGGCGGAATCATCAATGAAGAAGCCCTTTTGCGAGCATTGGATAATAATAAAGTTGCTGGTGCCGCACTTGATGTTTTTGTAATTGAACCTCCCGGAGAAAACCCACTTTTAAATCATCCGAAAGTTGTAGCAACTCCGCATCTCGGCGCGTCGACAGAAGAAGCGCAGGAAAAAGTTGCAATCCAAATTGCTGAACAAATGGTTGACGCATTAAATGATATTGCAATTAATGGCGCAGTAAATGCCGATGCACTTCAATTAGGAATTACAAAACAGATAAAACCGTTTTTAAATTTAGCTGAAAAAATTGGAACTCTTCACTCGCAACTTTTAAATGGAAGTATTAAAGAAATTATTGTAGAAGTTAAAGGAGAAAATTTACACAAATTTTCCTCGCTTTTAACAACTGGAGTTTTAAAAGGAATTTTAAGTCGTTTAATGAGCGAACAAATAAATTATGTAAATGCAAAATTTGTTTCCGATTCGCAAGGATTAAAAGTTTCAACTTTGGTAAATGATGCAAACGAAATTTACAATAATTTAATTTCTGTAGTTTTGAAAACTGATAAAGATTCACTTTTAATTTCTGGTACAGTTTTTGGAAATGAAAATTTACGAATTGTAGAAGTTGATGGATTTTTAGTTGAATTCAATCCGAGCGGAGATGTGTTACTTTATAAAAATATTGATAAACCCGGAATGCTTGCAAAAGTTGGTGGCATACTTGCTTCGCAACAAATTAATATTGCAGGCCTATCGCTTGGCAGAATTGGAATTGGTAAGACTGCGTTAACAATTGTAAATGTTGACTCACAAATTCCAAACGAAGCGCTTGCAGAAATTAAAAAAGTTGATGGCGTAACTGAAGCTCGTGCAGTTAAAATATAGAACGCAAACAACTATAAAATCTTATTTAATCAAACCAATCAGCGTCATCAGCGTTCCAATAATTTAAAAAATAGAACGCAGAAAACGCAGATGATTATGATAAAAGCAGATA